>CATKYJ010000047.1 GCA_949840885.1 uncultured Acetatifactor sp.
CCGGGGCTTCGTTTCCGCTTCCGGGCTCACCCTGGCCGTCGCTTCCGCTTCCGGGCTGCTCCAGGGCTTCGCTTCCGCTTCCGGGTTCACCCTGGCCGCCGCTTCCGGGCTGGGCCGATGCACCGATATCAGATCCAGATTCATCCTGGCCACCGGTCTGGCTGTCAGGCTGTTCCCCGGCTTCGGCATCGGAACCTGCCTGGTTCCGGCCGCCAAGGCCGCTGCTCTCCGCTGTCCGCGCCTCCCCGTCCTCGCTGACTACATGGTTATCTCCCTCAGGATTCACGGACGTCTCCGCGGCATATGCCTCTGCCTGGCCGGCTTGTGCGGCCTCTAGGAAAGCGCTGTCGGTCATAAACAGGGTCAGCGACACAATAACTGCTATCAGGCGTTTCAGGTTTCTTTTTCTTTTCATCTGCAGTTCTTCCTTTCTTTTATTATTTTGTTTGTCCCTCTTTCGCTCTTGCGTCTTGCTTTCGGCTTTGTTACAGGCCGCTTAGTCATGTGGCTTTGTACATCCCCAATACCCTCACCATTTTCTCACCCCACTTTTACTATAATTATGTATTCTTTTTGACTACATGTATTATATCATCCTAATACCAGTTTGTACAGTCCCCAATATTCATTTTTTCAACACATTTTCGCCAATTTCCGGAAATCATTAAATTTCCATAACCAGTATTGATTTTCCGATTTCTGTGCTATACTGTATGGCAGAGCCTTTGTATACATAGGCTGTCTGTGGACGGCAGGACATCCGCAGGCAAAGGAGGACATATATGCTTGAATTACGCAATCTTTGCTTTCAGGTATCCGATGATGCCAATGAACGCATAGACGGAGTGCTTTCCACGGAAACGGGACGTCCCATGGGCGAGAAGCTTCCCTTAGCCAACCCCCATTCCAAGGAAATTATTCGTGACATCAATCTGACCTTTAAAGACAATGCTTTCGTCGCCATTACGGGCCCCAACGGCGGCGGTAAGTCCACCCTGGCAAAGCTGATCATGGGCATCGAGCGGCCCACGTCAGGCCAGATCATATATAACGGCACGGACATCACTCAGATGGACATCACGGAGCGGGCAAAGCTGGGCATCAGTTTCGCTTTCCAGCAGCCGGTGCGCTTCAAGGGCATCAAGGTACGTGACCTGATCCAGCTGGCGGCAGGCGGTATGAAAGGGGGACGTCCCAAAGTGAAGTTCCCCGATATCTGCGATTATCTGTCCAAGGTGGGCCTGTGCGCCAGGGACTATGTGAACAGGGACGTGGATGCCAGCCTCTCCGGCGGCGAACTGAAGCGCATTGAAATCGCCACCATCATCGCACGAGGCACGCCTCTTTCCGTCTTTGACGAGCCGGAGGCGGGCATAGATCTGTGGAGTTTCAACAACCTGATACAGGTCTTCGAGGAGATGCGCCGGGAGAGCGACAGTTCCCTGATCATCATCTCCCACCAGGAGCGCATCCTAAATATTGCGGACGAAATCGTGGTATTGGCGGAGGGCACCGTACAGGCCAGGGGGCAGCGCGGGGATATCCTGCCTGAGCTTCTAAAGGGCACGGAGGGGTGCAAGTTCTACCAGCAGCCGTCTGCAGCCTTGCAATGAAGCACGAATCAGCAAAGCTGCTATTCTACAGCAAAAGACTTTCAGCTGTTCCATAAATCGAAACCTGCAGAATAAGGTAAAAGCTGTATGATTGCTTCAAAAGCGGAATCGGACAGAAAAACAGCAGGCTTTCAGGGAACGGCAGGCTGACTGGAGCAAGTCAGGTGAGCAACTGAAACATTTTCCGAAAAGGAAAAAGAAACGAGGACATTCTATGGACGAGATACAGAAAAACCTGTTAGAGCAGGTGGCGGGACTGCATGAGATGCCCGCCGGAGCCTACAATATCCGGGCTAACGGCAAAAGCGTGGAACGTTCCACCACGGCCCATATCGACATTGTTACAAAAGAAGAGAAGCAGGGAATCGACATCATCATCAAGCCCGGCACGAAAAAGGAGAGCGTCCACATCCCCGTAGTCCTAAGTCAAAGCGGCTTGACAGAGATGGTCTACAACGATTTCTATATAGGGGACGACTGCGATGTGACGATCGTGGCAGGATGCGGCATTCACAACAGCGGCGACAGCGACAGCCGCCATGACGGGCTCCACAGCTTCTACATAGGAAAGAATTCCCATGTAAAATATGTGGAGAAGCACTATGGCAGCGGCGACGGTGGAGGCGGGCGCATCATGAACCCGGAGACAAAAGTAGAGGTAGGTGAAAACAGTTTCATGGAAATGGAGACAGTCCAGATCAAGGGCGTGGACTCCACAAAACGTCTTACCAGCGCAAAGCTGGCGGAGGGGGCTCGTATCGTGGTAACGGAGAAGCTCATGACCCATGGCAGCCAGTTTGCGGAGACCTCTTTTCACGTAGACTTAGACGGGGCGGACTCCAGCGCCAATATCATCTCCCGCTCTGTAGCCAGGGATGATTCGCGCCAGGTCTTCTACTCCAAAATCAATGGAAACAACCGCTGCAAGGGCCACTCAGAATGCGATGGCATCATCATGGACAGAGCCCATATCAGCGCCATTCCGGAAATCACCGCCGAACATCTGGACGCGGAACTGATTCATGAGGCAGCCATCGGCAAGATTGCCGGAGATCAGATTACCAAGCTGATGACCCTGGGCCTCACGGAAGCCGAAGCAGAGGCGCAGATCGTGAACGGGTTCCTGAAGTAGAGCGTACAAAGGCATCCTGCGGCAGCGCCCCTTGCGGGATTGCAGATTGTATGCGGATTCCTCAAATAAAGCAGGCAAAGACATCGTGTAGCAGTGCTTCCGTCAAAATCGCGTTTCGCCTGATTCAAATGTTGTGAAAGGGCATAAATATAAAGCCTCCGGGCAATGATAGTAGTAGCGTAACCTTTACTACGATTCAGATACCCGGAGGATTTTTTATGCAGAACATGACATCTAACCACAACACCCATACCCTGCCCCGGCCTTACCAGACCATGGACGGCAACCAGGCAGCGGCACATGTGGCCTACGCCTACAGCGAGGCCGCGGCTATCTACCCCATCACCCCCTCCTCCCCTATGGCGGAGCTTGTGGATGAATGGGCCGGACAGGGCAGAAAAAACATATACGGACAGACCATGGCAGTCTCCCAGATGCAGTCCGAAGCCGGTGCGGCCTCCGCCGTGCATGGGGCCCTGCTGGCCGGTTCCCTGGCCACCACTTTCACCGCTTCCCAGGGGCTGCTGCTCATGCTGCCTAATCTCTACCGCATGGCAGGGGAACTGCTGCCCGGCGTCATCCATGTGGCAGCCAGAACCATCGCCACCCACGCCCTGTCCATCTTCGGCGACCATTCCGATGTCTATGCCTGCCGCCAGACCGGCGCGGCCATTTTCTCCGAGAGCAGCGTGCAGGAGGTCATGGACCTGTCCCCCGTGGCCCATCTGGCGGCTCTGGAGGGACGAATCCCTTTCCTGAACTTCTTCGACGGATTCCGCACCTCCCATGAACTGCATAAGATACAGGTCTGGGATTACAGCGATTTAAAAGAAATGCTGTTCGATGGGGCAAAAGAATCCGGCCCGGAGGGGGAAGCTGCGCTTCCTAAAGCATTGACCTGCTTCCGGGAACGCTCCCTGCATCCGTCTCACGGAAAAGTGTATGGCTCTGCCCAGAATCCCGACATCTTTTTCCAGGCCAGGGAAGCCTCCAACCCTTTCTATCAGGCCCTGCCGGAAATCGTGGAGCGGCAGCTGGAGAAAATCAATGACAAATTGGGCACGGGCTACGGCCTCTTCGACTATTATGGCAGCCCGGAGGCAGAACATGTCATCATGGCCATGGGCAGCATCTGCGAGACCATAAAGGAATATATCGACAGCGTCCCGGACAAAAAGTACGGCTTGATTTGCGTGCATCTCTACCGGCCTTTCAGCAGCCGCCATCTGGCGGAGAAGCTGCCGAAGAGTCTGCGCCGGATTACCGTGCTCGACCGCACCAGAGAGCCTGGCTCTCCAGGGGAGCCTCTGTATCTGGATGTGGTGGCTGCGCTTGTACAGCAAGGAGTCCCCGTCTCTGGTTCCATACAAATTTTCTCCGGCCGCTACGGCTTAAGTTCCAAGGACACCACTCCTGCCCAGATCGCCGCGGTCTATGAGAACTGCTCCAAACCCTTTTTCACCGTAGGCATCACGGACGATGTCACCCATCTGTCTCTGGATGCGCCGCCTATCCCTCCTACTGCCCCGGAAGACATTGTCTCCTGTAAATTCTGGGGCCTGGGCGGAGACGGCACGGTCAGTGCCACTAAGAATGCCATCAAGATCATTGGCAACCACACAAGCCTGACCGCCCAGGGCTATTTTGAATATGACTCCAAAAAATCCCGCGGTCTGACCATCTCCCACCTGCGCTTTGGGAAAAGCCCCATCCGCAGCACCTACCTGATACACCGCGCCGATTTCGTGGCATGCCACAATCCTGTCTACCTGCACAAATATGACATGGTGCAGGAGCTGAAAGACGGCGGCACTTTCCTGCTGAACTTCCATTTCCGGGAGCATCTCCCGGAATTTGATTCGACTGGAACGAATGAACTGTATTCCTATCTGCCGGAAGCAATGAAAACCTATATAGCAGCCCACGACATACAGCTTTATGTCATAGACGCCCTTGGCATCGGCAAGGAAATCGGCCTGAACAACAAAATCAGCACCATCCTTCAGGCGGCCTTTTTCGCCGTGTCGGGCCTATTGCCTGCGGAAGATGCCCAAAAATGGATGTTCGAAGCCGCGGAGAAAAGCTATGGGAAAAGCGGCGGCAAAATCCTGGATATGAATAGACAGGCAATTGAGCGGGGATTTTCGGAAGTGCGAAAATTCCCTGTCCCTGACGGCTGGAGACACTGCGGGTGCGGCAGCCATCCCGATTGCGCCCTCTCCGGCACGGATAGCTCCGATACCGCAGACAAGGGCAGCGCTACGGATGCCTCCCACGCGTCCGGAGAATCCTCCCGAAAGCATGCCCATCGTATGGACGCCAATCTTTCCCAGGCCGCCCTGGACAATGCTCCTATTCCCGACCGCCGGGAGATGACGGATTTCGTCAGGAATGTCCAGCAGCCTGTCACTGATCAGCGGGGGAACGAACTGCCTGTATCCGCATTTCTGCCCTATGCGGACGGCTATACACCCCCTGGAAGCACTGCCCATGAAAGGAGGGCCGTGGCCACGGAGATTCCCGTGTGGAAGCCGGAAAACTGCATCCAGTGCACCCGCTGCTCCTTTGTCTGCCCCCATGCAGTCATCCGCCCTGCAGCCTTGGACGGCGAGGCAAAAACGCAGGCTCCGGAGGGCATGAAGACCATGCCCATGATGGGTTTGGACGGCTATTCTTTCGCCATCACCATCTCACGGGCAGACTGCACAGGCTGCGGCACCTGCGCCGCGGTCTGCCCCGGAAAGAGGAAAAGCCCGGATGAGGAGCCTGCAAAGGCTCTGGAAATGGTGCCGGTAAATCAACTCTCCGAGCAGGAGTCCTCCCATTGCCAGCAGGTCTTCGACTACTGCAAGCCCCTGCTGCCCTGCCTGGCGGCTGTAGAGAAATTCCCCAAAAATACCCTGAAAGGCAGCCAGTTCCTGCGCCCTCTGATGGAATTCTCCGGAGCCTGCGCGGGCTGCGGGGAGACTGCCTATGTAAAGCTCCTGACCCAACTCTTCGGCCCCCGCATGTATATCGCCAACGCCACGGGCTGCAGTTCCATCTGGGGCAACTCCGCTCCCTCCTGCGCATATGCCCTGGACGGGGACGGCAGAGGCCCCGCCTGGTCCAACTCCCTATTCGAGGACGCGGCGGAGTTCGGCTATGGCATGCTGATGGCCCGGGAGGTGCTGGCGAAGCGCCGCGGAGAAGCCCTCTGCCATGGCGCAGACTGCCAGGCCACAGTTCCCTCCGTCCATGGCGCAGACCCACAGGCCACAGTTCCCTCCGCCCATGGCGCAGACCCACAGGCCACAGTTCCCTCCGTCCATGGCGCAGACCCACAGGCCACAGTTCCCTCCGCCCATGGCGCAGACCCACAGGCCGCAGATACCCTCTGCTGCCAAGAGGCAGCCCACAGTCAGCAGAAGTCCTCTGTCCCTGAAGACTTGGACACCATCCAGTGGGTCATCGGCGGCGACGGCTGGGCCTACGACATCGGCTTCGGCGGCCTGGATCATGTCCTGGCCAGCGGCAAGAACATCAATATCCTGGTGCTGGACACGGAAGTGTACTCCAACACCGGCGGCCAGGCCTCCAAGGCCACCCCTACCGGCTCCACTGCCAAATTCATCACCGGCGGCAAGCAGACCCGCAAGAAAGACCTGGCCTCCATGGCCATGACATATGGGAACGTGTACGTGGCGCAGATTGCCATGGGAGCCGATTTCGGCCAGACCATCCGCGCCATCACGGAAGCAGCGGCCTACCCTGGCCCGGCCCTGGTCATCGCCTACGCCACCTGCATTGCCCACGGCATCCGGGCCGGCTTGGGCTCCACGCCCCATGAGGCGAAAAAGGCCGTGGATGCCGGATATTACCATCTCTTCCGCTTCAACCCGGCCCTGCGGGAACAGGGAAAAAATCCTTTCGTGCTGGACAGCGGGGAGCCGTCCCTGGACTATGAAGAATTCCTGAACGGGGAAATCCGCTATGACGCCCTGCGCCGCTACAATCCCGAGCAGGCCGAGCTCCTCTTCCAAAAGGCTCAGACGCAGGCCAAAGAGCGTTACCGTTACTTGAAAAGGCTGGAAGCCCTCTACGCGCCGGAATTAGGCTAAGAATCACGAGCCTAAACAAAAACTGACCAGGTTCCTGTGCTCATATGGCTCACAAGCCCTATCCCCTGACAGCTTCCTGCGTCCGTATGCCGCACACTGCCACAATCAGCGCAATGCATACTGCAATAACCAAGGCGGCCAACAGAAAATTCAGCGCCTGAATCCCATAGGGCGACACCAGAAAGACAACACATTGCAGCACCACCATACAGGCCCGCAGAAATTCCAGCCTTGCCGCCTTGTCCGGCTGCGCAGGACGGATTCGCTCCGCCACCTCCCCGAATAGCACATACAGGGCGTAGAGGCTGACTGCCAGGGCAATGAGTTCCTCCACCGCATTCTCAAACTGCCATATCCAGTGCAGGAAATAATCCGCTGCCAGCACCAAAAACAGCGGGGCCACCCGCCCCTCTGCCGGCGTGGGCTCTTCATGGCTTCGGAGAGACCCATAGAGAATCAGCATCCCCACGAACGCAGGAAGCAGATTCAATCGCCCAATATAGAAATCAAGAAACGTAAATAAAATGCCCCATTTCAGATACTTCAAAGATTTCCGCTCCACACTTCCCCCTCTTCTACCAGATTTCCGTCTATGTAAATCTGCACGAAAACGCCGGTTCTGTCCCCTTTCTCCCAGCAACAGCCCGGCTGGCTGTAGCCGTTTCCGCCCCCGCATACCAGCCTGGGGGCGCCCCCTGCCAGTTCTCCTCCGTCAAATACCGCACTGGCATTTCCGCCGCTGTGGTACTGGCCGTAGCTTTCCACAGTTACGGCATCCGCCCCCTCTTTGGAAGCCTCGCCTGCCATGCGCCCCAGTTCCTCCCGGTACTCTGCAGGATCCATCGCTCCTGTATTGTCCTGGTTCCCTCCGACGCTCTTGCGCGCTCCCGCGCTATACTCCCGCTTTCCGCCTGTGTCCTGGTTTTCCAAATCAGTAGTCAGGACTTTCACCGTATGTCCCTCCAGAGACTCCTCCCCCAGATAAGACACCGTCACGTTCCTGCACTTATACTCCATGGAAAAATACTGGGGGTAACCCTCCTCTTCGATTACATCATTCTGGTACCAGTTCAAACCCGACCCGGCCTTTTCAAGCTGTCTGAAACCGCCCTCGTTGTACGCGGACAGGTCTATCCGAAAATCCCCCAGCAAAGCGCTTCCGCTCAAAAGCGGCTCCGGGACATATGCCCCATTAACCTCCGTCTGCGCCTCCTGCGCCAGCCATACTTTCCAGCCGTCCTCCCGCGTCACTTCCAGCCTCCATTCCAGCCCTGTCCCGCTCTGCTGCCCATAAGGCATCGCGTATACCGTAGCGCTCCCCTGCTTTTCATCGCAGGTCAGATTATATATCCGGTAGTTCATCAGCATGCCTTGGCTGTCTGTCGGGAAATACGCAGGGTATTCATCTGTTTCTCCCCGGGACAGTCCCTCCCAGGTAGTAATGTCCTGCCTCAGAAACCATTTCTCAGCGAACTCCCCATACCGCGGAATCTCTTTCTCAGGCATCACTGCCATTCGGTATATCGTATTACTTTCTTTGCAGGAACGCAGAAAAAGATAGATTGCCTCATAGGGCGTATGGGCATGGTAGCACCTGGCATAGAGCAGTGCTTTCTTAAGATCATCTACAGAGTCTACTCCGGGAATCTCCATGCGGTACATATCCCCGGCGGCACTGCCGATGGCGGACACCGTAAGCATCAGCGTAATGCAAAGCGTCACCAGGCCTATCCTTTTGGGCACTTTCCGAAAATCCCGGATTCTGCGGATTCTGGTCTTCATGTTCCGGTAAGAACTGGCCATGTTGGAGGTGCCGATCTTTACAGGATTACGCCCGGCTCCCTCCCCCATGCAGATCAGCAGTTCGCCGTACCCCCTGGCCGTCTCCTCGCCGCAGTATTCCAGCACCCTCTGATCGCACAGAGCCTCACTGTCGTTCAGCAACGCTCCGGTCAGCAGCCAGGCAAAAGGATTGAACCAGTTCACCACCCGCACTGCATGCACCGCCAGATTGACCATCACGTCCCCATACCTTTTGTGCAGCAGTTCATGGAGTATGACCTGCTCCCCTGGCAGCACAGCATTTGCGGCAGATGCACCTGCTTCGGTTTGTGGGGATTCTGCCCCAATCACCGCCGACGGATCCACCACCGGCTCTACCGGGGGCTTTCCATCCGTTTCATTTAATCGCTCCAGGCAGGCACGGCCGGTTAAGCCGCCCTGGGCGGGAAGCACCAAAACCGGGTGCATCAGCCCGCAGATGTACGGAGTGCGGCTTTTGCAGACACGGATGTCCCTGCAGCCGGGCACACCATATTTCCTGGCGACCTGATCCACATATTCCCGGACAGCCTCATCCGCCCCGGGAGCCAGCGCAACCCTCACCCGCAGCCATATCCACATGGCCAGATAAAACAAGGCCAGCACACATGCCCCACACAGATAGACCCTGCCCAGTATCTCGAACAGGCCATTATACTTCCCATTCTGCGCCAGGATTCTCGCCATTTCCACCCATCTGCCCACCGGAATCTGTCCAAAAACCGACAATGGCACAGGTATGGCCTCCACTCCCACGGGCAC
This sequence comes from uncultured Acetatifactor sp., assembly GCA_949840885.1. GTDB lineage: Bacteria > Bacillota > Clostridia > Lachnospirales > Lachnospiraceae > Acetatifactor. Next base: position 9,429 of record CATKYJ010000047.1, read on the forward strand.
CAAAATCCTTGCCAGTAGCACCAGCCAAATGAAATAATGCCATCTGGCATCCAGCTTGTCATAAAACACCAGCTTTACCAGAACAATCAGCAGACCGATCACTGTGACCGACGCCGTATATTCCAATATGCTCCAAATATCCATAAGCCCCCCTATATCTCGTCCAAGAGCCTGCGCAGTTCCTGCGCCTCTTTCTCGGTGAGCTGCCTGTCCTTTACAAAGGACGCCACCATGTTTCCCACGTTCCCCTGATACACCCGCTGCAGGAAGCTTTGCCGCTCCTGCTTCTCGCAGGCCTCCCTGGAGACAATGGCCCGGTACACATGGGGCGAGCGCTCCCTGTCCACTTCCAGAAAGCCCTTTGCGCACAGCCTGGTCAGAAAGGTATGTACCGTGTTCTTGTTCCACCTCTTTCCCAACTGCTCCGCCAGCTGGGGCTGGGTCTTCTCCCCCTGCCACAACAACTCCATCAGCATCCATTCACTCTCCGATATTCTCTCGTTCGTGCCCATTTTCCGACCTCTCTTTCTTCTCGCATAACATCGCGTCCTTTTACAGCCTGAAAGCAAACAAACCTACAAGTGTAGTCTATATTTTCATACTACACTTGTAGGCTTTCTTTGTCAAGCTATTTTCCTAATTTACTTTTTTGTATTTTCGACTTACTGAACCTGGAACTCTTCCTGAACCGGTTTTGTTAAACCATGCTTCTTTTTCTTAAGCCGCGATCCTGCTACATTGCCTCATCAGGCACCACGCCCTCTTTCTGATACTTGCTCCACAGGCGATGGAACTTGAACGTATAGGCAATGGCCCATGCGCCAGCCAAAGGAATCAGCCAGCCCTGGATGGTGCCGTTCTGCAGAGCTACCATAGCCATGTTAAAAACGCCGTAGCACAGCACAATGATCGCGCATATCCTGCTCTTCCCAAACTGGAGCCAAAGTCCCAGTGCCAGAAGCAATGCCGCGTCTATCACAGATGCCATCAGCATATCCAGGAACAGCGCTGCCGCCACTGTCATCGCAGCAGAAAAATACAGTATAATCGCGCAAGCCCTGATATTGTTCCTGCAGGCTTTCATGCCGGGCAACTTATAGAATTCCTTTTTCGTCAGCTGTCCGCCCTGAGCCTTGCTCCTGACCACATCTTTTGAGGACACCACCCTCCCACAGTTGGGACAAAGCAGCGCGCCCGCTTCCAGTTCCGTTCCACATGCCACACATTTCATCTCTATTTCTCTCCTTCTCGTAGTTCTGTCGTCCATTCCGTCCTGTCTGAACTGACCGCCGCCTCCGGCGATGCGTACTTTCTGCCAAAACTGCAGGGCTCCCCCACAAGGCGTATTCAATGCCTCATATATCCGGAACTTCCCTTACTTCCCGCCGGAGAAAAACGCCACTCCAATGGCTCCCGGCCCCACATGGGTTCCGATGGTGCCGCCTACGCTGGAGGTATCCAGAGCCTCCACGGAAGACTTCCAGAGCGCCTCATGATCCGCTATGTACTTGCGCAGCATGGAGTCGTCCAGCCCTGTATATCCCAAAAAGAAAGGCTTTCCGAAGTCAATCCCCCCGGTCTTTGCGATCTGCTCCGCCAGCAGATTGTTGCCCTGTTTGGATCCCCGGGCCTTTCCCAGTATGGCCACCTCGCCGTTTTGAATGGCTATGACGGGCTTGATGGACAGCAGGCTCCCTGCCATTGCAGCTGCCTTTGAGATGCGCCCGCCCTTTTTCAGATACTCCAGGGTATCCAGCAGCGCCACCAGCCGTATTCTGGCCTTATCCGCCTCCAGGCGCTTCACGATTTCTCCTAAGGCCAGACCATCATCCTTAAGCCTCAGGGCATATTCCACCAGGGCATGCTGCCCCAGGCTTGCATTGGCGCTGTCCACCACCCGGACCCTGTCTCCAAATCCCTCTGCCGCCACACATGCGCTCTGCCATGTGCCGGACAGCTTTGAGGACAACGTAATGGCAATCACCTCCGCCCCCTGCTCCACAGCCTCCCTGAAAGCCTCCTCAAAGGCAAAGGGCGGCACCTGGCTGGTGACCGGAAGCGCATCGCTTTCTATAAGCTTTTCATAGAACATCTCATGGGTCAGGTTTACCCCATCCTGAAACTCATCCTCCCCAAAAGTGATGCTTATCGGCAGAACCGTCAGATCCTCTCTCCTGTTGTCCACAATGTCTGATGCGGAGTCCGTAATGATTTTGATCATAAAATCCCCCTGAATAATTCTTTTTTCATCATGCAATTGTATGAAAATGGGGCCTATAGGGCTCGAACCTATGACCCTCTGCTTGTAAGGCAGATGCTCTCCCAGCTGAGCTAAGACCCCATTACACACCAATACGATGTGCCATACTCCCACAACACACCGTATCACTGTCACCATATAAAAGGAACATATAGCGACCCAGATCGGACTCGAACCGACGACCTCCGCCGTGACAGGGCGGCGCTCTAACCAACTGAGCCACTGGGCCATATAAAACTAACATCGAAAGATGAAATCTGCGGTAAAGCAACTCCCCTATGGGGATAAAATACGCGGTTGCCGAACCCTCCTGAAAATATCGGGTTCGGAACTTCGCGCTGCAGTGGACCTTCGGGGACTCGAACCCAGGACCGACCGGTTATGAGCCGGTTGCTCTAACCAACTGAGCTAAAGGTCCGCATACCCTCTCGGGGCTTTCAAACTTATATGGACTCTGATGACTCCAACGGGAATCGAACCCGTGTTACCGCCGTGAAAGGGCGATGTCTTAACCGCTTGACCATGGAGCCGCAATAGCCATGCCTTTCCGGCTGTGCTGACAAATTTATGGTCATCGTCCCTGACAGCAGCTGCTGCCACCCCTGCGATAACCTGAAAAATATACTATCACAATCGGACACATTTGGCAAGAGGAATTTTAAACTTTTTGTATTTTTCGACACTGGGCTTTTCGATGCTTCTCTTTCGTTTGTCAAAAATACGGTATGACACAGGCGCTGCAGAGCGGCTCTTCCTTATGACAAAGAGCCGTCTGCGCATGGCGCCCTACCTAATGCGTCAGTTCCTGCTCACTGTAAACGCAATGCAGTCCTTTCCGGTCAGTTCCCTGGTCCGTTCGTCCGGCTGTCCCAGCCCTATGCTGATGCGGAACTTGCCGCCGTCCACGATTCTTTCCCCTTCCTCATTGACAACGGTAAAGGCGTCTTTTCCGATCTTCAGCTCCACCTCTCTGCTCTCTCCACCGTTTAAGAAAATACGGTTAAATGCACACAGCTTTCCGTTGGGCGTGGCGTATGCGGACTCCAAAGCCTCCACATATGCCTGCAGCACTTCTCCCGTGGCTGCCTGGCCTTGGTTCTTCAGCCTGACCCTTACGGTCATATCCCGGGTCACGTCCCATTCCAGCGCCTCTTCCACGCCTGCTGCCCACTCCCGGCCGCCGCACTCTGCCCACTCCGGGCGCACGTCACCATAGCTGAGTCCGTAGCCGAAAGGATACAGGGGCTTTCCCTGGAAATACCGGTATGTCCTGCCTTTCATGGAATAGTCCTCAAAGTCCGGCAGTTCCTCCGTACTGTTGTAAAAGGTCACCGGCAGCTTTCCGGAGGGCGAAATCTCTCCCAACAGCACTTTCGCCACCGCACGGCCGCCCCTGGCTCCTGGATACCATACCTGCAGCACGGCATCGGCGTGTTCCTGCACATACCGCAGATCCATGGCGCTGCCAGTCATGTTCAGCACTACCACCGGCCGGCCCACTTTCACTACCGCCTCGATCAGCTCTCTCTGGGACTGGGGCAGCAGCAGATCTTTTTTGTCTCCGGAGGCGTAGCTGTTGCCCGTGTCCCCCTCCTCCCCTTCCAGGGTCTCGTCAAGCCCCACGCAGAGGATTACCACATCGCTGTTCCTGGCTACGCTCACCGCCTCCGCCATGCGGTCCTGTCTCTGTCCCAGCCCTTCCACCTTGTCCTGGAACAGATGGCAGCCCTCGGAATAGTACACCCGCACATCCGGCAGGGCGTCCTGGATTCCCTCCAGGACAGTGATATACCTGGACGAGGTTCCGTGATAATTGCCGATCAGCGCCTTGCGGCTGTCCGCATTGGGTCCGATGACGCCCAAAGTCTTCAGCTCCCCTTTCTTCAGGGGCAGTACGCCGTTGTTTTTCAGCAGCACCATACTTTCCGCCGCGACCCGCTCAGCCAGTTCCAGATGCTCCCTGCACTCTATCCGGTCATACCCTGTTTTGTCATAGGCAGTCTCGTCAAACAGCCCCAGCAGGAAACGGGTGGTGAAGAGCCGCTCCGCCGCCTGGGTGATCTCCTCCTGCGTCACGAGCCCGTCCTGGCAGGCTTTCAGAAGATGCAGATAGGTGACGCCGCAGTTCACGTCGCAGCCGGCTTTCAGCGCCATGGCTGCGGATTCCTCGGCAGTGTCCGTGACCATGTGATGCATATGGAAATCCAGGATGGCCCAGCAGTCCGACACAAAATGCCCCTGGAATCCCCACTTCCCCCGGAGAATGTCCGCTATCAGGGTCATACTGCCGCAGCAGGGCTCCCCGTTGGTCCTGTTGTAGGCGCCCATGACAGCCTCCACCCCGGCCTCTTTCACCAGTTTCTCAAAAGCGGGAAGATAGGTCTCCCATAAATCTTTGGGAGAGACTCTGGCGTCAAAGCGGTGGCGCTCCCCCTCCGGGCCGGAGTGCACTGCGAAATGCTTTGCGCAGGCTGCGGCATGGAGGTACTCCCCGTCCCCCTGCAGCCCCTCCACAAAGGCCTTGCCCAGTTCTCCAGTCAGGTAAGGATCCTCCCCATAGGTCTCATGGCCCCTGCCCCATCTGGGATCTCTAAAGATGTTTACGTTCGGGGACCAGAATGTGAGGCCCTTGTAGATGTCCCTGTCTCCCTCTTTCTGATAGGCATTGTACTTTGCCCGGCCCTCCTCCGCAATGGCCTCCCCCACCTCTTCCATCAGGCTTGCGTCAAAGGCAGCCGCCATGCCGATGGCCTGGGGGAAAACGGTTGCCACTCCCGCTCTTGCCACGCCGTGGAGCGCCTCGTTCCACCAGTTGTAGGCAGGTATGCCCAGCCTGGGGATAGCCGGCGAATCGAACCTCAGCTGGGAGGCCTTTTCCTCCAAAGTCATCTTTCCCACCAGTTCCTGGGCCCTTTTCCTTGCTTTCTCTCTGTCTCTCATGTCTGTCCCTCCGCTCCGGCCTGAATCCATTTATGGCAGGCCTTTTCGTCCGCATTCCTGCACCTGCTCTGACACAATTCCCATGTATGTAACTGTTCCCTGATGCGCAGGATTTGCCTACATCCATCTTATCACAAATCCGGCCCGGGTTCTACCAGAATTTTCAGCAGCCGTGCAGCATTGATCCCCAACCGTCCAACTATCTTTCCGGAGAATTTTCGGTTCCCCATAGAAATCTTCTTAATCCGCTTTCCGCTCCTGAGCCGGAACAGGTTTTTGCAGGAACAAAGCCGGGAAAGGCAGCAAGCCTCAAACCATAGAAAAACACTGGTTTGAGGCTTGTTATGCAATCAGTTTTAGTTTGTCTTCAGGAATTCCTGCGCCTGCTTCTGCATCTCGGCATATACCGTGTCAGCGCCTGCCGCGGTCATCCTATCTTTCAGCTTCGCAATGTCTCCTGCCGGGTCGTCCGTAAAGCCAAGGCCAAGAAGCTTGTAATCCGAGTTGAAGATCTCAGTCATGGCCGCAATCTCATTCTTTACGTTGGTGTCGTCGAATACAAATGTCTGATAACGTCTGCTGCGGGCGTTCTCTTTCCAGACTGCGTTCAGTTCTTCCAGGCCCGGGATGCCTCCCTCCACTACACGCCAGTTCGCATCATTGCGCACGCCCCAGTTGCAGTTGCCGTCATAAGCATAATTGGAGCTGTCGGGCAGGGATACCAGAGCGTTTTCACCTGAAGCCTGCCAATGCTTGCCCTCAATGCCGTAACAGAACAGACTGTTGACTTCCGCATCGTTGCGCAGATAGTCAAGGGCCATCAGAGCGCGCTCCGGATGTTTGGATTTGGAGAAGATACTCATACCGTTGGCCAGATAGGAGTTCAGGACAGGCGGTACGCCGTCCTGGGCGTCAAATACGCGCACGTCCCATTCCGGATGCTCGGTTGCCATCTGCGCATAGATACTCTTTGCCGTATTGGCATTGCACAGAGCCAGCGCAGACTTTCCGGCCTGGAAGCTCTCCGTATTGTTCTGGGTATTTACTACGGCGTTCTTGCTCCAGAAGCCCCGGTCTCTCCAGTCCTTAAGACGTTCAATGATCGGCTGGAACTGTGCCTGATCGTAATTTCCTTTTACTTCTGCATTGTCGTCAAGTTCGCTTACGCTGCCGATAGCCTGCCAGTTGCCGATGCCGGCCACCTTTTCCTCCGACTCCCAGTTGGCCTTTTCCCACATGCGGTCAAAGACAAACAGCTTGTCATAGTCGGAACCCACGTCCAGGGGAATCAGGGTAGGCTCATTTGCCACAATGGCGTCCATATAGGCTTCCGCCTCGTCCAGAGACGCAACGGACTGAATCTCGTACTTGTCCATCAGATCGCCCCGAACCATGTAGACATAGGAGGTAATCTCCTTGTAGTTCATCGGCAGCATAAATACCTGCCCGTTTACCTTTGCCTGCTCCCAGGCTTCCGGATATATGGTCTGGGCCGTCATAGGCGCATAGGTGTCCAGCGCTTCCTGGGTAATCTCCCAGAAACCCTGCTTTGTGGCCTGAGCATTGTAGAAGCACCAGTCAGCCGTGTAAATTATATCCCAGTCTTCTCCAGAGGCAAAGATCAAAGGATATTTCTGCTCATACTCGCTCCAGCTCATGAATTTCACGTCGATGGTCGCATTGATTTCCGCTTTCAGCTTCTCGTTGATCTTTGCAAATACTTCGTCGTTGTCCACGGGACGATCCCCGATCAGATACATCGTCAGGGTCACTTCCTCGGAGATGTCCGGCCCAGCCGCTTCCGTCCCGGATTCCGGCTCTGATTCGGAATCCGATTCCGATTCCTGCACCGGTTCGGATTCCTGGGACGTGCTTGAAGTCTCCGGTGTATCCGATACGTCCGTGGGCTCAGGTTTGCTTCCGCATCCGCCCAGCGTGCTGATTCCCAGCAGCAATGCCATAAGCAGGCCTGTGATTCTTGTTCTCTTTCTCATAAACAGTTCCTCCTTTTCAGGTTTCAAAAAATTTGGTTTCTATAATAGAATCAAAGACAAGATTCTATTATCATGTATAAAAAAATTCTTGCGAACTTTTTTAATCTTCGTCAGCCCTTTACCGCCCCGATGGTAACGCCTTTTACAAAATATTTCTGCAGGAACGGATACAGCAGGATAATAGGGCCTGTGGCCACCACGGTCATCGCCAGCTTCATGGGCTCGCTGGGCACGTCGCTGGCAGGGATGCCGCTCCTTGCCGCCGCAGCGTTCATGGCCTGGGCTTTGGTGAGAATATTGTTCAGAAAATACTGCAGCGGATACATGTCTCTCCTGCCCTCGTCCAAAAACAGCATGGCATTGTACCAGTCATTCCAGTAGTTCAAAGCGATGAACAGCCCCACCGTGGCAAGTCCTGCTTTCGACAGGGGCAGCGCAATATTCAGATACACCCGCAGATCCCCCGCACCGTCCAGCTTCGCCGATTCGTACAGGGCTTCGGGAATGCCCATCATGTAACTTTTCAGTATCAGCAGATAAGTCACATTGACCAGAATCGGAAGAATCAGCGCTATGATACTATTGTGAAAATGAAGATACTTTGTGTTGAAAATGTACCATGGCACCAGGCCGCCTCCAAAAATAGAGGTGAAGTAAAAGAAGAAAGACACCTGATACCGATACCGGAAATCTCTGTTCGAAAGCACATAGGCTGCCATGCTGGTAAGCCAAAGCCCCAGAAACGTCCCCAACACCGTCACAAAAATCGTGACGCCGTAAGCCTGCAGCAATTCCTCCGGAATCCGAAACAGCATTTTGTACGCCTCAAAGGAAACTGTCTCGGGAATCAGTCTGTAGCCGTGGAGCTGGATGGCGTACTGTTCCGAAACGGAGCCGCTCAGCACCAGCAAAAAGGGCAGCAGACACGCAGCCGAAAGAACTGTCAGTATCACATAGGAAAGTATGTTGAATATAATGCGGTCCCGCCCAATGGGTCTTTTGCCGCTGCGTTTTGCTCCTGCCATGGGTATGGCCTCCTCTCTGCCGCCGTTTTCCTGCCCGTCATGTCCCTGTTCAGAACAGCGCATAGTCGGGTTCCACCTTTTTCACCGCATAGTTCGCTATCAGGACCAGGACAAAGGACATTCCCGACTGATAGAGCCCTGCCGCGCTGGTCATGCCGAATTCCTGAAGATTGAGCAGGGAGCGGGTCACATAAGTGTCAATCACATCCGTTACGTCCAACACCATGGGATTGTTGCCCGTGACCTGCCAGAACATCTGGAAATCCCCTTTCATGATGGTGCCTATGGCCATCAGGAACAGAATCACCACGGTGGGTCTGATGCAGGGCAGCGTAATGTATCTGATCTTCTGCCACATGGTGGCGCCGTCCAAATCCGCCGCCTCAAACATTTCCCCGTCAATCCCCACAATGCTGGCCAGGTACATCACTGTCCCGTACCCCACATTCTTAAAGGCGCTGACCACGATCAGTATCACCGGCCACGCGGCCTTGTTGGAGTATACATCCATGGGTTCCATCCCCACGGATTTCAAAAAGCTGTTCACCGCTCCGAATTCGTAGTTGAACATATTGTAGATGAATGCGCCTACCACCACCCAGGAAATGAAGTAAGGCAGGAACATGACCGACTGGGTAATGCGCTTGAAATATTTCCCCGCCAGCTCGCTGAGCAGAATGGCACAGGTGATCTGGAGCACGGTGTTCACACACAGGAACGCAGCGTTGTAGAGAATGGTATTCCTGGTTGTAGTCCATGCCTTTCCGGACTGGAAAAAGTATGTAAAGTTCTTAAATCCCACCCATGGACTACCAAAGATGCCTCCATGATAGTTAAACTCCTTAAAAGCCAGCACAATGCCTGCCATGGGAATATAACACATCAAAATTACCACAATGGCAGCGGGCATAATCATCAGCCATTTTGTGCGGTTTTTTTTCAAATCGCTCAGAAACGGATGCGTATTCTTTTTCATCGCGGCTCCTCCCCTCCGGGTCTGCGGTCTCCCTTTTCATGTTGCTCAAATCTGATGGTTCTATCCTAACAGAGGCGTTCCCCGGAAACAACGGGACAGAATTACGAAAAGAGGGTAATCTTATGTTTTTATTCACTTTTACAGTTTCAGATCGGAATGCGCTTGCTTTTTTGTAAGATTTTATATATGATGAAAGTAAGAGCTAATGATTATGAGGTGAACATGATGCATTTTACAGTACTGATTGCCGACGATGAGCCAATGCCCCGCAGAGTTTTGCAGGAGTACATTCCCTGGAGCGAGCTTTCCGTAGAACAGGTCTGCCTTGCCACCGACGGAGCGGAGGCCGTGGAGCAGGCCAGAAAATTCAGGCCGGAAATCATTATCAGCGATATCAAAATGCCTCATCTGAACGGACTGGAAATGGCTGCTGCCGTGCGGGAATTTCTGCCTGATTGTCAGTTTATCTTTTTGAGCGGTTACTCCGACAAAGAATATCTCAAGGGCGCCATTCGGCTGAAAGCCGCGAACTATGTGGAAAAGCCCCTGAATCTGGAGGAGATCACAGAAGCCGTCCGCGAGATCACGACGCAGCTGCTGTGTCAGGCAAAGCCTACCCCGGAGGAATTGTTTTTTCTCGGCGGCCGTTCCCCCGACAAATCCTTGAATGCGGAGGTATTCGGCGGCGGGGAGGTATTCTTAGGACAGCTGGAGGAGCTGATCCGGCATGACAAAAAGGAGGAGGCTTTCTTTGCCCTGCGAAGACTCCACGAGAAAATCAGCCGCTGCCAGGGGTCGGCGCCGGAGGAGCTGCGCCACTTATACTGCCAAATCCTCCTGCTCTTTCTCCACGCTGCGGAAAACCGCAATATCCGCACCCTCTCCGAGCAGGCGGACCGTGTCCTGTACGCCTGCTCACGGCAGGAGACGCTCACGGGCCTGCAGGATATACTCATGCAGACAGCCCAGGCTTATTTCGCCGCCCTGCATCCCGCCTGCCCGGACATCGCTTCCCAGGTGGAAAGCTATCTGGAGAACCATTACCCGGACTGTTCTCTCACGGTACAGAATATCGCCCAGGATCTGGGATTCACCAATACGTATCTCTGCGCGGCCTATAAAAAAAGCACCGGCAAAACCGTGAATCAGCGGCTCACGGAAATCCGCCTCTCTCACGCCAAGCAGCTGCTTGTCCGCGCCGACCGCAAGCTATACCAGGTGGCCAACGCCGTAGGCTATGGAGATGCCAAATATTTCGTAAAATTGTTCACCCGGGAGATGGGACTGTCACCCAGAGAATACCAGAAGAGGCATGCCTATGAAGAATAAGGTTCCGCAGTGGCTGCAGCGTTTCACCGTCTACGGTAAACTCGGCAGCAAGCTCATGTGCATTTATTTCCTGCTGATCGTCCTCCCCCTTGGGATGTTTTCTTTTTACGCCTATCTGCGGGTCAGGGAGATGGTGCAGGAGCAGACTTTCTCCGCCGCCCAAACCGCTTTCGACGATACCTGCGTGTCTCTGGAACGGCTTCTCGGGCGGCTGGACGGCGTCATAGACATCCTGTCCACAGACCCTCTGATCTACATGATGGCCTCCAATGATCCCCGGGACTACAGCTATATTCACCGGCTGGAGGATTCGGCCCAGCTGGCCACCACTTTCGAGCATCTGTGCATGCTTGCGGATGTGGACCTGATACGGCTCTATGTGAACAATGATTACTCTTACTCCAACACCATGACCAATATCATCCAGATCAGCGAAGTGGTGCACAGCGAATGGTACCAAACCGCCGTGAACGGCAGCGGCCGCCTCTGGTGCGCTCCCGCTGACTTTGCGGATGCCCCGGAAGAACCGCGGCAGTCATGCTTTTCCTCCGTGCAGGTGATATATAATCCCAACAATGTAAAAGAACCTCTGGCGTTTCTGCGCGCGGACATCGACGCGGGACGTGTGGAGCAGCTTGTGGGAGGAACCTCCATCACGGAAAACGGTGTGTTGCTGCTTCTGCGCGGGGACCAGATCCTGCTATCCTCCGACGCCCAGTCTTTCATGGCCCACCCGGGCAGTCTCGTAGAGCAGGTGCAGAACCTGCCGAAAGGCACATGGGAGACGGTTCAGGCAGAGGGCAGGGAATACTATGCCCGCTGTGAAAAAATAGGACCCTCCGGCTGGCTGATTGTCAGCATCCTGCCCCATCGGGACGTATTCCGCCTAAGCCGCGAAATGAGCCTGGAGATGTTCCTCATCGTCGTCTTTATCTCCCTGGCCGCCTATCTGCTGGCCTACCTGATCAGTCAGTCCACCCTGAAGCGCATCTCACAGCTTACCGGAACCATGCACGCTGTGGAGACGGGCAATGTGACAGTGCGCCTGACTCCCTCCGGCAGCGATGAGATCGCACAGCTTATGGCAGGCTTCAATCAGATGATGGACCGGGTGGACGCTTTGATGAAAGAGCGGGAGGAATCCGGCCGCCAGATCAAGAGCCTGGAGCTGAAAGCCCTCCAGGCCCAGATCAATCCCCACTTCCTGTATAACTCCCTGGACTTAATCAACTGTACCGCCATCAGCCGCAATGTGCCGGAAATCAGCCGCATGGTCAATTCCCTGGGGCAGTTTTACCGCCTGTCCCTGAGCAGCGGCCGGGAAGTGATTTCCCTGTCCGAGGAAATAAAACACGCAAAGCTCTACGTAGAGATCCAGAACCTGCGCTTTGAAAATAAGGTGTCCGCGGAATGGGACACGGATCCCTCCGGGGACTGCTGCCAGATTATCAAGATCGTCCTCCAGCCCCTGATTGAGAATGCCATTCTGCACGGCATATTTGAAAAACCGTCAAAATCTGGCCGTCTGAAAGTCACATCCAGACGTTCGGCGGATGGCATACGCATCACCGTGGAGGATGACGGCATGGGAATGGACGAGGCCACGGTCCGGGCCTGTTTTTCTAAGGGGGCAGCCCCCGTACATACGGTTACCTCCAGCGGATACGGCATCCGCAACATTCAGGAGCGCCTGCGCCTGGCCTATGGCGCCCCCTACGGTTTGTCCTGTGTCAGCCGTCCCGGCAGAGGGACCGTGGTCACCATCCACATTCCCGCCGTGACCCTGTAAGCCGCTGCGTCTCCCCTGTTCTCCCGGTCTCTGTCCCAAAGTCTGCCCCGCCCGGGGCTTCCCTTTTGATCAGCAGCACCGCGATGTCGTTCTGTTCTCGACAATTATTGCTCATCCCTTAACTGCTCCACAATGCTGTATCTGGCGGCGTATTCATACATGACACAGGGGATCAGCCATCCAAGCAGAGCAAAAATCGGTATGGCAAATATAACAGGAACAATTGTAAACTTTGTGCTGAAGAACCAAAACAGATTCTCCATCAGATTACCAAGCAAAGGATTTATCACAAACGACAGCACGAATGCGCTCAGCGCAGAGCTGAGTGCGTAGAACAGTCCTTCATAAATCAACATGGCTTTCAACTGTTTGCCGGTCATGCCCACTGCCTGCAAAACCGCAAATTCCTTTCTGCGGGAAAGAATGCCGGTCATAATGGCATTGATGAAATTCAGCAGACCTACAATGCTAATGACAGCACAGAGTAATCCGCCCATGAGCAGGAACATATTCTGAAAACTTTCAAATTCCGCCCGGGAAATCGCCTTGCTTTCATACATCAATCCGGATAAACGGTCAGAGGCCAGCTCTGCCAGGTATTTTTCCGCGGACACTTCTGCCAAATCATCGGAAGTATCGAACAGATAAAACATCGGTATGCTTTTCTCCTGGCTGTCGGTATTCAGAGTTTCAGCAGGAAGCACAAAGCTGTCTCCCAGCAAATTGTACCGTAAGCTCATGGAGTATGGCACAATGACATAAGCGCAAACTGTGTATTCTATATCATGGCTGACAGAGGGCTGCAGCCAGACACATTCTGCAGGCGTGCTTTCATTGCAGGGCTCTCCGGTACGGCTGTCGATGTAGTCGCCTTCCTCAACATAAGTGATGGTTTGGACAGAACCTATGGGCGGATAAAGCCCGGAATCGCTTACATTGCCATAATTATCTGTATGGACTGCTACAGCGATAGCTTTCGTATCTTCCTCAAACAGGGGGGACAAATCTCCCTCTGCCACAGTGAGTTTATCAAACAAAGCTTCATCCAGGCCTTCGATCTGTACATTTTGCTTCACAAGATTGTCCCGGCGCTCTTCGCTGGCAAGCATTGCCTCTGCACTTTCTCTTGAGATATGGCCAGTCATGCTCTGTAGCCAACGTTCCTCCGGCACCCAGCTAAACGGTGCAAAACCTTTCAGACTGTAGCCGCAGCCGGAAAGTGACTGAGATGTATTGGATTCGATTTGGGCAATCTGTTCCTGAGAAATATATTCATCGGAAATTTTATAGCGGAAATAATCCGCAGAACTTACGATAAAGTCCGCACAAGTCCGACTGGCCAGATATTTCTCCATATCAAATCCACCGGTAAAGGTGACCAGAATATTGAGAAGTACCACGGAAAGCCCAAGAGAAATAACCACAAGGACAGTCTTTCTTTTATTCCGTCCCAAATTGGCAAAAGCCATCTGATGTACTTTGGCGCCGCGGGTGGCACGATGTTTCTTTTGGGTTATTACAGCTTCTGTGTACTTCGTCGCCTCTACCGGGGAGACCTTTGAAGCGATCCAGCCCGGACGGGAACAGGACAGCAAAACCGTAATAAGCGCAAACAGAGCAGAGGCAAGGAAAATAAACGGCGATGTGCTGACGGCAGAAACCCCGGCGCCGGGATTGGCTCGTGCCATTACTACAGGCACCAGAACTGCACCCACACCATATCCAAGCAGCAATCCAATGGGAATGCCCACAAGGCACAAAAACACCGCCTGCCCACGTATGACACGGCGAAGCTGCCGGGGCGTGACGCCAATGGTTTTCAGCAGGCCATAGAATCGAATATCCCCGGTAACGGAAATCTGAAATATATTGTAGATAATCAGATAGCCCGTGAAGATGATCAGTGCAAGGAAAGCGATAATTGCAGCCAGTGTGGCTGCATCCATGCTTTCGCCAAGCCGGGAAGAAGTATAGCCCCAGTTTACGCCGATGCGTACAAGTTCCCCTTCCCCCGTTTCATCCCAGGAATACCCTAAGTCCAGGTCCACCTGTTCCATCTGGCCGCGGATATTCATACCGGATGCCATCATCACATTCAGGTCAGTATGGAATGGTTCCAGTCCCCTGGATACAGCTTCCGCTTCTATTTCTTTTGCGTATTCTTCACTGACATTGACATAATGAATAGGGCTTATATCATCGTATTCCCACCAGCCTGCCAGGATAAAGGTATCTGTTTTTTCATAAGCCATTTCGGATAAAGCGCCAACCGTATAGGTCAGTTCAATTTCCGCGCCCACTTCCGGTTCGACACCCAGCAGTTTCAAGGCATGGGTGTCCATGGTGATTTCATTTCTTGCCTGGGGTTCATGCCCTGAGGAGGTTTTCGCAAAACTCCATTCCGTGCAGTTGTCGTCCATAAAGCTTACCTCGGCAGGGTCTTTTGCAAAAATCCCACTGTCTATATAGCCAATATTTATCCGTTTGCCCACGGCTTTTACATTGGAATGAGCCGATATGTCCTGAATCTGTTCTTCCGTTACTTCCTTAAAGGTACCGTGGCAGGAACCGCCGGCCTGACGGAAATTGTCCATTTCATAGCTGTAGTTTATGGACATTGCTATGGTAAACAGAGAGGTAAACAGCAGGGCAGTCAATGCAATGGCAATTATTACAATGATGTTGCGCTTACGGGATGCCCATAAAGAACGCCGGCTTAATTTCCTGATACATTTTCTGTTTTTCACATTCATCTTTCTACTCCTGGCGCACTTTGGTGCGCATACCAAGTCCCATGCCGACGCAGTCGGCACATACAACAGAATACAGTTCTGCTGTCAAGAACAATTGGCAGAAATCTTTGCACACTTGCCTCCCGTTAGTTCCGAGAGACGATTCGTCCGTCTTCGATTCGGATAATGCGGTCTGCCATTTGAGCAATTTCTTCGTTGTGTGTAATCATTACGATTGTCTGAACGAACTTTTGACTGGTAACTTTTAAAAGGCTCAACACATCCTGACTGGTTCCGGAGTCCAGATTGCCTGTGGGTTCGTCAGCGAGAATGATAGCCGGAGCTGCCGCCAGTGCACGGGCGATTGCCACACGCTGCTGCTGACCGCCGGAGAGCTGACCCGGCAGGGCATCCAGGCGGTCCTCCAGTCCAAGCGTCTGAACGATGTTCTGTACAAATTCCCGCTTGACCCTGCCGCCGTCCAGTTCAATGGGAAGAACAATGTTTTCATACACATTCAGCACCGGAACAAGATTGTATGCCTGGAACACAAAGCCGATTTTTCTCCGGCGGAAGATAGTCAGGGCTTCCTCCTTTAAGGAAAAAATGGCCTGCCCGTCAACCATGACCGTACCGTCCGTAGGGCGGTCCAAGCCGCCAAGCATATGCAGCAGTGTGGATTTACCGGAACCGGATGTGCCGACAACCGCCACAAATTCCCCTTTCTCCACACTTAAATCAACTCCGTTCAGTGCGTGAACCGCATTGCTGCCGGAGCCATAAATCTTTTTCAGGCCTTTTGCCTGTAAAATCTCCATAAATACGTCCCTCCATAAGAGAAATTTCCGCTTGCGGGATTCTCCGCCTGCGGCAGGGCGATTCAGCAACACAATTCCTTTTCGCCGCAGTGCCATCCCTGCGGAGCTTTCGGCGCCTTACCGAATCCATGTCCGTCTGGCAGCGGACTGCCCTGTAATGTAAAAATCTGTATGCATGCAAAGAAATCATCCTTTGATACATACAGATTATCTCATAAAATTCTTTCCACATTCTTTCCCCGGAAAATAAATTCTAACATTTTTGAAAGAATTGCCGTTCTTTCGGCAGGAATACGGAAAAAGTGCTACCTTTTCCGGGAACGGAAGTAACTTTAATATAGCCGCCCTCACCGGATATGATTTGACGTGCCAAATACAACCCGATTCCCACACCTTCCTGTTCCTGCGAGGTCTTGGAACGATAAAAGCGGGCAAATATCTTTGACTGCTCACTTTCAGGGATACCTGCACCGGTATCGGATATATCAATCCTTGCAAACATTTCATAACTGACAGCAGAAATGGTTATGGTTCCATGCTCCGTGTATTTGACCGCATTGTCTACAATATTAGCCAGTGCTTCTGCTGTCCATTTGGAGTCAAAGGCTGCATAAATATCTGCGTCATGCAGATACAGGGATAATCCTTTTTCCGCAGCTTTTGCCGTATATTGTTCAGCAATGTCCTGAAGCAGCGGCTGCAACGATGTGCGCTTGGGTGAAAGGGAAATAATTCCGTTCTCCAGTCGGGACAGCTTTACAAGGGAGTCAATCAAAAACTGCAGTTTTTCAGACTGATTGTACAGCGCGTCCACATTGGCTTTCATCGATGCCGGAAGATTTTCTTCCATGGAAGTTACTTCTTCCATGGAAATTACTTCTTCCATCAGGAGTTCGCTATATAACAGCAGGTTTGCAATCGGTGTCTTTGTCTGATGGGAAATATCCGCAATCAAGGACTTTATTCTTTCTTTTTCCCAGGCTGCATTTCGAGAAGAAATCTCTGCTGCGGAAAGATAATGTGCAAATTTTGTTTCCAATGTAGACAGCTTACTTTCATCAAACGTGGTTTCGGAAAATGAGCCATCCATTGCAGCATCCAACATCTTTTGAATTGCATCCATGGTTTTTCCGACTTTTCTTTGATTCCTGTATACAATAACGGCTGCTGTCAGAAAACACAGCAGTATGATAGCAATTCCAGTCTCATCCATCTTTTTTTACCCAGGTATAACCGATTCCATAAACAGTTTTGATATATTCCTGTGCGCCTAGTTTATCCCTCAGACGCTTAACCGCAACAGACAGGGCGTTTTCATCCACATATTCCGGGCCGTCTGTCCAAATTCGGCCTGCAAGCTCTCCCCGGGTCATCGTTCGGCCGCGGTTTTCAACCAGCAAATGCAGCAGTCTTTGCTCCGTTTTGCTCAATTCAATCCTGGCGCTTCCCACGCAAAAGGCCATGGTCCCAAAATCAAAACAAAAATGATCGATATGAATCGGGGTGTTTTTCTGGACGGACATTTGCTTTCGCAGTTGGGTATTCACCCTTGCGCGTAAAACCGAAAGAGAGAAAGGCTTGGTAATATAATCATCGGCTCCCCGTTCCAGTCCATCTACAATATCCATATCCGTGTCGTTGGCGGTCAGCAGAATGACCGGAATATCCGGTGTCTTTTCTTTGATTTCCCGCAGCAGGTCAAGCCCGCTGCCATCAGGCAGATTGATGTCCAACAGGATTAAAGACACTCTGCCGCAAAGAAGCTGTTCCCTTGCCGTCTTCAGGTCCTGGCAGGAAATGATCTGCCGGTCATCCGCTTTCAGCGCCTTGCTCAACCCCCGATTCAAGCCTATGTCATCCTCAATTATCAGCAATTGTTCCATAGATCTCATTTCCCCATTATCCAAATGCCGCCATCGTTTCCTTTGGCAGCTTCTCGTTCTTACAACCCCTTTTTCTGCTAATTTGCCATGGGATAGTAAAAGGTAATTTCACCTTTCCCTTGATGACCTAACGAATAGTATGTTTACATAACTTCTTTCATTTGGCAAGAGGGAATTTGATGTTTTTAAATTCTTTTTATACTTTTTACTCTTTTATAACGCTGTACATAAGCAAGCTCTGCACCGGTCCGCCGATGTATAACCCACCCAAGGTCATCTGCTGCATCTTGCTCTTGATCCGGATGGAAGTCTTTTCACTCTCAATTTTGACTTTCTTTCAGCAGAAACTGGCCTATATATTCTCTCAAAGCCCTATTCCAGTGAAAAAGTCACCGTCACATCTCCTCTTCCAAGCGCCTCCTCCCAACCGGTCAGATCATCAATATGCCCCAATCTCGTGTAGCTCCAAGAATTGGAACCATAAAAAATAACAATCTGGTTCCCATTGTATAAGACGATATCCCCAGCCTGTGTCGTGGTCTGGCTGTTGCTGGCTGGAAGGCTTGTTCCCAGAGAGCCTACCTTTTCAAAGCCGGAATAGTCGCTCATCTGAATCACCACAGGGTTCTCCCGCATCATTTCCACCAAAGCAGACACAGCTTCATTCTCTTCCAATGTGGCTGAAAATACCACATCACCAACCTGCACATTCATATTTGTCACTGTATTCTCCTCCGTATGATTCTGAATATCTGTTTCTGCCGCACCTGTTTCATTCCTCTCTGTTTCCTGCACAGATTCGGCTTCACTTGCAGCCTCCACGGATTCTGCCGCGGTTTCATTTTCATCAACCATGGTACTCTCCGGCATCGTTTCAGCCGCAGTATCCGTAAAATCCATAGCCACAGATGATTCATCTGCATTCTCTGAGCCGTTCAAACTATCAGATTGTGAGGAACCCTCTATCGTGGAAGGCTCTGCCTGACGGCCGGGTGTCTGGGCCTGTGTATCGTTCTTTCCACAGGCTGCCATAAAAGACAGGACAATAGCCAGATACAAAACTGTATAAAATTTTCTCATCGCTCACCTGCTCCTTTTTCAACTTTTTCACATAATTTCATATCCGGATTGCCCTTATAAAAACAAGGATTCCAAACAAGCTCAACACTACTCCGAAAATCCGGTTCATCTTCTGGAAGCTGTCCTCCCGTTTCTTCTTTCTGGCCAGGGCAACCGCAGCGGCAAGCCCTCCCCACCAGAGATAGGTTCCAACAAACACCCCCAAAACTACCAGCCATCCACTGGCTTTTGTGTTGCCCCCTGCAATGCCAAACCAGGAAAAGGCAAACAGAAAGGTCAGGATTGCCGCCGGATTCGTAATCCCTACCGCAAAAGAAGAAAGAAACATCCGCACCTTTCCAGACACTACCGGGACTTCCGCCGCCTCTCCTTTTCGGAATAGCAGTCTGATTCCCATAAATAGGACAATGGTTCCTCCCACCAGATGAATAGCAGTCTGATATTGCAGAAGAAAATCTGAAATTATGGTCAGACCGAAAGCTCCGATTGCCGCATAGATGCAGTCCGCTACAGATGAACCCATTCCTGTGAGAAGCCCTGCCTTTATCCCATGCTCCCATGTTCTCTGTACGGTCATGGCTCCCACAGCCCCTACCGGCACCCCGAAGATCAGTCCAATCAAAATACCTTTCAAAAACATATTCACCTCTTGTCATTCACTGCTCATTACTGTCAATGGTTTTAAACTTTTTCCAGATTCCTTTTTCCAAAGAATCATTCC
>CATKYJ010000048.1 GCA_949840885.1 uncultured Acetatifactor sp.
TCCTCGGTCAGATGCTCTTCAATGTAACAAATTGCATTACGTATACCGCTATTCCAACTATTCATGGGTATCCTTCTCCTTCCTGTGTCACTGTAATTATATTATACAAGCAAAATCTTAAATTTTCTCGATATTTTGTGTTCTCTAGTGTGGGAATGGAGCGGCTTTCATCCGGCAGTTTCAAGTCCGGGATATAGTAAAGCTTTTCGCAGATTCGTGCCAGCGTGTCCATGCTGATATGTTTCCCCTCTTTGCCCATGTTGGCTATCATATTTGTGGTCAGACAAGCGGCAAGCCTTAAATCCTCTTTCCACATGTTGCACTCTATCAGTGTGTGCCAGAGCGGTTTGTAGCTGATGTGCATTTTTCTCCCTGCCTTTCTGCCCCGGATGGGCATTTATCCCCATTATATCAGGATTCTTGCTAACTCACAAATATTTCTTGACTGTATCGCCGGTTCCGTCTGGATTGTGCTTTCCCTTTCCTCTTTTGATTACCTCTGATTAGCCATGACCTGCATCATGGCATGGGCAGTGGTAGCGGAGCCGGAGAAGAAGTCCAAAATAATTGCATTACTTGATAACCCGGCAATCTTTGATAAATACATAAGTAGTTGCGAAAGCTTTTGAGTATCAAAGACATTCTCCGGAAAATATCTTTTAACTCATAACGAGCAACTTTATTATCGCCCCCTTTATCCCTAGGCAACCAAGTTTCCGGAGTAATTCCTGCTTTTACTTCTGTAATAAACTTTTTCTGCATTGGTCTGCCTGTTCCATCCGAGCCAGTAGAGGTCAAAACCTGGCTGCCCGCCCAGCAAGTCGAGCAATTCGCTGCCGTAACCGCGCCAGACTCTCACGGGCTCTTCCTTAGACGCGAAGAAGCGCTCTATCTCTTTCTCCACCATCTCCGCAAAAAAGAGGTCATCGTCCACAACCGCTATGCGCATCATACTGCTTAAACCCGCTTTCCTGACAGTTTTGTCTTCCATAATAGAAAAAGTATAAGCTATTTTTCTCTGCCGTGCAACCCTGTGGCCCTAAACAGCCTACTTTCAGCCTTAAACGGTAAGCACCCCGGAACATTTTATTATCAGCATACCGGCCAATACCTCTAAAGGACCAGCTCCCCCTTTTTCAGCCGGAAGATCACGTCTGCCTGCTGCGCCAGGTCAATGGAATGGGTTACGACAATGACGCACTTCTTCCTCTCATGGGCGCATTCTCTCAGAATGTCCATAATCTCTGCGGCGGTGTCTTCATCCAGGTTCCCCGTGGGTTCGTCCGCAAGGATGACGCCGGCGTCGGAAGCCAGTGCGCGGGCGATTGCCACCCGCTGCTGCTGGCCGCCGGAGAGCTTCAATACATTGCGCCTGGCCTCCTCTTTCGTAAGCCCCAGCCGCTCCAGAACGGGCAGGGGTGCCAGTTTTGCGGTGAGGGCTACATTTTCAACTGCCGTCATGTAGTCGATTAAGTTATAGCTCTGGAACACGAATGCCACATTGTGTTTACGATGCCCGGCAAGGCCTCCTTTCAGAATGTCTTCCTCCCGGAACAGCACCCGGCCTTCAGAGGGACTGTCCAGGCCGCCCAGCAGGGAGAGCAGCGTGGTCTTCCCGCATCCGGAAGTGCCCAGGATTGCGTAGATTTTCCCGGCCTCAAACTCGGCTGAGATATTTTTCAGAACCGGCTTTTTCCCGTCGTAAGTGTATTTCACATTGCATGTCTTTAAGATGCTCATAGGGGCGTCCTCCTGCTTTATTGATTCCATTACTCATATTCCGTTAGAATTGCTTTCGGTTTCGTTTTCATGACTGAAATGCCTGCGGTACCTGCGCAGAGCAGTACAATCAGCAGCTCCGCCGCACACACCGAGGCGAACATATCCCCGGAAAGCTCCACGTCCAATTCCTCCACCTTGGGGGCGGAAAAGACAGGGGTTAAATCGAAGTCAGCGGCGGAAAACGGCATCCCCGAATACTGGGAATCTTTTTTCGTCTCCTCTCCGCTCTGCCGGTTCACCTGTGCCAGCAGCCGGTTTCCCACCTCATTGGCAGCCATGCCGCTGCAGACCCAGGAGGCTCCCAGCGCCAGGAGAGCAATCAGCGCGCTCTCCGCCAGCCGCTGTACAAGAATTTCCCCTTTGCTCCTGCCCAAAGCCAGCAGAATTCCCGTTTCATGAATCCGGGATTTTGCCCAAATGCCCAGCAGCAGGACCAGGGCTCCGCCTCCCACTGCGGCTATGGCAAAGATCATGCCGCGGATTCCGCCGTCCATGCTCTTTAACGCACTTTCCGCCCCCTGATAGCCTGCGTTGTCTACGGTGATTTTAAAGCACTCCCAGTTGATTGCCTCATTTTCCTGAAGGCTTTGGAGAATGGAATCCATCTCGGCAGGGTCATCTACGCTGAATGTGATTTCGTCATATCCCACAGGCATCCCCAGTTCTTCCGTGCATCCCCTCAGAAAAGGCAGCATTGTCCGGGCGTCAACGAATACCCGGTTCTGCAGCAACTGACGGGATAATGTATATTGGTTGATCTGCTGTTCCCCGCGGATATCAAATATGCCCACGATTTCAAAGGTACACTGCTGTCTCTTTGCAGGGACCTCAAAGCCTACCACTTCACGGTTTATTTCCAGTGTAAGCTTGTCGCCGATTTCCACGCGGTTGAGCATGGCCAGTTCACGGCTGACCACAGCCTGCCCTGTACCGTCGTCTGTGATGAGTTCGCCCTGAGTCACCTCCAGGAGGTGATTGGCAAAATACGGGCACTGCTCCAGGGAGCTCCATGCCCCTATAGCGGCCATATGGGGGAATGAGGTGTGGGAACCGTGCCCGTTTTCCACCAGGTCGTAATAGGCCCCATCCCCGGATTTCAGGTTGGCCACTGCTTCGATGCTTGCGCTGTACTCTGAGATTCCCGAGGTCTTCATGACCTCATCTATGTCGTCGTTGTCCAGAACATCCCCCGCGTAGTAGGTTGCGCTGTATTGGTCCGTGGATACAAGGTTCTTCCGGTGGGCGGGGTTGTCCGTGTCGGTTTCCAGCCTAAATGTCCCTCCAAGCTGCCGCCGCAGATTTGCCGCTGCCGTGTGAGACGCATGCAGAATGGCAAAACCGGTCAGGACGGAAGTGCTGACCACCAGGAGAACCAGAAAGAGGATAAGGCTCTGGTGCCATTTACGGGAAACATACAACAGGGTTCTTTTTAAGACATGCATAGGCTACCTCCTTTTCACTCTCATGCCTAGCTCAGCTTTGCAAAGATTTTCTTCGGGCCAAGGCGCATCAGCCACAGATCGGAGAGCAGTCCTGCCAGAAACAGCACGGCGCTTCCGCACCCGAATATCATAACCGTGGTTCTCAAAATCAGCCCAATGCTCAGATTGAGATCCACACGGAATGCAGCCATCTGATAAATCATCCGGCTGATGCCGCTCCAGAAAGAAAAGCACAGCCCAAGTGACAGAATAAAGGAGCCGAAAGCCACTATCATCATTTCCGTAAAATGCTGCAGAATGATTTCGGCTCCGGAGATTCCCACGGACAGCAGAATTCCGGTCTCATGCCCCCGGGATTTCTGGAAGAGCATCTGTATCAGCGCCAGAACCGCCACACTCATAGCAGCCGTCACGGTCAGCAGGGTATCCAGCAGAACCATGGTGTTTGTCAGGGGATTCACAATTTTCTCATATTCGTCAATCTCCGGGATCAATGCGAAATCCTCCCAGGGGATATCCCCCATTCCCCGGATTTCTTCCATTATCTTCTCCACCTCTGCCGGGTCGTCCACAAAGAACTCCATGTAATCCGCTCCTGCTGCGGCCGTCAGCAATCCTGCGCCGGCGATGTCAATAAAGATACGGTTTTCCAGCAAATAACCCGGAGCCGCCGCATCCGCGTCCCGCTGCTTTTCGTCTACCGCAAACAGTCCTTTGACTGTCACCCGGATTTCCTGTCCGGCATGCCCTATGCAGGGAGAGAGCCTGATTTCGTCTCCGATCTCCAGATGATTCTGCAATGCCAGTTTTTCGCTGATTACCGCCGCATAACTGTCATCTGCCCCGATGGGCTCCCCCTTGACTAACCGCAGCCGCTGTTTTTGGAAATCCCCAGCGTACAGAGTGCACCTGTGGGCTTCTACGGATATCAAATGCATTGCCACAGGGTCCTCCAGATATTTTCCGTTATAGTCAATCAGGCTTATCTCTTCCCGGAGCATCGCGTTTCCCTTGATTACACAATTATAATCAGAAACCCTTTCGGTGCTTTGGACCGCCTCAGCGACTTTCTCATTCAGCGGCTCCCCTATGTAGCGGATATTCGTTCCCCCGTCCGCTTCGCTGACGATTATGTTCTCTCTGTTCTGCATATCCGGCGCGATGCGGAAAGCGCCCTTTAGACTTTCCCTGGTCCGAACGACGGCCAAATCCGCCATACTGCGCAGCAGCAGTCCGGTGACACTGAATGCCGACAGCAGAAAGACAGTCAGGAACAGGAGAACTGATTTCCTTTTTTTCCGGCGGACATATAAGTAGGCCCGTTGCCACAATCCCATATTGAAACACCCGCTTTCCTTTTTCTCTTCTAACCGGGGCAGTAACCCAGGCTTGGCTCTGCCCATGGCCTGCCGCAGGATATCCATCCCCCATGACAATCAGATCATAGCATCTCTATGTTTCATCTGTGTGGCGTGCAGGTTTCACCTGTATTAAAAGAAAATCGTAAACCGCATCCCGCCCTTTCCGTCCCTGTCCGGATACAGAAACGGTTCAAATTCAAACCGGTACTCCAGCGCTTTCAAAATCTTCGCCGCAATGTACAGTCCCAGGCCGTTCCCTCCGTCCGGATTCTCCCCTGCGCCGTTCCTGCTCCGGGAGAAATCCGGCCGGTAAAACGGCTCAAAGATATGGGCCAAATCCTCCGGCCGAATGGGCGTACATTCATTTTCCACCACAATGCTCTTATGGGCAAGATAAATCCGCACCGTGCCATGCGGCTCCGTGTACTTTACCCCATTGGAGATCACATTGTTCAAAACCTTTTCCATAGCGGATACCGGGAACACCGCCGTAAAATCATCCCCAAGCTCCGTCTTCGCCAGTATCCCCCTGGATTTCGCAAGCAGCAGCCAGGGCGGCAGCAGCTTTTCCGCAAAGGCCTGCAGGCGGACTTCCTCCGCAGGCTCCTCCGCAAAAGAAAAATTCAGCTTGGACGCATCCAATATTTCCTGTATCATCCCCCCGAACCTACCTGCCATCTCCTGGCACACCGGCAGATAAGTCTCCCAGTCCCGGTACCGCCCTATCCCCATGATCATATTGTCCAGCATTCCGCACAGGGCCGTGACCGGCGTCTTCAGTTCATGGGAAGCGGCGCGCAGGAAATCAATCTTCGCGGCCTCCGCCTGGGCGACCCGGGCGCTTTCTTTCCGGATATCCTCTATGGTGGTCAGCAGGCTCCTGTAGAGGGTGTTGATGTTCTCAGAGAGCACCCCGATTTCGTCCTGGGTCTCCATCTTGCACATGGCCCACTTGTCAAGCTTCCGCATCCGTTCCGTGGTTTTGGAGATGTCCGACAGAGGTTTCGTGATTTTCCCGGAATACAGCAGAGCAAAAATGACAGCCAGCACCAGAGATGACGCCAGAGTAAAAGGGAGGAATACAATGGACGCATTTTTTGCCTCATGGACCGGCTGAAGCGTCAGAAGCAGCGCCAGACAGCAGGGCTGTCCCTTTGCAGTCCGGAAATAGGTGCAGGAATACAGCCGGGAATCCGTCTTCTGGTAGAAATCCTGCCGATATTGCTCCCGCCCCGCATCCTCTTTTACCTGCACCGTCCCGGCGGACCGGAATTCCTCCCGGACGGCAGCGTCCGCATCCTCCTCGCGCAGCGCATCCGCCATGATATTGTAGGTCTGTCCCCCGCAATTGACAAAGATGCCCATTCCGTTCTCCAGCGCGTATTTCCTTACCACGGTTTCGATCTCCCGGCCGGAACCGGAGGAGACGGCCTTTAGCTCCTCTGTGAGCCGTGCTTCCACGGCCCTGAAAGTCTCCTCCTTTTGACCGGTATAGACAATGGGCATGAAAAAGAAGAAAAGAGCATGGCTGATCAGAGCGATGGCCGCCATGAGGGAAAACACATAGAGGAAAGTTTTGGGAAACAATTTCATTTTCTTCATGACAGCACCTCGAAGCGATACCCCACGCCCTTTACCGTAGCGATACAGTCCAGGTCCAGCTTCTGCCGTATCCTCCGGATGTAGGTGTCTATGGTTCGGTCAAAGAGAGGGGCGTCCATCCCCCACACGCCGTCGATCAGCTTCTCCCGGGTCATGACCCGCCCCGCGTTCTGAATCAACAGCTTGAGCAGCTGGACTTCCTTTGGCGCAAGCTCCACCGGCTCCCCGCCCCTTTCCGCCAGATAGCCGTTAAAATCGATCCGGACATCTCCGTATTCCCAGATATCCCTCTCCGCGATCTGTCCCGACCGGCGCAGCAATGCCAGGACACGCTTTCCCAGCAGAACCATGGAAAAGGGCTTTGTGATATAGTCGTCCGCCAGGGAGTCGAAGCTGTCCGCCTGCGTCCCCTCATCCCGCAGCGCTGTCAGCATCAGGACAGGGACCATGCTGGCCCTGCGAATCTCTTTTAACACATGTAATCCATTGATGTACGGAAGCATAATATCCAGTATCACAAGCTCTGCGCTTTCCTCTGCAAACCGTCTCAGCGCTTCCCTGCCGTCGTAGGCCTGCCGGACAGAATGCCCGGCGTCACACAGGTAGTCGCGGATCAGGTCGTTTGTGGTCTTATCATCTTCCACGATTAAAATAGCCGCCATCTTTTTCTCCTTGCCATACGGTCTTTTTCTCCATGATACACCCTGAATGTTTCATATGTGTGACGGCATACAAAAAAATCCGTCCTGCGATACCAGAACGGATTTTTCTTATTCTCCCATTTTCAAAGGAATTCACTCGGAACAGCTGCGCACGAAGACCGGCTTATCTCATACCGATCAGATCCGGAATCGTAGCCTCAAAGTCCACGCCGTACCAGGGCTTTTCCGGATTCTGCAGGGTCACCTCTATGGTATGGGCCGTATAGTCGGCAGCGATTCGCATAGCGTCGCGCCAGTTCTTTCCTCTCAGGATCTCTCCCACGCAGGTGCTGGAGAAAAGGTCTCCTGTTCCGTGATAGGCCGCATCGATCCTGCGATTCTGATAGATATAGTACTCCCCGGTCTCCCTTTCGTATCCTACCACACCGGTCTTTCCCTTTTCCAGGGAGACCCCCGTCAGGACACTGATGCCTGCGCCCAGCTCATTGAGCCTTGAAAGAAGCTCCTTTATGTAGGCCTCATCGTATTCCTCCCTGTATTCCATTCCCGTCATCAGGGAGGCCTCGGTAATGTTCGGCACGATGATGTCCGCTTCCGCGCAGAGCTCGGTATTCTTCTTCACATAGTCCATGTCAAAGGCAGGGTACAACTTGCCGTTGTCCGCCATCACGGGGTCTACGATAATCACTGTGTCCCTGCTCCTAAAAGTTCTGAACAGCTCCTTTATCTGGTCGATCTGCTCCCTTGTCCCCAGATATCCGGTATAGATAGCGTCAAAGGCCACGCCCTCGCTTTTCCAGTGGTTTGCAATAGGCTCGATCTGGTCGGAAAGGTCCTTGCAGGTGAAATTCCGGAACATTGTGTGCGTTGACAGGACTGCCGTGGGCAGGATGACCGTCTCGGAGCCAAGCGCGGATATCACGGGCAGTGCGATGGTCAGGGAACATTTTCCCAGGCATGAGATGTCTTGTATGGTCAGTACTCTTTTCATTTTGATACCTCCTTGTGCGCCTCAGTGCACAGACGACAGAAACCATTCCATCGTCCAATAAACATGCTGAATACGCTTATTTATTCTTTCTTCATCCAAATATTCAGACACATCGTATCACCATCTACATACTGTGTCAATAGGTTTATTCCCGCGAGCAATGAGTCAAGTGGGCATGCTTGCATGCACATTTGACGAATGCCGCGAGGGTCAAATACCAAAGTGTCCGAAAGACACTTTCTGCTCTGCAGCGCTGCAAGATTGATACCCCGTTGCTTGCAGCGGGGTCTTTGATTAAGCTTCGGAATAAATCCGCCGCAAAAGACCTGCCCGTCCTCAAAACAGGCAGGTCTGCTTGTCCAAGCCTCGTCTAAAACGATTCTTTCAATGATTCTCTCCTCGGAATAACTCCCCTGCCGTCAGGTTTACCTCTCTCCGTTCTCCCTTTGCCACTCTGACTGCAATATGTGCATCCTCTTTCGCCAGGAGTGTGTAAGAAACATGGTCACCGTCCCACTCTATGGACACCTTGATGCCGCCCCTGGCACACAGTCCCGACACTTTCCCCTTTTTCCATTCAGGGGGCAGCGCAGGGAGAATCACCAGTTCCCCGGCATGGCTTTGTAGAAGCGCTTCCGCCACCCCTGCCGTATATCCCAGATTTCCGTCGATCTGGAAAGGCGGGTGGGCGCAGAACAGATTGGGGTACAAACCGCCCCCATGGTAATGTGTCTGAATCTCGGGAGGCACCAGATGAAAAATCTTCTTCACCATGGTCCCGGTATGGGCTCCGTCCTCCAGCCGGGCCCACATAGGGATTTTCCAGGCCAGACTCCAGCCCGTGCCATCATCCCCCCGAAGCAGCAGGCTCTTCTTGGCCGCCTCCAGCAGCGCGTCCTCTCCGGGGACGATTCCCCTGCCCGGATGGAGCTCATAGAGATGGGAAAGATGCCTGTGGTGCACATCCCATTCCTCCCACTCCCTGTCCCACTCCAGAATCTGCCCTTTACTGCCCACCCTCACGGGAATCATCCCGGCCAAAAGCGTCTTCACGCTCTCTTTCCGGTCCGCATCCAGCGGGCAGGCCTCTCCCAAACCTCTCTCCGCCTCCAGAATGTCCCATGCCTCCAGGTAGTCCCGAAACAGATTCCTGATGATGGCCTGGACATTCTCTGTATATGCCGCCACGGGAGTCCTCTCCCCATCGCAGCGAAACTCATTCTCCGGCGAGGTGGCAGGACAGACCCCATAGCCCTCCGGCAGCTTCTCCAGCATCTCCATGCAGAAGATCACATTCTCCTCCAGGATAGGGAAGATCTGTGTCAGATATTCTGCATCGCAGGTGAACAAGTACTCCTCGTAAAGGTTCCTGCACATCCACGCCGCCCCAAAAGGCCAGTACGCCCACATGGCGCTGCCCCTGGCGCCGGACGCTTTCCGCCAGATATCCACATTGTGGAAGCAGGCTGACCCGTTTTTGCCCAAAAGCTTTTTGGCGCTCCTTTTGCCGTTCTCCAAAAGCTCCCGGTTCATCCGCACCAGAGGCTCTGCCAGTTCGTGGAGGTCGCAGGGGCCGGTGAGCCAGTAGTTCATCTCCGTATTGATGTTCACCGTGTAGTCGCAGGACCAGGGCGGGATCAGCTTGTCATTCCAGATTCCCTGGAGAGTGGCGGGCTGGGTGCCCGGCCGGGAGGAGGAGATCAGCAGATACCTGCCGTAGTCGAACAGCAGCGCATACAGGGAGATATCCTCTTCCCCCGCTTCGAAAGCTTCCAGCCTTTTGCGGATATCCGTCTCTTCTTTGCCGCTTTTCCCCAGATCCAGGCTGACTCTGTCGTAATAGGTTTTGTAATCCCGGACATGCTCCTTTTGCAGGTCGTCAAAATCCTGATTGTTTTTTGCCATGTCCTCTTGAATCAGTTTCTCAAAATCCGCCCCATCCGTAAAGGGATGCCTGTCCCAGCCATTGAAGCTGGAGCGGATGCAGAAGTACAGAACAAGTTCCCGGACATCCTTGCACAAAAGGCCCTCCGCCTGGCTTAGGACTTCCCCGTCCTTTACCTTGACGGCCCCCTGCCCCAGGCAGCGCATTCCCCTTTCCTGGGGATTCTCGGAGAAAGCCAGTTCCCATTTGTCCTCACTGCGATCCGACACGCTATACCGGTCCCTGCCCGGACACTGGCCCCAGAGCCGAAAAGCGCTGCCATTGTATTCCTGCTCTGTCAAAATCCCCCCGCCGGCGCTGATCTTTACCGTGAAAGCCTCCTCTGAACATATCCTATACAGAAGCGCCTGGGCCGGGGCGCTGCAAAAGCAAGTGTGCTCGTAGCGCTTCCCATGGTTTTGGTATTCCACGGACATCACCGCCCTGTCCAGATCCAGGCTTCTCCTGTACCCGGCAATCTCCCTCTCCCCCTGGAAGTCCAGATAGAGATTCCCGAAAGGCTCGTACATCTGTATGTCCTCTCCCTCGGCGATCTTTTTCTCCAAAAGCACCTTAGCCTCCACGGCTTTCCCCTGCTTTGCCAGTTCCCCGGCCTGCGACACCGTTTCAGGGGACATTCCTTTCGGTTCTTTTGCAGGGTACCCTGACCAAAGGGTATCTTCGTTTAGCTTCAGGATTTCCCGCCGGGGATCGCCGTAGACAATGGCGCCCATTCTGCCGTTTCCCAGCGGGAAGCCCTCCTCCCAGTAGGCTGCCGGTTTCTGAAATATCATTTCCATAGTATCTCCTTTCCATGTCCGGGAACTGCAATAAGCCACTATCACAATGGTGGCTTTCAGACCGCCAGCCATATGTGCCCGTAGGAGACAGGTCCGTAAATACTGGCGGTCTTGCATATGGCCATTAAGTAAAGTCATTATACTATACTTTCTCCCAATATGGAATATGGATATGAAATTTTATCTTTTAAATGTTCCTTAGCTTATTCAGCAACTGGCCTATCTTTTTTGTCATCTGCATTTTTACTTTCCGCTCATATTCCTCCGGGAACCTGTAGGATTCCACATGGAGGATCACAGCCATGTACAGGCGGTATAAGTCCATCCGGATTCGGTGGCTCTCGGTAATGACAAAGGGGGCATTGCTGATCTCGCTGTAGCCTTTCTGGAAGTCCGGTTCCTTTTCCACGTCGTCGAACAGGGATATGGCGGAAGTGAAATCGGCCACAGGATCGCCAAAGAAGCTGCGCTCAAAGTCGATGATTCCGGTAATGCGGGTGCAGGAACTCTCATCCACCAGCACGTTTCCTGCCCACATGTCAAAGTCCACCAGGCAGGGCGTGCGAACCATGTTCAAACAGGCTTCCAGGCTCTTTAAGGTTTCCGCTATCTCCCCATAGGGAAGTTCGCAGCCCCTCTTTCTGCCGTCCTCCAAAATATCCCCCACCATGGCGGAAAACGCCCCCGCCCAGGTGTCGAATCGGAATCTTTCGTCTTCTTTTATATAGCCGAACCACTGGCCTTTCACGCTGTGCACCGCGGCATTGCTCTTTCCCAGTTCATACATGAGCAGCCTGCGGTTTTCGGAAGAAATCCTCCCTGCACAGTTTTTCCACAGGATTCCATCCATGTGTTCCATGAAAAAATAATCGCAGGGAATGTGCTCATGGGAGTAGTCCCAGGCCAGCAGCCCGGGGATTTTAACAGGCCTGTCCCGGAGCAGCCTGTATACTTCCACTTCCGCGCGCAGGATATCTTTCTCATAGGTCAAAAGCTCCGCTTCCGGACCGGGACCTATTTTTAAGACGATCCCCTCTCCCAGAATGCCGCTCCCCCGAATGACAAAGGCTGAATTGAACATGCCCTCTGTCAGTTCCTCTACGGAGAGGATTTCTTCCCCGGGGAAATGCTTGTTTACCATGGCTGCAATCACTTCCCGTGATATGCTGGATTTTGTTTTACTTTCCATTTGTGCCTATCCTTTCCTCATCTGGCATTCAGTATAGCAGTCTTTCCTGCATTGCACAATCCCTCAGGCGCTTTTTATTTCTCCCTTTGCTTTCCTTTTTGTTTTCCGTCCGGCGCCCCTGCGGCTCTTCCTCCTTTTTTGCATCACCAGCACGAGAATGAGTATCAATGCCGCGCAGCCTCCGGCGCAGACGGCAATTATCAGATTTCTGTCGTCTTTTTCTGCCGCGGCCAGACGGAACGTCCCTCCTGCCTCCATGGAGAATTCCAGATAGCTCCCCACTGCAGCGCTCTGCACTGTTTCGTAGCGGTTTTCTGTCCTGACTTCCACATTTGTCCGCTCAGGATCATCGCAGAGCGCCCGTACCAGAAGATTCTTTTTATATGGAAGATTCTCCCCCTGCAGAAGCTTTTCCTCCTCTTCCCCGGCGGGTTCCTCCCCGCTCATCAGAACCGAGATCCTGATGCCTCCATCCGGCTCCTCCTCCATCTTCAGCGCCGCCTCCGGCAGGAATTCTCCCTGTACCAGAATTTTCGCCCTGCCGCTTTCATCCTTTTCTTCGCTGGCCAAAGAGGTGACCCACTTCTCATACCGGGCCTCCAGCACCCGGTTCCCTGTGACGAAATTCCAGTCAAAATCAGGCCATCCCCCATAATATCCCTCCTTTTCGGGCACCTGGGGAATCAGGCTTTCGTCGATGGCGCCGCCGTAAGGGCACCTGAATGCCGCAAGCTCCTGCCCATCCGCCTGAAAGCTCACCGTAAATTCCGTAAAGGCTTCCGGCACTCCCTCCATAGAGCAGAATTCCTCATAGGGAAGCGGCGCCGCGCCGCCTGCATAGCCGATGGAGTCCACGCCCGGCACATTTCCCTGAACATAATAATTCCCATACAGAATTCCCTCCGGCCGTATCCACCCGGCAAGGGAGCCGGTGCGCTCCCCGGCGCAGCGGATCTCCGGATAGGCATAGCTGTAGAAAAGGTCGCAGCCTTTCCCTGCAATGCCGCCTACATAGGTCTCTCCCCGCAGGGCTCCCATCGCATAACAGCTTCTGATGCAGTAATCCGAGGAGCCTGCGATGCCGCCCACAAAGCTTCCCCCGGTGCTCTCCACCGAGCCGTAGGATTCGCAGGAAACCACCGCGCCGAAATCCGCCTTTCCCACTACGCCGCCTACGTAGTCTTTCTTGCCTATGACTGCGCCCAGGTTGCGGCTCTCCCGCACCACTGCCTTTACGGACTGTTCGATGCGGAAACTCTCCTCTCCGGTCAGGGTAATGTCGTCCTCCGGGTCAAAGTCATATTCCGTAGCGATAAGCCCTGTAATGCCGCCCACATTGGCATCTGCCTCCACGGTTCCCTGATTGATGCAGAGGGTGATCTTTCCCTGCTGGAAAGCGGAAGTGTCATAGTAGGCCTCCCCTGGCTGCTCCGCTCCCAGATTTTCCAGGCTGCCGCCTGCCGCCTCGTCCGAGGCGTCCTCCACGGAAATGCCCTCATACCGGAACAGGTCGTCCCGCAGGTCATTGATGCAGCGGCGTACCACTCTTGCCTGGGCTGCCAGAGCGTCCACGTCCGCACTGGTTTGGCCACCGCCCTGCTGCAGGATGTCCGCGAGCCTCCCCATCTCGCTTCCCGCCGCCTCCAGTTCCCGGTTCAGCGTCTGCAGATTGCCGTTTATGCCGCCGCTCCGGTCATTGGTAGCCGTGGTGACATTGCCCAGGTGGACGTTCATGCTCTCGCCAAATCTGCGCAGGGCTGCCAGGTAGCTCTCCATGTCCTTTCCCAGGTTCTCGATGTCTGCTTTGTCAATGTCGATTTTGTCGAAATCAGGATTATCGATATCCGGTATGCCGATGTCCGGTCTGTCGGTATCCGGTATGCCGATGTCCGGCCTGTTGATATCCGGTACGCCGATGTCCGGCCTGTCGATATCCGGTATGCCGATGTCGTCCCACTGGATGTGGTTTCCGCCTGAGCTTTCCTCGGAATCCTCTGCCGATCCTCCGCTGCTTTCCTCCGGATCATTCGCGTTCTCCGGCTGCTGTTCTTCCGACATCTGTTCTCCCGCCGTTCCCACAGCGTTATCTGCAGATTCCTGCCCTGTCCGGGCATTTCCCGGAATTTCCTCACTGGTGGGATTGATTCCGGGCGCTTCATCCTCAGGCTCCCTGTTTTTTTCCGTCTGTTCTCTCCATTCTTCGTTCAGGCGGCTCAAATCATTATTGATCCCGGTCAGTTCCTGATTGTAGATGTACCAAAGTTCATTGGCCGCGCCGGTCAGCCCTGAGCCGGCTGCGGAAGCATTGGCCAGATGGCCGCTGATGCTCTTTGACAGTTCAGCCGCCTGGCTCCCATAACTGCTGATATCCTCATGGGCTGCCTCCAGCAAGTCGAAGAAGACCGCCGTCTCCCTGTCCAGTTCCCCTAGCTTGTCGTTCAGGTACTGAATCTCCAAAAAAGGCTCCAACTGCCCCGCAATGCCGCCCACGTCCTTTCTGCCAAGAACGCGGCCCGTGTTGGTGCAGTTCTGCAGATAGCCCTGGTGCAGCCTGCCCACGATGCCTCCCGTATTATAGCCCACATGCTGATAGCCCACCGTGCCGGAGTTTGCGCAATAATATATCTTTCCCTCCGAATAGCCCGCAATCCCCCCTGTATCCGTATGCACCGCCACGCGCTCCGCACTGTTAATATCTTCGATTTCTTTCATGGTGATATCCTCGATGCTATAGGATACTTCCGTGCTGTGGGTATTGATGCTGCCTGAATTTCTACAGTTGTTCAAGGTTCCCAGATTACTGCCGCAGATCCCCCCTGCGCAGTGATCCCCTGTGACAAAAGCCGCCGACTGGCAGTTCCTGATCTCCCCGGAAGCCTCATTGGCCCCAACCATGCCGCCTACTTCTCTGGCGCCGGTGACTCTTCCGGAGACCTGACAGTTTTCGATCCTGCCGTAATTGAGCCCGGCCAATATCCCCAGCTGGCTCTTGCTGCCGCCGGGAACCACTGTCCCGGACACGGACAGATTACGCACCACGCTTCCCTCCTGCACATAGCGAAACATCCCCCAGGCGGAGCCCTCCGCTGTCAGTTCCAGGCCGGACACCGTATGCCCTCCGCCGTCAAAGATTCCGCCGAAGCTGGGAATGGACAGGCCGCGGTGTTCTTCCAAGGCAATATCGTTTTCAAGGACCACATACTTATCCCTGGACCAGGCATCCAGCTGGCAGTCCAAAGCCAGCGCGGCCAGATCCTCCTCGGTGGTAATGGATATCTTGCTGTATTCGCTCTCCGGCTTTCCCTCTTCCCGGGCGCTCTCCCCGGAGATCAGATGTTTAAATGCGGCAGCCTCCGATGCCGATGCCGGCAGGACGTCCTGCAGAGCCAGGATGCCCGCCAGTGCCAGAGAAATCCATGCCGTCTGTCTGTTTCTGTTATGCTTCATGATTCGCCGCCTCCTGTTCTCCCCTTTTCCGTCTCTTTGCCCCGCGCTTTTTCCGTTCTCTTTCGCCATCCGGCTTCCTGCAGTCTGCGCCTACGGCCTCCGACTCCTGCAAACGCCCCTCTGCCACGTCATCCGCCAAGTCCTGCGCTGCGGCCTCTTCCTCTTCCACCGTCAATCGAGGCTGCGCCTCCCTGGCCTCCACCTCATATTCCCGCAGCTGTTCCACACTGTCCCTGGCCCGCACCACGGCTCCCATCTCGCCGTCTATGACGCCCGTGAACTCTCCGTCTATGACGCCGTTCACATAGCCTTTGATGTGGCCGGTCATCCTGATCCTGCCTCCCGTGGGCAGGGGCCTGATGGTCTCCCGCTTTAAGGTGAACGCTGTCTTTTCAATAATGATGTCGCCTATGAGCAGCGTCTGGGGCAGCGCCAGCAGCACCAGGGCTATGGAAGTCAAGGTGCCCCTGCCCAGGGCAAGTCCTATGGCCGCCACCACCGCGTTGCTGGACACATTGCTGATGATAAAGCCCGCCGCTACCAGCATGGAGCCGCTGGTGACAATGGTGGGGAATGCCTGGTTCAGGGTCTCAATAATGGCCTTTTTGATAGGCATATAGGTCTTCAGCTCCATGTAACGGCTTGTTATCACAATGGCATAGTCTATCGTCGCTCCCATCTGGATGGCGGACACCACCAGGTATCCCAGGAAATACACCACCTCTCCTGTCAGGTACGGCAGGGAGAAGTTCATCCAGATGCTCCCCTGTATGGTCACCACCAGCAGCACCGGCAGCCCTGCGGACTGGAACGTGAACAGCAGGATCGCCATGACGAACAGAGCCGTCAATATGGTGATGATATTATTGTCCATGGCAAAGGAATCGCTTAAGTCCTTGTTGCTGGTGGAATTCCCCACCAGATAGATATCTTCATAGTCATAGTACTTTGCCACCACACCCCGTATCCGCTCCAGAGCGGCATAGGTCTCTTTCCCCTCCGAGGGCACGGACAGCTCCAGCACGAATCGGCTGCACTGCTCTCCCAGAAGCTGGTTCCTTGCGATGCTGATCTGGGAGTAGGCGCTTGTCAATGTCTCCTCCAGGTCGTCCTCCAGCGTAATATTCCCCCGCTCTTTCTGGTCATATATGAACAGGAACATGTCGATCAGCGGCACCTTGTACTCGTTGATACCGCCCAGCAGCGCCCCGTAATTGCTGTCGTCCACCGCATAGGCGGAATAGAGCAGATCCGCCACCTCAATGTCCATGTCGATGAGTTCCGCGAATTCCCTGGGAGAGAGCTGCTCGGTCAGCACATAGCCCTCCATGGCCTCGATATTGGCCAGCCCCATGCAGGAATTCACCTCCGGCAGGCGCTCCAGTTCCCGCAGTGCCTGCCCCTCCTTTTCATAGTCGCCGCAGGGCACGATGACGGCCAGCTGGTTTATGGTGCCGAAGTTTTGGTTCACCATTTCCACGGAGAACCTATTCTCGCTCATGTTCTTGGATTTCAGCGTGTTCACGTCATACACATAATCCGCCCTGCCGGAAAGGACAGCCCCTGCGATCACCGCAAGCACCAGCAAAGGCGGCACAAGGAACCTGGTGTGCACGCAGAATTTCCCCACAGCCGTGATATTGGGCACGAAGCTCTTGTGATGGGAATGGTCTATTGCATTTGCAAAGGTCAAAAGCAGCCCGGGCATCAGGAAGAACACGGATACCAGACTGAGCAAAATAGCCTTGGCCAGTACGATGCCCATGTCATAGCCGATCCGAAACTGCATGAACATCATGGCCACCATGCCGGACACCGTAGTCAGGGAGCTGGAGGAAATCTCAGGGATAGCCTTGCTCAGGGCCACAATCACGGCCTCCCTGGCCTCCTTGTCCTCATGCTCCTCCATGAACCGGTGGCAGAGAATGATGGCATAGTCCACTGCCAGCGCCAGCTGCAGCACCACGGCGATGGAATCCGTGACGAAGCTGATGGTGCCGAACCAATAGTTGGTGCCCTTGTTCAGGATGGCCGCCACGATGAAAGTCATCAGGAACACGGGAATCTCCGCATAGGTGGTGGAGGTAAACAAAAGCACCGCCACAATGACCACCCCTGCCAGCAGCAAAATGACAATCATGTCATTGTTTAAATCCGCAGCATCCCGCCCCTCCTGCCCGATGTCCGAGGAGAAGTATACGTCATATCCTTTCAGAGCCTCCAAAACGCTGTTCAGATGCTCCAGCGTCGCATCGTCCTTTGCCTCTCCGTCAAAGGTCACCTTGAACAGAGCCTCCATGCCATGATAGTACTCCTCCGTGTTCTCGAAATCCAGCATGCTGATCCCGTCCATCTCCCGGACTTCTTCCGAGAGCCGCTCCGCCTCCTCATAGGTCACATTGCAGACCATGATCCTGGCGGTGCCGTATGTAAGGAACTGTTCATCCATCAGATCCAGCCCCCGGCGTGTCTGCGTAGTGTCCGGCAGGTAGGAGGTCAGGTCATTGTTGACCTTTACCTTATTCATGGAAAGCACACTGTAAAGAATCAGCAGGATGAAGACCAGGTAAAAGCCTTTCCGCTTATCCACGATAAGGGTGGCCAGCCTTATCATAAAGGAATTGTCTTTCTTCTCTTTTTCCATATAAATGTCCTTGCCTTTCCCTGTTGTCAGTGCGATCTTTCGCTCCGCCTGCCTGGCAGCCCGGCTTCGGCCGCTGCGCCGGGAGTTTTTTCGACAAGCATTCACTAACATATTAGTTGTCTATAATTTATATGCTTGTGTTTTACTGAACAACAGTTGATTTTCTTTCTAAAAGATATTATAATGGAAAAAGAAAGAATGGCAATAAACAGTTTTCAGAGAAATGTACATTTCTCGACACTTCAGGCATGTCCTGTCGCATATTTATGAAATGTTTAGAAATCTGTCCCGAAAGGGAATCACAGAGGACACGGAAAGGCGATGGCAATATGGCAGACGGAAAAATGGACCGGCGAGTCCGGAGAACCAAATCCCTGCTGCTGCAGGGGCTGATACAGCTGATGGAGACCAAGGACATAAAGGACATCTCCGTAAAGGAGCTCTCCGACCTGGCAGATATCAACAGAGGAACCTTTTACCTGCACTACAGCGATGTCTACGACATGCTGGCGCAGCTGGAGGATGAGCTGTTTAACGAATTTTATGAAATCATCGACCGGACGCTGAAGCCCGATACGGCACTCCACACGCCCCGGGTCACGCTGCTGGAAATCTTCACTTTCCTGGAGCGGCACAGGGAAGTGGCCAAGGCCATGATGAGCCCGCATGGCGATCTGGCTTTTGTGAACCGGGTGAAAAATATGGTAAAAGAACGCCTGGACAGCATCCTGACAGCCAGCCGGGCCTCCAGCGACGGATGCTACCTGGAGGCTTTCGCCGTGTCAGGCTGCATCGGAGTCATCGAGACCTGGCTGGCCCAGCCGGATCCGCCAAGCCCGGAGGCTATGGCGGACATCTGCAGCAATATTCTGGAGAAAGGCTTTCGGCCAGGGCTGTCTTCTTAGTTCTCGAAAAACCGCTCTTCCATCAACCTGTCCAAAAGCTCTGCGAACAGGGTGTTGGCCCAGGCAAACCAGGGTCTGGTGTACTCCTCCGGTGCGTCAGGGTCGAAAGATTCATGCATATAGTTGGTCCCCGCGTGGGTCCTCGCCAGCATGTCCAGGCACTCCAGTATCTCCTCCCGGTCTCCGGAAGTCAGCGCCTGCATCACAATGCCGATATGCCATACGAAGCCTGCGGGCGTGTGAGGACTTCCCATGCCTTTCGCCAGCTTTCCTTCATTGTAATAGGGATTGTCCCCGGACAAGAGGAATTTTCTGGTATTCCGATAATAGGTATCCTCTTTTCCGCAGTATCCCAGATAAGGCATAGCCAGCAGGCTGGGAGAGTTGGCATCGTCCATGAGGATATGATTGCCGAAGCCGTCCGTCTCATAGGCGTAGATCCTGCCGTACTTGGGATGCTCCACCATACCGTATGCCTCGATGCCCTCCTTTATCTCCTCCGCAAGCTCCCTGCACTCTGCGGCCAGCTGCGCGTCCCCA
Organism: uncultured Acetatifactor sp.; assembly: GCA_949840885.1. Classification (GTDB taxonomy): domain Bacteria; phylum Bacillota; class Clostridia; order Lachnospirales; family Lachnospiraceae; genus Acetatifactor. Next base: position 19,290 of record CATKYJ010000048.1, read on the forward strand.
AAGCACTCTCTGCAGATTTCCTCCGCGAATTCCAGCGCTTTCACCGCCATCATATTCGAGGGAATCAGATAGCCGAAGCAGCAGCTGTCGTCGGAGGGTCGAAAACCCGACCATGTCATGCCGGTGACGTTCACCGGGCGGCCCTTGCCCTTGCAGGGCAGAGTATCTGTCTTCACGCAGTTGTAGCGGCGGAAGAAATAGGGAGAATTTTTGTGATCCTGCTCTGTGGTGAATGTCCGGACGATTTTGCGTATCATCTCATGGTACGTATCCGTAAAGGCGCCGGCGATCCCTGTCTCTTTCCAATAGTGGTATCCCAGATAAAGGGGTGCGCACAGGGAATCCACCTCATACTTTCGCTCCCACACATGGTCGTTCTCCAGGGTCTCGTCCTGGTATCCCGCCCCTGCCCCATTGGCGCTCTCGTTAAAAGCGTTGGCATAGGGATCCACGCAGACCATCTCGGCCTGTCTGGAAATGACGCCCTCCAGGATCTCCTGCAGTTCCCTGTCCTCTCTGGCGAACTTTACATAGGGCCTCACCTGAGCCGCGGAATCCCGAAGCCACATGGCCGGGATGTCCCCGGTAATGACAAAGTATCCTCCGTCCTCGGCCTGCTTCACGGTAGTCTCCATGGTATTCAGGAAACACTGGGCAGCCAGAGGCGCCAGAGGCGCATAGTGCTCTTGATAGTATGCCTCCAGTTTAGCTGCTCGCTTTTTCAAGCTCTCCGGTATGTTCATAGCTTTCTCCTTTCCTTTGCGTTTCGCTAGTCATTTCATTATACTAAAGGAACCGGGTTTTTTCAAGGACATCCTGGGATTTCGACAGGACGATATTTCCGGCGATATTTCCGAAAAAGGCTGCCCCGACAGCAACTCTCTGTCAGGGCAGCCCCTCTTACGCTATTTCGGTATTTTCTTACTGGCTTACGGCATCCTCACATGCTTTCCGGATCTTGGCTTCGTTCTCCTGGAACTCCACGCACTGGGCGTAGCCGTACTCTTCCGCCTTGGTGATCATCTCGTTTACAATTTTCTCAAATTCCGCGTCATCCTTTGCGTAAATTGCTTCCCAGGACTTGGTCCTGATGCACTCTGTCACCTGATTCCAGATTACGGTCAGCTCCTCGGGCTTGACGCCTGCGGAATAGGTGGTGGCCGGCGCAAAATTCACGGCTCTGCTGCGCAGGAACTCATCTCTGCTGTTAAATCCTGTGTACTCTCTCCAGTCGGCCTCGATCTCGGACTGGGGCTCCGCCGCAAAGCTGTCCCATTTCAGACGGTTGTAAGTCTCTCCGTCAGAGTCGGGATTTGTGGCATCCTGGGACCAGGTTGTATTGTTGATCTGGCAGCCGCCGTCCGCGAAAGCGCCGGTATATCCGTCCGACATCTCTTTCTTGCCGTCCAGCATGACGGCACGTCCCAGCTCGGTGGGGATGGTCTTGCCATTCTCGTCATAGTACCAGCACACATCCTTGGGGCCGTAGGACATGGTCATCCTGCCCTCCGGTGTGCACAGCCAGTTAATAATAGCCATACACAGCTCCGGATACTGGGTCTTGGAGCCAATGGTCCAGAGTCTGTCATTTCCGTAGATGCTTAAGCCGTAGGAAATCGGAGTGGCCTCGCTGGGCGACATGGTGAACATGCCCTTGCCCTGGCTGGTATGGGTCTCTGTGTTATAGGCAGAGGATCCCAGGAAGCCAAAGATATTCCAGAAAGCCGTGCCGTTCTGATAGTCCTCCGCCATGCCGGCGAATCCCTGGGTCATGGAATCCGGATCCAGCAGATCTCTCCTGTACAGGGTGTTATGGAATTTCAGCATCTCCAGATAGGGGCCGTCCTTCTCCAGTGCGGGATGGAACACCTGCTCGGTGGGATCATACAGGCCCACACCGAACTCATCATATCCGTAGTAAGCCGATGCCATGGACTTCACGTACATTACCATATCTCCGTCCCAGTCGGAAAACAGGGAAACACCGTAGGTGGGCTTACCCTTGTCGTCTGTAGGGCAGATCTCTTTCATCTGGGCCAGCACTTCCACCAGATCATCCAGATTCTTGATCTCCGGATAGCCCAGCTCCTTGTACAGATCCCATCTCAAATCCCAGCTATAGGTAAAGTCTCCCGTGGCGTTGGGGTCCTCCACCACTTCTCCGCCAAAGCCGTAGAGCGTACCGCCTGAAATTTCGCGGTTCTTCTCCAGGGCATAGGGCATATGCTCCTTGATATAGGGACCGTAGGTGTCCAAAAGGTCCTCCTCTTCCCAGCCGAACAGCATGTCTTTGTTCACTGCGTTCAGGTAGTCGTCCGCGTCATGTCCCCAGACTACGATGTCGCCCAGGTTGCCGGATTCCATACGGGTTTCGTATACGCCGGCGCCGTCGGGATCGGGAATGATGTTGAGCTTTACATTAAATTTCTCCAGCATCACCTGGGCAAACCAGCCCACCTGTTCTCCGGAATAGTTTGCAAGCTGGGTGAACACATCCAGTGTAACGGTCTCATCCGGAATGATGTCCTCCAGCAGGGCCTCATAGTCTGTTCCCTGCTCTTCGCCACCCTGTTCTGTGCCGTCTTCCTGGGTTTGTTCGGTGTCCCCGGAAGCGTCATCCGCTGCCGGCGTGCTCTCCTGGGAGTTTTCCTGTTTTGACTGGGAAGCCGAGCCCTCTGCCGGTTCCGCCGCCTGGTCTCCACAGGCTGCCAGGGGCAGTGCCATGACTGCTGCCGCAAACAATGCCATTAGTTTCTTACTTTTCATCTCTTTCTTACCTCCTATATATCTATCCTTTTACAGCGCCCAGCATAATGCCCTCTTCAAAATAGCGCTGCATGAAAGGATATACTATCAAAATGGGAATTACCGTTACCATGGACACGGTATATTTGATGACTTTGCCGCTGAGTACCGCTGCCATGGCTGCCTCGCCCATCTGTCCCCCGGATTTCATCACTGCCTCCAGGTTGGTGGACTGGTTCAGATACATATAGAGTCTGTGTTGTAATGTATACAGGTTGGAGGCCGACTGCATGAGGATCAGGGAATCCGTAAAGGAGTTCCAGTGGCCTACGGCCCCGAAGATGGCCACTGTGGCAAGGATGGGTTTGCTCAGGGGCCATATGATTCTCCAGAACACGGTCAGGTGGCTGGCGCCGTCCATCTGGGCGCTTTCCTCCAGTTCCCGGGGAATGGATTCAATGTAGGTCTTCACCAGCACGATGTTATAAGGCGCCACAATCCCGGGGATAATATAGGCCCAGAACGTATTGGTCAGTCCCAGCATCTGCATATTCAGAAACCAGGGAATCAGCCCGGCGTTGAAGTACATGGTCACTACCATGAATCGGTACCAGAATTTCCTGGCCCACATCTCCTGCTTTGTCACCAAGTATCCCACAAAGCCTGAGGCGCCTACCATCAGCATGGTTCCCAGCACTGTCCTGCCCACTGTGACACCAAAGGCTCTTATCAAATCTCCCACTTTGAACATGGCCAGATAATTGTCAAAGTGGATTCCTCTGGGGATAACGCTGATTACCCCTCTGGCCACCATTTCATTGTCGCTGATGGTGTTGATGAACAGATAATAAAACGGGAAAATACACGCCAGCGTAAAGATGCCGAACACCAGGTAATTCAGCACATTAAATATGATGTCACCTGTCTTTAATCGAAATTTTCTTCCTGTGGTTTTCTTCGCCATATCTATCCCCCTATACAATGCTTTCCCCGTCCCGGGTCAGTTTTGCCACATTGTTGGTCACCAGCAGCAGCGCCACACCCACAATAGATTTCAACATGCTGACCACAGTGGTCAAAGGAATTCTTCCTCCTCCGATACCCAGTTTATAGACATACAGGTCCAGCACAGTAATGGCGTCGGTATTGGTGGCATTCTCAAATACCAGGTACTGGTCCATGCCGTTGCTTAAGATATTGCCCACGGACATCAATAACAGCACGCAGAACGTAGGCAGGAGGCCGGGCAGCGTAATGTGCCACATTCTCTGGAACCTGCCGGCTCCGTCTACCATAGCCGCGTCATACAGCTGTGCGTCTATGCCGGATATACCGGCTATGTAGATAATTGCGCTCCACCCTATGCCTTTCCAGGTACCCCAGGCCCACATCTTCAGCCAGGTATATTCCCCGCTCATCAGGAGGTTTTGTCCCTGCTCCCAGATACCCATGTTCACCAGCATGCTGCTCACAAAGCCCTCTGTAGAGAATACGGAGAAAGCCACGCCGTACACCAGCACCCAGCTGATGAAATTGGGAATGGTGGTAAAGGTCTGTACCACCCGGCGGAACCGCAGGTTCTTCACTTCATTTAAGAAGATGGCGAATAGCATGGGGAGCCAGCTTGTGGCCAGGCCGATGCCGCTCATGGCCAGAGTGTTTCGCAGCACGCGCAGGATATCCCGCACTGTGGCAGGGTTGCGGACCAGCTCCTGAAACCACTTCAGCCCCACAAATGAATCCATGGTCAAAGTGTCGCCCACTTCGTAGTTAAAGAAAGCATAGCGCCATCCCCACAAAGGCAGATAGGCAAACAATGCAATCAAAACAATAAAGGGCAGAAACATTAAAAACAGTCTGTATTTGGAAGCAATCTCAAACTTCTTCTCGGCTGCCTGCCCTTTCAGCAGCGCTGCCTGAACCACCGTCACCGCCAGGATGCACACAAATAACCCACACACCACCCAGAACCCATTGGGAAATATGGGCTGTATCCTGTCGGGATTTGAGGACTGCAGCATCTTCTGATAGGCGAGATAAATACCTCCCAGCCCCAGGAATCCTACCAGGTTGCCCGCTGTCAATGCCAGATTGCCCGCTTTCTTCATCCTGATATTGCCCAGGGACATGCATGCCCCGGCCACACAGGCCGCAATTCCCAGGCAGACAATGACGGAAGAGATCTGCAGCAGCCGCAGAGACCCCTCCGTGATCCATCCCCGGCCAATGGCTCTCCCGAAGCCGTTGGCCAGGTCCCCATAGGATATTCCCGTGGTGAACAGAGACAGATTCCTGTTAATGATGCCGCTGACTTTGGCCGGGTTCAGCCCCGGAAAGAAGAGAAACAATGCCAGAACCAACACCGCAATCCTGAGAACATAGTACATTTTGTCCGATATCGCCATACGGACCGTTTTTCTGCTATCCATTTTACCCTCCTCTGTTTTGTTTATTTTAGAAAGACAAAAGATTTCAGTTCAAACAGGCAGCGCCCCTGGAAGTATGCCGCGGTCCAGCCCTGGTACCCGGTGGTCACTGCAAAGTACAGTCCGTGACGTCCGGTGACTTTCTTCACGATGCAGCCTGCCACCCCGTCTCCATGTCCTATTGTACATCTGCCGATCTCTTCTCCCTCCTGGCTGTCAATCCGTATGGAAATCTCACAGTCCGCACCGCAGCCCCCTACCTGGGCAGAGAATTCCATGGTGTCGCTGGAGAAATCCTGGCCAAAATCAAAATACTTATATCCCATGATGCAGCCCTCCCGGATGTTGGTGACTACACGCTCAAATACATTTTTCTCCGTGATAAAGCATCCGCCAGTGAGGACACAGGCAAGGTCAGCCGGTGTGACCTGGTAGGGGGACAGGGATTCCTGAAATCCCAGAGATGTCATCTCCACGGGAGGGATGGAACCGTCCGGCAGAATCCGGATGCGCTCCACACAGCCACGCCTGGACATAATGGAGCCGTTTGTCATGCGGTGGTAGAAAATGTACCATTGGTCATTGATACAGGCAATGGAGCCATGATTATTCCCGCCCGGATAGTCCACCCCATTGTCCACAATATATCCTCTGTAGGTAAAAGGACCCGTAGGACGGTTTGCAGTGGCATAGGCCAGCCTGCTTCCCTGCTTCGGGGAATAGATGAGATAATAGGTATCCCCCACCCTGCGCATGGATGCGGCCTCGAAGAAAAGGCTCTCCTTTTGTGTAAATCCACCCTCTTCTGTGATTTCACAGGGAATGATGTGTTCGATACAGGTGCCGTCCAGCACCTGAAACATGTTCTCAGAATTGATCTGCGCCATGAATGAGCGCTCATATCCGCAGTAAATATAGACTTTTCCGTCCTGGTCCACCAGCACCCCCGGGTCGATAAACCAACCGTCGCAGCAGACAGAATCCGGAATGGTATACTGATATTTTGACAGCAGGCGGAAAGGCCCCTCCGGCTTCTCGCTGACCGCCACACAGCCCTTTGCCCCGATAATATAGGCATAGAGGTAATATTTCCCGTCTTTTTCCACCACATCCGGCGCAAACAGTTGGTTTTCCTCTCCGGTCCAGTCTGTATCTGCAGCGTGGTCCCGGTCCGCCATGGTATGGAAAATGTCGCCATGGCATACCCATTGGTCCGGGTGGTCCACCGGCGCGCTCCAGCACTTTAACACATAGTCGCAAAACCGGTCCGATCCGGCCTTGTCATGGGATCCGTAAACATAGATGCGATCTCCGAAAACTCTGGGTTCTCCGTCAGGTATGTACTCCCAGCCGGGAAGATATGGATTTGGCATATTTTTCTCCTTTGCAGATCAGATCAGCTTAAATCTGTAAAACTTTTGTAAACTTTGACTAAAAACATCATAAAATAATTCATAAGCAAGTGCAATTATCCCATATGCTCAATCAAGTGACCTTTTATGCTCATTTCGCTTCGGAAAGCGCCCCCAGCCCCGTCACCGCAATTCCGCAAAAAACTTCCCCATGCCCCGGTTCCTCCCCCTATCAAATCCCTCATAACCGGGACTTTTCCCAAAAAGGCACAGCAAAAAGGCGCCCGGCGCAGAGGCGCGGACACCTTAAATTTATATGGTTCTATATGCTTTTGCGGTATTCTGTGGGGGATTTCCCGACTTTTTGCCTGAACTGGCGCATAAAATGATACTCATTCCGATAGCCGCACTGTTCCGCCACCTCCGCCACCGTCAGGTTCGTGGTGGACAGCAGCCTTTTGGCATATTCGATGCGTCCATTTATCACATCCGTCATCACGCCCACTCCAAACATTTTCTTGTAGAAATGCTGGAAACCGGAATAACTCATGCCCATCTTTTCCGCCATGGTTCCCACATCCGGCACCTCACAGGGCGCTGTGTACATAAGCGACTTCAATTCTGTAATTCTGCTGTTGCGCTCTATCAGCATCTCGGAGCAAGCTCCGCCCCCCCTAGCAATTAGGCGGGCCAGTTTAAGCAGTAAAATATGCAGGTAATGGGCCTCGATTTCCTCCCGGTACTCTCCGGCAGAATAGTGCTCATAGGTCAGTATGTGCATGATTTGGGACACTTCCGTGGTATTCCCCAGGTATACCAGCTCATCAATGGGGATTTTGTACCCGGCAAACATGGCATGGTCTCCCTCCTCTATGTCAAAATGCATCCAGTCATCTGTGTAAACATCTTCCAGCGCCCGGTATTTGCATCTGGTGTGGGGGGAGAGCATGATAAAGCTGTTTTGCTTCACGCGCTGCTCCTGGCCTTTCAGCCAGAACCGCGCAGGTGTCTTGATGATCAGCAGCAGATAGCTTCCGGGGCCGTTGGGTCTGTCTATGATAAAATCTTTTCCGTGCACATTGTTGTAGCCTATGGTTCCGATTCTCATGGTTATACCCCCTTGCACGCTTTGGCACGTATACAACTTAATATGGATCCTCTTTCCATGATAATCTATCTTCCGAATCCCGTTCTTATTCTGTTCCTGTACAAACTGGAATTGAGCCGCTTCCCTTCAAACGGCATTTGCGAGTCGTTTTCAACAGCAGCCAAGAGCTTACAGCATAAAATGAAAAGGATTAGGGATGTCACTCCCACAATATTTGCTTTCCCTCGTATCTCGTTTCCGATCTATATACCTGATTATAAGCTATTTACCTTTCACTTACAATCTATTATTTATCAGTAAAAGCATCCTTTGCATAAGCCGGGCAGCCGCGCTCACAGGGTCGTGAAATTTTTTGCCGGTTTGTTTCATCCTCTATCATAAAATTGTATACAGCGGTGAAAAATATGGTATAATGTTGACACAGAAAGGCATTGTGTCAACTTTTGATTCCACGTGCGCCGAGGCGCACAAAATTAT
>CATKYJ010000049.1 GCA_949840885.1 uncultured Acetatifactor sp.
CTTCATGCTGACCTGCTTCTCGCCGGGATTACTCAGCTTATTACTGTAATGGTGGCTGATAAACTGCACAGGCATCAATATATCCGCAGTTTAAAACCTCTGATTGCATAACCTTACATACCGCATACCATTTCACGGGCAGATATCCTTATCTGCTTTGTTTTCATGGCTTAAAATCCTTGTTATCCACATCCACCTCCTGTAAGTCCGGCTCAACCGATCCTTTTCCCTATTGGAATCAAGATTTTGAACTTGTTTCGCAATTACCTATAATTAAAAAGAATAAATTGTTCCAACAAAAACAATTTACAAACAACTTGTTATTAAAGCACATTCCAATCTCTTCTTTCACCATCAATTGATTACAGATAAAGTATACACGATAGCCGGTAATTTGTCAAGATAGTTTACCAAAGGCACTGGCCGAAAATTTCTCAACTTCCCCATTCCAATCCCCTCCGATCTGTGCTAAAATAAAAAGGTATTTTTGCAAAAATAAGGATGGAAGGCGGCAACACAATGAAAATCGGTTTTGACAATGACAAATATCTGAAAATGCAGTCGGAACACATCAAGGAGCGCATCGCCAAGTTTGGGGACAAGCTCTATCTGGAATTTGGCGGCAAGCTCTTTGACGATTATCACGCGTCCCGGGTTCTGCCGGGGTTCGCGCCGGATGCAAAACTTCAGATGCTGATGCAGCTGTCTGATTACGCTGAGATCGTCATCGTCATCAATGCCGCCGATATTGAGAAGAATAAGATGCGTGGAGATCTGGGGATCACCTACGATGTGGACGTGCTACGCCTGCGGGACGAGTTCCAGGGCAGAGGACTGTATGTGGGAAGTGTAGTTATCACCCACTATCAGGGGCAGCACAGCGCGGAGCAGTTCAAGGCAAAGCTGGAAAAGAAAGGCATCCGTGTATATCTCCACTATACCATTGAGGGATATCCCGCAAACGTGCCTTTAATCGTCAGTGAGAACGGCTATGGAAAGAATGACTACATAGAGACCTCCAGGCCTTTGGTGGTGGTCACGGCTCCGGGGCCCGGCAGCGGCAAGATGGCCACCTGCCTTTCCCAGCTCTACCATGAAAATCTGCGGGGCACCAAGGCCGGATACGCCAAGTTCGAGACTTTTCCCATTTGGAACATTCCGTTAAAGCACCCCATTAATCTGGCCTATGAGGCTGCCACTGCGGATCTGAACGATGTGAACATGATCGACCCTTTCCATCTGGAAGCCTATGGAGAGACCACGGTAAACTACAACCGGGACATTGAAATCTTCCCGGTGCTCAACGCCATCTTCGAGGGCATCTATGGGGAGAATCCCTACAAATCCCCCACGGACATGGGCGTCAACATGGCCGGAAACTGCATCATGGACGACGAGGCCTGCTGCGAGGCCTCCCGGATGGAGATCATACGACGCTATTACACGGCCCTGAACAAGGCAGTGCGGGACGAGGCCTCGGATACGGAAGTCTACAAGATCGAACTGCTGATGAAGCAGGCAAAGATCACCACGGCAGACAGAAAGGTGACAGTGGCCGCAAAAGAGCGGGCCGAAGCCCTGGGCGTCCCCACCGCTGCCATCGAACTGGCGGACGGGCATATCATCACCTCCAAAACCTCCGATTTCCTGGGAGCTTCCGCCGCCCTGCTTCTAAACGCCATAAAATACCTGGCAGGGGTGGAGCATGACACGAAGCTCATCAAGCCCGAAGCCATTGAGCCCATCCAAGACTTAAAGGTCCGCTATCTAAAAGGCAGGAATCCCAGGCTCCACACGGACGAAGTCTTGATCGCACTGGCTCTGGAGGCCTGCCATGACGAGAACGCAAAACGTTCCCTGGAGCAGCTGCCGAATTTAAAGGGCTGCCAGGTCCATACCTCTGTGATGCTGTCAGAAGTAGATATTAAGATATACAAGAAATTGGGCGTGGATCTCACCAGCGAGCCCATCCAGACTACCAGGAAAAAATATTGAAGTCCTCCATGGATGCGAAAAACCTCCGCGGGCACCAGCCCCGGAGGTTTTCCATCTGCATATTTTACTACAAACATATCTTAAGGCAGCTCTGTCAAATCACTTCTATCCGGCCTGCCCCAAAACCGCTCAGCAGCCTGTCCCGCCGCCTACAGCTTCTTCAGGAAATTCCCGTCCACAGTGACACCCTCGTTGATCACAATGAACGCATTGGGATCGTACTGGCGGACTACGGCCTTGAGCCTGGACACCTCATACTTGGAGAGAGTGATATAGAGCATATGGGACTGCTCATAGGTATAGGCGCCCAGGGTAGTCCATTTGGTGACGCCCCTGCCTATCTCCTCCATGATGGCTTTCTCCAAAGCCACATTGTTGGACTTGGTGATGATATTGGCCTCCACGTTGATGTTCTGGGTATGTACCTTGTCGATAGCCAGGGAATGCACGGCAGCAAAGATCACAGAGTACACCACGATTTCCATGTCAAACAAAAAGAGGCAGACCAGGTACAGGGTCATGTTCACTATCAGGTACACCTTGCCCACGCTGAAATCCCTCTTCCACTTGGTCAGCAGCACGCCCACCACGTCCAGCCCGCCGCCGGAGGACGCCATACGCAGCACGATGCCGATTCCCGCTCCGGATATGATGCCCCCTACCACGCAGGCCGCCACATTGTCCTCCACCACCTGGACAACGGGAACCACGGACAGGAAAATCGTCATGGCCGTTACCGTGACCATGGTCTTGGCAAAGAATTTCCTGCCCATTCTGGCAAAAGCAATGATAAATATCGGTATATTGATAATATAGTAAATGATACCTGCAATGTCAAAGCTTTGAAAATCCATATGCAGATAGTCCACAAGAAGCGTCCTGATCACCTGGCAGATGCCCATGAGCCCGCCGGAATACAATTTCGCCGGAACCACGAAAAGGTTCAGGCCCACAGCGTACATCAGCGCTGCCAGAATGCACAGAATCGTCCGCTTCCCCTCATATGCAAGATCCTCTTTGTTCATCTCACCCAAGCACCTGCTCTATCTTCTTTCTAAACTCCGCCTCGGACATGGCGCCCACATAATTGGCCACAGGCTTGCCGCCCTGGAAGACTACAAATGCAGGAATGCTGGAAATGCGGTAGGTCTGTGCCAACTGCATGTTCTCATCGATGTTGCACTTGCCCACCTTGACTTTCCCCTCAAAGGCCTCAGCCATCTTAGCCACCACGGGCCCCATCATCCTGCAAGGATTGCACCAGTCCGCGTAAAAGTCCACCAGCACTGGCGTGGACGCCTGCAATACCTCTTTGTCGAAATTGTCTGCCGTAAATTTGTATTCCATCTTTTCCCTCTTTTCTGCACCCTCCCGGTGCGCTTTGATATCTCTTTCCGCAAATCTCTCAGTTGCGCAAGTCTCTCCCGGCGCCCTCCGCCTTTCCCGCCGGACAGCATCCGGATTCTGCTTTTCAGCCCCCGGGATTCAGATCCCGGGATGGACGACGTACTTGTAAATGGGATTCCCCTGGCTGGAGAACTTCTCCTCGTACTCCGTCATCACATTGCCCTCCATCAGGCGCGCATCGCCGTGGAGGTCGTATGTGACCTCCTCCGCCTCCCAGCCTGCAGGTTCCAGTTCGTCCAAGGCAAAATCGAACAATGCCCGGTTGTCCGTCTTGAATTCCATCCTGCCCCCCGGCTTTAAGATCAGACCGTAGCGAGCCAGGAATTCCCTGGACGGAAGCCTGCGCTTGGCATGCCTGTCCTTGGGCCAGGGATCCGAAAAGTTCAGATAGATCCGCTCCACCTCTCCCGGCCCGAAGACGCTTGCTATGTCCTCTGCCTCCATGCGCAGGAACTTCAGATTGGCAAGTTCCTCCGCCTCCATCTTTTCCACAGCCCTGATCAGCACGCTGGAATATTTCTCAATCCCCACATAGTTGATGTCAGGATGTTCCTTAGCCATAGTATGGATGAATCTGCCCTTTCCCATACCGATTTCGATGTGGATAGAATTTCCATTTCCGAAAATCTCCCCCCATCTGCCGGGACACTGCCGCTGCCGTTCTTCCTCTACCACATAGGGGCTCCCTGCAATCATCTCCCTGGAGCCCGTCACATTGCGCAATCTCATGGCCTTACCCCTGATTTCTTCCTTGTCCTTTTATTAATGTACTGTATATTTGAATTCTTGTCAATCCATGAATATTGTGTCTTTGGTTTTTGCCGAATGTGGTGTATAATGATGGTGTATAATGATACGCCGTCATGAAAGAACGAACCGAAAGAAATTTGATTGTGAGGTTGTTTTATGTCCGATTTCCGAAGACAATTTTTTAGGAGAAAAATCCTTTGTACCTATATCCGAATCCTGGCAGCGGCGCTGTGCATCTGGAGCCTGGCCCTTTTTCCTGCCGTCCCTGCCCGGGCCGCCGCGCTTTCCGAGACCCAGCAGCGCTTAGAGGAAAACCGCGGGCTTCCCGTTCAGTCCAACGAGGTGCCGGGCTGGCCCGCCGGCCCCGCGATCGGGGCGGAGTCTGCCATTTTGATAGAGCCCCAGACAGGCACTATCCTCTATTCCAAAAATATCCATAAACAGGAATACCCTGCCAGCACCACCAAGATCCTCACCACCCTCATTGCCGCAGAGCAGTGCCAGCTGGATGAGATCGTCACTTTTTCCCACGACGCCGTCTTCGATACACCCTGGGACAGCAGCCATATCGCCATGGACGTGGGCCAGGAACTGACCATGGAGCAATGCCTGAACGCCATCCTGATCCGCTCTGCCAATGAGGTCTGCTACGCTGTGGCGGAACATATCACCGGCACCACGGACTGGCAGGTCTTCTCGGACATCATGAACGACCGGGCTGCCGAACTGGGGTGCCTGAATACCCATTTCTCCAATCCCAACGGTCTGCCGGCGGATGACCACTATACCACGGCCTATGACCTGGCTATGATCGGCAGGGCCTTTTTTGCCAATGAGATGCTCTGCAAGATCACTCTGGCCCCTCGGATCGACTTCCCGCCCACGGACAAGCTGCCTTTGGGGAAGCTTGAGAACAACCATATGGAGATTATCCCCGGCAGAAGCTACGCCTATGAATATCTGACAGGCTGCAAGACAGGCTATACGGACGATGCCAGGAGCTGCCTTGTGTCCTGCGCGGAAAAGAACGGCCTGCGGCTGATCTGTGTGGTCATGCGGGACGAGGCGCCCTATCACTACGAGGATACCATCACCCTCTTCGAGTATGGCTTCTCCAACTTTGAAAAAATATATGTGTCCCAGGCGGAGACAAAATACAATATCGACAATACCGGCCTGTTCTACAGCGGGAACGATATCTTTGGCAGTTCCCAGCCTTTTCTTTCCTTAAATAAAGACGACTTCATCGTCCTGCCCCGGACCATTTCCTTTGAGGACGCGGAATCCTCCATCTCCTATGAGACCGGGGACGAGAACCAGGCTGCTGTCATCACCTATTCCTATCAGGGGGTGGCGCTTGGCTCTGTCAGGGTGGACTTCACCGCAAGCAGGGATGATGCCAGCATCTTCGATGCGCCCCCGGAGGGCGAAGAGGGGACAGGCTCAGGAACGGATAAAAATGGCGATTCCGAGAAGAAACCCATTTTCATCAATGTGAGGGTAATCCTGATAGGCTGCGGTGTGCTTGGGGCGCTGCTTGTCATCTGGCTCATTGCCCACCTGGTACTGAAAAACTACCAGATTTCCACCAGAAGCGGCCGGAAAAGCTGGCGGAAGCGAAACCGCCGCAGACGCCGAAATTCCAGAAGACACAGAGGATTGTAGGATATTTCGAAACATCCTGCAGGGAATTAATGGTGGGTATAGGGTGCAACCTTTTTCCTGCCGTCACGTTCCCTGTGCAGGTCGCTTACATGCTTCTTTCGCATTTTCAGCGCCTGGGCATCCTCAGGCGAAATCAGTTTCGTAGTCTTTACAACATAAACTCTCCCCGCCGGCGATTTGCGGATGCGGATCTTTCCTTTCAGATACCCGTGCTTCTCGCAGTAGGCCAGACAGACATAATTTCTTCCGTTAGGGGAGAACCAGCGGATTTTCTTGCGCAGGTTTCTGTGGCAGAGATAGCATTTGCTGGACGCCACTTCCCTGTCCGCAAAGGCCTCCTCCTTGCTGTCAAACTCCCTGGAGATATATTTTGCATAATTGTCGAATTGTACTTTCAGCTCCGACTTTCTGTCCTTGGGAGGGTGAAATACATCGTAGGACAGGTTCCTAAGCACCTGCGGCTTCTCCTCCAGGATCCTTGCCAGAATCTTCGCCGTGTAATGGGCATCGCTGAAAGCTCTGTGGAAAGGAATGTCCTTTTCCAGCTCCAGGAAGTCCACGGCGTACTCCAGGGACTTCCTGCTTTTTCCGTCCTCAAAGGCGATGCTGAAGAGCTTCTGGACGTCCCAGAACGCAAGAGGTCCCTCCGCCAGAGGCGCCATATGGTAGAATTCCATGTTCCGCTGAAGCTCCGTCAAGTCGGAGCTGCCCCAGCTGCAAAAACGGTATTCCTCTTCCCCGCACCAATCCAGGAAAGCTCTGGCCGCCTCCGGGAAAGGGCTTCCTTTCTTCAGCTCTTTCATCCGCAGATGGATGAGTTTGCCGGTAATCTGGTTCATTTCGTGGTACACGGACGGCCTGATCAGACGGCTGAACCCATCCTTTTCCTCCATGGCCCCATTCCCGTCGCCGGCAGTCTGCCTGCGGGAAAGCGTATCTATGCCGCCCGGAGGGCTTCCCGTCCCGGCGCCTTTCAGCTTCACGGCTCCGATTTCGACGATTTCAAAAGGAATGGCCGGCACCTCCTGCTCAGAGGTGCCGTTGGCCTGATTCCATTCCAGATCCAGTACAATTAGGTTCATTCAGATTCCTCCCTTCGCTCACAAAAAGCCCCTGCTGCGGGCTCCGGCAGGTCTTCCAAAATCTTATACAGCTACACATCTGTCTTCCATGCAATTTATGGCCGGACAGCCACGGCGCATCGAAGCGTCAACGCTCCTCATACTGCCCCTCTATCCAGGTATGCGCCAGAGAAATCCAGGAAGCGCACTCTTTCTGAATGGAACATCCTCCCGGCCCCTGGGTCAGCCGGTTGGCAAGGGACAGGCCATGGCCGCCAGCAGGGTATATATGAAGTTCCAGCGGCACATTTGCCTTACGCATGGCGCTTACGAACATCAGGGAATTTTCCACCGGTACGGCGTCATCCGTATAAGTATGCCACAGGAAAGCAGGCGGCGTATCGCTGCTCACCTGGTTTTCCAGAGACAATGCCTCCGGCGCGGGGGCTCCCAGCATGGCGGAAATCTCCGCCTCCCTGTCTCCCATCAAAGCGTCAAAAGATCCTCTGTGGGCGAACTCTCCGGAAGTTATGACCGGATAGCACAAAGTCATGCCGTCAGGCTTCCACTGCCTGTGGTCTGCGCCCTCCTCGTCCAATGCTTTTGCCAGGAAATCCCTGTTCCAGAATACGCCCAGAGAGGCCGCCAGATGCCCTCCCGCAGAACAGCCCAGCACAATGATCCCCTTTGGGTTCACATGCCATTCTCCTGCATGTTCTCTGATCAGGCGAACGCTCCAGGCCAGTTCGCACAGGGCAGTGGGAAATACGGCAGGGGCCACGGAATAGCGCAGCACTGCCGCGTGGTATCCCATGGCAAGGAACTGGATTGCCAATGGCTCCGCCTCCCTGTCCGAGGTAAAGCAGTAGCCGCCTCCGGGACAGACCAGTACCAGAGGCCTGTCCGGAATGTCCATCTCCACGGATTCGTCCTGGATGTAAGTGACCAGTTTCGCATAGGGCTGGGAACCTGCCAGCGCAATCGGATATGTCTCGTTTTTCATATTGTATTATCTCCCTTTTTCCTGTCGCCGCAACCGGCACAAATGTCTTGGGCAATGTCCTTTGGCGCCCCAGAACTTCTTCTCACACTTTTATTGTCCGGCTAAGATTTCCCGTTTAGCCGGACTTTCCTGAAATCAGTATGCCCGGCCCCAGTACACCATCTTCTTCGCAGGCTTCCCGCAGCACACGCAGGTGTCTGCGATGTGCTCCTGCTCAAAAGGCATGCAGCGGCTGGTGACACTTAACTTTTCCTTGATTACATTCTCGCATTCTTCCTCCCCGCACCACATGGCTTTGACGAAGCCGGATTTTTCATTGAAAATCTTCTCGAATTCCTCCATGTTTGCGGCGGTGAATGTGTTCCCGTCCCTGTGGGTCCTGGCACGCTCCAGCATTTCCCGTTGGATGGTGTCAAGCAGCTCTCCCACTTTTGCCTCCAGTTCGTCTAATTTCACTTCGATCTTCTCTCTGGTGTCCCTGCGGCAGAGAACGCACTTTCCGGCCTCCATGTCCTTAGGGCCGATCTCGATGCGGACAGGATAGCCCCGCATCTCCGCCTCCGCGAACTTCCAGCCCGGGCTCTTGTCCGTATCATCCACTTTCACCCGGAAATTCCCTTTCAGCCTGTCTCTGAGTTCGTAAGCTTTGTCCAGCACGCCCTCTTTCTTCTGCTGGATAGGCACGATGCACAACTGGACGGGCGCCACTCTGGGAGGCAGCACCAGTCCCTCATTGTCGCCGTGTACCATGATGATGCCGCCGATGAGGCGGGTGCTCAGTCCCCAGGAGGTCTGGTGTACATATTTCAGTGTATTGTCCTTGTCCGCGTACTGGATTTCAAAGGCTTTCGCAAAGCCGTCGCCGAAATTATGGCTGGTGCCGGACTGCAGGGCCTTGCCGTCGTGCATCAGGGCTTCGATGGTGTAGGTGGCAACGGCCCCGGCGAACTTCTCCTTGTCGGTCTTGCGTCCTTTTATCACCGGTATGGCAAGTACTTCCTCGCAGAAGTCCGCGTATACATTCAGCATCTGAATGGTCCTCTCCTGGGCCTCTTCTTCGGTGGCATGGGCAGTATGGCCCTCCTGCCAGAGGAATTCCCTGGAGCGCAGGAAAGGCCTGGTCTCTTTCTCCCATCTCACCACAGAGCACCACTGGTTATAGACCCTGGGCAGGTCTCTGTAGGAATGCACATCGTTTTTATAGAAGTCGCAGAAAAGCGTCTCTGAGGTAGGCCGCACACAGAGTCTCTCTGCCAGGGGCTGCAGGCCGCCGTGGGTCACCCAGGCCACTTCCGGCGCAAAGCCCTCCACATGGTCTTTCTCTTTCTGCAGCAGGGACTCCGGAATGAACATGGGGAGATAGACGTTCTCCACCCCTGCTGCTTTGAACCGCTCGTCCAGCTGCTTCTGGATCAGTTCCCAGATCGCATAGCCTGCGGGCTTGATCACCATGCACCCCTTTACAGAGGTATAGTCGATCAGCTCCGCTTTTTTGACTACATCCGTGTACCATTGGGCGAAATCCACATCCATGGATGTGATTTCTTCTACCATTTTCTTGTCTGCCATTTTCTCTCCTCCATTTCAGTTCCGCATCCGCCCGGACAGTACCGGTGACGGCATAGAATTTCCGGCCGCAAATGCATGCGTCCTTAAATTCTATGGGCACTATCCGGGCAGATGCCGTTCAGTTACGATGCGCATACCTTTGCGCCCTCTGCCCTTTCGGGCTGCTGTTTCCAGTTCCGTCCCGCCGCCGGGTTGCCCGAAGCGCTTTCCGTCCGGAACTGTCCGGGATGCAGCCGCATAGAAAAAGCCGGACTTCCATCCCCAAGGGACCGAAAATCCGGCGGTACCACCCTAATTGACGCAAACGCGCCCATCTCTTACGCCCTTAACGCAGGCCTGCGCCATGCTTTCGCCTGCCGCGCTTTTCTGTCCTTTCGCAGGCCTCGCATGGGGCTCCAAGGCAGGTTCCAGACCTTACGCATGAGAGCCTCCCAGCCGCATCTGCCGCCGCTTTCTCCGGACAGCTTATGCCACGCCCTCTCTCTGGAATGCTTCCGAATCTGTACTAGTCCTCTTCACAGCCACACTATATGGATAGGATTATAGTGCAGGATACGGGGGTTTGTCAAGGGGAAAATGGGCATTCTCAGCGTTCCGCCCTCATGGGGTTGTTCAAAAAGTCCTCATAGGACAGCCGGATGCCCTCCTCCAGTTCCGTGCGATAGGTCCAGCCCAGGGCAGTGGCCTTGGACACGTCCAAAAGCTTCCTGGGGGTGCCGTTGGGTTTGCTTGTATCCCACCGGATCTCCCCGGTGTAGCCGATGACCTTTGCCACCAGATCTGTCAGCTCCTTGATGGTCAGCTCCTTGCCCGTGCCCGCGTTGACGGTTTCGTTGCCGCTGTAACGGTTCATCAGGAACACGCACAGATTTGCCAGATCGTCCACGTAGAGGAATTCCCGCAGGGGCGAGCCGTCCCCCCAGCAGGTGACGTAAGACAACCCCTGCTCCTTGGCCTCATGGAACCGGCGGATCAGCGCAGGCAGTACATGGCTGTGGGTGGGATGGTAATTATCGTTGGGACCGTAGAGGTTCGTAGGCATGACGGAAATGTAGTCCGTTCCATACTGGCGATTCAGGAATTCGCAGTATTTCAGGCCGGAAATCTTGGCCAGGGCGTAGGCCTCGTTGGTCTTCTCAAGCTCTGATGTAAGCAGGCAGCTCTCCGGCATGGGCTGGGGCGCCATCCGGGGATAGATACAGGAGGAGCCCAAAAACTCCAGCTTCTTACAGCCGTTTTGCCAGGCGCTGTGGATGACGTTCATCTCCAGGGTCATATTGAACCACATGAAGTCCGCCAGGGCCTCCTGGTTGGCCACGATTCCGCCCACCTTTGCCGCCGCCAGGAACACGTACTCCGGCTTCTCTTTGGCGAAGAATTCCTCCACCTGCTGCTGGCGGCACAGATCCAATTCGCTGTGGGTGCGGGTGATGATATTCTCATATCCCTGATGCTGCAGTTCCCGGACAATGGCGGAACCCACCATGCCCCGGTGCCCCGCCACGTATATTTTCGCATTTTTTTCCATCATGATGTCTTCCTCTTTTTATATTTTACTCCGCTTCCGTTTCTTCAGGCCTCCGCTTTCATATGCCCGGTAGCCTCCAGTATGGCTTTCTCCCGCTCTGCCAGCTTTCGGTCATGCGTTGCCATGATTGCGATGAGCTGCTCATAGCTGGTGGCCTGCGGATTCCAACCAAGGACGGTCCTTGCCTTGGTGGGGTCGCCCAGCAGGTTGTCCACGTCCGTGGGGCGGAACCACTGGGGATTCACGCAGACCAGCATCTTTCCCGTGGCGGCGTCAAACCCTTTCTCCTCCAGGCCGCTGCCCTCCCAGCGGATGGCGATGCCATTGGCGGCAAAGGCCTTTTCCGTAAAATCCCGCACCGTGTGCTGCACTCCGGTGGCGATGACAAAGTCCTCCGGCTTGTCCTGCTGCAGAATCAGCCACATGCACTCCACATAGTCCCTGGCATAGCCCCAGTCCCGCTTGGAGTCCAGATTGCCCAGTTCCAGATGATCCTGCACGCCCTCCGCGATACGCCCGGCGGCCAGGGTAATCTTGCGGGTGACAAAGTTCTCGCCGCGGCGTTCGGACTCGTGGTTGAAGAGAATGCCATTGGCCGCAAACATGCCATAGGCCTCCCGGTATTCTTTCACGATCCAGAAGCCGTACTGCTTCGCCACCGCATAAGGGCTGTAAGGGTGGAAAGGCGTAGTCTCGCTCTGAGGCACCTCCTCTACTTTGCCGTAAAGTTCGGAGGTGGACGCCTGGTAGACTTTCGTCTTCTCAATCAGGCCCAGGATCCGCACTGCCTCCAGAATCCGCAGCACGCCGATGGCATCCACGTCCCCGGAATACTCCGGCACGTCAAAGGAGACCTGCACATGGCTTTGGGCCGCCAAGTTGTAGATTTCGTCCGGTCGGACAATATTGATGACCCGCAGCAGAGAGGAGGAGTCCGACAGGTCGCCCTCATGGAGCCGGATGGCCCCATCCGCAATCAGATGCTCGATGCGGGCGGTGTTGGGCAGGGAGGCCCTGCGGATGATGCCGTGCACCTCATAGCCTTTCTCCAGTAGGAATTCTGCCAGATAGGAACCGTCTTGTCCGGTAATGCCTGTAATCAATGCCACTTTGCTCATATGTTCTCCGCTCCTTGTCTTTTTGTGATAACGGAATTTCCGTGGTTTCCTGAAAATTTACTCTTAGTTTAGAAGAGAATCCCTGTATTTGCAATTCATGATATTGCCGCATACTTGTACAATCTTGACTTTTTTGGTACAATGTCCTTATTCCGGGAAAAGCGCAAAAGGACATAGCATTATACTGCTCAAAAGCAGGCAAAAGGCACGGCACCAATCAGCAGCCCCAGAAAGGAGTATCCATGGAGTCTCTATTTCAAGGCATTTCCGTAAAGTCCAACCGTATCATATACACGCCCTCCGGCTTCGCAAGAGCCAATCTCCTGCATCTGCAGGAAGTAGGCGAACTAAAGGCCTTAAAGCCCCACATCAGCAGCCGCAAAGACCTGCTCTCTTTCCTGTTCTTCATCGTCACGAAAGGCTCCGGAAGCCTCCTCTATGACGGCCAAAGCTACTGCCTCCGCGCAGGGGACTGCGTGTTCATCGACTGCAGGAGGCCTTATGCCCAGGGCTCCTCCGAAGACGATCTATGGTCATTGCAGTGGATCCACTTCTATGGTTCCAGTATGAACGGAATCTATGAAAAGTATGTGGAACGGGGCGGCCGGCCGGTCTTTGCCCCGAAAGAACCGGAGGCCTTTTGCAGTCTCCTGGGGGAACTTCTTTCCACCGCGTCCACCGAAGACTACATCCGCGACATGCGGATCAATGAAAAGATCACCGGGCTGCTTACTCTGATCATGGCGGAAAGCTGGCATCCCGAATCCGGCCTCCATGCCGGAGCGAAAAAAAAATCCCTCCAGTATGTAAAAGCATACCTGGAGGAACATTACAGAGAGCGCATTACCTTAGACCGCCTGGCCGGGCAGTTCTACCTCAACAAATTCTACCTGGCCCGCACTTTCAAAGAGCAGTTCGGCTCCACTGTCCTGGGCTATCTGGATCAGGTGCGCATCACCCGCGCCAAACAGCTGCTGCGCTTTTCGGACCTGACCGTGGAGGCCGTGGGACAGGAAGTGGGCATCGGAGAACCAGGGTATTTCAGCCGTGTCTTCAAAAAAGTGGAGGGAATCTCCCCGGGGGAGTACAGACGGATGTGGTAAGGCATGGGCGGATTCGGTGTGCATCTTCTAACCAGCCCTTTATGCATAGCAGCGGGGCTGGCTGTATGAGCGCTTAGTAATCCTTATACAGCGCCAGTCTTACGATTCCTTTCTCCACGGAAATCTCCGCCCTGTCTATCATGGTGCCGATCAGCAAAAGCTGGCTGCTGTCCCCATGGCTGCCCACTCCGGCCAGCTCCCAGTAGATTTCCTCAATGCCATTGTCCCGCAATTGCTTCAGGCACTCCAGCTCCTTAAGCTTCTCTTCCTTTTCCGGCGGATAGTCGGACTCAAAGGTTATCCTGCCATGACCGTCCTCCAGCGTGATGGTGGAACTGAGTTTTCTCGCGCCCAATGCCATAAAGTACATGCTCAGCTCCGCTACGATTTTCCCCGCTTTTTCCTGTTCATGAATCATTTGGCTTCCCTCTTTTCCTTTTTCCCTCGTTTATTCTAGTGGTAAAACTCTCCAGCCCGGGCACCATGATAATGGCCACCCAGCCCGCGCTGAATCCGTTATTATATAAATTCAGGCCTCCGTACATCTGGGCCGTGCACATGACAATGGCGGAATGGAGCATGCCTGCCACCAGCCCCGCAAGGACACCGAACCGCCCTGCGATAGGACCCAGGCCCACGGCAAAGGCGGCAGCCAGCTGCATGCCAGGGGTCACCGGTTCGAACTGATTCAGAAAAGTGGATAAAAATACCCCCAACAGGATAGGCAGGTAGTTCTTTATATGGGCCCCGAAAGCAGAAAACCCGAAAGCCGTCAGGATGGCTCCCACCACCGGGCCGGAGAAGTCCCCTCCGATCAGCAAAATGTATGTGGCAGCCACGGCGCCCACACCGGCCATGTTCATCAGCGTACATCCCACGCCCTCCATGAGGACGAAATCCGCCACCGCCCGCCCCGGATGCTTCCATATCCTTAAGATGCTCTTTATATCCCAATGCTCCAGATACAGCCCATACAGGAATGTCAGCGCAAAAAAGCCATACAGCCCTGCCATGATCCATAGCGGCCGTCCAAAACGCCAGATCATCACCGACTGGCTTTCTATGCCGAAAGATTTCAGCACACAGACCATTACAAAGGCCACGATGCCCGCCGAGAACCCCACATTGAACAGGTTATAGCCCATGTGCATGGAAGCCGTATGTACCGAAAGGCCGGGGAGGATAAAGCCGATCAGGATCCCCGCCGCGATGGATACCAGCAGATTCACCCGCCAGTCAAAGGGCAGTTCATAGACCAACTCCGTCACCAGCGGCGCCAGGCTGGTGCCAAAGAGCCCGGTATAGATATATCTGCTAAGTCTTGCACCATGAACCAGGGCATAGAGGAACGTTCCAAACAATATGGGCAGGATGTTCACCGGATTCTTTCCCCAGAGGGCATAGCCTACATTGATAAAGACAGCCGCCATGGTCAGCCCGGTGAACCTGACTTTTTCCAGATGCAGCATCCAAAGGCCCATCCCCATCACAAGGAAAGCATTCCAGAAAGCTGCCCCATGCCCTGCCAGTTCAAAGTAGTCCGTGATCAGCGCATCCCTTGAAATCACAATGGTCCAGAGTCCCCGGATAGCGGACAGGAACCCCCCTCCCTCTGCCTCCAGGCCAATGATTCCCGCCACGAACAAAAGCAGCATGGAAAAATGACTGAATACTTTCAGTTCCCTGCCCTCCAGCTTCTCCCTGATCGTTTTGCCGCCCTCCATCCATGCGCCTCCTGTTTCGAAAGTCGTTTGCCGATTTCAGTTTCTCGTTTTTTACAGTCCGGTTAAAGTTTTTATGCAGCGTCACAGCGTCACTCCAGCACCGTGCTTCTGTATTCGATGGCTTTCACCGTATCGTTTTCCATAATAAAGCACAGCTTCATGCCGCCCTTTTCGCACACGATTGTGCCGTTCTCCTGCTGATTTCCCTCCGGATATACCTCCTGAACCTTTTCTAAGGAATCCCCGATGACAACGCCCTCGCCGGTAGCCACGGAATCGTCTTTCAGGATGACTGTGGATATATAGTCATTTTCCCCCGTGGGGTAAGTATCCACTTCGAAGCCAGCGTAAGTGTACATCTTGTCCAGGCCCTCAAAGGCGCAGCTGGCAGCCTCGAAATAGGAGGCCGGCTCCCCCAGCTTCTCTATGATCGGAGCCGCATCTGCGTCTATGACAATGGCCACGCCATTGGATGTAAAGAAGTACCCATCGGTAGCCCCGCTTGCGGCCTCCGGCGCCTGCCCCTGCTGCACTTCGCTGCTCTGGGCCGCATCCTGCCCGGAATCTCCGTTTTCTGCCTGCCCGGCCTCTCCCTCTGTCCCGTCGCTTCTGTCCGCGGACTGAATGTTCTCCACGCTTCCCTCAACGGTCTTCTCCGCCTGGCCGCAGCCTGCGGCAAGAACCATGGCGGCTGCCAGAAGTGCAGCCACGCGTTTTCCCTGCATTTTCCTGTAAACTTTTTTCATCATTTTGATTTTCCTCCCTGTTTCTCACATATTCGTTTCTTCCATCTCGGCTTCTTTCCTGTTGGCACGGATATCCGGCTGCCCTATGGTTCTACGGCTGCATGCCGTAATACCGGTACTGCTCCTGCTTCTCCGCCTCATAGGCGGCCAGCTTCTCTTCCCATCTTGATGACAGCTCTGTCTCCTTTCTTCTGTCGGGAACCCCAAGTTCCTCCGAGAGCATGCTGCCAAAGTAGGCTGAAAGCTTCTCCGCCCCGGACAGGTTCATGTGCAGCCCGCCGTCATAGGTATCCGTGGCATAGTCAATGCCAGTCTCTTCCCCAAGCTCCAGGAAATTGATATAGCGCAGCCCATGGGCAAAGGCATACTCCTCCACCTGCTCCTCCCATTCCGGATACCAGTAAGGGTAGAGGCTCGGGGCCTTGATCAGCACCAGTTCGATGCCCTCTTTTGCGCACAGCTCCCTCATCCTGTCCAGGTAATCCCAGGCTTTCTCTCCAAAGCTGTAGTCCGCAAGGATCCGGCCCTGGGGCACGTCCTGGGCCGCTTTCACGTCCACTCTCATATAGTAGCCGTTGTGGGAGACGGGCTTTGTGTCGAACATGTATTCCAGATCAGTCCCGGACAGCCCGCTCCATCTGGTGTGATAGCGCAGGATCGGGAACACATAGTCCAGAAAATTCTCCTCCTCCCTCATAGAGGCAAGAATCGACTTCACCTTTGCCGCAGACCATTCCATGCCCTCTAAGGTCATCCGGTTATAAGCCTCTCTCTGGGCCTTGTCATACTGTAAGGACAGCACATTGAACACCACTACATCCGGCGTCTCATACCGCAATGTATCCTCCAGCAGGTAATAGGACTGCCAGATGTACTGCTGGGCGCTGCCCCGGATATAGCTGTTGATGCCGTACTGCTCCCAGAGCATGGCCGGGGAAAAATTCTCGTACACTTCGCAGTCCCCGATAAAGATTACATCAAAGTCTTTCTCTTCCCCGTAATATTCTGCGATAAAGGCGCCCTCCACCACATCGTCCACATACTTGGGCACAAGCAGGCGCTGGAGCAGGTACAGGCTTACCAGGACGATCAGGGCCGATACAATCCCCCTTAGCAGGCTTTTGTATCTCTTATTTTTTGCATTTTCCACATCCTTTATGTATCCTGCGTTTCTCTCGTTTTCGCTCATTTTCCTTTTCCTCCGGAGCATGCCTCCCCCATGGCTGTGCTCTTTCCATGGGGCGCCTTTCCTTTCTTCCTCCCGGGAAAACCCTTGGGAACTATCACAAGTTATACTGCACACCGGTTAGATTTGCAGTACAACCCGACTGCAGGCCGTCAGCCAGGCGCTTTCCCGGGGATACCACTGTAAATCCTGGCGGTCTGCAGTATAATACACGCCAGTTCCTCAAAACTGATTATAAATAAACTGGCTGGCGTCATATCCCACGCCGTAAGCCCCCATCAAAAGCACTGTCAGGAACAGTCCGTACCACAGCACGAAACGCAGCGGATAAGGCTTTGCAAAGATCCGCTCCCTGACGCTGCCATGCCTCTGCAGCAGGCTCACTGACACAAGCATCAGAACCCCCACCGCCAGAATCCCGTAATCCAGCAGACTAAGCCCCAGCCCAAGCAAAGACCCGTCCCAGAGGATATTCCAGTTGCGCGCCGTAAAGAGCGTGCCGAACATCCGGAAAGTCACAGGCACCGAGCGGTAGCAGTCAAAGGTCCGAAGCGCAGACACCAATAGGAAAGTCCTGACTACCTCAAACAGCCGGTAGGCTTTCCCGCCGGCTCCAAAGCGCTGATGGAATCTGTCATAGAGAGGCTCCAGGGTCTCGGAGACCATCAGCACAGCCCAGTTCCCCAGCCCCCAGACAATGAAATTCCAGCTGGCCCCATGCCAGATGCCCGTGGCGAACCAGACCACAAATGAAGACAGATACACAGGCAGCCTTTTGCCCACAGCCTCCCCCAGATAACGGCGGCAGGCCTTATTGAATTTCTGCATGAACTTGCACACGGAGATGGGATAGAAAATATAGTCCCGAAACCATGTGCCCATGGTAATATGCCATCTGCGCCAATACTCCTTGAGGGATCTGGAGAAAAAGGGACGCTCAAAGTTCTCCTGCAGGGTAATGCCAAGAGTCTGGGCAATTCCGATGGTGATATCAATACCTCCGGTAAAATCCGCATACAGCTCACAAGCATAAAAGAACATCCCCACCAGCACCCAGGCTCCCTGATAAGCCTCCGGGTCGCCGATGAGAGCATTGACCCCCACCAGCATCCGGTCCGCAATGACCAGCTTCTTAAAATATCCCCAGAGAATGCGCTGCAGGCCGAAGCTGAAAGTCTTTTTGTCAAAGGCATGCTCCGCATAAAGGGTCTGGGACAGATCTCCGAACCGGCTGATAGGCCCCTGCACCAGCTGCGGGAAAAAGGATACAAACAGGGCAAATCGGAAAAAATTCCGCTGGGCCCTCACCGTCCCCCGGTACACATCGATCAGGTATCCAAGGGCCTGAAAAGTATAGAACGAAATGCCCAGGGGCAGCGCCAGATCCAGGAATGAAAGCTGCCTGCTTTCCCCTTTTCCGAAAGCATGGAGGAGGCCGTTTAGATTGGCGATGGCGAAATTCGTGTACTTCACCACTGCCAGGATGCCCAGATTCAGCAAAAGCCCTGCCAGGATCCACCTAAGGCGGATGGATTTCTGTCTGTCCTTATAGGCCTTTTTCTCCTCCTTGGTAAGCTCATTCTTATGCTCTTTCAGATACCCGGTCTGTCTGTCCGCATTCCGCTCTATCCGCAGCGCGGTATAATAGACCGTGACTGTGGTGACAAGGATGTAGGCCAAATACTCCGTTCCCGCAAGGGCATAGAACAGATAGCTTGCCCCTAAGAGCAGCCCCCACTGCCAGCGCCTGGGCACGATATAGTATAGCAGAAACAGAACCGCCACAAATCCCAAAAATGCATACGATGTAAAAAGCATATGAAATTCCTCTTAGGCCGCGCTGCTCAGGCCTCTTCCTCCAGCCTCCGGATCAGCTCATACAGCGCCTGGGCGGAATTGAAGTTCTCGGGAAGAATGTCCTTGGCAGTGATGGCGATGTCGAAATTGTCGTTGATCTCCGCAATGAGGCTCACGATATCGAACGAATCCAGAATCTTATCGTCTACCAAATGCTCCTCCGTCTCAAAGTCTACGTCCGGATGTAAATCCTGTAAAATCTCCATTAATTCTTCCATGTTTTATGTAACTCTCCTTTCTACTAATTCAAGCGATTTCAGGCGTTCAAGCGGCTAAAAAGCCGTTTTTTGCCCTCAGCCCGCTTCATATCTCTTCTTCAGGGCCACCCTGTCTATTTTCCCGTTTGCCGTAAAGGGCAGGCTCTCCAGCCGGATGGTCCTATTGGGCAGCATGTACCTGGGCAGCTTTGTCTTTAACAGCGAAGCCAACTCCTTTTCCGACGGGTCTCCTACATAATATAATATGATCTTCGTCTTTTTCTCATCATAAATGCAGGCCGCCATGCGGATGCCGGAAAGCATATCCACATTCACCTCGATCTCCCCCAGCTCGATGCGGTGGCCCATATGCTTGATCTGGTAATCTTTCCGGGATACAAAGACCAGCTCCCCGGCTTC
This sequence comes from uncultured Acetatifactor sp., assembly GCA_949840885.1. Classification (GTDB taxonomy): domain Bacteria; phylum Bacillota; class Clostridia; order Lachnospirales; family Lachnospiraceae; genus Acetatifactor. The sequence continues at coordinate 19,330 of CATKYJ010000049.1, forward strand.
ATTTTTGCGTGCTATGTCCCCGGTCCGGTAGATCCGCTCCGGATAGGCTGTATTCAGGGGATTCTGGGTGAAAGCCAAAGCCGTACGTTCAGGGTCGTTGTAATAGCCAAGGGTCAGGGCCGTGCCCCGGATGCAGATCTCGCCCTCCTCCCCCTCTCCCGCCAGCTTCCCCTCCGGGGTAAGCAGCAGAATCTCCCGGTTGGGGAATGGCTGTCCGATGGGAATGGCCTCATTCTCCTCAAACTCCCGCTCCACCTTGTAATAGCAGCACATGCCCGTGCCCTCCGTGGGGCCGTAGAGATTGGTAAAGGAAGCCTCCGGCAGGGCATTTCGCCAGATCCGGAACTGCTTTATGGGAAAGACCTCGCTGCCGAAAGCCACAGTGCGCAGGAACTTAGGCGTAATGGTCTCAAAGGTGCCGAAAGCACTTATCATAGTCAGTGCAGACACCACCCAGCAGATGGTATTGATATGATAGGTATTCAGATACTCCACCAGCTTTATCGGAACGGAAAAAAGTTCCCTGGGAATCAGGTAGGTAGTGGCTCCGAATTTCAGCGTGGGATAAAGCTCCTTTAAGCAGGCATCAAAATACAGGGGGGACTGGTTTCCGAAGACAGTATCGCCATCAAACTCCAGGACTTCCGACAGCCGCTCAATATAGTCAATGACTGATCTGTGGCATGCCGCCACGCCCTTTGGTATTCCCGTGGAACCGGAGGTAAAGACAATGTACACAGGGTCAGTGTCAATGGCGCGCCTGCGGATGTCCTCCAGAGCGGCATCATCGATTTCCTCCAGAACCGCCTGCCCAAACAGGACTACCTCTCCAGCCCCCAGCCGAAAGGTTTTTGCAGTCTCGACAGTGCTCTCATCGCAGAGCACCAGCGGCGACTGTACATTGTCCAGGATCAGCTGAATCCGGCCCGCCGGCATCTCCTCGTCAATGGGCACATAGAAGCAGCCTGCTGCCACTGTGCCGAAAAACGCCGCCACCTCCAGCGGGGATTTCTTCATAAAGATCACCACCGGCTTTTTGTATATGCCTTTTCTGTGCAGGAAGCTTGCAACGGCGCGGCTTTGCCTGTACACCTCCAGAAAGCTCAGGGACACTGTGCCATCGGAATAGGCGGTCTTATCAGGCTTCTCCTTTACGATTTTACTCAGATAATCCAATACATTGTTCTGCATATCCATTTCCTCATTCCTCCCGCTGCCCATGGCTTAAGAGGCATTCATACTCTTTTTTCAGGCGTCCGCAGGACAGCACCGCTTTCCTGGCCAACACCTCCATCACATCCAAAAATCCCGCTCCCAGTCCCAGATCCCGCTTTACCAAAGACAGTTCCGTGCAGGCCAGCAGTATGGTCTGGGCGCCTTTCTTTGTCAGTTCTTCTGTCAGGACGGCGAATTCATTGGGATCCACATGCCTGCCCGCCTTAATCCTTTTGTAGATCATGTCCATCACGGTCTGCTGCCCCTCCCCATGGGGCAGAACACAGGCGATTTTCTCCGCCCCAAAAGCCTTTTGGAACAGTTCGCTCCTGACGGTTCCGTCCGTGGCCAGGATGCCTGCCCTTTCCACCCCTGCCTCTTTCAGGCACAGGGCCGTCTCTGCCACAGCATTCAGAACCGGGATGCCAATCCCCTCCTCCAGCGTTTTCTGGAAATAATGGGCCGTGATGCAGGGAATGGCGATGATCTCCGCCCCCTGTTCCTTTAAGCCGATTCCGATCTCTGTCATCCAGGGCAGGGGGCTTTCCTTGCTCTGTCCCAAAATAAATTCGGTACGGTCGGGAATCTGCGGTTTGCTGTGGAGCATGATCTCCATGTGCTCCTGGTCCGTGGCCGCATCGCTCATCCGGGTGAGCAGCTGTAAGAAATATGCTGTCGCCATGGGCCCCAGCCCTCCGATGATACCCAGTTTCTTCATAAGTACACCCCCATTCTGGTGGTCATTTCCTTTTCTTTTCATCCGGTATCATAACAGGAAATTGTTTCCTATTTATGCCATAAGCTGTTTCGTATTTGTATCAAATTCGTTTCCGTTTTCTTTAGTTCACTTCCGGGTAAAGGGAATGGTCATAGTTGAAAGCATTGCCATGCCGGGCGGAATAATCCATCAGTTCCGCCTCTGTCCACAGGAAAATGTTGGGGCCGTCTTTCCGCGGCGTTGTGTCAAAATGATACCACCCGTCCCCCACATCCACCAGATTCCAATAATGCTCTGTCCTGGAGGGAATCTTTACAATGTCCATGTTGGTGATGCCGGCCCTGGTCAGCATGGCCTTGGCGGTGCAGGCATAGGTATAGCAGTCCCCCTTGCCCAGAGCCAGGCCGTTGTAGGCAGCCTTGATCCAATCCCCTTTCTCGCCATGGGAAATATAGGCTATATGGCCTTTCACATAGGTGAAAATTGCCCAGGCCTTGTCTCTGTCGCTCATTTCCGGCGTAATGATCTTCGCCAGCGCGCGATCCACAAGGACATTCATTTCCTCCAGCGTATATTGTCTGGCCTGCACGGTCAGATTCACTGTCACGCTGCCGATATTGCCTGCCCTGTCTTTTGCCGTGTAAACTATCGGGTAGACACCTGCCTCCCCCAGGTTCACGGCGGAAGTGTCTATTTCCAGGGTGATTTCCTCTTCGCTGTTATCCGTGACGCTTATGTTCTTCCGATAGGAAATGCTATCCCCGATGAAATGTATAAAATCCGCAGCCCCCTTGATAACGGGCGCCTCCGTGTCCTCATACAGCGTCAGCGTGGCCTGCTTCACGGTCTCATTGCCGCTTTCGTCCACGGCCGCCACTTCCACTATCTGGGCTCCCGCTTTCGACAGATCCGGCTCTTCCACAAACTTCACTTCCACCGGGCTGGCATCCTCCACGCTGACCACAAAGTCCTCCACCGCTCTGGGCAGCAGCGCGTAGCCCTCTACATCCTGAAGCTCCAGCTTTGGCGGCACGGTGTCCACCACATAGAGCATGATGCCGCACTCTTTCCCGTTTACCTCCAGCAGAACTTCCCATTCCCCCACACGGTTATAATCGATTTTTTCCACATCTGTAATAAAGGCAGCTTTCCGGGCTACCATGACAAAGCTTTCGAGGCTGGGAGCCTCTCCGCCCAGTTCCACTGTCACGCTCTCCGCCAGCTGCGCGAGATACAGCTCCGCCTCCAGGACTGTGCGGTTTCCACCCCTGTCCGTCAGCGCGATCTCTACTGTCTGTGCCCCGGGACTGTCAAAATCAGGCTCCGTCACATAGGCCACATCTACCTGGGTGGCGTCCTCAATATTCGTCACAAACGCCTCTACATCGCAAGTCTCCCCAAGCCGAAGCTGAACCGGCACCGCTTCCCCATAGGGCGCGATGGTGTCTTCTATTATAAGCCTGCATTTGTGGGTGAACAGGCCGCTTTTCACCCTGATTTCATACTCTCCCGGCACGGTGATGTCAAAGGGCTGGCTGTCCTGTGTAAAGACGGCATCTTCCGCCCCGTTTTTCATAAACTCCGAGGCTTCCACCCGGACGCCCGCCTCCACGCGCACGGTCTGATAGGCCAGCTGATACACATACAAATATCCGCCCACACAAAAAAGAGCAAAAAACACAAGGCATATACCGGTGATGATCCATGGTTTCCTGCTCTTTGAGTCTGGTGTCTTATCTACTTCCTGCATGATCTTGCCCTGATAGCACTTAACAGCATCCCTTTCCCATAGTGCGGTGTACAAAAATTCTATACACTTTTCCTATCATAGCACAGTATGCGGTATTTTGGCAAGAAATTTATTTGGGGCGTGTTTCCGTGGCGTGTTTCCGTCAAGATTCCACATAGCCTCCAACAGCCTATGAGAATCCTCAGTGGAACGGATGACCTCTGTCCAGTCCATTGTACTGATGGCGTTGAGATATTCACGGGAAACTTCCCTGTTCGGAATGGAGACCGTCTCATCCATGCTGTTATAGGTCAGATACCCTAAATGTACCAGCAGGGTCAACACATCGTCCCTTGTGGCCAAAGTTGTCATGTCATTGCTGAAAGTGCCCACATTTATCCGAACCGCTTTACCGCCCAGCATCTCCACCACAGCGCTTTTCAGACCGTCCATGTCCATCTGAATATAGGCTTTCAGCACCTCATAGGTTTCTGTCTGATTCCAGTATGGCCCAAACTGGTGGCGGAGCATGGCCTCTACAACAGATTTCGGATTATATATAGAATGTTCTTCGTCTCTTTCTGTCCTGTGGACAAGAAAGCGATAGCCATCATACCAGGCTCTTGTTTCCTCAAAACTCCCGCCGTGTCCTCCCCACGTCCGTAATATGCCGCAAGCATATCGGCTGCCATGGACTTTCCAAAACGCCTGGGCCTGCTGACGCAAATGAATCTCTGCATTGTCATGGCACAGCGGTTCGTCGTTTCAATTAGCCTGCTTTTATCGATAAATATCTGAGAGCCCAATGCCATCTGAAAGGCATTGCTCCCCGGATTCAGATAAATTCCCATAGGCCATTTACTTGACAATCAACACCACATATCCCATAGTTGACTTTCTAAAACATATCCATTACCTATTGTTACAACTTTTTAAAATAACATATCAAAATGCTGCATCTTTCTTTTTTAGATATTCGTAATAATATGGCTCTAGCATCAATATCATTGATTCCTTTGTTATATCTCTAAATCGAAATGAATACAATAACTCCCTAATATGTAATCTATTTATTCCATCTTCTTCCGAAAAATCTTCATTATACTTTTTTAGGAGTGAAACATATAAATGCAAAGCAAATTTTTCATTAATTCTTTCCGCACTCGTATTTGTTGCATCAATCCAAAAGGGTCTTAATTTCAGAAACCAATAACAATATAGTGCCGTTTCCTTGTATTCAGAAGTAATCATCTCATTGTGGAATACTTTAAAATAATGCTTTCTTTTATGAACCCTAACAATAATATCTTTCAAAGCATTAATATTTGTTTTAACTGACTCATATTGATATAAATCACTACCATCACAAAAGTCATGTAACAGTTTATCTAAATCACTTACTTCATCCATAAATTCCTGTTCGGTCATCCATTTGTATTTTTCTGACATATCAAAATCATGCCTCCAAACTGCTTATTCATCCAAATCATTGTAAATCATATGCAGAAAATCTTTGTTCTCTTTTAGCAATCTATTACTAGAATCAACTAACTGCGACAAAGTTGAAATATCATCAATTTTACTATTTGTATCTACTTGATCCTTACTATCGCGAAAAACCTCTCGAATCTGCTCTTCATCAAACCCAAAATATTGCTTTCTTTTATCCATTGTTCTCCCCTCCGCCCTATACAATACAGATATTGTATTCTTTACATATTCTATCTATATCCACTCCAGATCTCTGATATAACTCATAATTTTTCCTGTTCATCTGATTCATAGACGGATTCCAAACTTTTGTAAAATACTGATTAGCATCATTTATAATGAGTATGTTTCGTATAATCCCATCCAAAGATCTCCAACCAGTCTTTTGAATTTCTTCTTCATACTCTGAACACACTAATTCATTTAATTCTTTTATAGTACTCAATCCAAATAGCCTTAATTCATTAAGAATTAAATCTACATCTCTAAATACTTGCGGTGATATGTTAGGAAACTTCCAAGCCATAAACCTTTCCAATGACATTGAATTTATTTGATATTTTAAACAACCTCTTTCTATTTCTTGCTCTATCTTATAGACATAACTATCAAATGATTCTACATATGCATCCATTTCTAAATCTGCCAATTCCAACATCCCTGCCAGTAAGTTTTTTCTTCGCTCCAAATCTTCTGGCAATTCACCTTCAAACTTATAACCTTTTTCGTGAGTAATTTCGGACCACGTATGAGCTATTAAACTAGTAACTTGGATTTCACATTTCAAGCTTTCAAATTTCTTGTTTTCCGGCATTCGCCCCCTGTCTTTACCAAAAGATACTACATAATGATCACCACGATAGCCCACTTTATCATTTCCTAAAGTACGCGTTTTATCAACAGAATTTTCAATATCTACCTCAAAGCTTCTTTCAATTATTTCTGCAATTAAAGGAATATCTTTTTTGCTATATGTTATAATTCTAATACCAGCTAAATCCGTAATTTCGCTATTTTCATTATATTTATCTTTTCGAAGCTTTTTCCTCAAGCTCTCTACTTCTTTTGCACGTTTAGAATAAGACGCAATCTTTATATCGGGATACTCTTGCTTAACAATTGCCTTCAGAATATTAAGAACTTGTTCTGCAAATTCTTCGTAAAGAATTCGCGTTTTAGAATACTGCTTAATTCTTTCTTCTACATATTGCTCATTCATATCCCACCTACCATTACATATCTATAATAAACAATCATCAAAGTGGAGCGTGATTAGTATATCACGTTATCACACCTTGTTCAATCATATTTTATATGAAAATAATAATTTTATTCATTATACAGCTCTTTATGCAACGCTTTTCTTATCCAACACGCGATAACTAACCTACAACTCTTCTATTTTCTTATATAATACCACTATATGTTGAACTGTTCAATGTTTTTCCTGAGTTTTACACCCTAAAAACCTTTAAATAGCCGGTAACTCTCATGGTTGCTGGTATTTTTTGTCAAAGGTGGTATGTTCTATGTCTTTTAAAACAAATGATTGTCAGCAATTATCATTAGATGATAGTTTTACGGCTCTTACTGAACGCGAAAGAAAAGCTTTGGAAAAATCATGGGCGAAGATTTTTGCT
>CATKYJ010000050.1 GCA_949840885.1 uncultured Acetatifactor sp.
AGGTAGAAGCGGTTCTAAAGCTGGTGGAGAGCGCGGGGAACCGATTTGAGCTCCATCCAGTGCTTCAAAATATCATCAATGAGGAGGCGGAGGGGTACTTTTCCGGCCAGGTGGACCTGGACAGAACAGTGGACAAGATCCAAAACAGGGTCAGCCTGCTGCTGCAGGAGTGGCGGTAGGGCAGTGGCTTAAGCAAGAACCCGATTGTAATAATCCAGTGCAGTATGGAGACACTCCTGAGGAGAGCTTTCCCAGCCGAAAGCTATTTGATGCCATGCACTGTCAAATTTCAGAATGCACCAGTAATAGGGATTTTGGAGATTATCATGTTTATGTTCTGTCAGAGATATTTTAACGGTATACTCGGATTTCATTTTACAAATGTCCTCACGTGAAGTATAATAAGACATAGTTCCTATAAGGGTAGTTATATGCGGGATGCCGGGAGAATATGCATGTTTGACAAGAAAGAGAAAGAAGATTTTGACAAACTGATTCAAACAGGAAAGAAACATGGGGGCAGGCTCAGCTCTACATTCCTTTCCAATTATTTTGTGGGATTTCCCTCTGAAAAGCAGACAGAGGATATCTATAATAAAATGACAGCCTATTTGGAAAGTGCGGGAATTGAAATTATTGACGATGGTTCCGAGGTAGAGTCAGAGGATGGGCAATCGTCTATGCCAGAGGTACGTCCTTTTGATCCCAGCAAGATTGATATTGACATGCGGACGATGGAATTATCCAGCATTATTACACGATTGAAGTACGGCGAGATTAATATGAATACGGAGTTCCAGCGAAAAAGCGGGTTATGGACGGCTGTGCAGAAGAGTCAGCTGATTGAGTCGCTGCTTTTGCGTATTCCCATTCCGGCATTTTATTTCGACGGGGGCGTTAAGGATAACTGGCTGATTATTGACGGACTGCAGAGGATCACAGCATTAAAAGAATTTGTGATAGACGGAAAGCTGGCGTTGACAGGATTGGAATTTTTTAGTGATTTGGAGGGAATGAAGTTTGCAGATCTCCCCAGGACTTTTGTAAGGCGGATAGAGGAAACCAATATTACTGCTTATATTGTAAAGGACGGAACCCCTGCAAATGTGAAGTACAATATTTTTAAGAGAATCAATACCGGGGGACTGGAACTGACATCCCAGGAAATCCGGCATGCTTTGTATCAGGGACCTGCCACAAAGCTTTGCAGAAGACTGGCAAAATGTAAGGAATTTCAGATGGCGACTACATACAGTGTCCGGGACGACAGAATGATGGATGAGGAATTGGCGCTTCGCTTCATAGCTGTCTGCTATTATGGAATTGATAAATACGAGGGGATACCGGATAACTATCTGAACGGTGCAATGGAGTATTTGAATTCGCCGGACTGCGCGGATGAGAGTGTGATAGAGGCACAGTTTAAGCGGGTCATGAACGGGGCCAAAAGCATTATGGGCAAGTATGCCTTTCGTAAATTGGGTGAGGATGGAATCCGCCGTCCCATCAATAAGGCAATTTATGAAGCATGGTGCAGAAATTTATTCTTATTGGAAGACAAAGAGATTGCTTTTCTGACAAAAAATGCTTCCAGGATATATGATGAATTTTTAGGGATCTCCAATGACACTGTATTTCTTCAGATGATTAAGGCCAGTGATAAGAAATCGTTTTCCCTGCGTTTTCTGCAGGTGGAGGACATGTTCAGGAGGATATTACATGATTTGGAAGATTAAGGCGGATAATTTTAAATGTTTTGAGCACATTGAACTGGAACTTTCAAATCTGAACCTGCTTTCCGGGGTTAATAGTATGGGGAAGTCAACATTGATTCAGATGTTTCTGCTATTGAGACAGTCTTACGAACGGTTGGAAAAAGGAATCTATCTGAATGGAAAGTATACCAATCTGGGAGTGGGAAGAGATATTCTGTATACGGAGGCGAAAGAGAACAGGATAAAATTCTCTATAGAAAGCGAATCCTGTTGCCTGGATACAGTATACGATTATAATGGAGCGGCAGATTTTTTGAAGCAGACAAATGAATTCAGCGTACATACGAAAATGTCCATGGGCACTTTGAATTTATTTGGAGATGGTTTTCACTACATAGCCGCAGACAGGCTGGGGCCTCAGAGCAGTTATGAGAAATCCTATTATGAAGTGTGGGAGAACAAGCAGGTAGGAAATCATGGGGAGTATGCAGTACATTATCTGCAGACTCATGAGTTAGAAAATGTGGAAAATGAATGTGTGCTGTATGATGGAGAGGACAATAAGCGACTGTTGAAGCAGGTGGAGCGTTGGATGGGAGAAATTACGCCTGGTGTTTCGCTCCGCATGGAAGATTATGGGCACAGTAACCGCATTGGACTTACGGTGCATCAGGCAGGCAGTATGGGGGCGGACTATTTTACGGCCCAGAACGTGGGCTTTGGTATTTCTTATGTGCTTCCGGTGGTGTTGTCTTTGCTGGCGGCAAAGCCCGGTGATTTGTTGATTCTGGAAAACCCGGAAGCGCATCTCCATCCAAAGGGCCAAAGGAAGATGGGAGAACTGATGGCAAGGGCAGCCCATGGAGGCGTGCAGATTATTGTGGAGACCCACAGCGACCATGTCCTGAACGGAATTCGTCTGTGCGCAAAAAACGGAAAGGTGGCTCCGGAACTGGTAAGGCTATATTATTTTACCAGGCAGGAGATACAAAAGGATGGGGAACAAAGAACAATACCGGTTATAGAAAATCCCATTTTAAAATCTGACGGGAGGCTTAGCTTCTGGCCGGAGGGGTTTTTTGATGAATGGGATAAGGCAATTGACGACCTGTTTTAGGGGACAATACAATGCAGATGATTTTAAATGAACTATCTGCCCGATTTCCGGTAGAATCCACGGAGAAAGGGCGGCAGCTTATGGACCATTTCCTGACAACTTGTTTTGAAGTGAAAGACATCATACATAATGACAGCATTCTGCTTGATCAGGATTACAAATCCTTTGAGTTAGCGCCGAATTACCGAATAGAGCAGTGGCGGAATGATTCTGCCGTGGATGTGGAAAACAAAAGAAGATTCCGCACGCTTCTGAATAAGTCGGTGGTTTATCGCTCCGCAGAATTCGAGAGGGAACAGGAATGGGATTTCAGAACAGAGTTTCAGCATAAGGAATATGTTTCTAAGGGATGTCTTTTGGCATATGAGTCTGATGGCGTAGCGGTCAGCTTTTTGAGCAGCGAACACTGGAAAATATCTGAAATTGAAGGGATTTATACCGAACTCGTGGAAGATGGCGAGCTGAGAGAATGCCAGGTTAAGATTCCGAATGTGTCTTTTGACGAGAATGTCAGAATCTTCCGCAGCTGGTACGAGCACAAAAAGGAAGCGTATCGGTATAGGGATATTGTATGCGGGCAGGACATATTAAATTGCGCGAATGTTATGTTTCCCAATCTGGTATTTTGCGAAAATGCCATTCAGGGATGTCGTAAGAATGTAGGAATATCCGAGGCCGGGCAGGTGTACAGGCGTCTGTTGGAATTGCAGCGGGCAGCGGAGGCAATGGGCGAGAAATTTGATAAAAATATCCTGACAAACGCGACTCCGGAGTCGGGAGTTACTTTGGATAGATTTGCCGAGGAACATACCTTTCTGCTGCCTGAGGGAGACACGCAGTTATTTTCCTGGCATGTCAGATATACCGGGGGGTATGCGGGCAGGATATTTTTTCACCCGGTTCCCGGGAAGAAAATTATTTATATAGGGCATGTGGGCCATAAGCTGCCCACAGTGCGGTATCATTGATGTCCTGCATAGTCCCGTTTGTAATAAGAGATCTGGTACAAATTCTTTGTGATACGGTGGAGGTTCATTCCACCGTATTTTTCTGAAATAATTCTTTCAAGGGGACACCCCAAAAGCCTTGACAACCCCATTTCAGGTATGCTATGTTTAAATAAAATAGTGGTAAGGGGTACAACTACTAAATGGCAGAGCATGATTATTTAGAAAAGCTGGGCTTTTCCCAGAATGAAGCAAAGGTCTATACCACCCTTTTGCGGAACAAACGGTTAAACGGTTATGAGATAGCGAAGCTGTCAGGGGTCTCAAGGTCTCTTGTGTATGAGGTGGTGAATCGCCTAGTGGGGAAAGGGATCCTGATCCGCCTGGAGGGGGAGCCCAATTACTATATCCCCCTGGAGTACGATAAGCTCATGGCCCGGATCAAGAGGGAAAATGAGGAAAATATCGGCAGGGCGGAGGCATTCCTGAAAGGCCTGGCCCAGGGGGAGGAGAACCGGGATTATGTGCTGAACATAGTGGGCTATGATAAATTCATGAAAAAGGCGGCTGCGCTGATTGACGGTGCAAAAGAGGAGATTTCCCTTTCCATCTGGCATAATGAGCTTCATGTGCTGCGGCAGGCTCTGGAACATGCCGTGAAGAGAGGCATTAAGGTCTACATCTTTTCCTTTGAAGAGATTGAACTGGAGGGCGCTGTGCTCTTTTCCTATGGAATCGTCGATGCCGCAAGGCTTTTCCCCTACCGGAGAATGACGCTGATTGTGGACAATATTCAGTGCGTGAACGGGGAGAGCGGCGGAGAGGAGGACATTTACACCTATACGAGAAATCACGCCATTGTTTCCCTGGCAATCGATGAAATCGTCTTAAACATATTCTGGTATAAATATATAGAAAAGCAGGGCTTGCTTCACCAAGGAATTACAAGCAAAGAATTTCTGCAGGCGATTGCTGCCCTGGCAGGGGAACTGGGCATCAACGAGGATATGACGAAGAATTTCATGGTGTACGATTTTCAGAGGAGGTATGAGGAAAATGAAGAATGCTGAGACCATAAGGGCCAGGGAGGCAAGGGAGCTTGCCCGAAGAGAAAAACAACTGCAGGCAAAGAACAATCGGTTCTATATGCTGTATCTTTTCATGGTGCTGTCGCTGATCTATATCATTGATGAGATAGCCTCCACGATTTCCATTCAATTTCAGTCCAACATTATCAATGAATTCTTTGTCCAGAACATGGGGCTGGAGTACGGCGAGGGACTGTCCCTTTCCTCAGCCCTGGGTTTTATTACATATCCGGTAACGCTGCTGATTGTGTTCTATCGTCCCCTGGCGGACCGGTTTGGCAGAAAACCGTTTTTGGTTATCAATACTTTGATGATGGGGATGGGGCTGTTCTTGGTCTATCTCTCCCGCAATATTTTTGTCTATATGGTGGGCGGCACGCTTATGGGCTTTATGGTCTCCCATGACATGCAGTGTGTGTACATTCTGGAATGCTCCAGCGAGAAGAACCGGGCGCGGAATTACGCGCTGACCAAAGCTGTGGCCATATTGGGGACGCTGCTGATTCCACTGCTGCGGGCCACACTTATGAAAAACCAGAGCGAGCGGTGGCATTTGGTGTACTTAGTGCCTGCCATTCTGGGATTTGTGCTGTCCCTGGCGGCGCTGCTGTTCGCAAAGGAGACCAATACATTTGTGGTCAACAGGGTGAAATACTTAAAGACTCCTGTGGAGGAAAGAGAGAAGCAGACCAGGGAAGAGAAAAACAATAATGCCCAGGGCGGGATTCTGAATGCGGTCAAATTTGCGTTTCGGCACAGGCAGTTAAGGTTTCTGATGCTGGCCTGTTGCTTCTTCTACTCTGCCTCTCTGGCCACAGCCACTTACAATACGGTGATGAAAGAATCGGCGCTGATGACCGAGGAGGCTATTACGCTGGCACTGTATCTCTATCCGGTGGGGAATGCATTGATGACATTCATTGCCGGTCTTGTGTCGGACCGGTTCGGCAGAAAGATAACTATAATTGCCATGTCCTGTTCTGCGGTGGTCTGCTACAGTTTGTTTATTGCAAGCTCTATGCTGAACTGGATGCCGGCCCTTACCGGCTTTGCCATCGGCGGTTTTATGGGAAGCTACTGGGGGGCGGGAGATACCATAGGAGGTATTATGTTCTCGGAATCCTCCCCCACAAATCTGCGCTCTTCCGTGACAGTGATCAATACATTGCTCAACGGGATTATCGGCGGGCTGGCTACCGTTGTGACAATCGTGTTGCTGCCCCTGCTTCCTAAGGAGACCTTTGGATATATGTACCTGGGATTGACGATTCCGGGACTCATTGGGGCAATCATCATTATTTGGAGATATGTGGGCGAGACCCGGGGCCTGGACCTGAAGAAAGTCACAGGAGCGGAATGGGACAAGGAGAGGAGAACAAAATGAAGCTGGATTTATTAACGGTGGCGCCGGATGAGCAGCCGCTGGACAATCTGAAAGGAACCTGCGGGTTTGCAGGGATTTTTAAGGAAATCGGAGTCATAGGAGACTCCCTGTCATCGGGAGAATTTGAATCCCATGATGAAAACGGGAATATTATGTACCACGATATGTACGAGTATTCCTGGCCTGCGGTGCTGGAACGGCTCACAGGGACTGTGTACCGCAATTATTCCCGGGGCGGCATGACGGCTAAGGAGTTCTATGAGACCTGGGCGGACCAGAAGGGCTTTTGGCAATGGAATCAGGCATATATCATAGCTCTGGGGAATAACGACATGTTTGTCTGCGGACATCCCGTGGGCAGTGTGGCGGATATCCACCCGGGAGAACCGGAGAAAAATGCGGACACCTTTTTTGGCAATATGGGCCGCATTGTGTCTAAATTAAAAAGCATCGAAAAGGATGCCCGGATTTTCCTGGTGTCCATGCAGAGGCGGGGAGAAGAGGCAGGCGATCCCATGATCTGTGGGGTGGCAGAAGAAATGAAAAAAATGTGTGGGCTGTTTTCGTTCACCTATCTCATAGACATGACGAATGACGGGCCGGTTTACGACCAGGAGATGCGCAAAACCTTTGCCCTGGGCTTTCATCCCAATGCCATGGGGTATTACAGCTATGGGCTGATGGTAGGAAACTACATAGATTACCTTATCCGAAAGTATCCAAAGGACTTTTTTGAAGTGCCGTTTATCGGTAAGGGACTCAAAAATAGGGAGGATGAAAAATGACGCAATACGGGAAGCTGACAGACTATGAGGTAAAGGGGCAGGCCGTAGCGCTGCACTTTGAGGGGGGACAGGCCGGGATAGAGGTGCTGACTCCGGGCATTGTCAATGTCTTTAGCGGCAGCGGCGAGAGAGCCCGCTCGAAAGCAATTGAGGGGGAGAGAGGGATTCCCGCGGACATTCGGACGCAAAAGCGGCCGGACGGCCTTTGGATTCACACAGCAGAGGTTTCCGTCCGGGTGGCAGACGGCTTCTATGTGGACTTTTATGACATAGACGGCGCGGAGGTCTGCATGGACTACCGGGGAGAGCGAAAGCTCCTGAAGCGGGTCAGCGACGAGATGCTTAAGCTCTTGGAGGCGGAGGGGCACTCCGGGCCGGTCCGGAGAAAGGAGTGCGCCTTTGAGGTGCGAAAGAAGCTGTCCGGCAGCGAGCATTTCTACGGATTGGGGGACAAGACGGGCTTTCTGGACAAGCGTCACTACGATTACGAAATGTGGAACACGGACAATCCGGACCCTCAGGTGGACAGCTTCAAGGCTCTGTACAAGTCCATTCCATTCTTCATCGCGCTGACGGACCGCCATGTGTACGGCATTTTTATGGATAATACGTTCAAGAGCTATTTCAACATGGGGCAGGAATCCCAGGAATACTACTGGTTCGGATCCGAGGGCGGGGATTTGGACTATTACTATATCGCCGGGGATTCCATGGCCCGGGTGCTGCAGGGCTACACGTATCTCACCGGAACCTGCCCGCTGCCCCAGCGGTGGACACTGGGGTATCATCAGTCCAGATGGGGGTATATGACCCAGGAGGATGTGGAGAAAGTGGCTGACGGAATGCGGGAGAATGAAATTCCCTGCGATGTGATCCATTTTGACATTGACTATATGGAGGGCTACAGGGTGTTTACCTGGAACAAGGACCGCTATCACGGCGATCCGAAAGGGTACCTGACAAGTCTGAAAGACCGGGGTTTTAAGGTGGTGACCATCAATGACCCCGGGGTGAAAAAGGATGAAGACTATGCTGTCTACAAAGAGGGCGTGGAGAACGGCTATTTTGCCAAAACTCCGGAGGGAGAGGTCTATATCAACGCGGTCTGGCCCGGGGATGCGGCTTTTCCGGACTTCGGCAATCCGGCCGTGAGGAGCTGGTGGGGCGAACATCACAAGTTCCTGCTGGACATGGGGGTGCGTGGCATCTGGAACGACATGAACGAGCCCGCCAGCTTCCGGGGGCCGCTGCCCGAGGACGTGAGATTCACGGACGGGGACAGGGAGACCTGCCACGGCGAGATGCACAATGTGTATGGTCACTTCATGGCAAAGGCCACCTATGAGGGCCTGAAAAAGCTGGACGGGCGCAGGCCCTTTGTGATCACCAGGGCCTGCTACGCCGGGAGCCAGAAGTACGCCACGGCCTGGACAGGGGACAATCACAGCATGTGGGGCCATCTGCAGATGGCCATCCCTCAGCTGTGCAACTTAGGGCTCTCCGGCATGCCTTTCGTGGGCACGGATATCGGCGGGTTCGGCTCGGACACTACGCCGGAGCTTTTGGTGCGCTGGGTGCAGGTAGGGTGCTTCTCGCCGCTGTTTCGGAACCATTCTGCCATGGGCAGCAGGGAGCAGGAGCCCTGGCAGTTCGGCCGGGAGGTGCTGGATATCTACCGGAAGTACGTGAAGCTGCGCTACCGGTGGATTCCCTATTTCTACGACCTGTTCTACGAGGAGGAGCGCACGGGCGCGCCCATTATGCGGCCGCTGGTGTACCATTACGAGAAAGACGAGGCGGCCAGACAGTGCAACGACGAATTCCTGGTGGGAAGCCGGATTCTGGTGGCTCCGGTGGTGAACCAGGGCATGAGGAAGCGCATGGTGTACTTGCCCGAGGGGAGCTGGTATGACTACTGGACCGGAGAGCGGATACAGGGGCCGGTGTGGTTCGTGCGGGAGGCGCCGCTGGATACCTGTCCTATTTACGTAAAGGCAGGAGCAGTCCTGCCCATGATGGAGGAGCAGTCCTATGTGGGCGAGAAGCCCCTTGACACTCTGCTGCTGGACGTATATCCCGGGGAGGGAAGCTTCGACCATTACCTGGACAACGGCGAGGACTTTGCCTACAGGGAGGGCCAATACCACCAGTACCGCTTTACGGTGAGGGAAGACGGAACTGTCAGCGGGGAGATTGTCCACGGAGGCTATGAGAAGCCTTACAGGCGGATTCTGGTGAAGCGGCCCGGAGGGGAGGCCATGGAAGAGCTGATTTTGTAATCCGCTATAAGGTTTGGCCGGGCGGGAGAGATGCCTGCCCGGCAGCATCAGACATTGGAGGGTGCTTCCCGCCGGAGAGCATGGCCTTCCGGTAGGCCAAAGGGGTCTCTCCGTATTTTTTCCGGAAGATCCGGGTGAAATAGGACTGGTGGTGGAAGCCGCAGTTTTGCGCAATGTCGATTACTTTGAGGCTGGTCTGCGACAGCTGCCTGGCAGCCAGTTCCAGGCGGTAGTTGACCAGATAGGCGTTAAAGCTGGTTCCCGTAAATTCCCGGAATAATTTCATAAAGTGACTTTCCGAGAAACCGCATTTCTCTGCCACTCTTTTCACAGAGAGCTCCTGGTCATAGGAGTGCTGGATATCGTAAAGCGCATTTTTCAGCCTGCCATAAGATAATTGTGACAGGCTGTTGTCATCTGCGGCCGTGCTGTATCGGCTGATATGGTGGAGTACCAAAAAAAGGCAGGACCGGATCAGCAGCTCATGGGTGGAGTAGCTTTCCCTGCGGTGTTCCAGCATGGACAGGATGCAGGGGGTGAGGGCCTGATTTAAAGGGGAGGCCGCAGGCTGGAAAGGATCCAGGGCTTTTTCTCCGCTTAGAAAGGGGAGAAT
Organism: uncultured Acetatifactor sp.; assembly: GCA_949840885.1. Lineage (GTDB taxonomy): Bacteria > Bacillota > Clostridia > Lachnospirales > Lachnospiraceae > Acetatifactor. Next base: position 9,929 of record CATKYJ010000050.1, read on the forward strand.
GTATTTTTCATAGCAGGAGTCGTCTTCCGCGCCCTTGAATACAGTGGGGTGAAACATGATGTTAAAGTATTCTCCGGCCTCATTGTCCCATTGATCGATGGAATGGACGGCGCGGGGGAGGACTACTGCCAGGTCTCCTCCGGAAAGTGTAAAGGGATGTCCCCATACGGTGACCAGGATCCGGCCTTTGATACAGTAGATCAGTTCAAAGTCGTCATGCCAGTGCAGCGGAAAGGAATGGAAATAGGCAGGAATCATGCCGCGGTAGACCGTGTAGGGAAAGGCCGCGGTTCCGTGGGTTTTGGTCTCGTGCAGGGGTGTGTGGTTCATGGGGCTCCTTTCGTGCGAGTGCCGGGAGATAATAGGATTATGCTAAAAATATAGGACTATATTGCAAGAATTTTATCACGGATAAGAATATAATGCAAGATAGAGGCGGGATAAAATTGGGGGAGGCGGCTGCGGTGGGAAAGACAGCCGTAATTGGTGAGGCGGCTGCGGACAGCAGTGGCGGGAAAGACAGCCGTAACCGGGGAGGTGCCGTGACAAAAGCGGACAGCAGAGGCAGGAAAGAGCAGCTCCGGCTGCGGACGGCAGAGGCAGGAAAGGAAAACAGGAGGGAACCATGGAATACGCGGCAATCAGGCATTTTGCGGATAAGAGATATTGTTATGCCATAGGGAAAGGACATTTTCTCATCAGGCTGGAAATGAAAAAGGGCGACGGGGCCCGGGTGGTGCTTCACACACAGAATAAGTACCTGCCCATTGAATATCTGGATACCAGGCAGGAATCCCCTATGAAACTGGTATGTTCCGACAACTATCTGGACTACTACGAGACGGATATCTACATTGATACAGTCTGCCTCAGATATTTCTTTGAGATAGAAGACCGGCAGGGAAATGTGGTCTATTATGGAAACCACGCATTTTACGAAGCGTGTATCAGGGAGATCGGCAGAATGTTCGACTGTCCCCAGACGCTTCGGGAGGAGGAACGGTTCGGGCTGCCGGCCTGGGCTGAAAATAAAGTGATATACCAGATTTTTCCCTCCCGTTTTGCCACGGATCAGGAGGTGGCGAAAGAGGACTGGTATCAGGCGCCCATTGGCCATAGAGCGGACCTGAAAGGGTCTCTGCGGGGCATTATCAATCATTTTGACCACATCAAAAATCTGGGGGTGGATATCCTCTACATGACGCCGATTTTTTGCTCGGACTCTTCCCATAAGTACAATATCCACGACTATTACCGGATTGATCCCTCTTTCGGCGATAAGGAGGATCTGAAAGAGCTGGTGAAGCTGGCCCACCAGTCCGGCATGTATGTGATTTTAGACGGTGTGTTTAATCACACTGGGATTGACTTTTTCGCTTTTCGGGATATCCGGGAAAAGGGGCGGCAGTCGGCCTACCTGGACTGGTATTATATCGAGGATTTTCCGCTGGTGATGGAGATGGGCAAGAGGCCCAACTACAAGACGTTCAGCTACGCCGCGTATATGCCGAAGTTGAATCTGGGCAATCCCGAGACAGCGGATTTTGTCATAGATGTGGCCCGGTACTGGATACAGGAATGCGATATCGACGGCTGGCGTCTGGATGTGGGAGATGAGATCGGCCACAGCTTCTGGAAACGGTTTCGCGCAGGCGTTAAGGCTGTGAAGAAAGACGCCCTGATAGTGGGAGAAGTCTGGCATTACGCGGGGGATTTCCTGGAGGGGGACGAATGGGACAGCGTCATGAATTATCCCTTTTACGATGCGGCGGTGGACTTGATCGCCAGGGAGGAGATCAGTCTCTCGGCTTTTGTGGGGAATCTGAACTTTGTAAAGGGGAATCTGCACACAGGGCTGGAGGGGTATCTGTGGAATTTCATCGACACCCACGACACCGCCAGGTTCCTCCACAGCGCCGGAGGGGATATGGGAAAGCAGAGGCTGGCTGCGGCCATGCAGCTTTTGCTGCCGGGTATGCCCATGATTTATTATGGCGACGAGGTGGGGATGGAGGGCGGACCGGACCCGGACTGCAGGCGGGGGATGCTCTGGGAGGAGAGCAGGCAGAAGCTGGAATGTCTGGACTATTACCGCAGGCTGATTCAAATCAGGCATGGGTATCCCGCGCTGACCAAAGGGGCGGTTATCAGGCAGGAGACGGATGACCACAGGGGAATCTGGTATTTGGAGAGAAAGTGGGAGAAATGCCATGTGGTTCTGATTTTCCATGTGAAGAGGGGGAGTGTCTCTTTGGCGGAGTTCTCCGGCGGGTGGAGAGAGCTGATCCGTGACAGGGACTTTGATGGCAGACTGCATGACTATGAGACAGTAGTGCTCACCGAAACAAGGGCAGAAAACGATTCCGTTGGAGCAGATGGAAACGGTGCAGAGACTTTACCGGATTCGGCTGTATGTGCCGCCAGAGACGGCATGACGGGAAGTATAAAGGAAAAATAGGAATTTGGTTCCCTCGCGGTTTTCTGCGGGGGAATTTCATTCAGGCAGGAGGTGCGGACATGGAGCAGAGAATGGCAGTAAATCAAAAGGAATATCAGGTGCGAAAGCTTTTAGGGAAAGGCAAAGGCGGGTACTCCTACCTGGTGTGGGACGGGGAGCGGGAGTATGTTTTGAAGCAGATTCACCATGAGCCCTGCGACTATTATCAGTTCGGCAATAAGATGGAGGCGGAGACAGGATCCTACCAGTGGCTGAAGAAAATCGGGATAAGGATGCCGGAGCTGATAGAGGCAGACGGGGCGAGGGAGCGCATTTTAAAAGAATACATTGAGGGGCCTACAATTTACGAATTGGTTGTGCAGGATAAAATGCAGCCGGACTACATAGAACAGGTGCGAAAGATGTGCAGAGCGCTGTACGCCGCGAATACCAATATCGATTACTTCCCCACGAATTTCGTGGTCCGTGGGGGAGAGGTCTATTATATTGACTTCGAGTGCAATCCCTATATGGAGGAGTGGAATTTCGAAAACTGGGGCATCAAATACTGGTCGATGACACCGGAACTAAAAGCCTACAAAATCCCATAGGGGTATTGGTATCCATATAGGGGCGAAAGGCTTTTGCTGTCAGCAATATAAAATGCCAGATCAGTCAGGGGACGCGCTATTTTGTTCCAGTCTATGCAAAGGGCAAAGCTATAGAGCCCCTTTGGCCGGGATACCCATTCCGGGCAGGGTTGCTTCAGTGCAAGAAACAACTGCTTTTTCCCGTTTTTCCCCGTTGCCGTGGCAAACAACAGGAAATCTTCCGAATCTCCAGGGCTTTGAAAGAATCCCTCTAAAAGCAGATAAACCGGAGTCTCCCTCATACCGTAAAGCGTGATATCTGTGGGAAGCTCCCTGGGGGCGGCTGTGTCGAAAGTCTCTAAAAGAGCGTCCGGAGCCAGAAAGGCTTCCGCCCGCCGCTGGTACAGCTCTTTTAGCTTGTCCCGGAAGAAACCAAAGCTGTCTTCCATACTGGCAATGGAGGTCTCCTCTTTTGCCATGGCGCAGGTATATAGGCCTGATGGGTGGAAACGGAGAAAAAGAAATTCCTTGTCCATACAGAACCGCATTTCCGCCAGCTTTTCCTCAATACACGCCCGCAGCCATGTCCGCTCTGTTGTAGGGGTAATCGATGTGCGGTTTGCGGGGGCGGCTGCACCGGCAAACAGTTCGTCCTTCGAGTGGATGTCCAGCACAAGGGGAACCCGCAGCGCCATAAGTTCCCGGCGCACCTGGCTGCATTCATCCTCGTTCATAAGCTGCCCCATATTCCAGTCCCCATGATTTGCGGCGGCGCTGATATATGGAGTGCGGAATTCATGTCTGGCAGCCCGGAGTTTTTCCGCGCAGAATTTCCCGATTGCAGACAGTTCGTCCCGGTTTTCTTTCAATACCATTGTAATGCAATACAGCTTAGCCCTGTGCCTGCCGGGACGCCATTTTGCATTTACCAGGGCAATCTTTTCCAGATTCCGGTAGAAGCGGTCGAATTGGACAGAGGCGCATATTTCATGGTACCGTTCGGGCCGGAGCGTTTCAACGGAAAGGTTCACATGCCGGATATTTGCAGACAAAATGGTGCGGATCTCTTCCTCCGTCATGGACCTCGAAAAATTTGAGGTAAAAAACACATTTTTCCGGCCTGTCCGGGGCAGTAATTTTAAGAATTTCAAAAAATCAGGGGCTATAGACGGCTCATAAAGGCATGAGAAAAGGATACCTGCCCCCTGTCTTTTTACAGGTCTTATCATGGGAAACAGTGCCAGAATCTTTCGATAGACCGCTTCCGTCATATAAAATGCCTTGTTTTCAAAGTCGTTAAAGCAGAATCGACAGCGCAGATTGCATGTGTTATTGATGTCGAAAGTCATGGCATCATAAAACAGCTCCTCAGAACAGGGCCTGCGCATCCACTTTCCATTCTTTTTTGCAGGGCGGAATGTTGCAAAATACGTTCCGTATGCCAGAACCTTTTTTGCGGTTCCCTTACAGGCCGCTATAAGCTGGGCCGCTGTTTTCTTCATGCCTGACCTCCTGTATGTAGCGCTGAATCGGTTTCTTTTCTATTCTATATTATACATCTTCCCCGGAATATTGCAACTGCTGAATCAAATTGGCAGGCCGGCAGGGACTTTGAAAGCTGTTTTTGTTCTGCCCCATAAACCGAAAGCTTATAGTGCGTTCTTTGGACAATTTTTCACACACTCAAAACAAAGAATACATTCTGTACCGTTCTTTCGTTTTCGAGAATTATCTGTAACATCCACTTCCATTGGACACACATTTTTGCATTTGCCACAAGAAATGCATTTGCTTTTATCACATTTAATTTGTAATAGAGAGAAATAGCTCATGGGTTTCAAAAATATTGTAATAGGACATATGTATTTGCAAAATGCGCGATTATCCTTAAAAACAAACGCCAATATTATTCCGACGGCATAGTACATGACATTTCCTATAATAAACGCCCAAAACATAATCTTCTCAAGATTGCTAGTATGAGAGAGGAATAATACTGAAACAAATATAAAAGAAACCACAAATGTAACATACCTTATCCACCCGATCTTTTTTCGCGGTGTTTTAGAAACTTTATATGGAAGAAAATCAAGCACCATTGCCGTCCAACAGGCATATCCGCACCAACCTCTGCCAAAAAGTAAGGGGCCGAAGATTTTGGCCACCGCATAATGAATTGTTGCAGCCTCGAATACACCTGTAAAAAGATAATACCAAAATCCCTCAATCTGCATATTTTCGCCGCAGATAACACCCAAATAAACTAACATATAAAGGCCGACTAAAAGTTGTGCAACTCTGCGGGCATACTTGTATTTTTTAACATAAAGAAATATCCCTAAAGAAATAGATATTCCTATATAGCTAAAGTTAAACAGATAAAATGTATTGTTCTGTGTCAGCCATAATGTCACTGCAACAGTTTCAAATATTACCAACATAATAAAGGGTAGAAAATACTTTTTCATTTTCTTTCTCCAATCCATAAATTTCTCAGCCTCAAGCATGATGAATTGAATCGTGAAACTATTATTATAATTGCGCCAAAAATAATAAGCAGCTTTATGCTTCCTTTCATTTCGCGTTTATATAATGCCAGATTAGTCATTTTGTTCCCCTCCGTAATAATTCATGAAAATTTCCTCCAGGCTCTGTTTTGCTGTAACAGTGACGTTCTCTCCGTTGCAGATACCGCCAAAATCTGCGGCAAATGCTTTGGCCACAGCTCCGTTTTCAAGCGTCACCGTGTAACTGCGAGTATGCCGTTCGTGCAATGCAGCGGCTGAATCAACGGCTATCATCCTGCCCTTTCGAATGATACCGATACGGTCGCAGGTCCGCTCCACTTCCTCAAACACATGGCTTGACATCAAAACCGTTTTTCCGTGTTCTTTTTCTTCTGCGATCAAACTGACAAATCTGCTTTGCATCAACGGATCGAATCCGCTGGTGAGCTCGTCCAGAATCAGAATATCAGGATCATGCATAAGCCTTGCCTGTACTTTCTCACTTTCGTTCCAGCAGTCCAGGCCGTGGATGGTGCATTTTCCCGATTTGGGTTTTAGAAATCCCATTAAATGGCGTATGGTTGTGGTTTTTCCCGCCCCATTGGGCCCCAGGAAGCCCAAGGCCTCTCCCTTCCTCCCTATATGCAATCTGTTTAAATATTTCCGCCCAATTTGCAAGCCTTCTGCCGATTTCATCCCAATATTCCACCCTGAATCGATCTACAATAACATCAATTCACCGCGTAGTACACCGCCCTCAAAAGGCCCCCTATTTGTCTTTTCAGCTCATCTTCCTCCATCTTCCTGTTCCCTGCCATCCACCGCTTGATACACTCGGCAACCGCACCCACGAAAAACGGGGCCATCACCTCGGGCGAGGCAGGCATTTTGTGGCCTTTCCGGCAGTCCTCCCGCAGCTTATCCTGGATGTCTCGGACGATCTGTTCCGACAGGATATCCAAAACCAGTGGGAAACAGCCCGAACCAGATACTGAGCGTATCAGATGTTCATTCCCCCGCAGGAAATCAAACAGGCAGTCTATGATCCGCCCGTAGTTGTCCACCGGGTCCATACACGCAGTACTTTCCCCTATCTGTGCGTCAAACCGTCTCAGACCCTGCCGCACCACGAAAGCCAGAAGCTCGTACTTGTCCCCGAAATGTTTATAAAAGGTGGACTTACGCACCATGGCCCGGTCACACAGCTCGTTGACACGGATATCCTCAAAAGGCTTTTCACTCATGGCTTTCAGCAGCGCCCTGCTCAGAGCCAGGTAGGTTTTCTGTATCCTCAGATCCAATTTCTGTTCCATAGGCCCTCCCTGTACGGAAACCTTTCTATGCGATGGTATGATAATGGACTTTATTCAGAAAACGTACTGTTGACCGTTATCTTCTCCGCTATTATAGTGGAGGTATCCCCCAGCTGTCAAGTGTCTGGGAGCATTCACGGAAAGGAGCATGATGCCTTGGATACCAATATTTTATTTGAACCCATTCAAATCGGAAATGTGGAGCTGAAAAACCGCATTGCCATGTCTCCCATGAACATGGGTTACACCGGCCCCTTGGGCTATGCCGGAGAACAGACCAATGCCTGGTACGCCGCCAGGGCCCGGGGCGGCTTCGGCCTTATCATCACCGAGTGCATGGTTGCCAACCCATTCCCCTGGCGAGGTTCGGAGAGCCTGAACCCCCTGCTGTGCGACGCCCAGGATAAATACCGGCACTTGAGCCAGCTGGCCGAGGTCGTTCATTCCTACCGGGGGGCAAAGATCTTCGCCCAAGTGTCTCCGGGCTGGGGCCGTCAGGGTCACCCAATGCCCGGACATGAGGCCATCGCCGCCGGGGCCCCATCCGCAGTGGCCATGGAGATGGATATGCGTCATCTGACTCGTGGCTGGGCGCTGCAGTTCAAGCGAGTGTCTAAGGAGGCAGGGCTGGATCCGGACGATGTGCCGTTTTCCATGTCACTGCTGGACCAGCTGCAGAAAATGGACGATGAAGAGTATGCCCGGTTCGTACCCGTATTGCGGGAACTGCTGGAGAAAAACGACAGCGAGTTCACCCATGTTGTATTCGGAGATGCCCCCCGGGAGCTGACCATCCATGAAATCGAGCAGATGGAGGACTTCATGGTGGAACAGGTGTGTGCCATGTACCGCCTGGGCTTTGACGGCGTAGAACTCCATACCCCCCATGGCTATCTGCTCCACCAGTTCCTCTCCCCCCGCTCCAACCTCCGGGAGGATCGCTACGGCGGGAGCACGGAAAACCGCTGTCGGGTGGTCACCAACATACTGGAGCGGGTGCGCCGGATCGTCGGCCCGGACAAGGCTCTGGGTGTGCGCATCTCCGGGGAGGAGTACATCAGCGACGGCCTCCACCACGGCGAGGCATGCAGGGTGGCGGAGTTGCTGACCGCTGCCGGGGCGAACTTCATCGACGTATCTCAGGGCAGCTACGAAGCTTTCGGCAAGGGCTTCGCCCCCGACGGCGAGGGAGAGTTTACCCAGTGGGCCCCCGGCTTCAAAAAGGCATCGGGCGGTCTGCCGGTCATCACTCCCGACTTCATGACCCCGGAACTGGCCGCCCAAGCGGTGACGGAGGGGCAGACCGATATCGTTTCTCTGGGCCGTCAGTCCATCGCCGACCCATACTGGCCCGCAAAGGTGAAAGCCGGACGGACCTGCGACATTGTAAAATGCGCCCGGTGCCAGCAGTGTTATATGAACCTGTTCGAGTCCCGTTGGATTCGCTGTGCGGTGAACCCCACAGCGGGCTTCGAGAAATATTACCCGGAGCTCTGGCAGGACGGCGGGCTGATGGATCTTCGGGCACAGACATTTATGGACAAGCGGAAAGACCTGCCGCAGATTTAAGGAGGGATAGTTCATGTCGGAACATAGCGTATGGGAGGACGGCTTTTTCAAAATTGACCCGGAGTGCCACATCATCGGTGATATGTCATCGGTGGAACACTTCCCCGGCGTACAGATGTGGTGGCGGGCCATCGACGGTATTATGCGCCCTACTCTGCAAGGCGCGCCCGGGGACTATATCAGCAAATTTGAGCCTTGGGAAATGACGAAAAGCGCCGACCCGGAAAACATCCTCCGGGCCATGGACAAGTACGGCGTGGATGTGGCCTGCATCTTGCCGGAGTCCATGATGGACACCACGGGCTTCACCAGCCGATGGTGTACCAACGGAGACGCCTGGAAAGCGGTTCAGGCCCATCCAGACCGCTTCATCCTCAACCCCAACCTTTCCCCCATCAAGCGGCGAGGGGTGAAAAACGCCATCTGGGAGCTGGAGTATTGGATGGATCAAGGTACAAAAATCTTCAAGTATTACTCCCCCGAGGATACATACATCAACGACCCGGAACTGTGGCCTTTCTACAAACGTGCAGAGGAACTGGGAGCGGTGCTGTGCCTGCACACAGGGTTCAGCTGGGTGCCGCCCGGAAAGAGCAAATACTGCTACCCCACCCAGGTGGATGACGTGGCCCGAGACTTCCCAGAGCTGAAAATCGTGGCCTTCCACATGGGGTATCCCTTTACCGATGCCATGAATATGGTGGCCCTGGGCCATCCCAATGTGTATCTGTGTTTAAGTCTGCTGGTGCCCTGGGCTGTCACAGTGCCTTACAAGTTCGCCCATATCCTGGGAGAAGCCATGCGCTTCGTGGGTCCTGACAGGATCATCTGGGGAACGGATAGCGCCGGGTATGGGCTGCAGATTGGCGCGGCCGCCATGGGACTGGCTCAGTTTCAGATTCCCGATGAGCTACAGTGGAAATATGGTTACTTACCTCTTACCGATGAGGACAAGCGCAAAATCTTCGGCGGCAATTTGGGAAAGTTACTGGGCATTGACACCACCCTTCGACGCGGGGGCAAGGCATCAGAGAAAGCGCTCCAGGGAAGACCTGTGGAAACAACCTCCCAAGTACAGCGATCCGCCGAAGCTTCGGCCCCCGCCACTGTGGACCGAAGCGGCCCTCCCGTCACTGAGGAGTTCGAAGTGGTCATGTCCACACCGATTGGCAGCATTAACGGCAAAGTCATTACCCATATTGAGGGGGAACGAATCTCTGGTGTCATCTCTTTCATGGGGCAGGAAAACGAGTTCAAAAACGGGGTCATAGACGGGAACGGTAACGTGACTTTCTCCGGTGAGATGAAAACGCCCATCGGAAAAATGGCTTACACCTCCACAGGAAAAATGGTGGATGGCAAAATCCAGGCGGTTGCGAAAACTAAACTGGGGAGCATTGAAATCAGGTCGAAATAGCTTGACTGCTCTGCACGGCAAGCAATGCGACGGTATATACCCGGCGCGTGCTTGTTGGAGGCTGACCACCATCAAACCCTTGTAAAAACGGGCGCACTAGCGCCTGTTTTTTTGAAGCCGTCAAAATCCCTGCACCGAGGGCGGCATCAATCAGCACCTCCAACCGGCCCCGGATGCCGCACTCCTGATCCCCCATGATGTCAGGGGTGTAGGTTTGCTTCTACAGCTATGGCGCCGACCATCAGGAGTGTATGGTGCACATCGAACGCTATGGGTCTCATGAGAGCTCCCTGTTATCATGTCCTATTTCCACACCCCATGAAAAGTAACTATATAAGTGGTAAACTCAGGTTTTGCCACGGAAGAGATGGAAACCCGCTGGGAGATATGATATAATACTGACACGGAAGTGCATCATGTCTACTTCTGATTCCATATGCGCCGGAGCACACAAAATTACGGTACAATGTCCGCAAAGGGCAGAGCCAAGCGGTCGGAGAAAGAGAACCGGCTGCCCGGTTTACTTGTGCAGAGGGTTTTTCGGACATTTAACCGGCGAAGCGCCCCCGAGCTTGCGGGAATATGTCCGGTTCAGGACAGAAAGGACAAAGAAATGGGAGTATATTTGGAGAAAGCGGCAGACGACACCCTGCCTGTGGACTGGCTGGCAGAACGGCTTTCATGCGGGCCGGCGGATTTGAGAGCGGAACGCTTTTGCGACAGCGACGGCGATTACCAGAGGAAATATAATGTATACAAAATTTCCGCAGGCGGACAAAGCTATGTCTGTAAGCAGGCAGATGCCGGAGAGCGGGACATCTATGAAAACTTTCTGCAGGGAAAGGCTTTTGCAGTACCGGAATACTATGGGAATGTCGTATCCGGCAAAACTGTCTGGCTGCTGACGGAATATATTGAGGGGCCTGACTTGCGCCGTTTTACCCGGGAGATGGCGCTGGCCAGCGCCGATACGCTGGCAGAGATCCAGAATTTCTATTGGGACTGCAAAGCGCAGGACGGCAGGTTCGACAGATATTGGGAGCGAATCTGCAGGCGGGCAAGGTGCCTGGAAAAGGAACCGGAGCTGGCAGCGGCCTACGATATCTTTCTGGAACGGCAGAAGAGCTGTCCGCGGACCCTGAGCAATGGGGACTTTCTGCAGTTCAACGGGATCTGGCGGGACGGCAGGGTATCTGTGATTGACTGGGGATTCGGCGGAATCATGCCCTATGCGCTGGACATTACCAGGCTGATTGCCCATGGGACGTTGGTATATGAGCCGGACGGGTTTCCTTTTTACATGGACGATGATCTGCGCGGGACTTTTGTGCAGGCCTGCTATAAGGCGCTGAAGCAGAAGCCGGACTGGGACCGATATCTGATGGATATCAGGCTGGCGGCCCTGAACGAGTACGTGGAGTTCCTGGAAGAGGAGCTGAATGATCCGGAGGCAAACAGGGAAGAAATTGCGGAGGGATCCTATTACAAACGGGCAAAAAAGACCGCGGAGGAGATACTGCGGATGGAAAAAAGAAACAGTTGAGAGCCGCGTCCAAGCGCGCAGAAAGGTGCAAACATGAAATACGAAATCAAAGACAACGCAATCTTCTTTACCCGCCCCGGGGAATGGGGCAAAATCTCGGCCTGCGGCCGGGACAGCATCCGCTTCCAGGCCTCGCCGCAGGGCAAAGTAAAGGAGCAGAACTGGACTATGGAGCCTGGGTCTGAGGACGCAAAAATCTGGCTGGAGGGGGACTGCGCTTACTTTGTCACCGGAGAAATGAAAGCCGTGGTGCACGGCGATGGCAGGATGGAATATTTCCGGAAAGACAAGCGGATTTTGTCGGAGAAAAGCGAACTCACATTCGGCGCGGGCATACGCAATTACCGCAACCGGGGAAGCGGACTCTGGAGCGGGCGGGTGACATTCGCGCCTGTGGAGGGGGAGCATTTCTACGGCCTGGGACACGAGGCCACGGGCTGCTTTGACTTAAAGGGCTGTACCATCGACCTGCGCCATGTGAATGCCAAATGCGCCATGCCTTTCGTGTACTCCTCCCTGGGGTACGGTTTCCTCTGGAACATGCCCTCCACAGGCACCTGCGAGCTGGCCCATAACCGGACCAGGTGGAACAGCGACAGCATGGAACAGATTGACTACGTAGTCATAGGCGGAGAGCCCCGGGAGGTGTCCGAAACCCTGGCAGACCTTACCGGACACGCCCCCATGATGCCTGACTTTGGCCTGGGCTTCTGGCAGTGCAAGCTGCGCTACGAGACCCAGGAGGAAGTCCTGCAGGTGGCAAGGCGGTATAAAGAGCTGGGGATTCCCCTGGACGTGATCGTCATCGACTACTTCCACTGGACAGAGCAGGGGGACTACAAATTTGACCCTGTATACTGGCCGGACCCCAAAGCCATGGCCGAGGAACTCCATGCCATGGGCGTGAAGCTGATGGTGTCCATGTGGCCCACCATCAATGAGAAGAGCGAGAACTACGGCGAGATGTTTGACCGTAATCTCCTGATCAGGACCGCAAGCGGCTCCAACCGGGTGTTTGATTTCTACGGCCCCCAGGCGGAAATAGACCCCACGAACCCGGAGACCAGGGAGTTTGTGTGGAAGAAGCTGAAAGAAAATTATATCGACCAGGGAGTGGACTGTCTCTGGTTCGACGAGGCGGAGCCGGAGATCCATCCTGAGCATTTTGACAATCTGGTGCTTTCCATGGGAAACGGGGACCAGGTGGGGCTGCTGTACCCATATTATTACGCAAAGCTGGTGTATGACGGCATGAAAGCAGAGGGCAGACAGGACATTGTGACCTTGTCCAGATGCGCCTATCCGGGGGCGCAGCGGTTTGGCACATTGGTGTGGTCCGGGGACATTCCCTCCACCTTTGAGAGCCTTTCGGACCAGGTGAAGTCCGGCCTGAACATGGCCATGTGCGGGATTCCCTGGTGGACCACGGACATCGGCGGGTTTTACGGCGGGGATATCGAGACGCCCTATTTCAGAGAGCTTATCGTCAGATGGTTCCAGTACGGCCTGTTCTGCCCGGTGATGCGCCTCCACGGCAGCAGGGAGGGGAAAGACTACACAAGACCCATCATAGAGCCCACCGGCGGCGACAACGAACTCTGGAGCTTTGGGGAAGAGAATTTTGAAATCCTGAAAGACCTGGTGCTTCTCAGGGAGCGGATGAAGCCCTATCTGCGCAGTGCTATGAAGAAAGCATCGGAAAGAGGAATTCCTGTAATGCGGCCCATGTTCTTTGACTTCCTGGAGGATGAGGTGTGCTATGGCCTGGGAGAACAGTACCTGTTCGGGGACGATATCCTCTTTGCCCCGGTGGTCAGACAGGGACAGCGGGTGAAAAAGGTGTATCTGCCCAAGGGCAACTGGGTGCTCACAAAGGACAGAACCGTCCACCAGGGAGGCACATGGCTTGAGACCACTGTGGAACTGAGGGAGTTTGTGGCCTTTGTCAGGGAGGGCAGCGACGTGCTCTCGATCTTTTGAGCAGGGGTTTTGCTGGCTTAGGACTCTGTAGTCTGCTTACAAAATTTCAGACCAGGTTGAAAGTAAATGGAATTTCGGCCTGGTCTTTAAAGCAGAATATGGGTTGGGTAAGAGCTGCATTTGGGCATAAAAGTTGATATTACTCTGGGCATACCACCCATAAAAGTAAGAGAAATATATTGAAAGAAGAGTGGACACGATAAGCTGAATACAGGCGGAATTTGGGCGGAGCAGACAATGGGAAGCAGCCGGGAACCCTTTTAAGAATTTTGTTGAGGAGAGAAGAGAAATGACCAAAAAAGACAATACAAACCAAACAAAATGGTGGAAAAGCACCGTCATCTATCAGATTTACCCCCGCAGCTTTGCGGACAGCAATCACGACGGCATAGGCGACCTCCAGGGGATTATCTCGAAGCTGGATTACCTGGAGAACCTGGGGATAGACGCCATCTGGCTGTCCCCGGTATGCAAGTCCCCCCAGGACGACAATGGCTACGACATCTCGGATTATCAGGACATTGACCCCATGTTCGGCACGCTGTCAGACATGGAGGAACTGATCGCGGAGGCCGGGAAGCGCCACATCCGCATCATTATGGACCTGGTCCTGAACCATTCTTCGGACGAGCATTACTGGTTTCGGGAGGCGAGAAAAAGCCGGGAAAATCCCTACCACGACTACTATGTGTGGCGGGACGGGGCAGAGGGGCAGCTGCCCAATGATATGCGGGCAGCTTTCGGCGGCCCGGCCTGGGAATGGGTGCCGGAGGTGGGTCAGTATTATTTCCACCAGTTTTCCGTAAAGCAGCCGGATCTGAACTGGGAGAACCCGAAGCTGCGCCGGGAGATCTACGATATGATCAACTGGTGGATGGAGAAAGGAGTGGGCGGCTTCAGACTGGACGTCATTGACCAGATTGCAAAGGAGCCGGACAGGAAGATTACCTGCAACGGCCCCAGACTCCACGAATTCCTCCGGGAGCTGAGCCGGGAGACTTTCCAGAAAGGGGACCTGGTCACTGTGGGGGAGGCCTGGGGAGCCACCACAGAGCTGGCGAAATTGTACAGTAACCCGGACAACAGTGAGCTGTCCATGGTATTCCAGTTTGAACATATCTGCCTGGACCAGATACCGGGAAAGGAAAAGTGGGACCTGGCCCCGCTGCCTTTCCGGAAGCTGAAAGAGGTCTTCGGGCGCTGGCAAAGGGAGCTGTACGGGAAAGGGTGGAACAGCCTGTTCTGGAACAATCATGACCTGCCCAGAATCGTATCCCGCTGGGGAAACGACAATGAGTACCGGGTGGAATCCGCGAAGATGCTGGCCATTCTTCTCCACGGCATGCAGGGAACTCCCTACATTTACCAGGGAGAGGAGTTAGGTATGACGAACATCCGGCGCCAACTGGAGGACTACAGGGATATCGAAACCCTGAACCTGTACCGGGAACGGCTGGAGAAAGGGTATGAAAAAGCTGAAATCATGGACTCCATCTACGCCAAAAGCCGTGACAATGCCAGGACCCCCATGCAGTGGAATGACAGGGAGAACGCAGGATTTACAGATGGTGAGCCCTGGATTGCGTTGAACCCCAATTACCGGGAAATCAATGCGGCGGCACAGATGGCAGAGGAGGATTCCATATGGAAATGCTATCAGAAATTGATTCGCCTGCGCAAGGAATATCCTGTTTTTGCGGAGGGGGAGTTCCAGATGCTGCTGGAGGAGGATGAGAATATATTCGCCTATACCAGGACAGATGCCTGTTCACAGCTGCTGGTGATCTGTAATTTCTACGGTAGCACAGTGGAGGTAGATTTGGAGGAATTGGAATCTGCCGGGGAGCTGCTCATTGGCAATTACAAGGACCAGAAGCAGCGTAGGGTCTTTCGGCCTTACGAGGGGAGGATGTACTGGAGGGAGTTGGGGTGATATGAGGCTGGGCGCCGAACCAGGGAAAATATGCCTGGGCCGATTCCATGGAGGGAAATTGGAGTATGCTCCGGGAAATCGGGGATGAGACCACATTTGCCTCCCAGCCGGCCTTTATCCTGCCTCTAAACGGGCAGGCGGGGACAGAGTATCTGTATGTGGGCGACAGGTGGAACGGGAAGAACTATCACGATTCCAGGTATATCTTCCTACCCATCCGCTGCCCGGAGAGAGGGCGGCTTGTGCTGGAGTGGGCGCCGGAGGTTGAGGTGGATGCCAGGAGCGGGAGGATATTTGGCCCCAAATAGAAAGACAGCGGATAAAATTGTATTCATGGCGGGAATCTGAATAGGATGGATTCAGATTCCTGCATTTCTAAAGCTTCTTTATGCTGAAAAATCAATGTAATCCTTTTTATAGATTCGATTGTTTCTAATTAAAATCACATTTTACTTAAGCTATACACACGATAGGCAATGAAAATGGGGAAATAGGCATTTGCTTTCCCATTTCCATTATGGCAACTATGGACGAAAAGCAGAAGCAGCAATCTCGTACAGGTTTTCATAAGGGGATATACAAGGAATAAGTTTTGAATGGGATGTCTTCTTATGGCAACAGATGGAATCTATTACCATAAGAAAACGATAAACATAGTACCAGCCTTTCAATCCACACTTTTGGTAAGTGACACAAATAGTTTAGGCTATTATTAAAAAAATATCAAGAGGAAATATTTAGCTCAGCAGGGTTGTTTCACGAAACATCACTAACCGTGCCGATCTTGAAAATCGGGGATTGTCTGCTTCAGTCATGTGATGCAATTCTCTTATTCCCCCTATTTCGATTCCCCTATCCCGCAAAAAAGCACAG
>CATKYJ010000051.1 GCA_949840885.1 uncultured Acetatifactor sp.
CGTCCCCAGGTCATCAATGATTAAAAGCCTTGCCCGGTTCAGCTGTGCTATGTACTGCGCCTCGTCCACGCTGCCGCCCTGGATGTTCTGGAGAATCTTCACGAAAGAGGTCATTATGACCGGAACCCTCCGGTCTAACAGCTCATTCGCTATGCAGGCGGCGGTAAAGCTCTTTCCGGTTCCCACCGTCCCCCAGAAAAGAATCCCCTGGCTCTTTTTGTACATGTCATCGAATTTTTCCACATACCGCTGCGCCATCTTGTAAAGGTTCTGATTGTCCCCGGTCTTGACGAAAGAGGATAGCCTTGCAGCCCGGAGCCTGCTTTCAATAAGGCTGGAATCCCGTAGCTTCTGGAGCTGCTGCATCTCCTCCCTTTCCTTTTCCCTCCGGGCCATTTCTTCCCTGGCCGCTGTCTCGCAGGCGCACATACAGCGCACCTTCATCCTGCGCCCGGTTCCGTTCCTGTCCAGGGAGCCAGGGAACTCCAGCACTTTCTCCTTCGGCTTGTGGCACTTGCCGCAATGCAGAAGGCCATCACCGCCGGTATAGTCCCCGGTACTGCTTTCCGCCTCACCTGCTTTCTGTGCCGCCTCCATGAATACACCGGCAGCGATCCCTTCCAGTTCCTTCACGTTATCCGCCTCCTAACCTTTAAGGAATTTCTCAAACGGATTCGCTCCATCCGTCTGCTCTTGTCTTGCCTCACTTTGCGATTGCTTTTTAATGTAGTCCACAAACGGCAGGGTATCACTTAGGAAGGTCTTAGCCATCTTGATATATTTCTTTTCCGTCCTCTCCCTCGCGCATCGGCTGGCATAATTCGTAGCCGCCTCCAGAAGCTCCGCTTCGCTGTACCCATCTTTGAGCCGCGCCTTGTACTTTTTGTATGCCTCGCTTTTTCCTTCCTTGCGTGGGTATACCTTCCAGAACTCCTCAAATGCAGGAGTGCGTTCTTCCGCCGCTGTCTTTTTCGGTTTTTCCGGATTTTCCGGTATGGGAGAATCCCCAGCCGCCGGTAGTGTATCTGTCACCGGCTCCGGTTCCTGGGAGATGGTATCTATTCTCCTGCCTGCATCGTTCTGGAGCCTTGACCGTTTCCTCTCCTCACGCTTTCTGGCAGCGTCCCTCTCCCTCAATCCGATTGCTTTATACCATTGTTCCTGCCATTCTTCCCAATCATGGATATATAAACCATTTGCAATATCTATCCATCCAGTATTTATCATCGCCTCTACAACTATCTCTGGAGCATATCTTTTATCAATACCAATATTCAGAACATCCGCCACATCTGCTTTATCAGCCCCGACAATGAATCCCTCCTTATTGGCATTGTTAATCCCCCAGAGCCATAGGCGTATGAGCAGGCCCAACGCTTCGTTTTGGGAGCATCCGATTTCTTTTGCCAGGTTTCTAAGTTTACCCCCTATTACCTGCTCGTGGACGCTTATCCATGCCATACTTGCATCACCGCCAATCTGCCGCTCTTGGTTTCAAATGTCCTTTACCAGGTCTAAAATCGTGATTGGATTCCGTAAAACCTTCGTACTCCTGCAGCAATCGCAACTCTCGCACCGGTCGGGGGCTACCTCCCCATTTTTCACCTGGAGTATCCTGGGCATAGCCGCCTCCACCATTGACATGGCGTCTTTAAGGAAATTGTCCGTCACATGGATAACCTCGATGTTGGTTTCTTCCTCCTTGCTTGCCGCTGCTATGTAGAAGGGCAGGCGCTTTCCGGTATTCTGGCGGACAATCTCCTGGTAGATTGCTCCCTGGATGTCATAACCCCAATACCGGATAAAGTCCAGGTATCCTACATCCCGTACATATTCGTGCTTCGTTATAGATGACATGACCTTCAAGTCAACGATGACCTTATCTGCTATGTAGGAATCTACTTTTATCTTCCACTTTGCTCCAAACAGCTCACCGGTCATAATCACCTGCTTTTCTCCGGAGAGGCACATCATAAAGAACTGATCGCGCTCTATCCTCCGGATGATGTCATCTGCTTTGACATAATCTGCTTTCAGACCTTTATCCCCGGTCTTTTTGAAAATATCCGGGTTTTCTGCCTTGAATTTGTCCAGGCTCCCTTCAAAATAGGAATCCACATAGCTCCCCACCAGAAGGGCAGTTGTTTTCTTTTCCTCCCAGCGTCCTGCCAGCTTTTCCATCGCTCCGTATTCGCATCCCAGCTTTCCGTATGTCCCAGCAAAATCCTTGTACTGCGACACGCTCATATATTCCTGGTTTGCCTCCGCGCTGTAATAATTGTTTGCCGATAACTCCAATGTCTTTCCCTCCTTACTTAAACGGTAATTCCTCTAACCCCATGCTCTCCATGAAAGCGTCCACTTCATCCGGGTCTACATATTCTCCTTCATCTGCTGCATCCGCTCCGGTTTCTGCCATGCTTTCCGCACTCTCCGGCTGTCCGCCCTTCTGCTGTCCATTATCCGGCCCCGGCAGCTCGAACACATTCTCCGCCTCGATTGCGTCCGGCTGGTTATCTCCGTGTGTTGCCTCTCCCTCCTCGTCAAATGTCTTTTGGTCATCCTGGATAGCCCTCTGCATATCAACAGATAAGATGCCCCATTTGGAGAGCAGGAGCTTGATGACCGTTTTCAGAGCCATAGCCTCAAAATCGGTAGTCCACTTACTGTTTTTCTTCCCTTTGTTCAGATCGCTCCGGTATGCCTGGGAATACTTCTTTGCGTGATTCTCCACCGCTTTTGTTGACATATACAGCTCATGGCTGTATCCGGTCTTCAAGCGGAACCACGCATAGTACCCGACAATCTTATCCGCCTGCCCTTCGTCCCTCTGCGTACATTCAGAGAAGTCCGTCACGAAAACAATCTCTCCGGTGATGGGGTTATAGGAAACAAGTTCATCCTCATACACCACAGCGTAATTCATTTTCTCATAGTATCCGGAACGGATTGCCAGCTGGATAAAGCCCTTATACATCATCTGGAACTGGGCCTCCATGTGATCCTCATATTTCCCGGTCTGCGGATTCTTCTTGCTGTTGTTGTAGGGAACGATTGCCGCGAACCCCAGGTTGCTGTCAATCGGCAGATCGTATGTTGCCGCCACAAAAGCCGCCGATACGATAGAATTAGGGTCTGCCCTTTTCAGCTGTGCGCTCCCGGAGACTACGTTCGTTAATGACGCAAGAAACTGTGGTGCTTTCTGCCCCAGGATTTCCGCGAATTTCTTCTTGCAAGTATCCCTGGAGATGATCTCTTTCACAAGTACAGCTGAACTCTTGGGCCGCTGTACTTCCCCCTGCTGGCCCTGCTGTGCCGGTGCCTGCCTCTGCTGCTGTCCTGCCATATTTCCTGTCCTCCTTTATGCTTTTTGCAGCTCCTCGCCGCATATTTCAATTAACTCCCTGGTGTCCATGTCCTCCAGGCACTCCAGGCATACCGGACCGTCCGGTGACGCCAGGTATTCATCATCCCCCATGATTCCGTATCCACACTTGATGCACTTGTGCTTTCCTTCCGGCTCCCCTGCATTCGGGCAGCGCGGATGGCACGGATCCTGTAAACATATTTCGCAGATATCTATCGCCTCCTCCTTTTCCTGCCTTTTCCGGGCTGCAGCCATGCCCTCACACATATCACCATTACATATCCGGCTGCATCTCTTGCCATGCTTACTGCCAGGAGTAGGCATGGCAGCACCAGCCATTCCCCTCCGTATGCTATGTACCCCCTTTCCTGGTATGCGTATTCAACCGCAAACTTCGTGAGGATAATGCCCAGCGCAATCCACAGCCAATTTTTCAAGACAAAACCGCTTACTTTCCGCATCTCAGCCCTCCTATCGGTAGAAATAATGGTGTCCATGCTTGAAAAGATACTGCAAATGGTTCTGGTGCCAAGTAGAATCACTCTGGCTTTCAAAATACAGTGCTCCTTCGGATTCATCCCAATTTTCCAGCGTTACCAGCTCCAGCGCCTTGTAGCAGTCCTCGTCAGGTTCCACCTTACACCACCGGCCTCCCTCCTGGGTGACGCTGAACTGGCATACTCCGTTATGCTCCTCCAGGATGACATCCTCAATCGTATCCGGGAACCCTTCGTTCCATACCCGATTCAGGACTACCAGCATAACCAGGGCTTTCCCCTCGGTATCCTCCCCTTCTGCCTCTGCCATCGCCAGTTTTGCCAGAAGATAGACTTCATCCGCGCTCCAGTCCATAGAGTATGCAATTTCTGTTACCTCTGGTTCCGTATCGAGTGCTATCACTTCCGCGTTCTTTATGTATTCCGGAAATTTCGGAACGCTCGGATTACTGATTTTAACCATTTCCGTGATTGGCTCCGCAGTCTTTTCTTCCGCTCCTGCATCCTCCGCAGCCGTCATGATTGACCTTACTCCAATAGCTGCATAGGCCACAGCTGCAATGATGGACGCCAGCTTTGCGCTATGCAGTAGCAGCTGCTTTTTTCTTGTACCCATTTCTGCTCCTTTCCAGAGGCTTGGTGAACAGCCCCAGGTTTACTCCGGATGACCTTTCAACCGCCTCGTTGAAATCATCTTCACTCTCTAGTCCATATTGTATTTTAAGAATCTCCCTCAACTTGGCAGCATCCATAACCATACCTCAATCTTTCAGTGCCTTTTCACCTGCTATCTTCAATTCACTGATGGCAACCGCCATCTGGTCCAGCTGCTCCATGATCGCCTTAAGCGCCGGCTTCTCGCAGTCATCTATGATGCCATCAGCTGTTATGTCGATTAAGTCCCTCTGGATGCCTTTCAGCTTGTCAGCATCAAATTCCCGAATAAGCCGCAGCGCAATCCCTTCAAGATTCTTCGCCTGCGTTGCTATCGGCAACGTTTTACCAATCGGGCACTCATGCTTGCAATACCCATATTTCAGCTCCGGACAGTTATAAAGGTCCGCCATAAGTACCACCTTATCCACCGGAACAATCTTTGTATTTCCCAGTTCGTAATCCGCGAGCGTAGATACGGATACTCCCAGCAGTTCTGCCGCCCCTTCCCTACTGAATAGCCTCTCGTTGTACATAGCTGCAGCTTTTCTGGCACGGAAGTACACATTATCATTGTCTTTCATAGAGCCATTCCCCATGTCGCTCACCCTCCTTTCGGGTTATAATCTAATTAGCATTCGAGGAAAGAGCAGTCTCGTCTATGTTCAGCACATCACTGATGACTTTGACTGCCGGAGTGGATTGCACTCTGCCGTTGATGACCGCTGATATGTGGCCCTTGCTCATGTTTGCCGCCTTAGCTAGATCGAGTACACCCCAGCCACGCTTCACCATCGCTATCCTTACACTCTTGCACCAGGAATCAATCTTTCTCCCTTCCTGACCCTCAATGCCCAGCGCATCGCTTATGAGTTTTGCCGCTGTTTCGGAATACACTCTTTCATGGATGATTGCAGACGTGTAAACTCGCGACATTCCTATGGCATCCGCTAGATTTTGCATGCTCCATCCGCGCTCTATCATGGCGATTTTTACGCTCTCGCACCAGGGAGTCAGCTTTTTCTCCATCTCTCTACCTCCTTTGCTATGATGTGCGTTACATTTTTACTTTACATTTGACAGATACATTGCTAGAATAGTAGTGTGCGCTCTTTGCTTTGTAACGCATTAAAGAGCGTCTTTGCATATGTGCTGTTTGTGACGGAAAATAAAACGCACATATGCATCTTACATATATATCATAACTCACTTTTAGGCGCACGTCAATATTTTTACGCCTTTTTGTGAGTCGAAAATTGCGGAGGTGGACTTATTGTTTTGGGATAACTTCAAAGAGATTTGCGATATTAAAGGTTTGAAACCTACTCCAGTATTAAAAGAGTGCAACATAAGCACCGGAAGTATAGGAAGGTGGCAAGCTGGTAGCGCTCCAAACTCTGATGCTGTGATTGCTTTAGCAGAATATCTTAATTGCTCTACTGACCTTCTGCTTACTGGAAAAGAATATGTGAAACCTGGGGAGCCGAAGCCTTTATCTAAAAACGAATTAGATATTCTTTCCATGTTACGCTCACTTCCCGAAAACCTCCAGGATATGTGTTTTACGTATATAAAAAGTGCATGTGACACTTACCGCTCCATGCTGGAGGAGGAAAAAAGGTTGTTGGGATAAACAATTTTCGCAAAAGGAAAAAATAGACATATGGAGGTACTTATGCTGCCAGATTATATGCGTCCTATTCCTGGGGACAGTACCGGGAACAATATGCGTTGGGATAGCCTTGTCCTGGAATCGGAGCTTTATCTTCGAACCGGGAACTATCGTCTACTTCGGGATGTCCGCATCAGACAGGCCCGGTTTGTAGACCTGGAGGGAAATGACCGGATAGCGATTGCCTATTACTGCATGGCTTTCTACTCTGACCTGAATGGCTTTGATAGCATAGAACGGCTGTTGTACTACCAGCAGGGTAATTTCCGAAACTGGAAGTCTACTGCCTCCGTGGATGCCGGTGTCGTAAATAAGATTTTTGACCTTTGCTGCAGATGCGGCATATCAGAAAAAGAACTGCTAACCATCTGCCGCAAGGCTTTTATACCTGGTATTTACCAGTGCCATCTGTTCACAACAAAAGAGTGCCAGGAGCTACTGCTCATGTCCAGGGACGGAAGAATCGGGGAGATAAACTCCAGGATAAACCAGGCAGAGAGCCTGTTCCTGTCACAGTTCGCTTGCCAGCGGCAGGCTGCGATATAGCACATGAGCCCCACCTTAGGGGCTTTTCTTTTTTGGGAGGTATTCTATGGATTATAAGAAAGTAAAGGCATTGATGGAACGTAGCAAGGCGCGTGTGGCTATCTATGTCCGTGTCTCCACCTTATACCAAGTAGATAAAGATTCTCTGCCAATGCAAAAAAAAGACTTAATTGCGTATGCGTCCCTTATTCTGAATACGGACGATTATGTGATATTTGAGGATGCAGGCTACTCCGGAAAAAACACTGACCGGCCAAAATTCCAGGAGATGATGTCCCAGATCCGGCAAGGAGTTTTCACGCATCTTCTTGTCTGGAAGATTGACCGCATCTCCCGGAACCTTCTGGACTTCGCCTCCATGTACAATGAGCTGAAAGAGCTAGGCGTCATTTTCGTAAGCAAGAATGAACAGTTTGATACCTCTACTGCTATGGGTGAGGCCATGCTCAAAATCATCTTAGTCTTTGCGGAGCTAGAGCGCAACATGACATCGGAGCGCGTGACCGCTACCATGATTTCCAGGGCGAATAATGGACTGTGGAATGGTGGCCGCGTTCCCTTTGGGTATAATTATGACATCCAGACCGGGGAGTTTTCTTTCAATGAACCGGAGAAATCCGTTGTGGAAATGATGCACAATCTTTATGAGGAACATCGCTCCTTGATTTGTGTAGCCAGAATCCTTAACGAACGCCAGCTGTTCTCTCGTGCTGGAAATCAATGGTCTGCCACTACGCTCCTAATCATCCTGCGGAATGTGTTCTATTGCGGAGATTACCAGTACAACCGGCTAAAGGAAGGGAACCGGCAGAAAAGGAAGGATAAGTCAGAATGGATAACCGTCCAGGACCATCACCCGGCGATTATAAGCCGGGAGCAGAAAGAGCGTGTAATTGCCATCCTGGATTCCCAGGCAGAGCAGTATAAAATCCACCAGAGAAAACATGAATCAAAACATATTCATGTATTCAGCGGCCTCATGTATTGTAATGCCTGCAAAAAGCCCATGAACAGCTCTCCAGGCAATGTGACAAGGGATGGATGGGAATATTCAAAATACTCCTGCTCGACACGCCGGAAGTCTCCTGCCGCCTGCAACTGCCCAACTATCTCTGATCCGATTGTAGGGGAATTTGTTTTTAACTATATACTGAATATGCTTAACGCGCAGCGTGGCTTTTCTGAAATATCCTCTCCGGAGGAACTGCAAAGGCGCCTCCTTTACGGCGATACCTTCATCCAGGTAAAGGGAATTGAACCGGACGGACTGAATGACCTATACTCTGTCCTGGCATCCGGGAAAATATCTGGAGACGTGTATGGGAAGGGGGTAAGAATCAAAAAAGACGAAAAAAAGCAGGCGCAGTCAGAACTTTCAAGGCTCCGGAAAGAAAAGCAGAAAGCAGAACGCGCCCTGGAGCGTCTGACGAACCTTTACCTTTATTCCGATGATGCGATGTCCGAAAAAGAATACATCATTGAAAAAGAAAAGCTCATTGAGAACCTGGAGGGCATCAATGAGCGGATAGGGCTGGAGAACCCGGACACCTGGAACCAGTCCGTGTCCGATGAAATCTTTGTACAGAGGGCCAGCGAGTTCATCATATCGCAGAACCTATCCGGCCGGAACTATGTCAATTATAAGCGCCTGGCATCGTCTGTGGATGCGGATGTCTTGAAAACATTCCTCCGCGGAATCATTGACAGCATCTCCGTTATGGACGGCCACATCTGTTCCATCGTTTTCAAAAATGGGCTGTCCCATTCTTTCATTTACCGATGATGATGGGACAAAATACCCCAGGAGCCGCTAAACTCCTGGGGTTTATTCTGTTCCAAAATTCAGAACCAGTTTCCATCTGGGGTATTCCCTTAGTTTACAAAAGTACGATTTTAATGCTACAACACCAACATTGCATCTCCCAGGCTATAGAAGCGGTACCTCTCCCTGACAGCCTCCTCATAGGCAGCCAACACATGTTCCCGCCCTGCCAGAGCGGATACCAGCATGATCAGTGTGGACTCCGGCAGGTGGAAATTGGTGATCAACGCGTCCAGAACCTTGAAGCGGTAGCCAGGATAAATGAAGATATTTGTGTCTTCGCTTCCCGGACGGAGGATTCCCTCCTCGTCCGCCGCGCTTTCAACAGTCCGGCAGCTGGTAGTCCCCACACAGATAATCCTGCCGCCCTCCGCCTTTGTTTTATTGATCAGGTCCGCCGTCTCCTGAGATACCTGGTAATGCTCCGAATGCATATGATGCTCCAGCAGATTCTCCTCTTTCACCGGGCGAAAAGTCCCCAGCCCCACATGCAGCGTCACATAGGCCAGCCGTATCCCTTTCTTCTCCAGTCCGGCCAGCAGCTCCTTTGTAAAGTGAAGCCCCGCCGTGGGCGCTGCGGCAGAGCCCTCATGCTTTGCATAGACGGTCTGATAGCGGTTTTTGTCCTGAAGCTTATGGGTGATATAGGGCGGCAGAGGCATCTCCCCCAGCCTGTCCAGCACCTCCTCAAAGATTCCCTCATAGGAAAAGCGCACCAGCCGGTTGCCCTCTTCCACCGTCTCCAGGATCTCGGCTTTCAGCAGGCCGTCCCCAAAGGTCAGCCTCGTGCCGGGGCGGCATTTCTTTCCGGGGCGCACCAGAGATTCCCAGACATCAACGCTTTTTCGTTTTAAAAGCAGCAGTTCCACATGGGCGCCCGTGCCCTCCCGCTCCCCCAAAAGCCTTGCGGGAATGACTTTCGTATTGTTCAGCACCAGGCAGTCCCCCGGCCGCAGGAAATCCCCGATCTCCCGGAAGACATGGTGGGAAACCGCCCCGGTATGCCTGTCCAGCACCAGAAGCCTGGAGGAGGTTCTCTCCTCCAGGGGATCCTGGGCAATGAGCTCAGGGGGCAGTTCAAAATAGAAATCTGATTTCAGCAGGCTGCCGCTCATTACATCCCGGCTCCTTCCGCAAATACCATGTAGCCGCGGTAGGTCTCATAGACATCAGCCTTGCTGGTGGCTTCCCAGGGCGCATGCATGTTCAGCACGGCCACGCCGCTGTCGATGACATTCATGCCATACTCTGCCAGGATGTACGCGATGGTTCCGCCCCCGCCCACATCCACCTTGCCAAGCTCTGCGGTCTGGTACACGATTCCTTTCTCGTCCAGGATCCTGCGCAGATAGGCAATGTATTCCGCATTGGCGTCATTGGAGCCGCTCTTTCCCCGGGAACCCGTGAACTTGTTGAAGACCATGCCTTTTCCCACAAAGGCCGCGTTCTTCTTCTCGAAGCAGGAGGCATAGGAGGGATCGAATCCTGCGCTGACGTCAGAGGAAAGCATACAGCTGCGGGCCAGGCATCTCCTCACGTTCAGTTCGCTGTACTCTCCGGTAAGGTTCATCAGCTCTGCCACCGCATTCTCGAAGAATCTGGAGTGCATGCCCGTAGCGCCCACGGAGCCGATCTCCTCCTTGTCCACCAAGAGGCAGCACAATGTCCTCTCCGTTGCCCCTACGTCCAGCATGGCACGCATGGAGGTGAATGCGCAGACTCTGTCGTCCTGTCCGTAGCCTAAAAGCATGCTGCGGTCAAATCCCACTTCCCTTGTCTTGCCGGCAGGCACGATTTCAAGCTCCGCGGAGAGGAAGTCCTCCTCTTCTATGTCGTATGCCCGTTTCAGGATGTCCAGGATCCCGGCCTTGACGGCTTCCTTTGCCTGATCTTTGCCCTCGGCTTTCTCCTGTCCGGAATTCTCTTTTTCCTCACAAACGCCCTCATCCTTTTTCCCGGGCTCGATCTTGATAGGTCTGCTGCCGATGATCAGGTCAAGGGCCTCCCCCTCGATGACCTTGGCGGCCTTTTTCTCCAACTGCTCTCCTGCCAGGTGGATCAACAGGTCGGAAATGAAGAATATAGGATCGTCTTCATTCTCTCCGATGTTCATCTCAATGGTGGTACCGTCTTTCTTAACTACCACGCCATGAAGCGCCAGCGGCAGGGCCACCCACTGATACTTCTTCACGCCGCCGTAATAATGGGTGTCCAGGTATGCAAACCCGCCGTCCTCATACAGGGGATTCTGCTTGACATCGATCCTGGGGCTGTCGATATGGGCGCCCAGAATGTTCATGCCCTCGGTCATGGGCTTCTCCCCGATCCGGAACATGGCAATGGACTTGTTCATGCATACGCTGTATACCTTGTCCCCTTTCTGCAGCCGCTTGCCCTCCTGAATCAGGCTCTCCAGCTCCTGATAGCCCTCAGCTTCAATGGTATTCACGATGACGTCGATGCACTCTCTTTCGGTCTTGCCATTGTCCAGGAAATTCCTGTACTCCAGATTCAGCTTCTCAAGCTTTTCCAGCTGCTCTTCATCATAGGTTTCCCAGGTTACTTTTCTTTCCATTTCTCTTTCCTTTCTCGCTTTTCTTATTTTGTGGTAAATCTCTTCCAAAAGCTGTTCCTATTTTACCATATTTTCGACTTCATGGGAACTCCCCTGACTCAAAATATTACATCCCTTTCCTTCGGCTCAGAAATACGCAAAAACTGCACGGTTGCCCAGACAGCCACCGTGCAGCACAGATTACAGATTGTCGGCATTTGCCAGGCAAGCATGCCCGCCCGGCTCGTGCCTGGAGGAATCACTTCTCGATTTTATCAAAATATGCCTTGATGTTTTTCTTGATGTCCTCCGATTTCATGGACTTAGGCAGATAGCCTGCAGGCTTCAGCGCCACCACGTTTCTTACGCTCTCCCTGTCCGTCCTGCCGGTGAGGAAAATCACCGGCGTATTGGCAAGTTCCTCCTCCGCCCGGATCATCTCCAGCACCTGCTTGCCATTGCACACCGGCATTTCATAATCCAGCAGAACCAGATCCGGTTTGTCCAGCGTCATGCTCCTGATGGCAGCCACCCCGGACTTGGCCAGACTCACCGAATAGGTCTCCTCCAGCAGCCTCTTCATGGCCTGCAGCATCACATCGGAATCGTCCACCACCAGTATCTTCTTTTTCACCTCCGCCTCATGTTTCTCCAGATATTTCTTGATCTCGGCCATGGCGTTCTCCGCCCCGATGGAAGTCGCTATGGTCTCCTCCAGCAGATGGGGCGCCATGACGCTGTAGGCGAAGTATCCCTCTTTCGTGGAAAATAGCAGGCTGCACTGGAGATTATGCTTCTCGAAAGCCCTCTGGAACTGATCATAGTTCAGGAGATTTTCCTCCCTGACCTCAAACTGCTCAGCATTGGGGAAATGCATCTTGATGCGCTCCACGAACTGCTTGGCCGCATACCTGGTAGCGTTCATCATCATCACATCCACGCCATCCGACTCAGCCCCAATGAGCTTTCCTATAGTATTGATGATTACCCTGTCTTCAAATACCAGGAAAAACTCCCATCTGTCTCCCCTGTCCGTGCCGTAGACCAGCCGGTAATAAATCCCCTTGCCGAACTTCTCTCCGTTATAGCTTTCGCTGATGACTTTGGCATCCAGCCGGAACAGTTCATAGAGCAGATCCTTGACCGTGTTCTTCATAGCCATCTGCTTTTCCTCTGGCAGCAGATCCGTCCATTTGCTCTCCGCCTTTCCCACAATCGCACGGTCTTCCGTCAGCGTATGTCCGATGAGCCATCCGGCGCATACCCCCAGGAAATGCTTCACTGACTCTATGGAATAATAAGTCTCCGTCAGCTCTTTCTCAATCTCCGGAAGCGTCTTCTTGCGGAACGTATCATGGATCCGTCTATGTACATCATATCCCTCATAGCCTATGGATGCCATGTAGACCTCTTCCTCCGCGAAATGCTTCATGGCATGCTCCTTGAAGTACTTGATACCCTCCTGATACGCCCAGCGGCTCTTCTCATCATTGTCGTCATAGTCGAAAAGCTTGTTCATGATCGTGAACAGCTTCCTATGCTCCCTGTCAATCACTTCCACGCCAATGTTGAATCTGTCCTGCCATATAAACTGATTTTTTCCCATGTTGGCCTCCTTGGTTTCCTACACTCACAAGCGATAAAATTTGCCGGCAGTTTATAGCATCTGCCGCTCATGAGTCAGGTTACTTGGTAAATTATAGTACCGGCAATATATATTCAGACTACAGTTTATATCCGTATAGTACAATGGGGTCTCCTCACAGCTAAACCCATCTATCCTTTATGAATCGATTCCACATACCGGTTCAGATAAGCTCCTATCATAATGATATACATACAAAAATACATCCACAGCAAAACAATGACAACAATGGATAAACTGCCATAAATGCCATAGGAATTGCCATAGGTTACATAATAAGAAAAGAACCACGAAAAAACGCTCCACACCACGGCGGAAAAGACCGCACCCGGAATCTGCTCTTTGAATGCCAGCTTCTTGTCCGGCACATAGGCATAGACTGCCGCAAACAGCACCGACAGCACAGCCCATACAAATATGAAGCGGAAATTCATGATAAAAGACACCAGTTGTTTAAGCTGGGGAATCCGGTGCAGCGTCAAGTTCACCAGCTGGTCGCCGAATACCATGAGGAACAGGGACAAAATCACCACGATCAGCATCACTACCGTATAAAAGGACGCTATTATGCGCACCACGAAATAATTCCGCTTCTCCTCAACGCCATTGATGGCGTTAAGCCCCCGCATCAGGGCCATGACCCCCTTGGAAGCCGACCATATAGTCGCTATCAGCGCAATGGACAGCACCCCGGCCGAACTGTCGTAGATGCCGGAGATCAGGCTCTCCGCCAGAGGATCCACCTGATCCGGCGTCAGATCCGTCACTGCCTCCACCAGGTCCTCCTCCGTCAGCGGCGTATAGGGAATGATCGTGCACACCATGATCAGCATCGGCACAATCGAAAGGAAAAAGAAAAAGGCGGTGCTGGCGGCAAAGGTAGTGATATTCTGTTTTTTCATTTTATCAGAGAAATCCAATATTACGCAAAAAAGCCGGCGGATCATCGCAAACTCCTATTCATATATTCTCTCAATGGAACAGTTTTCATAAAAATACAGCAAAATATCCATCGCAGAGTATCCGCTCTCCGCCATGTCCCTGGCGCCGTTCTGGCTCATGCCCACTCCGTGGCCGAACCCGCCGCCATACAAATTATATCCTACCACATATTTGCTTTTTTTACCAGTCATAATTGTAAAAAATCCGCTGGGCAGCAGGTTCATGGCTCCGGCCTGACTGCCGTCCTGCAGGGTCGCTTTCGATGTCCCGTCGCTCAGGACAGACCTTATGTAATGCTCGGAAATGACTTTTATCTTCTGCGCGCCGGCCTCTATCACCAGTTCGTCCGCCACGCCGCCGCTGCCGCGCTTTTCCACATATATGTCCGTGATGTCCGGCAGAGACTCTATGGGTTCGCTGACATACTCTCCGTCTTTCCAGGTCAGGACCAGGCTGCTGTTCGCCGCGTAGCGCTGCTGCAGCCGCTCCAGCATATGCTCTCTGTCGATCTCATCCACCTGATAGCTCCACCGGTACCAGCTTTCCCCCGCCTCGAAATCGTCAGGATTCTTCGCTGTAATAAAAGCGGCAAAAGCCTCCTCTTCCCGCAGTTCCTCCCCCAGAGCCTCCCGGGGCGGAGCAGCGCCTCCGTTCATGGCTGCCACGGCGGCCGTCATGGCTGTTCTGTTTAGCGGCTTTGCTTTCAGGTAAGTCAGCTTCGGCGCAGCCTCGGTCTTCCAGATATTGGCATCTGTTCCCATGCCGCAGGATGTGGAATAATAGTAGGTCTCCGCCAGCCGGCCGTCCTGGGTGAAGAGAATCTGGCCATAGGTTTCCTTTACGGCAGTGGTAGTGCTCTCCTGCTCCAGGATATTGTTGTATACCTGAAAGGAGGTGCTGTCGTCCATATGGGCGCCGTACTGGGGGTAGGCGGCATGCTCCATGCGCCCAAAAGCGTAAGTCCTGGCACAGACTGCCTGGGCTTTCAGAGCTTCTGCCGGATATCCGGCGGGCATCTCGCTGGGCACTACGCTGTAGAGGTATTCCTCCAGCAGCACCTGGTTCACTACTACTATTCCGTCTTCCGTCTTCAGAAGTTCGATCTGCCCCCTGTAGGCAGGGATGCCCTGGCTGCGGCTGCAGCTTTCCAGGGAAATCTTCCCGGTGAGCACCTCCGGCACGATCCGGATTCTGTCGGAGACAAAATAGGCGCTGTCCCGGTCAAAGCGCAGCACCTCTCCGGCGCTGTGGCTTTCCTGCCGGAGGGCGTCATAGCTGCCGTATACCACCGTATATCCCGTGTCGCATGTCAGCATCGGCTCCTGATGGAAGATATCATCGTAGTCCGAACTTTTCAGCAGCACCCGCACATACTCCATCACCGGCTCTTTTACCATGAGGATACCGCAGACCTGCCCCTCTTCCATGCACAGATCCGTGTCGCTGTAACCAAAGTGCAGATCCCTGGCCGTACACATCTGCAGGGTATCGTACAGGCGGTATCCCCTGCAGTCCGGCGCCAATGGCAATCTGCCGTAGCCCTCCACCTCTATGGCTCCGTCATCCGCACTGAGGATTTTTCCGTTTATCTTCTCCGTCTTCGCCTCCACCCGGGTGACACAGCCGTCCGTCACTACGATGTCCGCCACCTGCTCCCGCAGGGACGCATCGGGCTTAAGTCTGCTCTCCTCCCCGGATGTCTCCCATGGATAGCGCTCCGATATGCCGTCCCGGAAGATCAATAGCCCCTCCCCGTCCGCCTCCATGATCCACACGTTGTTGAATGTCTCCACCACGGGAATGTGGGGAGGCGGCGTTAGCTGCGGAACCGCCTCTTCGTCTCCCCCGCGCATCAGCAGTATCAGGAATCTCCCGATAAGCAATATTATTAACAGCAGGAAGCCCAGCAGGCACACGAAAGCTTTCATCTGCATTCTCTGCGATTTGTTCCACCTCTGTCTCTGTCTGTCCAAGTCTCCTCCTTTATATCCGTCTTCCATTTTCCAATGCAAGCTTACGGCAGGTTCCGTCCTGCGCGCAGGCTGCCTCTTATGCTGGCGGTCACTGAAATTTGCCATGGAATGCTTCTCTTCCATTGACCCCGGCCCACATGCGGCAGATGCTGTAAATTTCCGGCATACTTTATGGCGCGTGAATAAAAGAGCAGTCCCACAAAGGACTGCCCTCTTCTTCTGTAACGGAGCCCAAGATGCCGCCTCCTGCCCTCTGACTCCTAGCAATGCTAGGTGGGTGACCGCAACCAAAGCTTTTGCCTTCCCTTCCAATCCTCCCTGACGAAGTTCCTGGGGGGAAGCTTTCAGGCGAGTGAGGGCTTGACAGCCACTTGGCGATATAGGAATCCCGTTTAAAGTAATGTAGGTTCAAAATAAGCAAAAGTTATCGCACATCTCAGGCTATTCCTAAAATAGAAAGCAAGTGCACTTTCTATTGTCTTCGGCCTACAATAGAAAGCAAGTGCACTTTCTATTGTCATGAACCTATTATATCAAAAACCTCTGTGGAATACAACTAATTTTTTTACCAATATCTTGAAAAATAATCACAGATTCACCAATGTTCGACACAGGCGTGGTGCCGTACTCTCTGCCAGTTCCGGTGCAGCGCCGCTTTTCATAAAAAACTGCCGCACCAGTTCATCCTGTGCCCGTGCGGCAGTCTTTCATCCTTTTATCTGTCGTCTGCAATCCCTGCAGACAACCAGAATTTTACATTCATTTTCCCATGATTAAAGGCTTGCAGCCTCGTTCACGATCTTCTTAAGAGCTTCCAGAGCCTCGTCAGGCAGCTTGTCGTAGCCCTCTTTCTTGGTAGCGAAGCCTTCCACAGCGTCCACGCGGTTCTGCATAGCGCCCTGCAGTGCCTTTACATACTCTGCATCGCCAAGGTCGGGGGTAAAGCCTTCCCAATCCATGATCTCGATGTCCCCGAAAGGTCCCCACTGCTTGAAGCTTGCTCTCTTCTCCACAATGGTCTCCAGGATGCCAAGGGTATCGGCGGGTTTTACTTTCTTGCCCATGAAGTCGCCGGTGTTGATGATATAGCAGTCTACGTTCTTCTCGTCAACCAGCTTCTTGAACTTCTCGTAGTCGTTTACCAGAGGATAGGTCCTGAACGGGTTGGCATAAGGAACGATGCGCAATGCGTTCATGTCCGTACCTGCTGCCACGCGCTCTGCGGTGGACGTCTTGGTGGCCAGAGTAGCGCCCATGACGGATGCCAGAGCAGCGCCCTTGAGCTTCACTACGGGCGGAATGGTAGGATCTTTCATGATCCAGAAGATGGCGTTCACGGGAGCCTCGATCTTGTCCACGCGGTTAGGGCTCCACAGCTTGGACTTGATGGCGCGGCCGTTGCCGTTTCTGATATCCTCGGTAACCAGCTGCACCTTGCCGTCCTCATCCAAAGTGGCGGAGCAGTTCTGAGCTGTCAGGAGGAACTTATTGTCAGCACAGCCTGTAGGATAGTCTGCGGTCTTGTCGAAGTAAGTAGGCTCCAGGGCTACGGATGAGCAGGTGTCGGTATTGATGATAAATGCGTCGTCATGAAGCACCTTGATCTCGTACTTGCCGCCGTGCTTTGCATGGGTCAGGGTGGACTTGCCGGATCCTGACAGGCCGTATACGGAAGCAACGAACTTGCTGCCGTCAGCAAGCAGATACTCTTTCTGTCCGCCGTGGCAGGAAGCGTAACCGTTTCTGTTGGCCAGAGCCCATGCCATGGTCAGTGTGCCCTTCTTGTGCTCGCCGAAATACTTCATGCCCAGGATTGCCGCGCAGTTCTGGTTGGTATCGAAATAGCACAGGGTCAGATCGTCGCTTAAGCAGCTGTAGTCCACGTCCGGGCTGGGTGTAGGAGCCCACTGGGGATCGGAGAAGATATAGATATCCGGCTCCTTGCCGCCGCCGATGGGCTGGGACTCTTTGTACATAGCCACGTACTTGTCGGACATATACTGGAAGTTCAGCATCCAGTTGTAAAGGAGGTTCTCCTCCCCTTCCGGAATCAGCAGATGGGCCTTTGCCATGAACTCGGGATCCAGTCCGATGTAGCACTCCGCATGGTACAGGGTCTTCCAGCGGGTCTTGTAGATAGCGTCCATGACTACCTTGTCAAGCTTCACGGCGTCCACGCCGGGCTCGCCCTTGATACGGCGTGCCTGGGCATAACGGCCTGTCACAGCGCCGTCGTTGAACAGCAGCACCTTGGCGTCTCTCTCCAGACCGATTTCCTCCGCACGGTAAACCGGCATATCGGTAACGATGGTTCCGGGAGAATTCTTGGCCATCTCATATGCTTCTTTCAGGGTGTTTACCTTTACTACGTTATTGCCGTAGAAAGCGCCCTCGATGATAGAACGAGTCTTGC
This sequence comes from uncultured Acetatifactor sp., assembly GCA_949840885.1. Taxonomy (GTDB): domain Bacteria; phylum Bacillota; class Clostridia; order Lachnospirales; family Lachnospiraceae; genus Acetatifactor. Next base: position 18,086 of record CATKYJ010000051.1, read on the forward strand.
TGAAACCGGGCTTTCCGGCGCCGATTTCGGAAATGGGGTAATACGCTTTTGTTGACATTGGTATCGTCCTCCTTAAAAATGTATTTCCTGCTCTTCCGGCAAAACGTCGGAAGGTGATGGGGTTTTCCCAGGATGATTTCCCTCCGGAATTTCCCGAAAAGAAATTCACCCTATCGTTTTTATTATCTCAAAACTATTTCCAAAAGTCAAGAAATGGAAACATATTTTATAACGATTTAATAAACCTGTCCGGCCAGGCGCTTAGTTCTTCAGGATTACAGTCCCGTCCGCCCGAGTCTCCCGCAGCAGCCATGCTTTCTCCTCGTCCTCCAGATAAGGGGAAAGCTTTTCATACACTTCCCTCTGGTACTTGTACAGCCAAGCTCTCTGCGCCTCGGTCATATACTTCTCATCAATGGCCTCCATGTCGATGGGCACCCAGGTCAGGGTGTCAAAGTGCATGAACTGGCCGTACTCGTTCTTCACGTCATTTTTCGCCACCATCACATTCTCAATTCGGATGCCGTGGCTGCCCTCCACATAGATGCCGGGCTCATTGGTGACGTCCATGCCTTCCTCGATGACGGTCTCCGGCCTGTCCTCCACATACTGCCAGCTCAGGTTCTGAGGTCCCTCGTGCACGTTCAGGATGTAGCCCACTCCATGGCCGGTGCCGCATTTGTAGTCCATTCCGATGTTCCAGATAGGCTGGCGTGCACATATGTCCAGGTTGCGGCCCGTGCAGCCGTGAAGCCACCTGACGTTGGTCATCTGCAGCATTCCCGCAGCTACTACCGTGTAATGCATCTTGATTTCATCGGAAATGGGCCCCAGCACAATGGTTCTGGTCACGTCCGTAGTAGCCCCCAGATACTGTCCGCCGGAGTCCACCAGGAACAATCCCTCTGGCTTCAGCACCGCCGCGCTCTCCGGCGCCGCCGCATAGTGCATCATGGCGGCGTTGGCCTTGTAGCCTGCGATGGTGGGGAAAGACAGGCCGATGCATTCCGGAATCTCCCTGCGCAGTTCCTCCAGCTTGTCAGCGGCGGTGATCTCCGTGATCTCCCTCTTTCCGATATTTTTCTTCAGCCAGTAGATGAACTTTGTCAGCGCCACGCTGTCTTTCAGGTACAGCTTCTCCATGTTGGCCAGCTCCACCGGGTTCTTCACGGCTTTCAAAAGCTCCGTGGGGTTTTTCTTCTCCACCAGAGTCTGCCTCTCCGCCAGGGTCTTATAGAGGCAATAGCTGCAGTGGCGCTGGTCCACCAGCACCTTTCCCTGGGCGGGAAGCGCTTTTAGATATTCAACTACGTTCTCGTAATCTTCCGTTTCTATTCCTTTTTCTTTCAGATATGCGCGCACTTCCTCGTCCAGCACTTTGCCCTGGATGAACAGGACGCTGCGCTCCCCTGTCAGGTATGCGTAGGACATGGCCACGGGATTGCACTCCACGTCACAGCCTCTGATATTGAACAGCCACATCAGATCGTCCAGCTTGGTTAAGAAGAATGCGTCCGCTCCCTCTTTCTCCAGCTTCTCCATGACCTGGGCCCGCTTCTCCTCAAAGCTTCTGCCGGCGATTTCCTCGTCCAGCACGGTGACTTTCCCTGCCGGGAACGCCGGCCTGTCCGTCCAGATGCCCTCCGCCAGGTCTTTTGCATATGCGATGGATATCTGCTTGTCCGCCAGCTTCTTCTCGTATTCCTTGCCTGACTGGGCCGGTATCACCCTGCCGTCAAAGCCAAGGGTCTGGTTTGGCTGTATGTTCTTTTGCAGGAATTCCGTGATGGTGGGCACGCCCTCTTCCCGCATGCGGAACAGTTCCACCGTGGTGCCGGCCAGTTCCCGCTCCGCCTGGATGAAGTACCTGCCGTCCGTCCACAGCCCCGCACCCTCCTGCCATACCAGCAGCGTACCGTTGGAGCCCGAAAAATTGCAGAAGAACTCCCTGACTTTAAAGTAGTCGTTCACATACTCGGAATTATGGAAGTCCGCCGTGGGAATCATATAATAGTCGATTCCCGCCTCTTTCATCGCTTTCCTCAGGGCCGCAAGCCTGCCCTGAATCACTGTGTTCTCCATTTTTCTTTACCGCCTTTCTCTATTTCTAGTTCGCTATCGCTCTGTCTCTTTTCTTTTTATGCCTACAGCTTCCTCTTTTCTTTGTCTTTCCCTTTACTTCTCCGCGCACAGCCCCACAGCCCTGGAAGTGCCTACCCTCTCACACCCCAGGCGCAGGAACATCTCCAGATCCTCTAAGGTGGACACGCCTCCCGCGGCCTTGATCTTCACATCGGGGCCGATATGCTTCCCAAACAGTTCCACGTCCTGCCTTGTGGCTCCGGCCGTGCCAAAGCCCGTGGAGGTCTTGATGTAATCCGCCCCTGCGCCGGTGACGGCTCTGCACATGGCGATCTTCTCCTCTTCGGTGAGATAGCAGGTCTCGATGATGACTTTCAGGATGTGCTCCCCGCAGGCCTCTTTGACAGCGCGGATTTCCGCCTCCACCTTATCAAAATCCCCGTTTTTCACATCGCCGATATTGACTACCATATCGATTTCATTACAGCCCTCTGCCAGGGCACACCGCACCTCCGCAAGCTTTGCCTCAGTGACGCTGTAGCCCAGCGGAAACCCAACCACCGTACAGATATTCAGCTGCGCTCCATAGGTGTCATGGATCCGCTTCACATAGGCGGGCGGCACGCACACGCTGGCTGTCTTGTACTTCACCGCCTCGTCGCACAGCTTCTTTATGTCCTCCCAGGTGGCAAATGCCTTTAACTGGGTATGGTCTACCTTGCCAAGCATTTCTTCCGTGGTCATTTTTGTCTTCATCCTTTCCCAAATATCCTGATTCCTTATGGCGGCCCATTTACCTTGGAATCCATAGTTCTGTTCCTGTATAGATCAAATCGGAATCCTCTCCTATGACATCCCTGTTCTTCTCATAGATTTCCGTCCAGCACAGCCCGCTGCCCAGTTCCTTTCTGGCGATGTCCCACAGGCAGTCTCCTTGCTCCACCGTATAGCGCCATGCACCGACAGGAGTGTCTTCCGTTCCGCTGCCATCCGTGCTGTCTGCCACATCCGGGCCTCCCGGGGTATCCCCATCCCCCGCCGCCTCTTCCGTCAGATGCCACTGCATCACTTCTATCAGCTCCAGCGCCCATTCCATCAGTTCCGGGCAGGCCTGGGCAGCCTCGTTGAATCTCCTGTCCACATCCGCCATCCTGGCCGTGTATCCATCCGAAGCCACGATCTTTTCAATGGCGTCTTTGACTTCCTCTGACAGGGAGTCAGAGCATTCCTCCCAGCCCTCCTCCCCCCTGCGCAGGGCATAGGTTTCCGCTCCGGGAATGGGCACGCTGATATCGCGCACTATCATGTCGTACTCCAGATAGATCAGCCAGACGCTTTCTTCCCTGTCCGGCAGATAGGCGTCCAGCCCGATAATATCGTACCGCTCCATGCCGCATTCCTTTGCCCACTGGCCCAGCATTTTTTCCTTGTAGGGGCTCTGCATGGCAATCAGTTCCCTGGCCCGCTCAGCATCCCCCTCCGAGCATGCCTTATAGTATTCTCTTAAAAGAATGTCCGCTTCTATCCGCTCCACGGCCCACCAGCGCTCTCTTGCCAGGGCGGTCTCACAGGGCCATGTCAACAGCAACAGGGCCATGCAGCATACCGGAAGCCATCTCCTTCTCATTGTCCCCCCAATTTCCTACAGCCCCAAAAACTCCCGCACCACGTCTTTCATCTGCGCCGCCTCGCACTGCTTCTTATGCAGCACGGGTGCGGTGCGGATCTCCTCCACCGCCTGGGGCACTTTCACGCCGGAGAGCCCGGCCAGCTCGTCCACCAGCGCAAAGTCGTCTTTGTCTTTATCCCCTTTGCCGACGGCATTCATGACGCTTCTGGTAAACTTATAGGGACTGGCCGTAGAGGCTATAACCGCTTTCGCTGTGTCCTGCGTCTCCTGGGTATATTTCCGGTATACTGCGGAGGCCACTGCCGTGTGAGTATCGATTACATAATCGTAATCCCTATAAAGTCTGCAAATCTCTGCTGCCGCTTCCTGCTCCGTGGCGTAATTTCCATAGAAATCCCCAAGCGCCGCCTGCATGTCAGCCGTGACTTGGTATTTCCCCTGGCCGGACAGCGCTTCCATTAAGGCCCTGTTTTGGTCCGCGTCGTTTCCCGCGATGCGGAAGATCAGCCGCTCCAGGTTGCTGGAGATCAGGATGTCCATGGAGGGAGAACTGGTCAGCACGAACTCCCGGTTCCTGTCGTAGGCCCCTGTGCGGAAGAAGTCGTAGAGCACCTTGTTCTCGTTGGAGGCGCAGATCAGCTTCCCGATGGGCAGGCCCATGTTCTTGGCGTAGTACGCCGCAAGGATATTGCCGAAATTGCCGGTGGGCACCACTACGTTCACGGCCTCCCCCGCTGCGATCTTTCCCTCTCTTAACAGCGTCCCGTAGGCATAAACGTAATAACATATCTGGGGAACCAGCCTGCCGATATTGATGGAGTTGGCCGAGGAGAACCGGAAACCCTTTTCTTCCATCTCTTTCGCCAGCTCCTTGTCCGCAAAAATCCGCTTCACGCCGCTCTGGGCATCGTCGAAATTGCCCTGAATGCCCACCACCAGCGTATTCTCCCCTTTCTGGGTCACCATCTGCTTCTCCTGGATGGCGCTGACCCCGTCCTTGGGGTAGAACACGATAATCCGGGTACCCTCCACGCCAGCGAAACCTGCCAGCGCCGCCTTGCCGGTGTCCCCGGATGTGGCGGTGAGGATGACGATCTCATTTTTCACATGATTTTTCCGGGCTGCCGTAATCATCAGATGGGGCAGGATGGACAGGGCCATATCCTTAAAGGCGATGGTGGGGCCGTGGAACAGCTCCAGATAATAGGCGCCGCCCGCCTCCTTAAGGGGGACTATGCGGTCCGTATCGAATTTGGCATCATATGCCTTTTCAATACAGTTTTTCAGTTCACTTTCCGTAAAATCCGTGAGGAACAGCTTCATCACCTCAAAGGCCGTCTGTCGGTAGTCCATCCCGGCCAGTTCCTCCAGGTTCCTGTCCAGCGCCGGGATTATGTCCGGCACGAAAAGCCCTCCGTCCTGCGCAAGTCCCTGCAGGATTGCCTGGGATGCCTTTATCGAAATTCCCTTGCTGCGCGTACTGTTATATAACACTTCCCTGACTTCCATATGCTCTGCCTGTCTTACCCTTTCCTTTTCTCCTAAAACGCTTCTGAAATCGTTGTCTTTTGATTCCTATCGTTCCTACTATAGCATTTTTTCCCGCGCATTTCCAGTCCTATTTCCTGTCTTATCTCCAAAATTTCTGCAGAGCTTCCTGTACAGTAAAACAGCACCCGCCATCCTTGGCAGATGCTGAACTTATCGTCTCTATGTATCCTATTTCCCCAGGATTCCTGCTGCGCTTTCAGGCAGCAGCATGGAGGCAGTCCCTCCCGGGTCATTTAAAGAACTCATGCCCCCCGTGCACGAACAAATAGGTCAGGTTCTCATCGAACCAACGCATCTTTCCCGTGTCCGCGTATTTCCTGGCCGCAAAGTACAGCGCCCCCTGAGAGATGTCCTCCCCCATCAGCGCCCGGCTCACGGCGCTTACGGTCTCCTCGCTGACCTTTACCCGGTAGAAGCTTCCGTTTGCCACCGGGGAGAACTGTGACACCCCTTTCTCCCTCTGCAGCACCACCCCGGAAACGGTGTCCGGAAACACCTCTGCATTCATCCGGTTCAGCACCACATTGGCCACCAGAAGCTTCCCGTCCTCGTCCTCGTTTCCGGCCTCCGCCTCCACGATGCGCAGCAGCACATCCAGTTCTTCATCCGGCAAATCGTACATAAGCGTATGCTCTACGACGCCTACGTCCACCACCCGTTGGCCGGACACAGCAATGTCCACGATTCCAAGGCCTTTCTGAGGACAGCCCGGATCCTGTCTCGCATCCGTGATATTCCCCTCCTCCATGGCCTTGGCCTTTTCCTCCAGCTGTGCCAGTTCCAGCTTCAGCATGCGCACCGGCTCAGAGGACAGTTGTATTCTGTCCATGCTTTTCACACATAAAAAGCAGGCCATAAACAGAAAACTGCCTGTCACCAGAAGACTCAACGCTCTCTTATACATACCCTCTCAGTCCTTTCCCAACAAAATCCGGCTCGAAATGCCTGTCCGATATATCAATATATGAGACAACTCTCCAAAATATATCTGTTGTCCCGGCATTTTTTGCCAATATTGGGAAAAGTGAAAAGGATCTCCTTATTTTTCCGAAAAATTCACGAAGCTGATGTTCATGTCCACGTATCCCGTGATACCGTCCACGGAGCCCTCATAGCTGTACTGCCACATGGAGAACTTGTAGGGATAGTCCGGAATGTCCGCCGCCTGGGACAGCCATACATCGTAGGCGGTCAGCTTAGACATGTCGATCTCCTTGATCAGCCACTCCTTGTTGCCGTAGAGCAGCGTCTTGTGTCCGGCAGCTGCGATGGTATCCATAAAGGCCTTTGCGATAGCAGTCTTCTCCTCTCTGGTCAAAATGTCCGTCCTGGCAGTGTCGTTCTCCACCAGTTCCATGTCATAGGCCACGGGATAGCTGATGGCGTAGTCCCCAAGATTCGTAAGAACCATGTTGGCTTCCTCTATGGCCTCTGCCTCGGAGATGGCCTGGGAGTAAAAATACACCCCTACCTCCAGCCCCGCGTCCGTAGCCCGCTTGATGTTATCATGGAAATATTCGTCCAAAATCAACTGCCCCGTGCCATAGCCCCTGGCTCCCACCCGCAGCATGACAAAGTCGATCCCGGCCTTTTTCACCTTGACGAAATCCACATAGTCCTGAAATTTTGAGATGTCCACCCCTGCATAGGACACCTGCTTGCCGTTGTCATAGTATTTCATCAGATCCGACTGGCAGACCAGCTTCGTAAAGTCATAATCATGCTTGGGCAGGTAAGGGCTGATCAGAACCCACTCCTCTTTCCCGTCCGCATACTGTACCAGTGTGTGCTTTCCGTCCGTGGACGGGTCTTCCTCCAGAGCTTCAGTCTCCTCAGGTTCTTTGGTAGGTTCGGGCTCCTGGGTCTTCTCGGGATACATGTCCCAGAAGTCGAAGTCGTCCGGGTGCAGGTCACTGCCGCTTACCAGCTCGTCCGTCTCCGGGTACAGGAGCACGGGGGGCGCGGCCTCCTGGACGACCTGGCCGGAGCCCGTCTGCCCGGAGGCGTTTGCGGCCGTGCTGTTTTTGGGCTTATGGTTCATAAACAGCACCATCACCAGAATCACCGCCACGAAAGCGGTGACAGCCAGAATCGACATGATCACCGTAGGCGCAAGGCTGGAGCGATCGTCAAAATCGTCCGGCATCTTCATGGTATTTCTCTCCTTTCCTCGTCACAGCCCCTGCCGCAGCCGCCCGTCATACATACATGTCCTAACATACATAGCCGCAAGCCGAGGACGAACCTTTCTGTCATGGTTCTACAGCCATAGCTCCTTCGAGCGTCTCGCTGTCATGGTTCTACAGCCATAGCTCTTTCGAGAGTCCCGCTGTCATGGTTCTGCCGCAGAAACCGGTTCATGAAATCTATTATCAC
>CATKYJ010000052.1 GCA_949840885.1 uncultured Acetatifactor sp.
GACCGTTGTGGCCCCGGCCAACATTTTCGCGCCTGGGAAGACCGTGTTCGAGGCGGACCTTTCCGTTACTGGGAAGCATACCGGGGAGATGAAGCTGCGGGCCGTGTTTGCCAGAGACGACGTGCATGTGCCTGCCAGACTATCCTTTGCCCTGGGGGAGGACGGAGAGCCGGAGAGCCGCGGGTATTCGGCTTACGACGGAGTGGTGCTGGACATCAAGGACATGGAGCCGTAGGAAGTAGAAAGCAGGAAGTATGCGGCAGGGGCAGGGGCTTCGCTCGGCTCCGGGGTAAAGGCGCCCTCTGGTGCTTTTGCAAGGCTCCGGTCCCGGCTGCCTGGATTTTACGCAAGTTGTAAGATAGTGGGGCAGTTCCCGGGATGGGGTGGTGAGTGGTATTCACATTGGATGAAATGTAAGGAGGAGAAGTTTCATTATGAAAGCGATTCGTCTAAGGACTGAATATATGGAGAACCCCGTTGGGATTGATATAAGGGAACCGTATTTGTCTTGGAATTGCAGCAATGGGAAAAAGCAGACAGCCTATGAGATTGAGGCGGCCTCAGGGGGGCAGGTGCTTTGGGACAGCGGCAAGGTGGCGTCCGGCAGGATGAATGCTTTGTTTGGGGCGGAAGTGGGCAGCAGGCAGAGGATTTTCTGGCGGGTGCGGCTATGGGATGAGGAGGACAGGGCCGGGGATTGGAGTGAAGAGGCTTTCTTTGAGATGGGGCTCTTGGAGCGGGAGGAGTTCGTGGCCAGGTGGATTGACCCGGAGTGCGGCTTGGGAGAAGTCCCGGAAAGAGCTCCGGAAGCCGGCTCGGCAGAAGCTCCGGAAGCCGGTTTGGGAGCCGGCCCGGAAGCTATTCCGCAAGCCGGATTGGATGCCGACCGGAAAGGGGAGCCGCAATCCCGGAAAGTCGATCCGCAGCCTCATAAGCCTGCCAGCTATCTGAGGACTTCCTTTTTTCTGGAGAGAAAGGGGGAGGGCAGGCTCTACATTACCTGTCATGGTCTGTATGAGGCCTATCTGAACGGAAAGCGGGTAGGGGAGTTTGTGCTGGCGCCGGGGACATCCACCTATGACAAGAGGCTGGCTTATCAGACTTATGACGTGACGGAGCTGTTGAAAGAGGGGGAGAATCGGGTGCAGGTCATCCTGGGAGACGGATGGTACCGCAGCTGCTCCGGCGTGGACGGCGACCGGAATCTGTATGGGGAGGACGTGGCCCTGTATTTCCAGCTGGAGGTGGACGGCAGAGCCGTGTGCGTCTCCGACGAGAGCTGGGAGGCCTCCCAGGCCGGGCCCATCCGCCAGAACGACATGCAGCAGGGCGAGGTGGTGGATGCCAGGCTGGAGGAGATTGGGGACTACCATGGAGTAAAGCAGGTGGAGTTTGGGGTGGAGAATCTGGTATGCTCCAACTGTGTCCCCATTGTGGAGGCGGAGCGTTTTGACGGTAAGCTTTTGAAGACCCCGGGCGGCGAGACGGTCATCGACTACGGACAAAACCTGGCGGGCTATGTGGAATTTACCGTCAATGCCCATGCGGGAGACCGTATTGTCCTAACCCATGGGGAAACATTGGACGAAAACGGCAATTTCACTGCGGAGAATTTCCAGGACAGACAGCGCCACAAGGAGGGCGGCATCAGACAGCAGGTGGTTTATATCTGCAAAGAGGGACGAAACCACTATAAGTCCAGATTCACCATCTGGGGCTTCCGATACGCGAAAGTGGAGACGGATATGGATTTGACGGATGCTGTGTTTACTTCCATAGCAGTGTATTCCCGGATGGAGCGGCTGGGCCGTTTTGAATGCTCCAATCCGGCCGTGAACAAATTGGTGGAAAACAGCATCTGGAGCCAGAAGTCCAATTTCTGCGATGTGCCCACGGACTGTCCCACCAGGGAGCGGGCAGCCTGGACCGGGGATATGGGAGTGTTTGCCCCCACGGGCATCTATCTGGAGGACTGCTACCCTGTCATCCGTAAATGGCTGGGGGAGTGCAGGCTGAATCAGTACGAAGACGGAAAAGTAGCCAATATTGCGCCCCGGAACAACAATCCCTCTTTCTTTACGAAGATGCTGGCCGGATCCGTGGGCTGGGGGGATGCGTGCATCATCGTGCCCTATGTGCTGTATCAAAGATACGGGGACAGACGGATTCTGGAGGAAAATTATGACTGTATGCGCAGGTGGTTCGCCTATCTGGAGAGCCGCGCCGGCCAGAAAGGGCAGGGACCAGAGAGTCCCCAGATTCCGGAGAAGTATCGGAATATGGCTGCCGATAAGCCTGCTGACAGCTTACAGATCCCGGAGGAATACCGAGCCGCCATAGCCGCTATGCCAAAGGAGAAGCTGGCGGAACTGATGAAGAAATTCAGCCAGACGAATGCCGCAAACGGCACGGCCGGAACAGGCCCGGCAAATGGAGCAGGCACAGCCGGAGCGAATGGAGCAAACGAAGTGGCCCGGGAGTCCCCCAACCCCTACACTGGCTACGCCATTGAGACAGGCGTAGACTACGGCGAATGGTGTGAACCGGACGTGGAGAGCACTTCAGTCATGGGAAAGCCCCAGGGCAAGGTGGCCACAGCCTACTTCGCCCGGTCCGGCCGGATGCTGGCTGAAATTGCCCAAATCCTGGGAAAAGAAGCGGATGCAGCCAGATATAAAGAGATCTCCGAAAAAGCGAAAGGCGCATTCCGTCACCTGGCAATGCAGAACGGTAGAATCCGCTCCGACAGACAGGCGGAATATGTACGAGCCGTCTCCTTTGACCTGCTGGACGAGGAGGAGAAGCGCCAGACAGCAGCCGACCTAAATGATTTGGTGGTAACAAACGGATACCATTTAAACACGGGCTTCCTGTCCACACCCTCTCTCTGCGGGGTGCTGGCCGAGTATGGATACGTTGAGACGGCCTACAGACTGCTGCTCCAGGATACCATGCCCGGCTGGCTCTATGCCGTGAAGAAAGGCGCCACCACTATCTGGGAGACATGGGATGGCAAAGCCTCCCTGAATCATTATTCCTACGGCGCTGTCTGCGGCTGGCTCTTCTCCGGGGTCTGCGGCATCCGCCTGGAGCAGGGGAATATCGTCATACAGCCCACGCCCCATCCGTCTCTACAATACGCTAAGGCAACCTATCTGTCCCCTATAGGAGAGATCGTCAGCGGCTGGCGGTATGAGGGAGAGAAGCCAGGCTATGAGATAGAGATTCCTGCAGGCGCCCAGGCGGAAGTGATTCTGCCGGACGGACGCAGAGAGCATCTGGAGGCCGGGAGATATTGTCTGTAACCAGACGGCAGGGAAACCCGGCAGGAAACCGGGCTCCGGTAGAAATCGTCATGGCTCTCCTCCGAGATCATGCGTCTGCCTCATGAACTGGCTGCCGGGAATATGTCTGACAGCCGTACCTAAACGGCTGTCCGTTACACAAGGGCTTTGTCTGCCGGAAAGTCCGCACATAGGGTAGTGCTTCCGGCACCGAGGAGCTCTGCAAGAGTAACGTCATTTGAAAGACAGAGGAAAAGAGGAAAGGAGAGACACAAATGAAAACAATATGCGGATTGGACTGCGAGGAATGCGGATTCAAGGAGTGCCCTGGATGCATGGAGACAAACGGGCGTCCCTTTGGAGGCACCTGCATGATTGCAATGTGCTGCGATGAAAAGGGCTGCGAGAACTGCGGCAGATCCTTTGAAGCACCCTGCAGGCTGAAAGAGGAGCTGATCGCGGAATTCAACGCCCTGGGAATCCAAGACATGGAGGAAATCACAAGCCTCAATGCCCTGAACGGGGCATACGTCAATCTTGCCTATAAGCTTCCGGGGGGCCAGGAGATACAGTTCTGGGACGACGGCAGAGTCTATCTGGGGAATCAGGTCCGCAAAAAAGGCAGCGACAGATGCTACGGCCTTACCGCGGACGAGAACTACCTGCTGGTATGCGAGTATGGCGAGAACGGTTCGGACGCGGAAATCGTTGTCTACAAAAGGCGGAAATGAAGTCATAGCGGACGCGGAGGGCATTGATGCTGAATGCAGCATTGGCCGAAACAATTCTAGTGGGCAGACCTGGACATCCATCCATGTCTGCCCACGATTTATAAGTACATGTGAACTATGGAACCGCCTTGATGCCGACAGTATGCCAGGTGATGTTAGCATCACCTGGGGCAGACAGGCTGCTGAACCCTGGGATTTCCTCCCGTTCAGGGCTTCACCGGACAGAAATCGAAGCCTCTGTCCATTTCTTCAGACAGCCGCACCACAAAGGAGCTCAGCAGCCTGATGCAGTCCTGGATGTCTTTCCAACTGCCTACCTCCACGGAGCTGTGCATATAGCGCAGAGGAATGGAGACCAGCGCCATGGGAATGCCCTGGTCGGCCCGGTTCACCGTATCGCCGTCCGTGCCTGTGCGGCCTCCGGCAATTTCCCACTGGACTTTCATGTCCAGCTCCTGGGCCACCTGCTTCAGCAGGGCGTTCATGGGCTTGTTCACCGCGGAGCCCATGCACAGCACCGGTCCGCCGCCCAGCTTCACCTCTCCGGTGTCACTCGGATTGGTGCCGGGGGCATCGCTGGCCCAGGTCACGTCCACAGCGATGCAGCAATCGGGCCTTAAGCGCGCGGCAGCATGGTAGGCGCCCCTGCCGGTGGTCTCTTCGCCTGTGGTGGTGGCGGCATAGATGCCCATAGAAGCGCCCTGCTTTGCCGCCTCCCTGGCAGCCTCCAGCACCACAAAAGCCCCGGTGCGGTCGTCCAGTCCGCGGCAGGTGAAGCAGTCGTTCATCAGCTCCCTGACAGATACATCCGCGCACACCATGTCGCCTGGGGCCACCGCGGCAGAGGCCTCCTCCCTGGAGGTGGCCCCAATGTCCACCAGCAGGTCGGATACCTCTACTTTCTCCTTTTTCACCAGGTCGGAGGAGGTGGCGATGACGCCGCTTACCTTGCTGCTTTCATGCCAGACCTGCACGGGAGAGCCCACATACAGCCTGGGGCTGACTCCGCCTGCCTCAGCCAGGTGGAGACGGCCCGATTCATCGATGTGGGTCACAATGAAACCGATTTCATCGATATGCCCGCAGAGCAGTACCTTGTGGGCGGCATGGGGATTCACAATGGAGACGGCATTGCCGCTGGGGTCGGTGAGCAGGGCGTGGGCGAACTCTTTGCCGTAAGCCAGGACTTTCTGCTGGATGGCCTCTTCATAGCCGCTGACGGAGGGAGTGGATAGTAAATCTTTCAGGAATTCTCTGTTCATAAGCAGTCCTCTTTTCTTAATTTATATGGTTTTATAGGGAATTTTTTGTGTCCGCTGATGCCTATTATAACACATGGAAAATGGAATGACAATTCGGTCATGGCTGTGGTATGATGGATGTGGCGGCCGGTCTCGCAGGATTGCCGGGAAACGAGATTTTGACTTCGCGGAAAGGGATATCTGAACTGCTGCCACCGGTCAATTTTTGCCAAGGGAAATCAAGAATGTCATATTGCTGCAGCCTGTATATAGCGTTATGCTGGAGAAGAACGCCTGCTAAGCCGCCAGAAGCTTTGGATGTATCAGTGGCGGCGGGGAGGCGGGAGCAATCGCCGGAAGAAGATTGCATGCGAGGTCACAGGTATTCTGCCTGGCGGGATGGCATTGTGTCCCCCAGGCGGATAGGGAATCCGCAGCGGGAAGAGGAGCTTGCGCTGCATGGAACAGAAGGAGGAGCAGGGTATGTGGAATGAGGCATTGTGGCTGGGGCTGCCCAGAGCTGGACAATACCTGGTACCTGACAAAGGAACCGGTGGTAAACGGGAACATGGGAGCCCTGACGGAGAAAATCGACTACAGGCGCACGTTCGGCGACTGGAAACTGGCCGATTTTGATGCTTCCAGCTGGCGGGAGGGCGAAAAGCTGGACATGGTGAAGAGCGGATTCGAGATGCATTTCGGCATCCTGAAGACCTTTATGATGGAGGAGCGCCCGATTCCGCTGCTGTACGAGCGTCCGGATACCCTGGAAAAGGAGCTGGGCGAGGCCGTGATGGGGGACAGCGACTATGTGACGGTGGAGCCGGGGCAGTTCTGCAGGCTGCTGTTCGACGCCGGGGCGGTGACCAATGCCTATATGCGCTACGAGACAGAGGGCGGCAGGGACGCGGAGCTTATCTTTACCTATTTTGAGAAATTCACCAAAGGGATTGACGAGGTGAAGCGGGACGACTATCTCCATGGGGAGATCGGGAAGAACGGACAAGTAGACAGCATTGTCTTAAACGGAGAGAAGCTTTTATATGAGCCTTTCTGGTATCGGACCATGCGCTTTTTGCAGATAGAGATCAGAGCGGCGAAAGAGCCGGTGCGTTTCCGCAGGCCCCGGCTTCGAAAGACCGGCTATCCCCTGAACCCGGGCTCTTATGTGAAATCCGGTGTTACCTGGGGGGAGCAGGTCTACGACATGTGCGTCAGGACGCTGCAAAGCTGCATGATGGAGACATACATGGACTGCCCTTTCTGGGAGCAGATGCAGTATCCCATGGACACCAGGCTCCAGGCCCTCTTTACCTATGTGTGCAGCGTGGACACCAAGCTGGCCTGCAAGGCCCTGCAGGACTTCCATGATTCCATGCTGCCCATGGGCCTGATTCAGGGCCGGGCCCCCAGCAACCCCAAGCAGATCATCTCCACATTCTCCCTGCACTATATCTTCATGCTGGCGGAATATTATAGGCGTATCGGGGATAAGGAGGTGCTGAAGCTTTACAGGGCGGACGCGGACATGATACTGGAATACTATGACAGGCATATCGGCGCCCTGGGGCTGGTGGAGAACCTGGGATATTGGGATTTCGTGGACTGGCAGGAGGCCTGGCAGAACTCCGCGGGGCGGCCTGCTGCGGTGTCAAAGGGACCGTCCACTATCATCAATTTGATGTATGGCAAGGCGCTTTTGGATGGAGCCGAAATCAACGAGGCCACAGGGCGCGAGAGCATTGCCGGGGAGTACAGGGACAGGCAGAGGAGCATCGCGAACCGGATCCGGGAGCTGTGCTGGGACGCCGCCAGGGGAATGTACAGAGAGGGCCCGGAATACAGGGAGTTCTCCCAGCATGCCCAGAGCTGGGCGGTGTTGAACGGCATACTGCCCAAAGAGGAGGCGGCGGAGCTGATGCGCAGGACTTTCGAGGAAAAGGACGTGCTGCGCTGCTATTTCTCCACCTGCTATGAGCTGTTCCGGGCCTGCGAGGAGGCGAGCTGCTATGGGCTTACCAGGCAGCAGATGGATTGGTGGATCAGGCTCCTGGAGGAGCATTGTACCACATGTCCGGAGACGCCGTCCAATTCCAGGAGCGAGTGCCATGCCTGGAGCGCCCTGCCCATGTATGAGCTGATTGCGGTTATGGCGGGCATGCGCAGGGAACAGGGCCGCCCGGACAGGGTGGAGATTCGTCCCCATATGGACTATGTGCCCGATCTGGAAGGGAGGATGATCACCGAGTACGGAGACGTCACGTTCTGCTATGAGCCGGAGGAAAGCTGGATGCGGTATGAAATCGCGCTGCCGGAGGGCCTCACAGGACGGTTCGTGAAAGCGGACGGAGAGGCAGTCGAACTGAAAACAGGCAAGAATGTGATTATAGACTCACAGACGTTCTGACAGCGGTTTCTGCGGGGACTTTATCCGGCAAGCCCCATAAAATTCGGCAGGAACTATAAAATGGGGCGGGAGCCATAAAGCCGGCAGGAACCATAAAATGGGGCGGGAGCCATAAAGCCGGCAGGAACCATAAAATGGGGCGGAGCCATAAAGCCGGCAGGAACCATAAAATTCGGCAGTATCCATAAAATGGGGCGGGAGCCATAAAATCGGACGGGAGCCATAAAGTCCGGCGGAACCAGTGCGGATTTATGACAGGGATGTCAGGACAGAGAAGCTGCCCGAGCGCGTGGAGCTGATGGCGCTGTGGGAGAAGCTGCATTTCTACGAGGACTGAGCGGAGACCGCCACGTTCCTGATTCGCATCCCGGTGACCTGGCTCATGAGCAAAATCAGTCAGGATTCCCGGCTCCCCATGGGATTCGCGGCACCGGCGGCTTCGCTGTTCTCCGTGATTGTCTGCCTTATTTATTTCTGGAGACATGAAAAAAAGACGGAAATATGATAGGATATAATAAGGAATTAGAAGAGAGAAAAACGGAAAGAGGAGAAGAGGAGGAAAGAAAACGATGGACAGAAAGTTCAAGCATCTCACCAGTCCTATCAGAATAGGAAACGTCACATTCCGCAACCGCATGTTCTCCGCCCCCATGGGAGGCACGGACATCACCAATGACGGCTGCATCGGCCCCATGTCCAGGGCTTTCTATGAGCTGCGGGCCAAGGGCGGCGCGGGGGCGGTGACGGTCAGCGAGTGAATGGTGCATCCGGAGACGGACGGCTCCCATGCCTACCACCTGGACACGGCCATCCTGAACTCTCTGGCCTCGGCCACCTACGCCGCGGATGCCATCAGGCGGCACGGAGCCATCCCCAGCCTGGAGCTTTCCCACTCCGGCATGTACGCCGGGACCTGCATGACGGATAAAAACAGGCAGCACGGCATGAACCAGTGGGGCCCCTCCGACACGATACGCCCGGACGGTGTGGAGGTGAAAGCGCTGACGGAGGAGAGGATTCAGGACATCGTGGCGGCCTACGGCAACGCGGCGGGGGTGGCCAAGCGGGCGGGCTGCGAGTGCGCCATCCACTTAGGCATGGAGGGGAAGACCGTGCACCTGGTGGAGATGCGGGATGCCCTTGCGCCGGATGCAAATGTAAGGCATCGTCCCCTGTTGTTAAAGGAAATCGAAAAATACGTGACCGTACATACGAATTACCGTGGGCTGGAGGTGACTGCGGAGGGCGTATGGTGCCCGGACGAGTTCGGGAACAGGCAGTTTGTGCCCGGAACTTCGGTAATCTGCGCTTTGGGGCAGCGGTCCCGGACGGACGCAGTGGAAGATTTACGGGACGCCGCGCCCTATGTGGCGGTGATCGGAGACGCGTCCAGAGTCTCCACCATTACCAACGCCGTGTACTGGGGATATCACGCTGCCCTGGATATCTGAGGCGCGAAACAAAGATTCCCTTTTTGAGAGAATAAGATTTCAGGATAAATAGATGGCAAGTTGTGAGGGAGAATGAAAGTGCAGATTGAATATAGGGATCAAAAAGACTTACCTTGTAAGGAGCTATACCAATTATTTCTTGCAGTGGGCTGGGCGGCAGAGGATAAAACGACACAAGCCATGATAGATCATTTTAATGTAGGATTTCTGAATTCCACATTTGTTTTCTCTGCATGGATGGATGGACGCTTAGTAGGATGTGTAAGAGCTTTGAGCGATTTACATTTTCGCTCAGTCATTTATGATTTAGCTGTTATGCCGGAGTACCAACAGAAAGGAATCGGTAAAGAACTGGTACGAAGATGCATAAATGCGTGTGAAAATTCAGAATGGCTAGTGCAGACTGATATGGCAAAGGGATTTTATGAAAAAATCGGTTTTAAAGAAAATAAGGATTCTTTTTTGACCATTCCTTGTAAGTGGTTTTAGCCAGAACGTGGTTTATGCAGTCGGAACACTTTCAGGCACTTCTAAGAAAAAGGAGAAAAACATGGAAAAATTGATAATGACATTCCGGATTTTTGCGGACAATTCCCAGGTCTCCAATATGTCAGGCCCCTACGGGGCCGTGACCATCATCCCCTTTACGGGCAAGGTGGAGTCCGACCTCTTCACGGGGGAAATCCTGCCGGGGGCGGCGGACGTACAGGTGGAGAACGTGGCGGGGAGCCGGAACATGTGCGCCAAGTACATGTTCCGGGGAAAGGACAGCGCCGGAACGGATTGCTATCTGTTCGTGGAGAATAACGGGTATTTTACCATTGCCAACAAGGGCGACCCGTTCTTCCACGCCTGCCCCCGCTTCATCACCGACAGCCCTGCGCTGGGAGAATACCTGTGCCGGGGGCAATTCCGCTCGGAAGTCCAGGGCCGGGACTGGGGCGTGGAGATCCGGATTATAGACGTGCTGGGTTAGGCTTAGGTGCCACAGTCCTTTACATTTCTTAGATTGGATGGTAAAATATTGATACCGTAGCAGTCACAGAAATCGAAACCAGGATGTCCGGATATGGCAAGAGGGGGACAGTGGGATGAAGCGCTATTTTAACACAGAGGGATGCTGCAGGCCAGGAATTCATTATATGGTACGGCTTGATGACAGACTGAATCAGATAAAGCGGCTGTATGTAGACAGAGGGAAGTACTTTGTGATTAACCGGGGAAGGCAGTACGGTAAGACTACAACACTGCGGCTCCTGACAGAGTACCTGAGGGATGATTATACGGTAATTGCTATGGATTTTCAGCTGATGAGCACTGCAAACTTTGCTAGTGAACAGACATTTGTAGTAAAGTTTGCCGCATATCTGGAAAAACTGCTGTCCGGTTCAGAAGCGGAAGACATGGATGCGGAAGCAGTGGGTAGCCTGGTATCCTTACAAAAGGTACAAAATCCCTCGTTGGACGTTTTATTCCGAGAGATGAGCAGGCTCTGCCGTACAGCGAAGAAACCGGTGGTTCTGATGATAGATGAAGTGGACAGCGCTGCCAACAATCAGGTCTTTGTGGATTTTCTGGCACAGCTAAGAGGATATTATATTGATCGTGAGCAAAGTCCTGCCTTTCATTCAGTCATCCTTGCAGGTGTTTATGACATTAAAAATCTCAAGCTGAAAATACGCCCGAAGGCGGAACATCAGTATAACAGCCCGTGGAACATAGCGGCGGAATTCAACGTTAAGATGGACTTTTCTGCGACTCAGATTGAGGGCATGCTTCAGGAATATGAAGTAGACTGTCATACGGGCATGGATACAGCGGCGATGGCGGAGCAGATATACCAATATACCTCCGGTTACCCATATCTGGTATCCGCAATCTGCAAGATTCTGGATGAACAACTGCCGGAGGATGAAAGTTTTACAGGCAATGGAGATACCTGCAGGAAAATCTGGTCAGGAGAGGGAATAGGGGAAGCGGTGAAAATTCTGCTGAAAAGGAAGCTCCCATTGTTTGATAGCATGGTGAGGCAGCTTGACCAGTACCCTGAACTCAGGGATATGATGGAACAGATTATGTATGAGGGGAAAGAGCTGTCATTCAGTCCGGATATCAAGCCCATCAACCTGGGGATTATGTTTGGTTTCCTGAGAGAAAAAGATGGCCGGGTCGTAATTGCCAACCGTGTCTTTGAGATGCGGCTGTTGAATCTGTTTATCACAGAGGAGGCAATAAAAAGCAATTCATTTCAGTGCAGCGAGTATGACAAGCCTCGCTTTATCCAGAGCGGCAGATTGAACATGAAGCGCGTGCTGGAGAAGTTTGTCGAGCATTTCCATGAAATCTATGGAGAGAATGATGAGAGATTCATCGAGAAGTACGGTCGGAAATTCTTTCTCCTTTATCTGAGGCCAATTATCAATGGCACAGGGAATTATTACATGGAAGCCCAGACCCGGGATGCAGGCCGGACGGATTTGGTGGTGGATTATCGCGGCGAGCAGTTCATTGTGGAAATGAAGATTTGGCGTGGGAATGAGTACAATGAAAGAGGAGAAGATCAGATTGTCGGATACTTGGATTACTTTCATCAAAAAAAGGGGTATATGCTCAGCTTCAATTTTAATAAGAAGAAAGAGATTGGCGTGAAGACCATCGCGGTTGGCGAGAAAGAAATCGTGGAGGCGGTGGTGTGAGGATAGTCGGAATGGCGCAAAATGCTGAGAATAGCTATGGAAAGGATTCGTTTTTTGGATAAAAGAAATAAGTGACAGATTGGGCCAGGCAATGTATAATGGACGGTAAATAAACGCAGAGGTGAAAAAGAATGGAAATGTTGAAGAAGTTTTTTGAGCCCGTGGACATGACAGAGGGCTCGCCCTGGAGGAAAATCGTGTTCTTTACAGTGCCCATGCTGATCGGAAACATTGCCCAGCAGCTCTACAATACAGTGGACAGCGTGGTGGTGGGCAATTACGTGGGGGACAATGCGCTGGCTGCGGTGGGCAGCGCGGGACCTATCTTGAATTTGCTGCTGGTGCTGTTCGTGGGAATCAGTGTAGGCGCAGGCATCATCGTGTCCCAGTATTTCGGGGCCAAAGAGCGGGAGAAGCTGTCCGTTACCATCGGGAACTGCATTACGCTTACGGCTGCGGCCACGGTGTTCGTGATGGTGGTGGCCTCCCTTGTGTCCAGGCCGCTGCTGGAACTTCTTGATACGCCGGAGTCCATCATCGACTGGTGCCAGTCATACCTGTTGATTTTGTTCATCGGCTCCGCAGGCTTGGCATTTTATAACATATTGAGCGGGATCCTCAGGGGGCTGGGGGACTCCATGGCAGCCCTGGCCTATCTGCTTGTATCCACGGTGATTAACATTGTGCTGGATTTGGTGTTCGTGGCAAAGCTGGATATGGGTGTCAGTGGCGTGGCCCTGGCAACTGTGATCGCCCAGCTGATTTCCGCGCTGCTCTGTTTTCTGCGGCTTAGGCGGATGGTGGAGCTGTTTGACATGAAGCCGGCTTATCTGAAGCTGCAGAAGCAGCATGCCCTGAAAATCATTCAGCTGGGACTGCCCTCCGGCATCACCCAGGCCATCTTCTCCATGGCCATGATCGTGGTGCAGTCCCTGACCAACAGCTTCGGGGAAATGTTCATTGCGGCCAATGTAATTATCATGCGCGTGGACGGCTTCGCCATGATGCCGAACTTCTCTTTCGGCACGGCTATGACTACATATGCGGGTCAGAACGTGGGGGCCAGAATGTATGACAGAGTGGAGAAAGGCGCCAAGCAGGGGACATTCATTGCTATGGGTGTGTCCGCCATCCTGACCTCCCTGATTTTGATATTCGGCAAGGCGCTGATGGGGATATTCACCAAGACTCCGGAATTGGTAGACTTAAGCCGGGATATGATGGGAATTTTGGCCGTGGGCTATATCGCCATGGCAGTGACCCAGAGCCTGTCCGGCGTCATGCGCGGCGCAGGAGATACGGTGACGCCCATGTGGATTTCCATTATTACGACAATTCTTATACGTGTGCCGGTAGCCTACGGAATCGCCTGGCTGACCAGATCGGCGGAATATCCCGGCGGAAGACAGGAGTGTATCTTCATCTCCCTGCTGAGCTCCTGGGTGGCAGGCGCGCTGATCACGTTCTTCTTCTATAAGAGGGGGAAGTGGAAAGAAAAGGCAGTTTAAGTGCGGGAAGAAGTTCCAGGTTTGCACTGGTTTATTGATTTCATTTTACAGGGATAAAAATCAGATAAAAAGGAAAACAGTTGATATGCCACAAATCGTGAGAAATCAGGATTTGTGGCAAGTTTTTATAGGGCTGCCGCATCAGTGATTCGGAAATCAATGATGCGACAGCCCTTTGATTCATGACAATAGAAGACTCGCGAGGCGTGGATTCCATTGTTTATTCTCTCTCCGACGATAAGGTAAACTGGTTTACCAGCCGGTTCAGCCCCGCTGCCTCCGCGGAGAGCTGCTGGCTGGCGGCCGCGCTTTGCTGGGCCGTGGCGCTGTTGTTCTGTACCACCATGGAAATCTGGTTGACGCCCTCGGAGACCTGCCAGACAGCCGTGGACTGTTCGTTGGACACTGCCGCAATGCTGTTGATAGCAGCTACAACGGACTGAATGGTGGCTACCACATCCGAAAGGCTGTCAGCCGTCTCCTTTGCAATTCCGCTGCCCTCATGCACGGCCTCTGTGGAATTCTCGATGAGCGCCGAGGTCTCTTTTGCGGCATCTGCGGATTTGCCTGCCAGGCTGCGCACCTCCTCCGCCACCACGGCAAAGCCTTTGCCGGCTTCGCCTGCCCTTGCGGCCTCTACGGCGGCGTTCAGGGCCAGGATATTGGTCTGGAAAGCGATATCGTCAATGGTCTTTAAGATCTTTCCGATCTGATCGGAGCAGGTCTGTATCTTATTCATGGCGCCGGTCAGATGCTGCATCTGCTCATTGCACCGGGAAATCTTTTCGCCGGCCAGATGGGTCTGGTCACGGACACTCCCCGCGCTGTCCGCGGTATGCTTGGCCTGTTCGGAAATCTCGTTGATCTGGGACGCCAGTTCCTCCACGGCGCTGGCCTGTTCTACGGAACCCTGACTCAAGGTCTGTGCCCCTGCGGACAGCTGGTCGCTGGCCGAGGATACCTGGTTGGCGGAGCTGTGGACCTGGGTGAGCACTGTGCTCAGGGATATTTTCATATGGCGCATGGAGAGCAGGATGTTTCGGAAGCTCCCCGCATAGGCCTCCTCATGCTGGGTGCGGATATTCAGATTCTGATTGGCTAACTGGGTCATCAGGTAGCTGATGTCATTGATTACCGTGCTTAAGCCCTCCACCAAAGCAGTGGTGGAGCGGGCCAGCATGCCGGTCTCATCCTTCGTGGATATCCGGGGCATGGGAGTATCCAAATCTCCCTCCACCAATAGCTGCATCCGCTCTGCGCAGGCTTTCATAGGCTTGCTGATGCTGCCTGCCAGCAGCAGGGCTACGACGATGGAGATCAAAACGGCCGATGCTATCACGATGATATTGATGGCCATGCCCTGATATGTAGAGGACAGGTAATTGAGCTGGGGCGCGGTGACCGCAAGGCTCCAGCCGTCCGTGCCGCTTACGGGAGCGTAGGCTATGAACATTTTGCTCTCCTGAGTGCCATAACTTCCGAATCCGTTCTCCCCATTTCGCATAGCCTGGTGTATGGCAGCCAAATCCCGCAGGGAGGAATCGGTCTGGGACTGGGTCTCGATGTTCTGGACCGTGATGGTGTCTAAGACGATATCGGCGATGGTGTCGCCGGTCTTGTTGATCATATAGGCTCTGCTGTTCTCTCCGATCTGGATAGAGGACACGATATCATTCAAAAAGGTCTCGGGGGGAACGAAATACACCACGCCCACAATAGTGGATCCGTGAATGCCGTCCTCATACAGGGGAGCGGCCACCATGATGGACAATTCGCCGGTGATCTTGCTGATCAGGGGCTCCGACACATAGATATTGCCCTGCATGGCCTGCTGTACGTACTCCCGGTCGGAATAGTCCTTTCCGTCGAAAATGCTGATGCCGTCCATGCCGATGATGTTTCCCCGCTGGAAATTGTGCATGGCGCAGCGCTCATCGATGATGGATTTCTTCTCCTCCGCCGTTACTTCCGGATCGGACAGCTGGGGAATGCAGCCTGTGTCCATGGCTACGTTTCTGTAAGCCGTCAGTTCCTGTTCCACATATCCTGCCGCCAGAACGGCAGTTTCGCTCATCATATGATTCACGGTGGTAAGGATGCTGTGGTAGCTGGGTACAATACCGGAAATACCCGCTCCCAGCAGCGCTGTCGTGACGGTTACGATGAGACATAAGGTGATTTTGGCTCGAATGCTTTTCATTTCTGTAGACCTCCGTTGTGCTGATAAGTAATTGTGTGTATAACCGTAAATATATATATTATTATACAAAAGAGAGAGGAGAATTGTCAATCATTTCCAGGCGCTTTCCCCCCGGAGAAACGGATGATGATTACAAAAACACAATACAATGCTTCTGCATGCAGAAAGCAGCGGGTCGCAGGGCGAAGTTTCGTCGGGCAGCCGGAGCCCGGGGACTTTCAGAAAAAATTTAGAAAGCTCCCACTTTTTTTATCAGCGGAATCGTTGACATCTCTCTGCCGGCATGCTAACATACTTCGATATCAAAAGGGATATTATGGGAGGAGACAGGCATGCTGAAAATTTTCAGGTATCTTAAGGAGGCAGGGTGGCCGGCGCTGGCCGTCATCGCGCTTTTGGTGGTACAGGCGTACTGCGATCTGGCCCTGCCCCAGTACACGGCGGACATTGTGGACGTGGGGATCGGGCAGAAAGGAATTGAGGACGGAGTGCCGGAGCGGATGCGGGAATCCGCCTACGGCCGGCTGGGTATGCTTATGACCCGGGAGGAGAGGGAACGGATGGAATCCGCCTACGAGCGGGATGAGGACGGAAACTATGTCTTCTGCGGAGACAAGGAGACCAGGGAGTCTCTGGAGGAATGCATGGGGATATCCATGCTGGCGCTCTTGGCGTCGGATGCCGGGAACGGCATACAGGGGCCTGAGGCAGGCGTCGGGATGAACCCGGACGACGGGCAGATACTGGCGCTTCGGGAGGGGATCCTGGAGAGCCTGGGAGACAGCGCGGATTCCGCGATAGCGCAGGGGGCGGTGCAGTTCGTGCAGAATGAGTACGAGCAGCTGGGAATGGATCTGGGCAGGGTGCAGAGAAATTACCTGTACCGGACAGGAGGCCGTATGCTGGCCTACTCCGTGGTGATGATGGCCGCGTCTATTTTGGTGGGATTCCTGGCCGCCAGAATCGGCGCCAGACTGGGACTGAATCTGCGGGAGCGGGTGTTTACCAAGGTATTGTCCTTTTCCCACGGAGAGATGGAGCGGTTTTCCACGGCGTCTCTGATCACCAGGAGCACCAATGATATCCAGCAGGTACAGATGGTGGTGGTGATGCTGCTGCGCATGGTGGTGTATGCGCCTATCATCGGCATCGGCGGCGTGCTGAAAGTGCTGGGGACCAGAACAGGCATGGGATGGATCATCGTGGTGGCTGTGGGCGTGATCATGGCTTTGGTGTGCGTGCTGATGGCTGCGGCCATGCCGAAGTTCAAGAAGATGCAGACCCTGATAGACCGCATGAACCTGGTATCCCGGGAAATCCTTACCGGAGTGTCGGTCATCCGGGCGTTCAGCAGGGAGAAGTTCGAGGAGGAGCGGTTCGACAAGGCCAGCAGGGATCTGATGCGGACCCAGCTATTCACCAACCGGGTGATGAATGTGATGATGCCCGTGATGATGCTGATCATGAACGGTATCAGCCTTATGATCGTCTGGTTCGGGGCAAAGGGGATTGACGCCGGGAACCTGATGGTGGGGGACATGCTGGCATTTATCACTTATACCATGCAGATTGTCATGTCCTTTTTGATGCTGACAATGGTTTCCGTGATGCTGCCCAGAGCCGGAGTGGCCGCGGGGCGCATTGAGGAAGTCATAGGCACCCAGGCCGGCGTGCAGGATAAGGAACAGACACAGGACGAGCGGTTAGATGACGCCAAAGGTGTGGTAAAGTTTGAGGACGTGTCTTTCCGCTATCCGGGCGCGGACGAGGATGCCCTGGAGCACTTAAGCTTTACCGCCAGCCCCGGGGAGACCACGGCCATCATCGGCAGCACAGGCTGCGGCAAATCCACTTTGCTGAATCTGATTCCCAGGTTCTATGACGTGACGGGAGGGCGGATTACCATAGACGGCGTGGACATCCGGGACGTGTCCCAGCGTAAGCTGAGGAGCCTTTTGGGCTATGTGCCCCAGAAAGCCGTGCTGTTTTCCGGGGACATCGCCTCGAATCTGAAGTTCGGCGGCGCATGGAAAGCGGGCGAATCTGAGATCAGCGACAGGCAGATGGAGGAGGCGGCCGAGATCGCCCAGGCCACGGAGTTCATAGAGAGCAAGTCGGAGAAATATCACAGTGAGATATCCCAGGGTGGCTCCAATGTGTCCGGCGGACAGAAGCAGAGGCTTTCCATTGCCAGGGCCATCGCAAAATCGCCGAAAGTATTCCTGTTCGACGACAGCTTTTCGGCGCTGGACTACAAGACGGATGTGGCTCTGCGGCGGGCGCTGGGGGAGAAGACGAAAGATGCAACTGTAATCATCGTGGCCCAGCGCATCAGCACCATACTGCATGCGGACCGGATCATCGTGCTGGACGACGGGAAGATCGCAGGCATGGGCGCTCACGGCGAGCTTCTGCGGGAGTGCGAAGCTTACAGAGAAATTGCGAAGTCACAGCTTTCGGAGGCTGAGCTGGAGGGAGGTGCGGCAGTATGAGTGAGGAGAAGAAAGTCACAGGCGGTCCCAGAGGACCCAGGGGCCCCCACGGGGGCATGATGCCGGGAGAAAAGGCGAAAGATTTCAGGGGGACGTTCTCCAAGCTGATGCGCTCCATGGGAAAGTACCGGGCGGCGCTATTTGGGGTGGCGATATTCGCGGCGGGGAGCACTGTGTTCAATATCGTTGGGCCTAAGGTGCTGGCCCGGGCCACCACGGAGCTGTTCAACGGCATGATGGCCAGATTTGCAGGTACGGGAGGCATCAATTTCGGGCGGATCGGAGAGATTCTGCTGTTCCTTTTGGGATTGTACGGGCTCAGCGCCCTGCTGTCCTTTCTGCAGGGAATCGTGATGACGGAGATTTCCCAGAAGCTCTGCTACCAGTTTCGGAAAGCTATCTCGGAGAAAATCAACCGGATGCCCATGGCTTACTTTGAGTCCAGGACAGTGGGAGAGGTGCTGTCCAGGATCACCAATGATGTGGATACGCTGGGGCAGAGCCTGGGCCAGAGCATTACGACGCTGATTACCTCCGTGGCTACCATCGTGGGGATCCTGATCATGATGCTCTCCATCAGCCCTCTGATGACTCTGATCGCACTGGTGATACTGCCGGTGTCCGGAGGGCTCATCGGCGTGGTGATGAAGCATTCCCAGAAGTTCTTCGTGGCCCAGCAGACCTATCTGGGCAAGATCAACGGCCAGATCGAGGAGGTGTACAGCGGGCAGAATATTGTCAAGGCTTTCAACAGGGAGGAGGCCAGCCTGGCGGAATTTGACGAGACGAACCGGATTCTGTGTCAGAGCGCCTGGAAGTCCCAGTTTCTCTCCGGAATGATGCAGCCGATCATGACTTTCGTGGGAAACCTGGGCTACGTGGCGGTGGCCGTCAGCGGGAGCATGCTGGCCATACAGGGCGTCATCGAGGTAGGAGAGATTCAGGCGTTTATCCAATATGTGAAGAACTTTACCCAGCCCATCACCCAGGTGGCCCAGGTCTCCAATCTGCTCCAGTCCACGGCAGCGGCCGCGGAGAGGGTGTTTGAGTTTCTGGAGGAGCCGGAGGAGGATGTGACGGCAGCGGGCGGCGCGGGAACCTGCGAACCCGGCGGCCAGGCGGGGACAAAGGGGAGCGTCTGCTTCGAACATGTGCGCTTCGGCTATCAGCCGGACAAGGTAATCATTCATGACTTCAGCTGCGATGTGAAGCCGGGGCAGATGGTGGCCATTGTAGGGCCTACGGGCGCGGGCAAGACCACTATGGTAAAGCTGCTCATGCGGTTTTACGATGTGAACGGCGGCGCCATCCGGGTGGACGGCCGGGACGTCAGGGAGTGTGAGCGCAGCAAACTGCGGGAGAGCTTCGGCATGGTGCTGCAGGATACCTGGCTCTTCCATGGGACCATCATGGAGAATATCCGCTACGGAAAGCTGGATGCCACGGACGAGGAGGTGATCGCCGCGGCGAAAGCGGCCCATGTCCACCGGTTCATTCAGACCCTCCCCGGAGGGTATCAGATGGAGCTTGGGGAGGACGCCTCCAATGTATCCCAGGGGCAGAAGCAGCTGCTGACCATTGCCAGGGCCATTCTGGCGGACAATCCCATATTGATCCTGGACGAGGCCACCAGCTCCGTGGACACCCGGACGGAGATCCGGATACAGAAAGCCATGAACAATCTGATGAAAGGGCGGACCAGCTTTGTCATAGCCCACAGGCTCTCCACCATCCGGGACGCGGATGTGATCCTGGTGATGAGAGACGGGGATATCGTGGAGCAGGGAAATCATCAGGAGCTGCTGGAAAAGGGCGGATTTTACGCGGAATTGTACAATGCCCAGTTTGAGGGCAGGGAGGAGACGGCGTAAGGAGAAAAGACATAGCGGCGGAGCCGCAACAGTAGGGCTTGGCCATGACAGAGGCTGTCGTTGAAACGGCAGCCTCTGTCTATGTTATCGAGTAACAGTTCAGACAGCCCCTCGGCGAAGTCAATTGCTGTAACGTATTCACGGACATATTTCTCACAATTGACTCTTGACTTTTGTATGAAATCGTACTAAAATAAAAAAGCATCGCAAGGATAGTACGATTTCGGACATAAAGGCGGCGTGCAAAGGGGGAGCAGGATATGGCAGGCATGACAAGCGAGGGAATGCGGCGGTTCAACCATTTGGTCAGCGAGACGGACGCGGTTTACCATGAGGCGGCCCTGCGGATGGGAATGTCCGACAGCACCATGCAGATATTGTATATTCTGTGCGATAAGGGGGGGCATTGTCCCCTCAGGGAGATTCTCGCGCTGTCCGGGGTCAGCAAGCAGACCATCAATTCCGCTCTACGGAAGCTGGAGGAGGAGGGAACCGTCTATCTGGAGGGAATGGACGGCAAGAAAAAGCGGGTATGCCTTACGGAAAAGGGCAGGGAACTGGCGGAGCGCACGGTGGTAAAGCTGATCGAGATCGAGAACGGCATCCTGGATTCCTGGCCCAGGGCACATGTGGAGCAGTATCTGGAACTGACCCAGAAGTATCTGACAGCGCTCAGAGAAAAGACCAAAATGCTGTGAAAGAACATGCCTGCCGATAGCAGGCATGGAGGTGTATCAATGAACA
The DNA here is from genome assembly GCA_949840885.1 of uncultured Acetatifactor sp. Taxonomy (GTDB): domain Bacteria; phylum Bacillota; class Clostridia; order Lachnospirales; family Lachnospiraceae; genus Acetatifactor. The sequence continues at coordinate 20,626 of CATKYJ010000052.1, forward strand.
TTCAATTGTCAGACAAATTCGATTACAAAAAATTGCTGCGTTTTACGTTTCCGTCCGTCATCATGATGGTGTTCACATCCGTCTACGGTGTGGTGGACGGCTATTTCGTGTCCAATTTCGTGGGCAAGACACCTTTTGCCGCGGTGAATTTCATCATGCCTTTCCTGATGATACTGGGCACGGTGGGATTCATGTTCGGCACAGGAGGCAGTGCTCTCATCGCGATTACCATGGGGACCGGGGATAAGGAGAAAGCGAAGAGGCTTTTCTCGCTGTTCATCTATGTATCGATCCTGTGCGGTATCGTGATCGGCGTGCTGGGCATTCTGGCGCTGCGCTCGGTGGCGGCCCTGCTGGGGGCGGAGGGAGAGCTGCTGGACAACTGCGTGGTGTATGGGCGCATCATCCTGGCAGTGCTGCCGGCGCTTATCCTGCAGTTCGAGTTCCAGAGCTTCTTCATCACGGCGGAGAAGCCGAAGCTGGGACTGGCCGTCACGGTGGCGGCGGGCGTGACGAATATGGTGCTGGACGCTTTGTTCGTGGGGGTGTTCCGCTGGGGGCTTGTGGGCGCTGCCGGCGCCACGGCGCTGAGCCAGTCCATCGGCGGCCTGGTGCCGCTGATCTATTTCGGCCGTCCTAATTCGAGCCTGCTGCGGCTTACCAGGACGAAATTTGACGGAAAGGCGATCCTGAAAGCCTGCGCCAACGGTTCCTCCGAACTGATGTCCAATATCTCCATGTCCGTGGTGGGCATGCTGTACAACGGCCAGCTGATGAGATATGCCGGGGAGGACGGAGTGGCGGCCTATGGTGTATTAATGTACGTAAATTTGGTCTTCCTGGCGGCCTTTATCGGCTATTCCGTGGGTGTGGCCCCGGTTGTGGGATATCATTACGGAGCGGGGAACCATGAGGAGCTGAAGGGCCTGCTGAAAAAGAGCCTGGTGCTGATCGGCATCTTTTCGGTGAGCATGCTGCTCCTGGCGGAAAGCCTGGCGAGGCCCCTGTCCCTGATCTTTGTAGGGTATGATCCGGCGCTTCTGGAGCTGACGCTGCGGGGATTTTTGGTGTACTCCTTTTCTTTCCTGTTCGCGGGGCTGGCCATTTACGGATCGTCGTTTTTTACCGCCCTTGGAAACGGTCTGGTGTCGGCGCTGATCTCGTTTCTGCGTACGCTGGTGTCCAGGTGGCTGCGGTGCTGCTCTTTCCTGTGATATGGGGAATCGACGGCATCTGGTTCTCCATTGTGGCCGCGGAGCTGGTGGCGGCGTTTGTGACGGTGCTGTTTTTGGTGGGGATGCGTAAGAAATACCGTTATTCCCGCGAGCAATGAGTCAAGTGGGCATGCTTGCATGCACATTTGACGAATGCCGCGAGGGTCAAAGACCCCGTTGCTTGCAGCGGGGTCTTTGATTAGCCCGGGAGGTCCGAGAGCCTGGAGGCGCAAAAACGGGTCCGGGGTGAGGATGCGCCATTTGACCTTAGGGGACGGCAGCGGGCGTAAGAGGCAGGGAGGCATACGCCCCAGGCACGGGCCATAGAGGAAATGCGACGAGGAGGGATAGGATGAGATATGACTGTCTGATTATAGATGACGAGAAGCTGCTGGCGGACAGCACTGCGGAGTATTTTAATCTCTTCGGTGTCAGCACCGCGGCGGTGTACAGCGTGTGGGACTGCCGCAGATTTTTTGAGACTAATCAGGCGGATCTTATGCTGCTGGACATCAATCTGGGGGACGGCAGCGGCTTCGCGCTGTGCAGGGAGCTGCGGGAGAGGACGGAGAGTCCGATTCTGTTCATCTCCGCCCGCAGCAGTGACGACGATAAGATCATGGCGCTGCATATCGGAGGGGACGACTATGTGCAGAAGCCCTATTCTTTGGGCGTACTGCTGGCCAAGGTGCAGGCGGTGCTGAAGAGATTCCGGCATCTGGAGGGGCGTCCGGAGGAAAGGCGGGACAGATACAGCTGCGGCAGGCTGACGGTGGACTTCGATGCCAGGCAGGCGCTGGTGGAGGGAAAGCCCGTGAAGCTGACCTCTCTGGAATTTCGCCTGCTGTCCTACCTGGTGCGAAATGAGGACAGAGTGGTGACCAAGCAGGAGCTGTTTGAAAAGGTCTGGGAGGATAAGTTTACCGGGGACGGCACGCTGAACGTGCATATCCGGAGGCTTCGGGAGGCAATCGAGAGAGATCCGGGGAAGCCGGAGCATATTCTCACGGTCTGGGGGGACGGATACCGATTCTGTAGGCCGACCCGGGAATGAGGACGGGCGTGAAATGAAAAAACGTTATTTTATAATTGCTCAGATGATTGCCGCCGCGCTGGAAATAATCCTGCTGCTTGCCATTGCGCTGCAGGATGCGGACAGCGCCCAGGACGCGGTGGCCGTGAATGAGGCCCTGCAGTCCGTGCGGGCCGACTGGGGCCGGCTGGCGGGCCATGAGAACCGGACGGGCCTGGACTATGTGGTGTTGGACAAAGAGGGCCAGGTGCTGTACCGGACGAAAGCGGGCTTAAGCGAGAGCGTCAACAGGGCTGTGGTTCACAGGGACACGATTCTGGACATTGAGTATCAGGGGGCCGTGGCGGGCAGGCTCATTGTGTTCAATGACAGCGCGGGGCTTCTGGAGTCCCGAAAGAGAGCGGCGGTTCTGGGCCTGGCGGCTGTGCTGCTGGTGCAGTGGGGCGTGTGCATCGGGTACGGAATCTTTCTGGAGCGCATCATTGTCAAACCCTTTCGGCGTCTCAAGGACTTTGCCCACAGGGTGGCAGGGGGCAATCTGGACATTCCCCTGACCATGGACAGGGAGAACCTGTTCGGAGCCTTTACGGAGAGCTTTGACATCATGCGGGAGGAGCTGAAAAAGGCCCGCCAGGCCCAGGCCCGTGCCAATGCGGACAAGAAAGAGCTGGTGGCGAAGCTCTCCCATGACATCAGGACGCCGGTGGCCAGCATCAAGGCAGCGTCCGAGGTGGGCGCCGCCCTGGCGGAGAACGACCGGATCCGGGACAACTACGGACAGATCATCTGCAAGGCTGACCAGATCCACAGGCTGGTGGACAATCTCTTCACGGCTGCTCTGGAGGAGCTGGAGCAGCTCACCGTGGCGCCTGAGTACATGGAGAGCCGGGAGCTGACAGCCATGCTGGAGAGCGCGGATTATTTCGGCTATGCGTCCATACCGGCTGTCCCGGAATGTCTGCTGTGGGCGGACCGTCTCCGGCTTCAGCAGGTCTTCGACAATCTCTTTGCAAACGCTTATAAATATGGAAGAAAAGCAATACAGGGCCAGGGCGGGAAAATTGATGTGACCATACGGCGGGAGAACCAATGCCTTGCCGTCTGCATAGAGGACTGGGGCGGGGGCGTAAAGGAGGAGGAGCTGCCGCTTATAAAGGAGAAATTTCGCCGGGGCAGCAATGCCCGGGACAAGGAGGGTGCGGGGCTGGGGCTGTACATCTCCGACTATTTCATGAGAGAGATGGGAGGGGAACTGCTGGTGGAGAACGGAGAGGAGGGCCTGCGGGTGACGGTGGTCATCCGCCAGGGGAAATAGCAAGTCTTCATAAGCTTGTATCTGGCCACCCTGTCTGTACCAGCAGATTCCTGCATCCCTGTCGCTGATGGGAAGCGTTCATTTGTTTGTGCCGGCGGTGGGATAGAGACAATTAAAAAGCAGATAACCGGAGTTACCTGCTTCACAAACTTAATGTCAATTTATGTTCTTTGTTTTTTGCTGGCAGTGGCGCAGCAATACGGACTGTATCAATAGCCTGCTGTAATAGTTCCATTTTGTAGCCACGCTTTATACAGGTCTTGAAATCCTTTTTGAATCTGGTGGAATATCGTACATTAAGCATGATTACGCCTCCATCAGTTCAGCAAACAGCGCTTCGGTACTGCCAGTAAATAAAGTGCCGCTGCCGTTTTCCAGTTCTTCTATCGAGGCTATGGTTTCTTTGTTAGGCGTTTCGTCTGGCACGGCAGCCCCCTGCAGATATGAAATCACATAATACATTCTGCTTTCGGGTATCTGGTCTATTAGGTTTTTGGCTAATTCTCTAGAACTCATAACGGTTACGATTCCTTTCGTGATTATTGTATGTGGTTGGGTGCGATATATCCTACATACTGACGTCAATTTGGATGTATCAAGCTTGGATCCGTCCAAGGAAATCTTCCTTTCGGCTCCTGGGAGGAAAAGGAGGTTTTCTAATATTTCATGAGTATGGCCATTTTTTCTTTTTCATTTTCAGAAAGTCCATAAGGTTTATTGGCTAAATTTTCAAATATTTCGTGTAGATGGTGTACCTCTATAATTGGTTTTGTTTATCATTTTCGTATTTCCTGATATTAGCTTCATCAATTGGTGGTTGACATAAATTACCTAATTCTTTCTGGGTTAATCCTTTTTTGTCCTGAGTCTTTTTATATTTTCACCTGTTGTCATGATATCACCTACCTTTAAAAACAGTATATCATAGTTCTTTAACATATAACAGGTCGAAAATAATCTGTCAAACATTATTTAAAAGAAAGCGAGGAAAACAAAATGCCAACAGTAATGACCAACTTAAAAATCAGCCAGTACAAGGTACAGTTGAGAATGGCAGAACTCTGCTTGAATCCTTATGATTTATGCAGTAAAGCCGGAATCAGCTATAGGCAAATTACAGCTAATGCCTGCTGGAAAGAATATGTTCATGCTTGGGGCTACGTAAAGTGTCACTAGTAGAAGTATAATAGGCCTTGCGAGGGGATATCATACCGGCACCTGCCTGTATAGTGTCCATGCGGTTCCTATTGCTGCAGGGGCCGCTTTTTGTGCTTGACGGTTCAGGTCATTTCGGTTATAATATGCTTAACAAGGGAGCCGATACGATAGCAGACACCTATCCGTTTCCGGCGAAGATCAGGTTATAAAAAATAGCACCCTAACTTTGCGAGAGCGGGGGTGCTATTTTTTATGGTTGACATATTCCAAAATGGCGACAATAAGAATTGCAAAAGTAAGCAGCACCATAAATTCTTCGTATGTACTCATAGAAAACGCCTCCTTCCGTTCAAGGCTCG
>CATKYJ010000053.1 GCA_949840885.1 uncultured Acetatifactor sp.
CCAAGGGAGGAATTCCCCTATGAGATGAGGGCGATGATCTCCGGGAGGAAGAGGCATGACTATCGGATGGGCTTTCTCCCCTGTCTGGCCTTTCTGGGAATAGAACATTCCAACAGGTTTATATCGCTAATCCGTTTCGCGGTGGCGGTGGACGGGGACGCCATTCCCAACCTCCCTCTGGATGCCTGCGAGAAGACCGGGAAAACGTGGTTTCTGAGACATATTGAGGCGTTGGAAAAGTACCTCTGGATTTCCGAGGAGACATATATCCGCTGGGCCATTGCGCACAGGGAGAAAGAGATTCTGATGCGGATGACGGCCCAGGCTCCCGATGCGGTCTGCCAGGTGATCGGGAAAGTTCCGGCGGAGGACTACGGATATTTATTATATCAGATGAAGACAGGCAATCCGGCACTCTATGAAAAAGTAGGCCGGGAGCTTGAGGCGGATTACCGCAGGATATCGGCAGAACAGGATGTAAAAAGGCTTGAGCCAGCAGGGGACAGGGCGCTTGCCTATCTGCTTGGAATCATTGAGCTGGAGGATATTCTGCCCTATGCGGAGCAGTGGAGGGAAAATCGCTTCTATGACAGCGGGCGGGCTGATCGGATCCACAACTATCCGGAATACGGCGAGATGCAGCTTTACAGGCGGGCGCTTGTCCTGGAGTGCCTGCGGCAGGAGGACAACTATTTCAAAAAGTATTGGGTGGAAGAGGGGCTGCCGGAGCTTGCAAATTCCTGGCAGAACAGCCATAAGAACGCAGACAGGCGCCAGATGGAGGGAATACTCCGTCTGCTGGAGGGGGAGGGCGTCCCGGCAGGGTATCAGATTGGGTATTTTGCGGCAATGTATGCTGTGGGATACAGCGCCAATGTCTTTGATGCGGACAATGTGAGCCAGATCTGCGTCAACGCCTTGAAAGAGCTTCGCGGCGGCTGGCATTCGGAGTGGGAGGAAGCCGCAAAGAGCAAGTCCCTGCAGGAGCGGATCCTGGCATACCGTGTCATGGGACAGCGGTGGGAGGAATATAAGGAGAGCTTATTGTCCGCCGCGTCCGAGAGCGCCAAGCAGGGGCGGGAGTTTCTGCGTTGGATTTATACGTCCCGTCAGGAACTGGAGGGAGATATCCTGGAAATGCTCAAATCCCCCAAGGGAGGCAAGCGCGAGATGGCAGTGGAAGTGCTGAAAAATTGGGGCGCGGATACATACAAAGAGCAGCTGGAGGCAGCCCTGGAGGTGGAGAAGAGCAAGAAGATCAAGACCCTGATACAGGGAATCCTGAACCCCGGAGCAGGGGCGGGAGTAGAGCAGGCGGATGGCTCCGTGCTGACCCTGGAAGACAAAATAAAGGAAATCCTCGGAGGCGGCCGGAAGCGGAAGCTGGCATGGCTGGAGCCGGAGAGTATCGGGACGGTTCACAAGACGGACGGCGAGGAGGCTTCCGAAGACTATATGGCGGCGGTTCTTTTGTGCTATGCGGATATGCCGGTTCCGGGCGTGAATCAGGAGGTGAGGAGACTTACGGACGGGCTGAAGCCGGAGGAGCTGGCGGCGTATATGGGCCAGGTGTTTGGCCGCTGGATGGAGGACGGGGCCCAGGCCAAGAGAAAATGGGTTCTCTATGCCGCGTCCATTCACGGCGGGGAGGCGATTGTGCCCGTGCTGTACCATCAGATTCAGGAATGGCCCCAGCATGCCAGGGGAGCCATGGCTGCGGAGGCGGTGAAGGCGCTGGCCTTGAACGGCACCTCCACAGCGCTTCTTTTGGTGGACCAGACGGCCAGGAAATTCAAGTTCCGTCAGGTAAAAGGAGCGGCAGCGGAAGCTCTGGACTATGCAGCGGAGCAGCTTGGCATTTCCAGGGAGGAGCTGGAAGACAGGATTGTGCCCAGCCTGGGCTTTGACGCCAGAATGGAGCGCATCTTTGACTATGGGAAACGCTGGTTCAAAGTCCTCCTGGCATCTGACCTGTCCCTGGAGATTTACGATGGAAACGGGAAACGGTGCAAAAATATGCCCTCCCCCGGCAAAACCGACGACCCGGAGAAATCCAGGGAGGCACACGAAAGCTGGAAGCTTTTGAAAAAGCAGCTTAAGACAGTGGTGGCGAATCAGAAGATACGCTTGGAACAGGCCCTGCGCGTGGAGCGGCGGTGGGAGGCCGGGAAGTGGCGCGCGTTGTTCGTGGAGAATCCCATTATGCACCAGTTTGCCATGGGACTGGTGTGGGGCATGTATGAGGAGGGGGCTTTGCGGGAGACTTTCCGGTACATGGAGGATGGTACTTTCAACACGGCGCAGGAAGAGGAGTATGAGCTGCCCCAGACAGGCAGCATTGGTCTGGTGCATCCTATCGAGCTTACGGAGGAGCTTAACGCGTGGAAAGAGCAGCTGGCAGACTATGAGATTGTCCAGCCCATAGAACAGCTGGAGCGCCCTGTGTACCGCGTGACGGAGGAAGAAAAGGAAAACACGGAGCTTGTCCGGTTCGGCGGCATGTCCCTGAACGGGCTTTCCCTGTCCGGGAAGCTCCAGGACATGGGATGGTACAAGGGGGAGGTAGGCGACGGCGGCGTCTATTGCACGTTTTACCGTGATGACCAGGATAAGGGAGTGGAGCTTGCGTTTTCCGGAAGCTATGTGGGCGGTGAGAATGAAACGGTTGTGGTATATGACGCCTGTTTCTATGGGCCCGGCGAGACAGAAAAACCGGGAGGGCAGTATAAGCCTGTGCGGAAGAAGCTGGCGGAGGTGGAACCCCGGTATTTCAGCGAGGTGGTGCTTCAGCTTTCCAGGGCCACGGCGTCTTCGGATACGCGGCTGAAGTATCCGGACTGCAGGGAGTGGTGAGGCCGTGGAAGGGGCTGCAGGCTCCATAGCGGAGGGGCGGGAGGGAATGCGCGTGTGGCTGCCGGCGCCCAGACGCCGGCGAACATGCAAGTAAGCCCGGAAACTAAGGCTTCAGGAGAAATACCTCCATCACTTTCCTGCATTTCGCCCGCAGGCCCGTCAGGCTGGCCTTTTCCACCAGCATGGACAGGTAGCGGAACAGGGATTCCGCGGCAAAGGCGAACACCACCATCAGCAGGATGCAGATTTCGGACATGGAGCTTATGGCGAAGAGCCTGCCTAAGAAGATGCCGGAGAACACCAGGCAGAATACATTCAGCGCCAGAATCCCCCATTTCATGCGGTTGAAAGGATAGCTGATCTTTCCCAGGATCATGAAGCCCACCACGGCCAGCAGCATGGTGGAGGCGGTGGCCACGTCCGCTTTCGGCAGGGAGAACGCCTGGCCGCAGACTACCAAAGCGCCTACCGCCACTACGTCCGTGAGTCCTGCAGGCAGAGCCTTGAGCAGGACGTTTCGGATGAAATGTCCCTGGATCCGTTCTCTGTTGGGCTCCAGGGCCAGCAGGAATCCGGGCAGGCCTATGGTGAACATGCTGATCAGGGAGATCTGGGAGGGCTCTAAGGGATAGGTGATGGCCAGCACCGCGGAGAACAGGGCCAGCAGCAGGGAGAAGATGTTCTTCACCAGAAATAAACTGGCCGAGCGCTGGATGTTGTTCACCACCCGCCGCCCCTCCCATACCACATTGGGCATATGGGCGAAATCGGAATCCAAAAGCACCACCTGGGCTGCCTGTGCCGCCGCCTCGCTGCCCGAGGCCATGGCCACGCTGCAGTCTGCGTCTTTCATGGCCAGGATGTCGTTGACACCGTCCCCGGTCATGGCCACGGTGTGGCCGGACTTCTGCAGGGCCTGCACCAGAAGCTGCTTCTGTTTCGGGGTTACCCGGCCGAACACCGTGTATTGGCAGGCGGCAGCGCTCAGAGCCTCGTCCGTTGCAAGGGTTCCCGCGTCCACGAATTTTTCCGCATCCTCTATGCCGGCGCGCCTGGCTACCTCGGAGACAGTCTCGGGATTGTCCCCGGAGATGACTTTCACGTTTACCTTTTGCTCCTTAAAGTAGGCGAAAGTCTCCACGGCATTTTCCCGAATGGGGTTGGAGAGGACGATGTAGCCCAGGGGGCGCACCTTTCCGGGCTGTCCGTCCGCCAAGGCTTCCCCGTATGCCCTTTCGGCGTCTGACAGGGCGTCTGATGCGGATTCCCGCTTTCCGATGACCAGCACTCGGTATCCTTTTTTCAGATAGGGACTGATCTCTTCCGATATGGAAGCATAGTCCTCCCCCATTACGAACTCCGGAGCGCCAAGCACATAGTCCCCCTCCGGGAACCGCACGGCGCTGTACTTCCTGGAGGAGGAAAAGGGGAGGGTGGACAGGGGCTTTCGTGCTGATTCGGGAGCTTCTGCCGATTCCGTGTCCGCGGTGCCCTCACGGGAAAGCTTTTGACCAATGCATGCGGCAGCATATTTCCGGATAGCCTCCATAGTGGCATTGCTGTCCTCTATGGCCGCGGCATAATCCGCAAGCAGCAGATTCAGTTCCGGAAGCTTTGACTCTGCCCCGGTGCATTTGCTGTTTCCCCGCTCTGTTTCGGACAAATCTTCCCCGCTGCCCCGCGGCAGGACTTCCACCACCTCCATGCCGGGCTCCGTGATGGTGCCGGTCTTATCCACGCACAGCACGTCTACCCTTGCCAGGGCCTCAATGCTCTTCATGTCGTGGAGGAGGACCTTGCGCCCTGCCAGGCGGACGGTGCTCAGGGCCAGCGCCGCCGTGGTGAGCAAATAGAGGCCCTCGGGAATCATGCCGATGACGGCCGCGATCATGGACACGATGCTGGTGCGGATAGTCTCCCCGTTCATGAAGTAAGCCTGGGAGAACAGGATGGCGCCCACAGGAATGATCAGGATGCCCACCCACTTCACCAGTTGGTTGATGGAGCGGACCATCTCGGACTGCTCGCCGTTTCCCATGGCCTTGGCCTGGGCGGTGAGCCTGGAGATATAGGAGGCCTCTCCTACCCGCTCCAGCTTCGCCAGGCATCGCCCGGACACCACAAAGCTGCCTGAGAGGAGGGCGCTGCCCGGGTCTTTGCGGATTTCGTCTGCCTCCCCAGTGAGGAGGGACTCGTTTACACAGATGCTTCCCTCCAGGACTTTTGCGTCCGCGCAGATCTGGTCTCCCGCACAGAGCACCACTACGTCATCCTGCACCAGCTCCTCCGACGAAAGACGGAATTGCTTTCCGTCCCGCACCGCCAGCGCGGTAGGGGCGTTCAGCATGTTCATCTTGTCCAGCACCCGCTTTGCCCGCAGCTCCTGCAGAATGCCGATAACCGTATTTCCGATGACCACCGGCAGGAAAGTCAGGTTCCGGTAGGAGCCTACCAGGCACAGCAGCACCGCCAGGATCAGGAAGATCAGGTTGAAATATGTAAAAAGATTGGATTTTATGATCTGGGAGGTTGTCTTGTCCGTGGTGATGTCCGCGCGGTTTACAAGGCCCTGGGCAGTGCGCTCCTCCACCTCCGCCGCCGTGAGCCCTGTGGAAGCGTTCCCGCTTATATTCATGATCCGGTTGCCGTTTTCAATGATGTCCATGGTATCTGTGTTTTTCATAATGTCAATTCCTCTGTTTTCAAATTCTCTATCCATTATACGACAGTATACCAGTTTTTTCTAAAAATATTGCGTCGATTCCCCTTAAGGTTTCATAAAGATTTGGGGGGAATGTTACCTTTTCCCCTTTTCAGGCGTGTGAATGGCAGAGAGGGCTCAGGCAGCCTTGTCATCTTCGTAAATGTATGGTAAGTTAAGTATGCCATTAACAGAGACTTTATATAATTGAACTGTATGGTTGTGAAATGACAGAATCCTTGCAGGGTGGCAAGGCAGGCCGGAAGATTTGCAGGAGGACAGCAGGGAGGAGGACGACAAATGAGGAGCGGCTGTATGAAAAAAACGGGAAGATGCATTGGTATGTTGGCCGGGCTGGCGCTTTTGGCGGCCTGTGGGCAGCAGGGGGAGGCGCAGTCCGTGCCTCCTGTGGAGGATACAGGGAACAGCCCGGAGGCGGCAGAGACAGGGAGTTTGGAGCAGGAGAGTTCCGAAGAGGCTTTGTCTCAGGAGAGAGCGGAATCTGCAGAAGCAGCCTACGGGGCATTTTTAGAGGGGGACATTTCCCTGTTTGACGATGCTCAGGTGGATACATGGGCATTGGATATATGGAAAGACACCATTCTTGCCGTAGGGGAGTTAGAGTATACTTACCTGGATTTAGACGGAGACGGAGCAGAGGAACTGCTGGTTCAGTGGATTGATGAGCCAGGCAGCTTCAACGGGGTGTTCCACTATGCCAACAACAGCCTTTTCTGCTGGCAGTTTGACTGTGTGGAGATGAGCAGCGGGGACTATCCCCTGAAAGACGGCGCCATGGTGAGCCAGTATGACTACAATGGCACCAGTTCCTATACCATATTCCGCTATCGGTCCGATGGCAGCAGGGAGGAGCTGGCAACGCTCTATATCCGGGAGGAACTGACGGATCCGGAGGACACGGCTCCCTGCCCTTATTATGAGGTGGACGGAAATGAGGTTGACAAGTCCGCTTTTGACCAGAAGCTGAGGCAGATGATCCTGGACCAAATGCTGGAGCGCGGGGCCTGGAAGAAACTTTAAACCCCTGCGTAACGCTGACAGAAAACCTTATGTCCCGGGGCAGCCCGGTATATTTAAGCCCCGGGTGCCCCGGCCCTGAATCTGAATCCCCGGGCTGCCCGGGGCGCTCTGCCAGTCAGCCTTTCTGCCCAAACTGCTTTTTCTTCCTTGCCTTGTAATCCTCGTCAATGCGTTTCTTCCAGTCCGCGTTTAGGGGTGCGCTGCACCGGACGGCGGAGATGGCCTCGCCTACCACTTCATAGTTAAGCCTGGTGCCCGCATGGTCGGCGTGATAGTTCACGGCGCGGTCTTTGCCGATGCCGAAATGGGCCGCGGTCTCCACCGCGTCAATGTTGGCGCCCAGGAAGAGGAACTCCCAGCCGTATTTCTTTTTCCGGCGCTCAATCATTTTCCTGACCTTATCCGCGGTGTAATGGTGGCTGGCGTTCTCGCAGCCGTCCGTGGTGATGACAAACAGGGTGTGCTCCGGCACATCTTCCGGCCGGGCGTACTTGTGGACAGTGCCGATGTGATGGATGGCGCTGCCCACGGCGTCCAGCAGGGCGGTGCATCCCCGCACCGAATAGTCCTCGTCGGTCATGGGATTGATGTCCCGAAGATCCGCCCGGTCATGGATTACTTCGCTGTAGTTGTCGAACAGGACGGTGGAGATAAGGGCTTCGCCCTCGGCTTTCTTTTGCTTGGCGATCATGGAGTTGAAGCCTCCGATGGTGTCCGATTCCAATCCGCTCATGGAGCCGCTGCGGTCCAGGATAAAAACGATTTCCGTAAGATTCTTTCTCATGTCTGATCCCTCCATTAAAAATATGACTGTCCGGTTGCTTACCTTACAGTCATATTTTAGAAGATATCAGATTGGTTTTGGTCGCATGGCAGGAGACAATTTAGTCACTCTCCGGTAAGCATCCAGGGCTTCCCGCCGCTAGGCCCCCAGGAGACTTTGGTCAAAGGCAAACAGAGCCTCGTTGATCTCAAATACATTGTAAATCCCGTTTTCAATGAAATATTCAATGATAATGTCGAATTTGTTGGAGTGGGAAAGGGCAAAACCGGCTTTCATAAGCATGTCCTTTGTCTCCTCCAGCGACAGCTCCAGGGCGATGGCAAAGGCGATTGCCGTAGGCTTGCTGGGCTTATACAGCTTATTGCCGCGGATCTTCGAGAAAAGCTTCCGGTCCACATTGGCTTTCTTGTAGCACTGGGCATCCGTCATGCCGGACTCGTCGATTTTGCGCAGCAGCATCTCGGAAAAGCTTTCGTCAAGGTGCTTCAGGGCATGGTCAAGGCCGCTAAGAGTCGCGGGCGCTTTGGCAGCCATGGGCGTGAATGGGGCGCAGACAGGCTCAGAGGCTTTCAGAGCCTTTTCATGGACGGCCTCCTCCGAAAGGCACCTCTGTGCTTTGAACATAGCCGGCCCTCTCAGGCGTCCGGAGGAGCTGTCGGCATGCTCGTCTACATAATTGTCGTCAATATATTCCGCAATGTCATCAAACAGCTTCCCACCGATCTGGTAAGCCTTTCTGTCGAAGATCACCAGATAGACTGTCATGTCGTTTTCCAACAGGAAAGCGCCGATGGTATCCACGGCCACGCGCAGGGCCTGATCCTTGGGATAGCCATAGATGCCGGAGGAGATCAGGGGAAAGGCCACGGTCTCGCAGTTCTTTTCCTTTGCCAGGGCCAGGGAAGTCCGGTAGCAGGAAATCAGCAGTTCGCGCTCTTTGCAGCGGCCGCCCCTCCAGCGGGGCCCCACGGCATGGATGACATATCTGCAGGGCAGATTTCCCGCTCCTGTGACTTTGGCGCTGCCGGTCTCGCATCCGCCCAGCGTCCTGCACTCGGCCAGGAGTTTTGGCCCGGCGGCCTGATGGATGCAGCCGTCCACGCCGCCACCGCCCAGAAGAGACTGGTTGGCGGCGTTTACGATGGCATCCACATTCATTTTCGTGATATCGTTTCTAACGATCTGAAGCGGCATAGATATTTCCACCTTTCCGGGCCTGCCCGTTTTCCCTCATATTCAGCCATTTATTCCCGCGGGTAATGAGCCAAGCGGCCGTGCTTGCACGGCCAGTTGGCTATTGCCGCGAGGGTCAAATACCAAAGTGTCCGAAAGACACTTTCTGCTCTGCAGGCTTGATACCCCGTTGCCTGCCGCGGGGTATTTGATTCATGCGTGCAATAAGCCGGGAGCCCTGCCTGCACGGGTCAAAAGCCATGTCCTGCCAGGCTGTCGGCTTGTACTTGCGGCCACCGAAATTTGCCGTGCAGACTGCTGGCGGTCAGCAGATTTCAGGCATTGAATGCATACTTGTCCAGTCGGTCAAAGGCCTCCTGCACCCGGGACAGGGGCAGGGCCAGATTCATGCGGATATGGCAGGGGCCATGGAACGCTCTTCCGTCCTGCCAGGCCACGCCCACGTCCCAGCCGGCTTTCAGCAGTTCGTCAATGGTTCTGTCATGGGCCTGGCACCACTGGGTGCAGTCCAAAAACAGCATGTAGGTGCCCTGGGGCCTGGAGACCCTGACACCCTGGAAATGTTCCTCAATGTAGCCGCAGGCAAAGTCCACATTGCCGGTAATCACCTGGCGCAGCTCGTCCACCCATTCATAGCCCTCAGGCTTATAAGCGCCGATGAGGGCATACATGGACAGCAGGTTCATACTGTTGTAATGGGAGAGGGAGGACTCCTTGGCCACCCGGTCCCTGAGGGCTTTGTTGTAAATAATATGGTAGCTGCCCACCAGGCCTGCCAGGTTGAAAGTCTTGGAGGGCGCGTAAACCGCCACGGTGCGGTTCCTGGCGTCCTCGCTGACGCTCTGGGTGGGCACATGCTTGTATCCTGTGAGAATGATGTCCGACCAGATTTCGTCGGAGACTACCATTACGTCGTGTTTTCGGCACAGTTCCATGAACTGCTCCACCTCCCGCTTCTCCCAGACGCGGCCGCAGGGATTGTGGGGGGAACAGAATACTGCGGCATGGATTCTGTTTTCCGTAATCTTCTTCTCCATGTCGGCAAAATCCATGCGGTAGATACCGTCCCCGTCCAAAACCAGGGGACTGTGGACGATATGATAGCCGTTGTTGCCAAGGGCTCCGGTAAAGCCGATGTAGGTGGGAGAGTGCAGGAGTACATTGTCCCCCCTGGAGCAGAACACATTCAGGGCGCTGACCACGCCGCCCAGCACACCGTTCTCATAGCCGATGCATTCTTTGGTGAGGCCCGACACGCCGTTTCTGGTCTCATGCCAGCGGATAATAGCGTCCAGGTACTCCTCCCTGGGGGAGAAATAGCCAAAGTGAGGCTCTCTCACGCGGGCGGTGACGGCTTCCGGTATGGTGGGGACCGTGGGGAAGTTCATGTCCGCCACCCACATGGGGATGGCGTCGAAGCCCTCCTTTGGGCTGCCCGGGGCGCTGCCAAAGCCCAGGCTGTCCACGGCGATGGCGTCCATGCCGTTTCGGTTCATGACAGAGGTAAAATCGTATTTCATCTTGGGTACATTCCTTTCTGGCTTGTGCTGCCGGATCTTTCAGGATTCCATGCGCCTTGGAGCGGAGCGCTGTGCCTGGGGGCGCGTGGAACCGGAAAGGGGTAGCGTGTTTTTGTTGTCAATATTGTATCACGGAAGTGTGCGGCGTGTCCATAGGCCACTCTTTCCCGAAGTACAAAAAAGGCTGTCGATATATGGCTGTTAGGCGGGCAGAATGTCCATGGAAGAGGTTTCTCTTCCATGGACATTGCCCTGCTTTCTGGGGATAAAGCGGTGGATTTACATGTCGATTTTCTCATGGGGAACTCTTGCAAGAAAGTCCGTTTCCTCAAGATTGGAAAAATAGGCATGCACGGCTGCTTTCAGCTGTTCCAAAGAAATAATGTGCCGCTCTCTGGGCGTATATTGACCGAAAGGTGTCACAAGGTTTACACGCTCAGTGTTCGCACAGTCGGGATTAATCAGCGCATACGCCCTGCGGCCGCCAAGATTGAACCAGGCCTCGCAGACAAATTGATCCCCGATTCCGTAAAACTGAAAAAATCCGTCGTGAGAATGGAAAATCACAAAATCCTCTTTTCCCTCCGCAACAAGGGAAACGTAGTAATCCGATTCTTTCAGAACAATTTTCTCCGCTTTTTCCCCGCTTGCCGTTTCCGCATCTGGAACCCGCAGCACGCCTGCTTTCGGCCATTCCCCATTCACGATGCGGAATGCCACGTCAACAAAGCTTTCCAGGCTGTCCTCCGGGCCGTTCAGAATCCGCTTGTGGGCTTTGGTAATGGGGGAAACGGTAGTCTGACTTCCGGAAAAGCTGAGGATGGGAAGTCCGTCGTCCCATGTCCAGACAAACCCTTTTTCAGCCAGCCCGGAGCGCAGCAGCACCTCCCCGATGTAGGTTCCGAACAGAACCGCGGCATTCCATAAGGTCTTTGAACCCTCATCGTCATCATACTTGTCAAGATTATCGTGAAAGGCTTGGAGAAAAGTATCGACGTTTTTTGCGCTTTCTTTTGTATAATCAAGCGCTATTTTGCTGTCCATGGCATATTGGACCGCATCCTTAGCAATGTCTTTGGCAGTATCATTGAAATTTTTCATCCGGAATCCTCCTTTGCTTATCCGCACAAACTTTCGTCAGTTGGGCAGTTTTACTTATTTTTCGTCAGTTTATCGTAATATCATAATTATGTAAGCTGCCATCCGTAAAATGCCGCAGCTGCCGGGGCCTGACACAAAATTGATTATTACATAAATAAGGTACCACGGCCTGTGAAAAAAAGCAAGAACACATACGGGTGAGAGAAATTGGTGAGAGAAATTGAGTGTTTTATCCTTGAAAATATGATAAGATATAGTATAATAAAGTATAATAATTAGGAAAACCGAT
Organism: uncultured Acetatifactor sp.; assembly: GCA_949840885.1. Lineage (GTDB taxonomy): Bacteria > Bacillota > Clostridia > Lachnospirales > Lachnospiraceae > Acetatifactor. The sequence continues at coordinate 11,484 of CATKYJ010000053.1, forward strand.
CAGGAGACAAAGAATGACAAATCGTGAAAAATTTATCAGGACATTGAAATGCGAGAAGATAGGAGGGCAGGTTCCTACCTTTGAGCTGGTATTTTTCCTGACCATGGAGAAGTTCGGGAAAATACACCCCTCCCACCGCCATTACTCCCAGTGGAATCAGATGAGCCGTGGGGAGAAGAGCCTGCACATGAACGAAATGGCCCGGCTCTACATAGACACGGCCAAAGCTTACGGCCACAGCGCCATATTTGTCCATCACAATCCGGGCGGGCTGGAGGCCACCCAGTGGCTTTTGGAGCTGATCCGGGAGAAGAGCGGGGACGAGTATTACATCATGGCACACGGCGATCCCACCTGGTCCATCCCGGACGGGGAGGGGATGATGGAATTCTCCAGACGGATGTACGAGGAGCCGGAGGAGATGAACGAGGAGTCCGAAATCCGGGTGGAGCAGGCGCTGGAATTTGCCAGGGGGCTTCACGAGCGCGGGCATCTGCTGGACGGATTTACCCTCTGCTCGGACTATTGCTTTAACGTAAATCCCTTTTTCAGCCCGGAGAAATTCGATGAGATCATAGCGCCTTACCTGAAAAAGGTCATTGCGGAATACAGAAAGCTGGGCTATTACACCATCAAGCACACGGACGGGAACATCATGCCCATTGTGAAACAGATCGCGGACTGCGGTCCTGATGCCATCCATTCCCTGGATCCCCAGGGAGGCGTGTCCATTCCGGAGGTGAGGAAGCTTATCGGGAACCGGATCGCCCTGGCGGGAAATGTGAACTGCGGTCTGCTCCAGACAGGCACGGACGAAGAGTGCAGGCAGGATGTGCTCCGCTCCCTGCGGGAGGGCATGGCGGAGGGCAGCGGATATATTTTCTGTACCTCAAACTGCGCGTACACGGGGCTGGCCCTGGAGCGGTATGAGATGATGATGGATATCTGGAGGCAGTACGGCAGTTACGAGGATTATGAGCGGAACTTCGGAGCATAACTGAACCTGGAAACAGCAGGGGAGGACAGGGGGCCGAACTGTGCTGCGGGGGTGGGGGCAGGTTTTGCGGGTGTTCTTTGGCATCCGCGAAGCCTGCCTCCGGCTTTATAGGCTGTGGTATTCTGGGTGCTATGCGGGATTTTCCGGCCTGCGGGCCGCGCCATGCGTGGGCAGTTTTTCAGGATTCTCCCAGCCGGAATGCCCTGCTTTCTTCCAGCCGCGCTTTCCAGGTCTTTTCTTCGCCTGCCGAACCGGGCAGATAATACCGCCTGTCCTTTAGGCTCTCCGGCAGGCAGGTCATCTTTGCAATCTTCTCTTCGGTATCATGGGCATAGGTATACCCCTCCCCGTAATGCAGCTGTTCCATCAGCGGCGTAACCGCGTTTCGAATATTCAAAGGCACCGGCTCCGCCAGCTGATTTTTGGCGTCTATTTTTGCCGTCTCGTAGGCCCGGTACACGGCGTTGGAGCGGGGGGCCAGGGACAGATAGACCACTGCCTGAGTCAGGTTTAGATTGCACTCGGGCATGCCGTTGAAATGGCAGGCCTGGTAAGCGGCCACCGCGATCTGCAGGGCCTGATTGTCCGCCAGTCCGATATCCTCGCTGGCGAAGCGGATGAGCCTGCGGGCGATGAACAGCGGATCCTCCCCGGCCTCCAGCATTCTGGCCAGCCAGTACACCGCAGCGTCCGGGTCGGAGTTGCGCATGGACTTGTGGAGGGCGGATATCAGGTTGTAATGTTCCTCGCCGTTCTTGTCGTACAGAAAGGTCTTCTTTCCCAGACACTGCTCCAGAGTCTGTTTGGTGACGGTGATGGAGCCGTCCGGGGAAATCTCTCCGTTGAGCACAGCCATCTCCAGGGTGTTCAGGGCGGTGCGGGCGTCTCCGTTTGCGAATGCCGCCACACAGGTGAGCAGATCGTCCTCCATGCGGACCGTGCTGCCGCCAAAGCCCCGAGGATCCCTGAGTGCATGGGCAAGCATGGCAGTCAGATCCTGCGCATTCAGCTCCTTTAGGACGAACACTTTGCACCGGGACAGCAATGCGGCGTTGATCTCAAAGGAGGGATTTTCCGTGGTGGCGCCGATGAGGGTAATGCTGCCCTTTTCCACATAGGGGAGGAACGCGTCCTGCTGGGCCTTATTGAACCGGTGAATCTCGTCCACAAAGCACAGGGTGCGGCCGCCGTAGGAGCGGTTCTCCTCCGCCTGTTTCATGATGTCTTTGATCTCCCGGATGCCGCTGGTGACCGCGCTGAAATTCACAAAGCCGGACTTGGTGCGGTTTGCGATGATGCGGGCCAGGGTGGTCTTGCCCACGCCGGGAGGCCCCCAGAAGATCATGGAGGGTATCATGTCCTTTTCCAGCATCTGCCGCAGGATCTTTCCCTTTCCCAAAAGATGCTGCTGGCCTATGTAGTCCTCCAGATTCTGAGGACGCATTCTGTCCGCCAGCGGGGCAAAGGCGGCCGCGGCGGATGTCTCGTCCGACATCGTAAAAATAGAAAGCTGTTCCATGGATTCTCCTTTGGGTCAAAATGCTGTTCTGCCTGCGGCAGGTGCAATGACCGGGTTGACAGCAGCCGCGTTATCTGATATCTGTTATAGAGGGCGGCGTTGGCTTATGCCGCACATGCCGGCAGCATCCTCCTGCCGGCTGCCGGGCTCTTTGCGGACGGCATTCAGAAATCCGGTGCTGTAATGTTGATGGGACTTTTATAGTAAAGTATCATATTTGGCTGAAAAAAGCAAGAACAAATGTTCTGAAAAACAGAACGGATAGGAGGCATATGAAACTATTGTTCAAACAGCGGCTGTTTTCCTGGTTTGACAGCTACGATATCTACAGGGAGGACGGCGGAAAGGCCTACACGGTGCAGGGACAGCTCTCCTGGGGGCACTGCCTGAAAATATTCGATCCCCAGGGCAATGAAATCGGCACGGTGAAAGAGCGGGTGCTGACATTCCTGCCCAAATTTGAGCTGTATATGGGAGACCGTTACATAGGCTGTATCAGCAAGGAACTGTCCCTTTTCAAGCCCAGGTATGAAATCGACTGCATGGGCTGGCAGGTGGAGGGGGATTTCTTCGGCTGGGACTATCGCGTGACGGACGGAACCGGCCGGATCGTGGCCACGGTATCCAAGGAGCTGTTCAACTGGACGGACACCTACATGATCGATGTGGGAGATTCGCAGGACGCCCTGGCGGCCCTGATGCTGGTACTGGCCATAGACGCGGAAAAATGTTCCGGAAACGGCTGATTGATCCGGTTTGATTCACGGCTTTGCCGCTTGCGGTATCCTGATGCACACACAATAGAATTCAAAGGCAGAATTCTGTTGTCATGAATTGACCAAAAAGCGTTTGATCCTCGCGCTTTCAGCCCCGGGATCTTCGCGCGGAAAGCGCGCGAAAACACCTGGCGGAACTGCCCGTGAACAGTCATTTTATTCATTCCCAGTTTATCAAATTTTAAGGAAAAGACGTTGCAAATCTTTCGTGTCTATGATAAACTGGGAACAGTGGTTATGATAAAAAAATAACAATCATATTCAACACATTATTGGAGGGTAAACAAATGGCAAAGAAAGTAGTATTAGCAGGCGCCTGCCGTACCGCCATCGGCACCATGGGCGGCACGCTGAGCACCACCCCTGTGGTGGAACTGGGAGCAATCGTCATCAAAGAGGCTCTGAACAGGGCCGGCGTGAAGCCTGAGGATGTGGATCAGGTGTACATGGGATGCGTTATCCAGGCGGCCCAGGGACAGAACGTGGCCCGTCAGGCATCCATCAAGGCAGGACTGCCCATCGAGGTGCCGGCTGTGACTATGAACGTGGTATGCGGTTCCGGCTTAAACTGCGTGAATCAGGCCGCACAGATGATCATGGCAGGGGACGCCGATATCGTGGTTGCAGGCGGTATGGAGAATATGTCCATGGCTCCCTATGCGGTTCCCCAGGCCCGTTACGGCTACAGGATGAACAACGGCACTCTGGTGGACACCATGATCAAGGATGCTCTCTGGGATGCGTTCAATGATTACCATATGATCACCACGGCTGACAACATCTGCCGCGAGTGGGGCCTCACCCGCCAGGAGCTGGATGAGTTCGCACTGAAGAGCCAGCAGAAAGCCGAGGCGGCTCAGAAGTCCGGCGCATTTGATGCGGAGATCGTACCCGTTCCCGTGAAGAAAAAGAAAGAGGTCATCGAGTTCAAGGTTGACGAGGGCCCCCGCGCAGGCTCCACCATCGAAGGGCTTGCAAAGCTGCGCACCATCAATCCCGACGGCTTCGTCACCGCAGGCAACGCTTCCGGCATCAATGACGGCGCTGCGGCCATTGTGGTCATGAGCGAGGAGAAAGCCAAAGAGCTGGGCGTGAAGCCTATGGCGACTTTCGTGGCAGGCGCTCTGGCAGGCGTGCGCCCCGAGGTTATGGGCATCGGCCCCGTGGCTTCCACCAAGAAAGTCATGGCCAAGACCGGCATGAAGATCGAGGACTTCGACATCATCGAGGCCAACGAGGCATTTGCCGCTCAGTCCGTAGCCGTAGGCAAGGAGCTGGGCATTGACGTAGACAAGCAGCTGAACCCCAACGGCGGCGCCATCGCCCTGGGACATCCCGTGGGCGCTTCCGGATGCCGTATCCTTGTGACACTGCTTCATGAGATGCAGGCCAAGGGCGCCAAGACCGGCCTGGCTACACTGTGCATCGGCGGCGGCATGGGCTGCTCCACCATCGTGAAGATCGAGGACTAAGGACTGTAATACGGATAAGGTAAAGGGAGAATGGCTCTGGCTTTGAGGCATTCTTCCTTTGCTGGAACCTATTTGAGACATGCAGAACCGTTAAAACAAAATCGACCCCGACCGGAAGATTTCTGCCGAGTATGGTACGAGACGGGTCGATGCGGTACTGGAATAAGGAGAAAAAAACATGGAATTTGTATTGTATGAGCAAAAGGGTACATACGCCATCCTCACCATCAACCGTGAGAAGGCTCTGAATGCCCTGAACTCCGCCGTGCTGGAGGAGCTGGACAAGACCATCGACGGGATTGATCTGCAGACGGTGCGCTGCCTGATCGTCACCGGCGCAGGACAGAAATCTTTCGTGGCCGGAGCCGACATCGGCGAGATGAGCGGCCTGACCAAGGCCGAGGGCGAAGCTTTCGGCAAAAAGGGCAATGATGTATTCCGCAAGCTGGAGACTCTGCCCATCCCGGTGATCGCCGCGGTAAACGGCTTTGCCCTGGGCGGCGGCTGTGAGATCTCCATGAGCTGCGACATCAGAATCTGCTCCGACAATGCCGTGTTCGGACAGCCCGAAGTGGGACTGGGCATTACGCCTGGCTTTGGCGGCACCCAGAGGCTGGCCCGCCTGGTGGGGGCCGGCATGGCCAAGCAGATGATCTACACGGCCCGCAACATCAAGGCGGACGAGGCGCTGCGGATCGGCCTGGTGAACGCGGTCTACACCCAGGAGGAGCTTCTTCCCGCAGCGGAGAAGATGGCCGCCGGCATTGCAAAGAACGCTCCCATTGCAGTGAGAAACTGCAAGAAAGCCATCAACGAGGGCCTGGACATGGACATGGACGAGGCGATCGTGCTGGAGGAGAAGCTGTTCGGAGCCTGCTTCGAGACAGAGGATCAGAAATACGGCATGGCTTTCTTCCTGGACAAGAACAAGGAGAAAGTGAAAGAGCCTTTCAAGAACTGCTAAACAGGGGGAATCTATGGACAAGAAGAAAAAGATATTCTGCTTGGTAGCAGGGATTCTCTGCATTGCGGGAGCCGCAGCCGCGTACTATATCGCAATGGAAGCAGGCATTGTGGACATCACCGTAAAAGTCGGCGCCGGCAGCCTTGTGGTAGGCGGATTGGTGATTTTCCTGTCAGCTTTTAAGAAAACGGACAAATAACAGGGACATAGAATAAGGAGGATTTATCATGAAAGTAGGTATTATCGGTGCGGGCACCATGGGTGCCGGAATCGCGCAGGCATTTGCCATGACAGACGGCTATGAGGTATGCCTTTGCGACATCAAGCAGGAGTTCGCGGACGGCGGCAAGGCCAGGATCTTAAAGAACCTGAACTTCCTGGTAGGCAAGGAGAAGATCACCCAGGAGAAAGCTGACGCCATCTCCGCGAAAATCGCTACCGGCTTAAAGGACATCTGCACGGACTGCGACCTGGTGATCGAGGTTGCCCCTGAGAACATGCAGATCAAGAAGACCACGTTCAAGGAGCTTCAGGAGATCGTGAAGCCCGAGTGCATCTTCGCCACCAACACCTCATCCCTCTCCATCACGGAGATCGGCGCAGGTCTGGACAGACCCATGATCGGCATGCACTTCTTCAATCCCGCAGACAGGATGAAGCTGGTGGAAGTCATCGCAGGCGCCAACACTCCCGACGAACTGGTGGAGAAGATCAAGAACATCTCCGTGGAGATCGGCAAGACGCCTGTAGAAGTAAAGGAAGCTCCGGGATTTGTGGTGAACAGAATCCTGATTCCTATGATCAACGAGGCAATTGGCATCTACGCAGAAGGCATTGCCAGCGTGGAGGATATTGACACTGCTATGAAGCTGGGCGCTTCTCATCCCATGGGACCTCTGGCTCTCGGCGACCTGGTAGGCCTGGACATCGTGCTGGCTATCATGGAAGTGCTGCAGAACGAGACCGGCGATTCCAAGTATCGTCCTCATCCCCTGCTTCGCAAGATGGTCCGCGCAGGGAAGCTTGGCAAGAAGACCGGCGTAGGCTTCTACGACTACAGCAAGAAGTAAGACAATCCGCCCAAAGGGCGAATCAGGCGGAATCGCCGCAGGAAAGAGCGGCGGTTTCGCCCGTTGTGTGTACATCGTCCATAAGTATGCCGACGAAGAAAAGAAGCATTGATTGGCAGGGACCGAACAGGTGCAGGGCGGAAAGCCCAAAGCGGGACGGCCCAAAAAACGGACCAAATGTTTGGAATCTGCCGGAATGATACTCAAGGGCGGCGGCAAACTTTTGTGACTGCGAGTATAAATAATAGATGGAGGAATGTAAATCATGGATTTTACGTTGCGCAAAGAACATGAAATGGCAAGAGCCCTTTTCAGGGAGTTTGCCGAAAAAGAAGTAAAGCCTCTGGCTCAGGAAGTGGACGAGACCGAGGAGTTTCCCAGGGAGACCGCTGCCAAAATGGCTAAGAACGGTTTCCTGGGCATTCCCGTTCCCAAGGAGTACGGCGGACAGGGCTGCGATCCCCTGACCTACGTGATGTGCGTGGAGGAGCTCTCCAAAGTCTGCGGCACCACAGGCGTCATCGTATCCGCACATACTTCCCTGTGCTGCGATCCGATTATGACATTCGGCACAGAGGAGCAGAAGCAGAAATACCTGGTTCCCCTTGCAAAGGGTGAGAAGCTGGGCGCATTCGGCCTCACAGAGCCCGGCGCAGGCACGGACGCCCAGGGCCAGCAGACCAAGGCCGTGGCGGACGGAGACGACTACATCATCAACGGCTCCAAGATCTTCATCACCAACGGTAAGGAAGCTGACGTATATGTGATTTTTGCCGTGACAGGCACCATCGAGAAGAGGGGCAGAAAGATCAAGGAGATCACCTCTTTCATCGTAGAGAAAGGCACTCCCGGCTTTACGTTCGGCACCAAGGAGAAGAAGATGGGTATCCGCGGATCCTCTACATACGAGCTGATCTTCACGGACTGCCGCGTTCCCAAGGAGAACATGCTGGGCAAGCTGGGCCAGGGCTTCAAGATCGCCATGCACACCCTGGACGGCGGGCGTATCGGTATCGCCGCGCAGGCTCTGGGCATTGCGGAGGGCGCTCTGGAGAGAACCATTGCCTACACCAAAGAGAGAAAGCAGTTCGGCAAGCCCATCGCCGCCCTGCAGAACACCCAGTTCCAGCTGGCTGATATGGCCACAAAGGTACAGGCCGCGCAGCTTCTGGTCTACAAGGCAGCCATGGCCAAGGCCACCCAGAAAGAGTACGGCTTCGAGGCCGCACAGGCCAAGCTTTACGCCGCGGAAGTGGCTATGGAAGTCACCACCAAGGCTGTGCAACTCCACGGCGGCTACGGCTACACCAGAGAGTATGATGTGGAGCGCATGATGCGCGATGCCAAGATCACGGAGATCTACGAGGGCACCAGCGAAGTCCAGAAGATGGTTATCAGCGCCGCACTGCTGAAGTAAACCAAGGCCATATGCGGCCCGTAAAGGCCGCAGGGACATTCGGCCGTAGAGGCGGGAGCCTTTATGGCAGGGCTGTAGTCTGCAGAGGAGCTTTTTCTTGAGAAAGCTCTGCGAAAGCTTTGTGAAAGGCGGCAAGCGGTTCCCGCCGCAGCGCCGGGGCAGACACAGCAGGCAATCCGGTTACAGAAAAAAGAATATAAGGAGTGAAAATACAATGAAAGTTGTTGTTTGTATTAAGCAGGTTCCCGATACCAAGGGCGGCGTTAAATTCAATCCCGACGGTACTCTGGACAGAGCTGCCATGATGACGATTATGAATCCCGATGACAAAGCCGGCCTGGAGGCTGCTCTGCGTCTGAAAGATCAGTATGGCGCTGAGGTCACAGTCCTGACTATGGGTCTTCCCAAGGCTGAGGACGTGCTGCGCGAGGCCATGGCCATGGGCGCCGACAAGGGCGTACTGGTCACAGACAGAGTGCTGGGCGGCGCAGATACCTGGGCTACTTCCCAGACCCTGGCAGGGGCGCTTCGCAATATGGAGTACGACCTGATCATCACGGGCCGCCAGGCAATCGACGGCGATACCGCACAGGTAGGCCCTCAGATTTCCGAGCACCTGAACATCCCGGTGATCTCCTATGCCCAGAATCTGAAGATCGAGGGCGACAGCGTCATCGTAGAGCGTCAGTATGACGACAGATATCATGTGCTGAAAGCAAAGATGCCCTGCCTGATCACCGCTCTGGCAGAGCTGGGCGACCCCAGATACATGACCCCCGGCGGAATCTTTGATGCCTGCAAGGCAGAGATCACCGTATGGGGCAGAGCAGATCTTAAGGATGTGGAAGATTCCAACTTAGGACTGAAGGGCTCACCCACTCAGATTGCAAAGGCTTCCGACAAGGTGAGAAAGGGCGCCGGCGAGAAAGTGACCCTGGATCCCGCAGAGTCTGTTGACTACATCGTGGGCAAGCTGAAAGAGAAGCATGTAATCTAATCCGGCCTAGGGCTGACAGCGGCCGCAAAGCAGAAGCGGCGCTGGAACCGCCAGGCAGGATAATCCGGCCAGGGCTGGCCGGATGTCAATATATGATGAAAACAGTATCTGTCCGGAAAGCGCAGGGACCGGAGGCTGCCCCAGCGGCAAACGCCTCCCGGCACTGGCCGGAGAGATAGGGAAATAGGAGGACAAAATGAATTTAGAAGAATATAAGGGCGTATATGTCTTCGCGCAGCAGGTGGACAATGTCGTCAATAGCATTGCATTCGAGCTGATCGGCAAGGGCAAGGATCTGGCCGCAGATCTGGGATGCGAGGTAACTGCTGTTCTGGTGGGAAGCGACGTAAAGGGACTGGCGGACGAACTGGCAGAGTACGGCGCAGACAGAGTAATCGTAGTGGACGATCCCGAGCTGAAAGAGTACAGGACCGAGCCCTACGCGCATGCGCTTTCTTCCGTCATCGAGAAGTATAAGCCGGAAATCTTCCTGGTGGGCGCTACCGCCATCGGACGTGACCTTGGCCCCCGTGTCTCCGCAAGGATCCACACCGGCCTCACCGCAGACTGCACCCAGCTGGATATCGGCGATTTCCCGCTGAACCCTGTGCCCGGCAAGGAGCAGAAGCACAACCAGCTGCTGATGACCCGTCCCGCTTTCGGCGGCAACACCATCGCCACCATTGCCTGCCCTGACTTCCGCCCCCAGATGGCTACCGTCCGTCCCGGCGTTATGCAGAAGAGAGACAGACAGGCCGGCGTAAAGGCAAATATCGAGGAGTTCAATCCCGGCTTCACCCCCAACCAGAACTATGTAGAGATTCTGGAGGTGGTAAAGGCCGTGTCCGAGACCGTGGACATCATGGATGCGAAGATTCTGGTATCCGGCGGCCGCGGAATGGGCAATGCCGAGAACTTCAAGATTCTGGAGGACCTGGCCGAGGTGATCGGCGGCACCGTGAGCTGCTCCCGTGCCGTGGTGGACGCAGGCTGGAAGCCCAAGGATCTCCAGGTGGGACAGACCGGCAAGACCGTTCGCCCCAATGTATACTTCGCTATCGGTATCTCCGGCGCCATCCAGCATCTGGCTGGCATGGAGGAATCCGATATCATCATCGCCATCAACAAGGACGAGACCGCGCCCATCTTCGATGTGGCTGACTATGGCATCGTAGGCGACCTGAACAAGATCGTGCCCGCCCTGACCGAGAAGCTTCGCGCAGAGATGGCCAATAAGAACTAACACAGGCGGTTTCGCTGATCTGCAAAAATATGACTCCCATGAGCCCCGGATTTTTCCCGGGTTCATGGGAGTTTTTCATCTGTCGCTTTGCCGGGATTGACAGTGCATCCGAATGGGAATATTGTATTTTTTCGCTTGTCATGCTAAAATTTATAGAGTATCTAACTAGGCAGGTGTATAGACATCCTGACAGGGAAAGTGACAACCGGGCAGGTTATTTTTTAAGATCTGCTACTAAGAGAGCAATGCCGGATGAAGAGACAGCGTATTTATACAGGATGCCAGATTCGAATTAGAATGAAAAGGGAATGCAATAAATGAAGAAAAGAATGTTTTTATTGATAACAGCTGTCTTGCTGACCATATTGACTGCCTGTGGCATGAATCCGAGTCATGAAGGAGCCGGAATTGAAGTAGAGAATGAAAGGCCGGAATCTGAAACAGGGGTAAACGGAACGGAATCCGGAACAAGGGAGAGTGCCGAAAATGCAGAATCTGGAGATCATGAATATGAATTAATGTCGATAACCTATAGCGAACCCGTAGAGGGGTTTTCATTCCGGAGAAATATGGAGAAAATACAGACGGACTATGCCTCCTATTATTTTGAACCATCCGTCAGCAGGCAGGAGAGGGATGCCTGCATTGAAACTACGGACAGCGTGATCTCCTGCATTGACGCGCCACAGCCGAATCTTGAGGTGGCGGTATTAAAGCAGGAATCATATGACGGCGTTTCCGTTTCCGGCAACCGTCTGTATCTTTCTCTCCGGCCGTGGAATTGCGTGGACTATGTTGCAAAGGTGCTGCTGGCAGGATACGGCGAGTGGGGAAATTATGGGCTGGCATATGGATATGCGGATTATCTGTGCAAAAAGGCGGGACTGGACAAAGGGGAAAGCGGTTCAAAAGGACAGGAGGCGGATGGTCTCCTGCAGGTGAGCGCTCCGGAACGGTACGACCTGAACCTGCTTTGTTTTGATGAGAAATTCGTTTCGGCGGAGGATGTAAAAGCGTCAAAGCACAATGCCTGTCTCTTTGTGGAGGATTACCTGTCATCCCATTCGGAACAGGAGTTCCTGGAATTGCTGGCTGCATCGGGAACTGTGGAGGGTGTAGTTCAGGCAAAGGAAGCATTGGAGGTGTTTTATGCAAAAAAGGGCGTGGAATGCAGCCTGACAGAGATTCGGTATCAGCCTGGAGGAGTGGCATTTGATTTTGGGGCGGCCTGTGAGTATGCACGCTTTTATATTGAAAAGGACTGGCAGGATGAGGCTTGGGCATGGAATCCTATGGTGTCAGAGAACTTTCTGCATGAAGATTATGGACAAGTCAGAGAGTTCTTTGAGTGTAACAGGCAGCAAATGCGGCAATATCAGGAATTATTTGGCTTTGACAGCTATAATAATGATCTTCCCATTGCATTTACGAATAGCAGGGTGCTCGTGGGAAGACTAACCAGCATTTACCTTGGTGACCATCAGATACGCTTGAAAGTTGTGAGCTCGCTGATGCACGAGTATATTCATTCTGTGATGAATGGACGCTTTGACGAGTGGGATACTTTATGGAAGACAGAGGGATTTGCCAGATACTTTTCTTATAAATATGATGCATATGCCTATGACTTCCTTAATAACTACTGGAATGATGAGTCGATCATATGGGTTCAGGAATATATTGATTTCCTTGGAAGACCCATAGACGTGCGGACGGATGTTCCTGAACTTTGGGATATATTAGTGCACGGTTATGGGTATACGGATCCCAATTCCAGTTATGAGTCAGGCGCTTCCTTTATTGGCTATCTGGTAGATCAGTATGGAGAACAGGCAGTCATTTCTTATGTATGCTCTGACAGCGAGTACAATGAGGAATGGGAGAAAACTTATGATGAGTTGGTGCAAGACTGGAATCAATATATTGAAGAGAATTATTCACAGTACAGTATGAACTCTATGCAGTGGCAATAGGGAAAAGAGGGAGCCCTTAAAGGTTCCCACCAAGGAAATCAGTCGTAAAGACAGGCATTTTCCCACAAGAAAAGCTGTTTAACGGCATGCGAAGAGGCGGGGCTGCTGCCGGATATTGGCAGCCTTGCGGACATACTCAATATCCGGACTCGGGACGAGAATATGTTTCCAAGTCTTGCATATCTTAAGCCAAATTGATATAATGCAAATGGTTCAATTCATATCTGGCGGATTGACATATACTCACAAGCGGTCAAATTTGCCAAAGGTTCATGATACTGTCCGCTGGTGATGCGGGGATTTGCCAAACTATAGCGACCGTCAGTATAAGTTATGACATATCTGTCACAGGTTTATGACATCGCAGAATTTCAGGAAATACAGAAGAATCAAAGCCTCCGGCAAAAAAAGTGACACGGTTGACGTATCTTCCGGGAGACTTCTGTCAGATTTTCCGGATTTTTGGTGACCGGGAAAGTCAAAAACGCGGATGGATGAGAGGTATGGTGGGGAAGCATGAAGAGATATGTCAGTCTCGAAGAGATTTCTGACGGGCGCCTGTATGGCGGCAACGATATGGTAAAGGCGGACTGCCACGGCTGTAAGGGCTGTCATAAATGCTGCACAGGCATGGGAAACTCGGTGATTCTGGATCCCTTTGACATATACCGTCTGCAGCAGGGGGTGGGGAAGAGCCTGCCTGCGCTGTTAGGGGAGGAAATGCTGGAATTGGGAGTGACTAATGGAGTCATTCTGCCCAGCATGAAGATGACGGGGGATGAGGAGCGCTGCGCCTTTCTGGACGAGGACGGACGCTGCAGTATCCATGCCTGGCGTCCCGGCGTTTGCCGCTTGTTTCCCTTAGGGCGGTTTCATGAGAATGGTGATTTCAAGTATTTTCTCCAGGTCGGGGAGTGCCAGGAGAAAGGACGTACCAAGGTGAAAGTGTCAAAGTGGATCGACACTCCGGAGCAGGCCAGGAATCATGCTTTCATCTGCCAGTGGCACCTCGTCACGAGCGCATTGGAGGAAAGGGTGATGGGAGCGGAAGACTTAGAGGAGTCCAAGTGCCTGAACACATTGCTGTTACAGACCTTTTACCTGGAGGCATACAAAACCAACCAGGACTTCTACGGACAATTCGAGGAGCGGCTAACCCGGTGGCGGGAGGCTTCGGGACTGGAAACAGAAGCGTCTCAGAAAATGCCCAGTTCAGATTACGGGCACATGAATTAAGTGACCGGAAGCTGAACTCCGGAAAGGGCATTTTGGGAGATGCTTCGGGACTGGAAACAGAAGCGTCTCGGGAAATGCCCAGTTCAGATTACGAGCACATGAATTAAGTGACCGGAAGCTGAACTCCGGAAAGGGCGTTTCCGTAGATGCTTCGGGACTGGAAACAGAAACGTCTCAGAAAATGCCCAGTTCAGATTACGGGCACATGAATTAAGTGACCGGAAGCTGAACTCCGGAAAGGGCATTTTGGGAGATGCTTCGGGACTGGAATAAGAAAGGAAACCTTAACATAGATGG
>CATKYJ010000054.1 GCA_949840885.1 uncultured Acetatifactor sp.
TGCCGCAAAATAACATTACCATTTAAAGCCCTTGATACAATAGTTCCAGGAATCGCATGTTGTGCTGGATTCCATGTCAATCCTTGCGAAATCTTCATCTGAAACTTTAATTGCTGTCTCATAGTTTCGTTCGTCTACCTGACAGCTTACTTTAAGCCCTGTTTTTGTAGTTGTGGAACCTATCAGGCGTACTACTGTTTCTATGTCAATCAATGGTTTCCCAGACCAGTTTTTTGTTATGTAGCAGAACAGCCTGTGTTCTATTTTGTTCCATTTCGATGTCCCGGGCGGGAAATGTGAAACATAGACAGATAATCCAGTTTCCTCTGAGAATCTTGCCAGTTCATATTTCCATAGCCTTACCCTGGAACCGTTACTGCCGCCTCCATCACATGTGATGTAAATCTGCTTTGCTTTCGGAAAACGTTCTTCCCCGACATGCTTCCACCACAAACGTATGCTCTGCACCGCAAATTCTGCTGTTTCTTTGCTTGTTCCCAAATTTACAAAGCCGGTATTGTCGTTCAGCGAATATATTCCGTAAGGTGCGACTTTCCCCAGTTCTGGAAGCGTGAAATCATGATCCAGCACTTTCCGCGGGTTTTTTACAGGCCTGTACTCCCCGCCTGTGTTCTTGAAATTTCCTATGTTCTCTTTCTTTTTGCAGTCAACAGAGATGACGGGGATTCCTCCATCCAGGAGCATATTTGCCTGCCTGTTGATGAATTCGAACTGTGTATTCCGGTCAGGATGCTGTTTCCCAAGCTGCATGGTTTTTTGGTTCAGCTGTCTGCTGTACCCCAACTCTTCCATTAGCCTGGAGACAGTGTCTTCGCTTACATCTATTCCGTATTCTGATGAAAGGATGGCTGCGGCCTTATACGTGCTGACTGATGTATGGAACAGGACGCGGGTGGGATCGCCATATGTGTTTCCATCAAGAATGCGCTGGAGGGCATCGGCAAGCCCCGGGTGTTTTTCCTTTTCATTTTTTCGTCCGCCTCCGGAACGCCGGGAACGTCCTTCTGGAACCTGGGAAGATGTATCCCCTTTTAATTCATGGACACCCTTCTCAATTGTCTTTCTGGAAAGCCCGCTTGCTTTTGCGACTTTAACGATTCCGCCATGCCCATAGCTTATGGCAAATTTTGCGGCAATAATCCTGTTTTGCCGTTCGCTTAAGCCCAGGTTAACCGAGTTATTGTAAAAGGTGTTTAGCATCTGTTCAAAAACTATTGCATTTGAATTATCTGCCATGTTTCTATCCTCCCGAATGTGATAGATACATTGTGATAGAAATGTTATAATTTGTCAATATAAATGGTGATTTTATTTTGCGGCAGTTCCTTAGCATCAGCAGTTGGAAACAGCATAATACGGCGCTTGACTACAACTACCCATGCCTGAAGGATGTGGGCTTTTTCTTTTTCCCGGTTTCGGCTGTCCATGAGCTGATCAGCATGGGGAAATGCTCGGAGATGGACATCGTGCTGGATTTATGGGTGCATGCCATCTACAACGACGGCCAGGTGCAGGGCTCGGAGCTGGGGCCGGTGGTCTACTTCCGTAATGCCACCGGCAACCCGCTGACGAACTTCAGTGACCTGGCACTGCGCTGGGGCATCTCGAAAGCCACGGTCAGCCGCATCCTGAACAAGCTGCAGGACAAAGGATACCTCTCGCTGGTATCCTTCACCGGCAGGCACGGCAGCGTCATCTATCTGTGCAGCTATTTATCTACTATGTTCAACGTCAGCGACGTAATGATTGACAAAGAGGAGGTTTCTATGACATTCAAGGTTCCCGTACACATTCCGGAGAAATCGTCCCTTCCGGAGACAGAGGCAGTAAAGGACGAACAGATCACCATCCTGGATGGGGAGGGCTGCGTTTCAGGGCAGTCCCGTAGCGTTTCAAAACCGCACATGAAGGAAGTGGCGCAGAAAGTGGCGCAAATCCTTGCGGCACAAGGAGTTCCGTGCTGTGAGTGCCCCAAAACCCTATATAAGTTATATTCCTTATCCGACTGCAAGGAAACTAATCTTAGGTACTCCCTGGAGGTTGTCTGCCCGGACGGGAAGATGCCCTACCGGTTCGAGCTGAAGCTCTCCCCCATCCCGTCACCTGCAGACACCCCTGCCCATATGCAGGACACCTATGACCACAAGTTTACAGAGAATGAAGAAAGAAGGTAAAGAGCATGGCAAACACAAGACCGAACAAGAACGTACCCACGGAGCAGGAGAACCCCCTGTTCCATGACACATGGAAGCTGCTGAAGAACTACCGGGATGCCGTCTGGAACCTGGAACTGGCCGTCCAGCAGGTACGAAGCACCTTTGAGATTGAATACGGGAGCAGCATCGAGGAGTTCCTGGAAGGGAAGGACACCTCGCAGTTCACCCTGAAGCTCTACATGGCGCTGCGGAAAGACGGCCGCCTGGCCGTGCTCGTAGGCGATATCCGGATGCAGGGAAGGTTCTATTCCATCCAGAACGACATGATGCGGATGGGGGATTTTGAATCCTTCCTGGTCAAGGGGCAGTTCAACTGCGTCTCCGACAGGCGCAGGTACCAGAAGCCCTTCATCCCCATCGTAACAGAATACCTGCTCCTGCTGCACAAGAAGGACGCCCTGCTGGTGCCCTTCCATTTCGCGAAGGACAGCACCTTCTCCGTGGCGGACACCGACCTGACCGCCCTGACCTGGCACCACCTGATCCGCATGACGCTTGAGAGCGCAGGCGGCAGGATGGCGCTGGTGGAGCTGTATGACCGGCTGCAGGGACACCCGAAAGCAAAAAAGAACGGACATTTCCGGGAGCGCATCCGCACAACCATCTATGAACACAAAGACCAGTACACAGCCTGCGGGGACGGCGTATACCGCCTGAACTACCAGGTAGCATAAAGGAGGAGAACGATATGTTTACACTTTTAAAGAACAGAAACAATGAACAGAGCCAGGCACCGGCACCCAAACGTGAGCTTTTCCTGACCGGCGCACTGACGGAGGTGCTGCGGCCGGGGATCCCCGCCATGTACCTGTACCAGGGGAACCTGATCCGCACTTCTGCCGTGCAGGCCATCCTGGAGGCTTCCGCCAGCCATGTGCGGTTCGAGACGCTGAACAGCATCTACACCATCTGCTACAACAACCAGCCCGGGGACGTCTTCGGCATAACAGCCTGACCCCCGCAGTATACAGAGAAATCCGGGGCCGCCTGCAGCATGGGCGGCCCCTTTGGAAAGGAGGGCACACCATGGAAAGAACGTGGGAGAAAGAGGCCGCCAGGCTCAGGGAAGAGCTGGCCAGGCTCCTGTCCACCCTGAAGCACAACCGGGAGAAGGTCCCCCTTGACGTGCTGAGGACAAAGTACAAAAAAGGCTATGACGCATTGTGCGCCAGCATCAGCCGCTGTGCATCGAATTACGCAAAGCAGATAACGCTCCAAGGCATCCGCATCCATAGGGACTGCCTTGACGAGGCCGTATCCATCATCAATGAGACCATCGCCGAATCCGGCATCCTAAGGCAGCTTGCAGCCGCAGCTTTCCGCCACCAGGACATAGCGGAATTCGATTCCCTTGCCGGGGCGCTGCGGGAGAGGCTCCTGGCTGAACTGGAGCCTTTCTATATGAGGCACCTGGGGCTGTATATCACACAGGAATGCCTGGAGGATCCGGATGCGGCGCCGCTCCTCTACTGCACGGCGAGCCACTGCATCTGGCAGGACGGGAAGTGGAGCCCGTTGGAGCTTTATGAAGCCGGTTCCACATGCCTACAGCAAAAAAGCGCATAGCTGCCAAAATCACAAAAAGGAGGACGAAATGGAAGAACTTCAAATCGAAAGGAACATAGACAACAGAAGATCGACAATCACGCTCACAGACGGCGAGCTGGAGAAAGCCTACCGCATCATGGAACGGCGCTATCTGGACGAGGACTTCGCCAATGCCCTTGCGGATGCCGCACAGGAGTTGGACACCCGGTTCCATTCCGGGCACCTGGAGGAGTTCCCGGAGCTGTCGGACTGGCTCTGCGCATATTTCGATGGCATCTTTGATGCCAACATGAGCCATAACGACCTGCTGGAGCTTGCGCTGGACCACCTGCATGACGCCTCCCTGGAGCCGCAGTTCTTCCTGTCCCTGTCACAGGCTGTATCTGCAACCTGCACGGGGATTGAAAAGGATATGGGGAAATGCGAAGAGGGCTACGCCAGATACCATCGCTGCAGCAACATCGCGGAGAAGGGTGCCAGAAGCAGGCAATGGGAAACACTGGCTTCCCTGCTCTCCATGCACGATGGCGGGAGCTGTATCTGCGGTAGGAACGGAGGATCCATACAATGCCCTGCAGCGAAGTATCTCACAGGCATATGGGACATCAGTGCGTTCTTCCACTTAAGAGACGGGGAGGGTGCCTGATGGAAAAGCTTGAAAAGATAAAGGACCGTATCCTGGCAGCCATCCGGAAAGAAGAGGCAAGGACCCGGTCTGAAATCGAGGAACTGTCCCGGAAGCAGCACGCCAGCATGGGAGCCTACGGCGTCGGCGGCCCTTACCAGCGTTATGAGCGCGCCATCAGCCGCAGGCAGGACCATCTGTCCGAGCTGGAGGCCCTGCGGAAGGCACAGTGCTCTGCAGCCGTCCTGGAACCACTGCGGCTATATGGATACTACTGCCCTTCCTGCAATGAACGGATCTACCTGCAGGGAAGGGATCCTGAAACCCTGGGATGCCCCATCTGCAGCCGCAGGATATACCGGGACGGCTTCTATACAGAATGGAGCGTACAGAAGGACAGCCGGATCACCTACACAAGCACAATATATGAAAGAACGAGGAGGATTATCTGATGGCATTATATAAAAAACTGGATCTATGGTCCATTACTGACGGACTGGACAGGATGATGGACTACTGCTACAACGGGAACGAAAAGGGCAGCCCCTACTGGAGCCACTACTATGAGCTGATCAACGAGCTGAGCATCGCAGCCTCCGACATGTACATAGAGCTGGACACCCTGAAGAGCCATCTCTACAGGGAGATGCCCTATAAGAGGATCGCCTTCAGCAACGAAGACGACAGCGACCAGACGGCCATCGCATGGTTCAACACGGCGGCGGCCATGCTCTATGACACCGACATGACGGAGCTCCTGGAGAACGAGAACATCTTCTGCGCGGATGAGTGGGAAGAGAAGAAGAAAAGGATCGCCGCCCTGGGACGGCTGACCAAGCGCCAGCAGACAGTGCTCTGCACGGAGGTCACTGCATTCGTCACCCGCTACCTGGAGCTGTCGGCGGCATTCGACACGATAGAGGCCGTGATCAACGCGCTTGACTACCACCAGTCTGCCGTGGCACGGAGGGATGCTGCAGCATTCCACCAGGCATCCTATGTATGAGGGCGGCCCAACGAATCCGCAGCGTCACAAACCAAAATGATACAAAGGAGGATTCCATGTACATCACAGCATCAACCTACGGGGGCATCGACTGGCATGACTCCCGCACCATACACGAACAGCTGAAGAGCAACGGCTCCTACAATATTGAAAAGGACAAGGTTCCGGAAGCCATCGCCGAGGACATCGCCAAAGATTTCCCTTATGTGGAAGATATCCGGGAAAAAGTCCTGCAGGCCCTCTCCGAAAAGTCCTGCTTCCGCTTCATAATCAAGTCGGAGGAAAAGGACAGTGCGGGGAACGCGTCCTACCAGGACTGCGCCAGCTATGAAGCAGACGGACAGATCTATTATGAATCTGCAGCGGCCTTTGACGGCGGGAAACAGACGCTGACCCAGGAATATGCCTTCGGGCAGGCCTCCTACACCACAGCCTACTATGCCGAGGACATCCCGAACAGCCAGCTCGGCTACATCGTGACGGAGGATTTCCTCGCCCCGGTCAAAGGAGTCCCAGTGGTACAGAGGATGTACCATGACATCTTTGACAGGCAGGATTCCGCGCAGATCTATGCCGAAAGCCTCCAGCTTCATGAGTTCCAGTATCCGGCGTCCATCGTGACCTTCCTCGTATGCAATAAAGGAAAGGTATCCCATAATGAATGGTACCGGCTACAGAAAGAAGCCATGCGGCTGATGGATGAGAAAGGGCAGACACACCTGGACGGCAGTTTCCACATCTTTGTCAAGTGCCACATAAAGAACCTGAAGAGACTGCCCGGAAAGGAGACCGTAAAATGAAAGAAGCGAAACCAGCCATAAGATGCTCCGGATGCAGCCACTGCAGCAGCTACCGCCCTTTGGGCAATAGCAGGACGGAGTTCACCTGCGCCCATCCGAACCAGCGCTACATCCAGGATTATTTCCTCCGGAAGAACATGCTCAAGATGCCCGGCTTCATCGGATTCGGGGCAAAGTATTCGGAAGCAGTCCCTGTCAAGACGGCTCCGGCATGGTGTCCGGAGAAAAAGGCACAGAAATAATCCAAAAAGGGCAAGGCCCGCATCAAAAGCAACCGGGGAGATGCAGCACAATGCTGTGTCCCCCCCTTTTTCATTCCCTCTATCTTGTAAACAGATTCCCAGCAGCAAGCACACGCATCTGCCTTATCGCTTCATCGTAGGGCACAGCATCTGCTGCAAAGTAGCCCGTAATAGCCTGATAGTCCTCCCTGTAAAAAGAATTATCACAAAATTCCATAATCACTGCCGGAACATCAACTGTGCCCTCCGCTGAAGGGCATATCGGCATCCTGGCACGATGCTCCCTCACCTCTCCTATCAATGAAGCGAACCCCTCATCAAAACTTATCAATGGGGTCAGCCTGTAGATATCATACAGATGACGCGAACAACGCTTTGACCTTCCCTGAAGGTAATAGTCGCACAGGGCAAAGACCTTATCTATATAGGTCCGTTCCAGGGACTGCAGGTTCATGGAGAACCTTCCCAGGGAGAACCGTTCGGCCAGATCCGCCCTCCCGCGCCCTTCCAGATAGTCCCCGATATAATTGCGTATCTCAACCACCTGCGTAGGGAAAGAATAGGAACCCAGGGCAGTCTCCAGCTTTACATACTGCGGCAGCCTGTCATCCTGAAGGCCGAACACCGAATCATAGGAGAACAGGTAGGCGTTGTAGTCCCTGTCGCTCTGTGTCGCCTCCCAGTTTGCCACCGGCATCCCCAGTTCTTCGCTGATTCCCTTCAGGACGACATTCTTCAGCTTCTTCCTCCTGCTCTCCCCGATATGTTCCTTGAACGTGATGTCGATATCTTCCGAAAAACGGTCTATCACATGGAAGCCTTTCGACAGCGACGTCCCTCCTTTGAATACACACTGGTCCAGCTGTTCTGAGAGCAGCTTCAGAATCAGCGTCACATAATAGTCCTTCTCCACTACAGCCGGCGTCCTCCCACTGCTGTCAGATGCCCGTCCGACCATATCCTTAAATGTCTCCCTGTCCCTGTGCAGATACATTTCTATACCTCTCTGCCCGCTTCAGCGGGCATACCAATCAAGGGTATGGAAGTTTTACTTCCATACCCTTACCCCCTGTCCGCATCAATGGTTCCGAAATCGACACCCGTCTCATAGATCGCCTTGTATATCTTCAGCGGATACTTAGCAAGGAACCTGTCAACCACTGCTCTGGTAAGGGCATGCTCCCTGGCGTAGCCCGTGAGGATACGCCCGCAGGCCTCCGGCTCCTCCTCCGCACACTTCTCCAGGTCCTTCAGGCAGTCCAGGAACTGCAGGACAGCCACGTTTTCATCCGTGACCTCCACCACTGGACGCCGCAGGATGTACTTCCGGTTCTTTATGGCCAGCTCCCGGATCTGCGCCGGTGCAAAGTTGCTGGTGATCTCCTCCGTAAGCGGCACCTGCGTGGACAGCCCCATACGGTTTGCCAGGGTATACCCCGAATAGTACCCTACCCTTCTCCCCCTGCGCCTGACATATTTATGGAGCGCAACCGTATCCGCCGTCAGGGCCGTCTTTTCCCCGAAGATATCCGTTCTGGGGAAGTAATATATCCCTGCTTCAAACCGGCACAGGATGCCGTCATCGGTGAGCCTCTTTAAATGATACCGGAGGTTCTCTTCCGATAATCCGGGAATAGAAATATCCCCTGAAAAAATCGGTTCCCCCAGTTCATAATTCCCTTTCAGATACTCATACAGCATAAACTCCTACTTCCTTTCGGTTTGTAAATTTATCATTTACTTATTGTTAGTATATCCAAAATCTGAAATTCTGTCAACAGAAAGAAATGGTAAATACCATCCTGGTGCAAACATAGACAACAGTTGCATGATGTCATAACCATAGTTACCATTTATTTGTCCAATTTATTTGCCCGATGCGCAATATATGGTATTTTCCATTTGACTAAATCTATATATTGTGGTATCATAACCTTGTTATTGATTTTTGTGCAGTTCCAGGACGATAAGCACACGCTGTTTAAGTTTGTACGGAGTCAGGAAGTATAAAGTGCGGGCCACTTTACGCTTTCTGGCTCTTTTTATGCCTGTAGGGAGCAATCTTACAGGCAGTCATGCAGCATGTCTGCACGCAGGCAGGAATGATCCGGCAGCCCAGGCCGCCATCATCTCCTGCCTTTTTTAGTGCAGGTAATGAGCCGGACGGGAATCCTTGCATCTCCACCCGGCAGATACCACGGCAGCAGGACGGCAGACGGTGCAGGAAAGGAGGCCGAAAACAGGGACACACAGATTCACTGGCAAAATCTAAAAGAAAAGAGGAAAAAAGAATGTCACAGGCAGCAGATCGGATCCATGAACTGGTAGACAGGCTCAACCAGTACCGCCACGAATACTACAACCAGGATGCACCCAGCGTCCCGGATGCGGTCTATGACCGCCTTTACGACGAGCTGGAACTCAATGTGCTAAAGTAAAGCACATGGGAGAAGGACACCGGCATCATCTTAAGCAACTCCCCCACCCAGACCGTAGGCTACAAAGCCGTCAGCAGCCTTGAGAAAGTACGGCATGACATCCCGCTGCTCTCCCTGGCCAAGACCAAGGCGGTAAGCGACCTGGCATCCTTCCTGAAAGGCCATGCCGCCCTGCTCATGCTGAAGCTGGACGGCCTGACCGTGAAGCTCGTCTATGAAGACGGCAGGCTCGTGGAAGGCTCCACCAGAGGGGACGGCGAGGAAGGGGAGCTCATCACCCACAACATCGCCGCCTTCCGGAACGTGCCGCTGTCCATCCCCTATAAGGGACGCCTGGTGATAACCGGCGAAGGCTTCATCCACAAGAGCGACTTCCAGCGTCTGAAGGGCACGCTCACCGGAAGCGACGGGAAGCCCTACCGCAACGCAAGGAACCTGGCCTCCGGCTCCATCCGGAGCCTGGACGCAGCGGCCTGCAGGGAGCGTGAGGTCAGCTTCTGCGCCTTCAACATCCTTGAGGGCCTGGACGAGTTCGAGGACTCTCGGGACAGCCGCAGCAGCCTGCTTTCCATCCTGGCCGAGTTCGGCTTTGAGATATGCCCCGCCGTATATATCCCTCCCGACGCAAAGGCGGACCACATCGCTTCGAAGATCCAGGGAATGACAGAACATGCTGACGATCTGGACATCCCTATCGACGGGATGGTGCTGCGCTTCAACAGCTTCTCCTACTCCGCTACCCTGGGCAGGACCGGGCACCATTACAACGACGGCATCGCGTTCAAATTTGAGGACGACACCTATGAGACGGTATTCCGTTCCATTGAATGGCAGACCGGACGCAGCGGCGAGATCGCGCCGGTTGCAGTGTTCAACACAGTGGAGATCGACGGCTGCGCAGTGTCCAGGGCGAGCCTCCATAACCTGACCTTCATCAAGGGACTGGAGCTGCATCCCGGATGCCGTATCCTGGTCTCCAAGCGCAACATGATCATCCCCCATGTGGAGGAGAACCTTGACCGTGGGGACTATCAGGACATGGCGCCGCAGGCCTGCCCGTGCTGCGGGCATCCGGTACGCATCTACTCCAGGGAAAGCGACAGGGGGCGCACCATCGAGACGCTCCACTGCGACAACCCTGGATGCGGCAGCCGCATCCTCCAGAAGTTCGTCCATTTCGCTGAAAAGAAGGCCATGGACATTAGGGGCCTCTCTGAGGCGACGCTGGACCAGCTCATCCGGCTCGGCGCCCTGAGGAGCTACCAGGACCTGTACCACCTTGACCGCTACCGGGATGAGGTCATGGCTCTGGAAGGCTTCGGCAAGAAATCCTATGAGAACCTGATTGCTTCCATCGACAGGAGCCGCAGCACCACATTCGTGCGTTATCTTGTGGCAATGGACATCCCCCTGATCGGCAGGACTGCCAGCAGGATACTGGACGCGCATTTCCACGGAAGACTGCGGGAACTGGAGCTTGCCGCCGTGAATCGCTTCGACTTCACCTGCCTTGAGGGGATTGGGGACATCATGAGCAGCAGCATCCATGAGTGGTTCCGCAATTCGGACAATCTCCTGTTGTGGCGCGGCTTACAGAAAGAACTGCATTTTGAAGATGGTTTGGATGCACAGGCATCCGGAGAGGAGAACAGTATGAACGAAACAACGAACACCAGATTTGCAGGATGCACCATCGTAGCCACAGGGACGCTTGAGAACTTCACCCGTGAGGGAATCAACGCAAAAATCTTCAGCCTGGGGGCCACGCCCGGCAGCTCCGTCACCAAAAAGACGGACTACCTGATCTGCGGCCAGAAGGCTGGCAGCAAGCTGGCAAAGGCACAGCAGCTCGGCATCCCGGTACTGACAGAGCAGGAATTCATGGACATGATCGCTTCCTGAGTAACCTGGCGGGAGATTTTCATCGTTCTAAAAGCGCAGGCAGCGTGCCTGTATGCGGAAATGGAAAGGAGAAGATGCTGAATGAACATTTCAGGTGTATCAGTGGCAGTAGATTCAACGGGGCATTTAGTCGGAAGCACATTGACAGAGATCCCCATCCATGAAAATGATGTCACTGCCGTCCTTATGCAGCGCTGGATTGCCTGCTATATGCTGTATGACTGGAACCCCCACCATGCAGGCTATGCCTATCTCAACAATAAGTGCGACTGGACCCAGCAGGTATTCAAAAGGCTGGACGGCATGGCCATAGATGCCGCTTCTCTGAATGATGTCCTGACGGATACGCTCAACCGGATCCTGTTGGAGGATGTGGAGGACTTCATCCAGACGCACATGAAGGTATGGAAATGCGACCGGCTGACGGTTGAGTTCCAGGTCGCAAAGGCAATAGCGGAGATCTATCCCAGACAGGAATCCTGAACGGGGGAGGGACGGAAGCACCCCTGCAACGCTGCACGGGCGCTTCCGCAGATACTCCCCACACGCGCCATGGAGCCTGTATCCATCAAATGCATCCAGCAATACAGCTAATCATTTAAACAGAAAGAGAGGTACTATACATGTCGAACACAACCAGAACGGTTCAGGAACTGAACCTGACAGACGGCTTCCTTTTCGCAAAGGTAATGGCCGATGCGGAAACCTGCAGGAGGATATTGGAAAGGATACTGGGAGCCTCCATACGGCACGTCTCCATACCAGCCAGCAGGAAAGCGGCTGATATCCACTATGGCGGAAATGCCATCCGGCGGATCGTATCCCTGAATGATGACAGGCAGACGGCCTGCCATGTGGAGATGGAATGCATAAACCAGCCGGAGGCCTTTCTCCCCAAAAAGGCAAGGTATCACGAGGAGGATATGGATCTGGACACCAGAGCCGCAGGAGATAGCTGCAGGGAACCGAAGAGATCCTTTGTCATCTTCATCTGCAGCTTTGACCCCTTTGGGGACCGGCGCCATTTATACACTTTTGAGAACAGGTGCGCGGAGAATCCTTCCCTTACACTGGGAGATGAAACCACTAAGATTTTCCTGAATACCAAAGGCAGCATGCACGATGTCGATTCGGAAATGCAGGAATTCCTCTCTTATGTGGAGAACACAACGGATAACTTTGCATCGCAGGCCAGGAGCCCGCTCATAAAAGAAATCCACAAAAAGGTTACCGAGGTAAAAGAGAGCAAGGAAATGGAGGTCGAGTATATGACTTTATTGCAGAGGGATAGAGAAAATATTGAATTGGGACGCGAAGAAGGCAGCAACCAGATGGCCTCCTTAACCAAGATACTTCTTTCTGAAAACCGCACTGAAGAATTGAATCGTGCTTTAGAAGATCCAGATTTCAGAAACAGGCTTTTTGAGGAATATAACATTTTATGACAGCAGACACACTATTATCAGGGAAAGCATGTACTTTCCCTGATTTCGTGTAACGAAGATTGGAAAAATGGAGGACACAATGCCAAAAGGAAAAAACAGGCCTGACAGGGATGCTTTACATAAGGTCCTTGCCCAGGCATACAAAGGAAAAAGCTTTGCTGCATACGGGATTACGCTCCCGCCAATCCGCGAGCTGCTCCCTGCAGTCCCGGTGGGTGACGGCTTCATCGACAACCTGTTCCTGCTGGAAGACGGAACCTATGCGGTTGTGGAATGCACATCCGGATGCCATAAAGCAGATATAATCAAATATCCGAAACACATTGCGGAAATCATGAGGCGGTATGACAAAGAGGATGGCAGTTTTGGCCTGCACCTGGTCATCATCTATACCGGTGATGTGGAAAAGGCTGAATCAGTTTTTGATTTCGGATGCCTGGCCTTACACCCGGAGCAGGTCTTCCTGTCGCGCATGGATGGAGAAGCCGAAGCTGAGGCCATAGGGCAGAAAATCCGTTCCGAACTTCCGCTTACGGATGATGACCTGATGAAGCTGGTTGTCCTGCCGCTGGCCGTTCCTGCTCCTGAAGGGAAAGCACAGTTATTTGACAGGATTCTGGCCATGGCAGAAGGGATTCCGGATGAGGGGCAGCGTACCTTCGTCCTCGCCGCCATGGCACTTGCCACCAAAAAATATATGGAATTGTCGGAAAATAACCGCTACAATTTGTTTAGGAAAAAGCCCGGAAATACAACAAAAATTGCTGCAAACTTGTAGCGGTTATTTGTAGACAATTCCTATAAACAGATGAAAGGGAACTGGACTGGCAGCCGCCGGTCCTTTTCTTTTTTGCGGCTCCTGCATGAAAATGCCGAAACTACAGACACTAATCCAAAAAAGGAAAGAGGGATTCACCATGGCCGTAGCACACAAAGGCTCCATCTCCATGGGGCTCGTACTGATCCCGGTTGGACTGTACAAGACCACCGTTGACAATGACATCCACTTCAACCAGCTTGATAAAGAAAGCAAGGCCCGTATAAAATATAAGAAATACTGCAGCCACTGCAACAAGGAAGTCGGTCCGGACGACATCATCAAGGGGTACGAATATGAGAAGGATAAATATGTGGTGATGACGGACGATGACCTGGAGAAAATCAAGACCAGGAAGGACAAGACCATCCACATCATCCAGTTCGCCAAAATAGCGGAGATCAATTCCATTTACTACGAAAAAGACTATTATGCCATCCCCGACACCGGCGCGGAGAAGGCGTATGAGCTGCTTCGCCAGGCACTGCTCTCCCAGAAGAAAGTGGCCATCGCCAAGACCGTGATGGGGACGAATGAAAAGCTCCTTGTCCTTTATCCTACGAAGGAAGGCATGATCGTCAAGACGCTGTACTACCACGATGAGATTGCAGCCGTCCCGAAGCAGGTGCCCAAAGTCACGCTGGACAGGAATGAGCTGGATATGGCAAAGATGCTGGTTGACAGCATGACCAAGCCTTTTGTCCCGGAGGATTTCAAGGATGAGTACCAGGCAAGGCTGCGGGATGCGATCATGAAAAAGATCCAGGGGAAGGAGATCGTCACCGCAGATACCAGCGAGCCGGGCAACGTGATCGACCTGATGGAAGCCCTGCAGAAGAGCCTGGAGATGTCCAGCGGGAAGAAAAAGAAGGGGACTGCATGATGGGCGTGTTCGAGGAAAAGAGCGTAAGCCCCATGCTGATCGCCCAGATGCAGGAGCCCTTCAACGACGACGGCTGGATCTATGAGCTGAAGCTGGACGGCTGCAGGTGCATCGGCTATTTTGGCCAAAACGGCACCTGCCTGCGGAACAAGAGGAACATGGAGCTGCTCCCCAGGTTCCCTGAACTGAAGGGGCTCCACCGCAGCGTCTCGGAGCGGACCGTCCTGGACGGAGAGCTGGTGGTGCTGCGGGATGGCGTCCCCGACTTCTTTGAGCTGCAGCGGCGCACCCTGCTGACAGACCGCTTCAGGATTGAAATGGCTGCCGCAAGGCATCCTGCCTCCTTTGTCGCCTATGACTGTCTGTGTAAGGACGGCCGCTCCATCATGGGCAGGCCGCTCCTGGAGCGCAAGGAGGCCCTGCAGTCATCCGTCCACGAGGACAGCTTTATCGCCATCTCCCGCTACATCCCCACGGACGGCATCGGGCTGTTCCGCGCCGCCGATGAGAGGGAGCTGGAGGGCGTAGTCGCCAAAAAGGCCGCCAGCCTATATTATCCCGGCAGGCGCACAAAGGACTGGATCAAGTTCAAGCGGATGGCAGATGAGGAATTTGTCGTGTGCGGCTATATCCGGAAGAACAGCAGGACCTTCAGCATCATCCTGGGGAAATACCGTGACGGCAGCTATCTCTATAAGGGCCATGTCACACTGGGCGTCACAAAAGAGGCCGTCGGCCAGCTCAGGGAGAGCGGCATTCTGCCGTTCGCGGCCATCCCTGCAGGTGCGGGGAACGAATCCGCTGTCTGGGTCCACCCGGACAGGGTATGCACCGTGGAATATATGCCCAACACAAAGAACTCGCTGCGCCAGGCGGTCTTCAAAGGGTTCCGCACGGACGTGGTGCCGGAGGATGTAGATTGACGGAGCTGGGAATCCCATCCCGGCCCTAGAGCGTTTGCGGAAGGATTCGAACCTTCGGTGCGTTGCCGCACGCCACCTTAGCAGGTCGCAGGATGTCCGGGGGACATCCGCTTTGCGACGACCGGAGTGGAACGGAGAGGCACCATAGACCTCTCGGACACGCAAACGGGAAGTGGATGGGGCAGGACTCGAACCTGCGGTGTTTCTGTGTGACGGATTTACAGTCCGCTGGTCTACGCTCCGCTTCGGTCGTTGCTGGACATGGTCCACCGGACCATAGCAACCTCGCCACTAGGCATACCCATCCATAATGTGACCAGGGGGAGTCGAACCCCCATAAGCAGAACCACAATCTGCTGGACTACCATTGTCCTATGGCCACAGTAGCTCCTGCGGGGCTTGAACCCGACATCTCCGGCTTGAGAGGCCGGCGTCCTGACCTTTAGACTAAGGAGCCTTGATGATCCCCATGGGGCTCGAACCCAATACCTCCGGCTTGAAAGGCCGGTGTCCTGACCTTTAGACCAGGGGACCGTACAGCAGGCATCTCCAGCCTGCTTTTCTTTCTGTCATTCCTCTTTTTTATCCATTCATGCACTGATCTGTACCTGCGTCACTGTATCTGTAACCAGAATGTCATCCATGCGCACCTGCAGGACTGCTGCAAGCACCACCAGATTGTCTATGGTCGGCAGGGCCACACCCTGCTGCCACTTGTAGATGGCCTGCGGCGTGGCAAATCCGAAGATGTCCTGCAGGTCCCTTACCGACAGTCCGGCCTGCCTCCGCAGTCTTGCTATGTTCTGTCCTGTCCTAATCATATCTATAGTTGGCAGATTCACCATGATCCTCACCTCCTGTTATCCAAATTCTATAACCAGGCGGCAATGCTCCATATGGGGATCGAACCCATGACGCCTCGATTAAAAGTCAGGGATGCCCTTTATCCCTTGTGCTCATTCCAACTGAGCTAATGGAGCATAAAAAATACCGCCTACCTCATTAAGATAAGCGGTACTTGAAATCTATGGTCTACTCCTGGCAGCCTTTCAAAGTACTGCCCCGGGCATCACACAGCTTTTCGCCTTTTCCTTATCTTACATGAGCGCATCTTAACCAGACTCTGTTCTTTTTCTTTACTGAACAGTGCCTCATAATGTTCGCTATGCAGATAATAGGCAACGGAAGTTGCTGCAAATCCATTTATGGCGAAATTAGCTGTTGTCATGGCTGTTTCCTTTCTGGGCCTTATCAGTCCGCTTTGTTTTCTACTGTATCCACTATAGCACCAATCCATCTATTTGTCATTATACTGTTAATATAATTTTTAGATGCCATCTGTCCCCTATTCCTGCCTCACATCCAGTCCATCCAGCGTAAGCCCCGGCAGCCCTACCAGATACCACTTGTCGTCCATGCCCATCTCCACGCGGGCCGGAACCCAGACATCATTCAGCCAAACGAAACATAGAAAATCTTAGATGGCGTATTTTGACATCTTAGATTTTCTTTTCGTTTTACTCAAAAACCTCCCCACAGTGGATGCCGCCGTAATCCCGCCTGTCCCCGTCCTCGTCAACGTAATGGAAATTGTACCTGCCGCTTTTCCTGTCGTAAAATAATGTAACCTGCTTCATAAACATTCCTCCTCTAAAATTGGTTTCTCATATAATAAGGAGAGCCTTCTTTCCATTTTCTTGAAAATTTTCTCAAATTCATTTATAAACTTTTCATAAACAGCGTTTCGATTCATATTTCTTTGCCAGCCGGTAGAAGCTGTCCTTCTTGAGTCCTGTGAGCGTCATGGCCTCCTTTGCCGTAATCACGCCGGACTTCCATCTCCCATAGCAGTCCTCCCAGTTCTCCGGGTACTCAACGCGCGGTCTGCCCAGATGCCTCCCGTCGGCTTTCGCCACCTCTATCCCCTGGCGCTGCAGCTCATGCCGCTCGGTCCAGTCTTCGTCCGCCACATAGGCGAACACAGCCAGCACCACATCCGTGATGAGCTGCCCTACCAGCTCCTTCGACTGCGTGGTGTCCAGGATTGGCATGGAAGTCACCTTGATGTCGGCACCAATCTCCTTTGTGATATGGAACCACTCCTTGTATATCTCCCCATAGTTCCTCCCGAACCGCTTCAGCTCCGTTACCACCAGCAGATCGCCCTGCCGCAGGATATTGTCCACCAGGGAACGATATACCGGTCTCTCAAATTTCCTCCCGGATTCTTTCTCCACATAGATGTCGCGCTCATCAATGCCCTCCTCGTCCCGCAGGATATGAATCTGCCGCTCCGGGTTCTGCTCACGGGTGGATACGCGCACATATCCGAACTTCTTTGTTGCCATGACAGCCCTCCTTCCATAAAATCCGTGTCGCAAAAGGTATTTACTATTCCTGCGACATCGCAATATCCAAAACAGACCTTTTGCGATAGAAAAACAGGTGCATATACCTGCCAGAATAACTATCTCCAATGGTATACCTTTTGCGACACATTATTTTATACGCAGGGGATGCCCAAACCACAACATCCCCTGCGCAGTTTCATAAACTGTTTCCTCAAGCCCTGTCTGCTACACCTTAAAAACCTTTATGCAGTTCAGCAAAGTCGCAGAGAACTCCTGGTACAGATCCTCCTCGAACACGTTCTGCTCCATGGCGTTCTTCACAAGCAGGGGCCGGTACATCCGGAAGATTGCCTCCTGCGCCGCTTTATCCCCTGCCTTCGCACGCTCCAGCGGCTTATCAAAATCTGTCATACCCATTCATCTCCTTTCTCAACTTCCTGAGCACATAATAATACGCCATCTCAGCCTGCTTCGGCTCCATCCCGAAACGCTGGCCCAGCTCAACAAAGGCAAGCCCGCCGTACACCCTGGCGAACAGGAGCTCCCTGTCCCGATCTTTCAAGCGGCTTATGGCCTTAGCCAACCGGTCGCTCTCCAGAAGAGCCAAAAGCTCCCCGTACCTCTGCCAGTCCTGAAAGATAAAATCCGTGTTCTCCCTTATGTAGGCCCGGTACTGCTCTTCAAAATCCGTATAGTTCCGCTCCAGGATATCCTCCCTGGCGGCCTCCATGCCCTGCAGCCGATACTTCCGTTCCCAATATGTCTTCCGTGTGTTCCTGATAGCGGTCATCAGATATGCCGTAAATCGGTTCTGTACGGAATCAGTATGTTTTTCCTTCATCCTTTCGCCTCCAGTCTTTTTTCACGTTTTCCTGTGAACCGTGGGGCTGGAGGCCCTCTTACAGAATGACATATGCAGGCTTTGAATGCATAAAGAAAAGAGCATCTATCCACCAGAATGCTCGGACGACCGCTCTTTTCCCATGCATCTTTATTATCCTCCAAAAAGTAGTGTGCCGGACTACCATATAAGGCATGGAACACTCTCCAGAGACCTATGATTTTTTTAACGAAATTCCCCTGCCGATAGCCGGCTCATGACCATTCCCCAATGTCCGCCATATTCCTCTTCTATGGCTGCAAAAAGGCACCCAAAAAACATCTGATGAACCATGTTTTTTGTTCACCAGATGTCCAGGTGTTTAGTAGTTTTATACCCTACTCTTTAGAATGTTCATACCATTTTTACTTTTGTATGGTATGGCAATACACTACTTATAGGAGGTGATTACAATGTCTTTATTTATCAACGATGCCCAAGTCTTCAGTGCAGCCTTAAAAAGAGCCAGAAAAAAGCAACACCTAACACAAGCAGAGTGCGGCGAACTGCTGGAATACTCCCTATCTTTCCAAAAGGATCTGGAACGGTGCCGATGCTCCCCAAGCATCGAAAACTTTTATCACATCTGTCGCACCCTGAATATTTCGGCAGATGACTGTGTCTTCTCAGAAAGCTGTCAGAGCACAAATCCTACATATAATGAACTGCTTAGACTGCTTCCGCAATGTGACGAAAGCAGCTTAAGAGTTCTGACCGCTACCGCAACAGCCATGCTTAACGAAAAAAGCAAAGCATCACCCTGAATACTTGATGAACAAAAATATAACCCAACTTTTTCTCTTGTTGGGTTATATTGTATGACTCAATTATCTGTGAAAAGTATATATGAAATAGATGGTTTGTCTTTTTCCTCGACAAATTATGACATTTTACTCATCTCAGTTATCTGGGCAAAATTTATATCCATATCCGTGTAATGTCTGTATATTAGTGATTCCCAGCTTAGTTCTGAGACGATAAATAATGTCTTTTATTATGTAGGCTCCTCCAGGATAATCATCAGCACTCGCTGCTTCATAAATCTGTTCCTTAGTAAGGGCGATATTGGCATTTGATGCCAGAAAATAAAGTACGTCAAACTCCATTTTGGTAAGCTTCACTTCCTGATCATTCTTATAAACCGATCTGCTTGCAGGATAAATATGAAGTTTTCCATATACCAACCTTTTATCTATCTCTGCCATCCGTTCTACTCCTTTCCTGCTATTTATTGCATCATCGCCCAAAGGCCTGAAAGACAACCTAATCTCTGTAAACCACTTTTTGTTCCTCCTTCAGTCGATGACATTGATATTCATATCTTTATAATCACTGTTCAGAGAAAAACTGTCCCTTATTCCTTCTGTCAGATATATATTTCCATCTTCCATAATCAGGATCATTTCATAATCCTTGTGCTGTCTCCAGCACTCTTTTGCCTGTTCCAAACCCATAACAAAAAGTGCGGTAGAGAGTGCATCACACAATTTCCCGTCACTGGCAATGACCGATACCGAAGCGATACCGTTTTCCACCGGACGACCCGTCGCAGGATCAACGATATGTCCATATGTTTTGCCATCGTCTCCGACAAAAAAGCGTTCGTAATTTCCTGATGTGACCACAGCCATATCTGATATTTGAAAGATTCCAAGCACATTTCCCGAAAAAGGATCTTTCAGTCCTACACGCCAGTCGCTCCCATCCGGTTTTGTTCCGATTGCCTGAATATTCCCTCCTATATCAAGCAGTGCAGCGGTAATGCCACGTTCACGTAAAACCTGTGCCGCTTCATCCCCTGCATATCCTTTACCCACAGCACCCATGTCAATCATGCTGCCAGGTTCTGTCTGGATTTGATTTTCATTCAGTTTTACCTTTTCATAACCGACTTTATCCAAAAGCCCTGCCAGTTCTATCTCTGTGGGGATACGGTTCTCTCCTGTCGTAAATCCCCATGCTGTCAAAACCGGATAAATCGTTGGTTCCAAAACCCCATTTGTTTTCTCTGCCATATCTAACGCAAAGGAAACCAGTTCTGCCGTCTTCTGGTCTATCGTTACAGTCTGTCCTGCACTGTGATTGACCGCATAAATATCACTGTTTTCATCTGTAACGGACCATAACGCCTCCAACTCCCTTATTTTGTCTTCCGCTGCGAGGACAGCCGCCTCCGCATCCATTCCATACGCCGTAAAGGTCATGTATGTATCCATCGCAAAGAAAGACTCCGAATGCTCTGCCATATTTTGGTTTCGTTTCCATGAACATCCGGTAATCCCCATAATCAGCATATACATCATGCAAAAAAAGACGATTTTCTTCATTCCCATACCTTTTCACTTTCCATGTGAAGTCCGAAAACGCTTAGCGGGGTCCTTTCGAGCTTAGTGTTTCCTTTCACGTTGCCCCCTGCCAATCATTCTAAGGCCCGCACAGGCATAATTCCCAATCAATAGGAACAGTCCCATGACCGCAATATAGTCCAGATAGAAAAATACCAGCGGCTCATCATAATCGAAAAAGACAAAATGGCTCCTTAGCAGCATGTAATCTCCGATGTCCCTCTTTATGAAAGCGTATACTCCATATCCTGAAATCACCAGCTCCAGAACGCGTCCTGCCCACTTCCGTACCACAGACGGTTTCGGAAAAAGTCTCTTTGCCATCCCTGTTATCATGCTCCAGTGGAAGCCCAGATGGACGGACATCAGCACAAACCCCCAATAGGCGGAAACCATATGCAGGTTCCTTGCAAAGGAGCGCCCGCCTTTTATGGGCAGAAAAGACAGCGCATGGCGGGAAAGGATAATGCCGCTTATCATCAAACCGACCATTGTACAAAATATCAAGAATACAAGCCCTGCCTGCATCATGCGCACAGGATGATATCTCCCTTTCAAAATGTTCCTGATCCAACTGCCGTTCAAGATATGGTGTATGATAAAAAGGGCAGACATCCCGATGCCGATCCATTCATGGGCCGCCTGCCCAATCAGCTCGTATGCCATAAGCAAAAGCAGCGCCGCCGTCATTCCAATATCAACTGCCAGTTTCAAAATCATCTTCGGCTTCATTCCGATTCCCTCACATTCCCAACAGATAAATACAACATCCTTTTGATAAAAGAATCCCATAGAATCATGTCTTTGATTCTATCATAAAAGAATCGAGGCCTCATAAGAAGTCTCATTTTGTTCATCAGTGTATACTTCAAGGTTATACCCTGGATGTGACCATGTCGCGGCCTTGCGGATTCCATTATGTTGGCCATTCCGCTTCTGCTCCATCCGAAGCGCCTGCGTCTGCTGCTTAGCCGGATTCCCCCTCAGCGCCACTCTGAAAATCGTCTCCGCCTGCTATATTGATCAGCACATATTCACAATGCTCTTCTGTCCTTACAGGATATCCCCATCCGGTAAAACCCGAGGAAACCACCACCTTGCAGCTGCCCACATCATATTCCCCGTAGTTTAAGATTCCTGTCAGTTCCGATAGGATGCCCACCGGCCAGACCTGTCCGGCATGGGTATGGCCGGAGATCAGCAGGTCCACACCCTGGGCGCTGTTCTCCTCCGCCTCTATCGGCTGATGGTCTGCCACAATGATATATTTGTCAGTATCCGCATCTCCTAACAGCTCCTCCACCGAAGCCCTGCCTGAAACATTCCCCCATGCGGCATCCCCTCTTCCCGCAAGGATCAGCTCATCATTGATTTCCACATACTCATCCTCCAGAATCCTGATGCCGTTTTCCCTTATGGCAGCCTCCAACTCCGCATTTGTATAGCTCCTGCTCCGGGTATAGGGCTGCCTGTCATGATTCCCAAACACATAATAAATGCCGTATCTGGCTTCAATCCCCCCTAAGACCCTAAACACCTCCTGCATCCGTTCCCTTGACGTTCCCTCCTCCACGATATCGCCGCCAAGCACTACAATGTCCGGGCGCTGTCTGCTTATCTCCGCCACCTTATCCTTTAAGACATTCGTGTTCTGAATCGTCCCATAATGGATATCTGTAAGCAGGACAATCCTGTAACTCCCAATGCCTTTTTCTGTTGCAAGTCCATACTCTGTCTTCACTGCGTGCTGCATATTGAAATATCCATAGGACAATACGGCTCCCGTCATCAGTACAGGCAGCAGACCGCATCCATATAGCTTTTTGCAGGCTTTGCCCGCCGTGCTTTCCTTCCATTTCCCCAAAAAGCATCTCCCGATAGCTGCCGCAAAATCCAGAAAGACAGCAATGGCAACCATATGCAGTATCACCACTGCCCTGAAGCTCCAGAGGTTTCTGCACCCCAGGACAATGGCCACTGTCAAAGCAGCCGTCAGAATCCAAAGGACTATTTTCTTTCTCCCAAAACCATAAAATTTCATGACCCTTTTGAGATAGCAATATACATATATCCCCAAAAGAATCCCTGCCAATGCGAAACCCAGTCGAAATAGAGCCATATTTCTCTCTCCTCTTTATTTTCTGCCATCCCCAGCCGCCTCTGCACCCGGAAATCCTCAGCAGGTTCGTATATAAAAGTAGTTATGATGTTTATAAAAAACACGCCGTCCCCAACAGTGAAACAGCGCGTTTCTCTAAAGCGATTGGCTGCAGGCAGCTACCGCTCCCTGTCTCAACAGCCGAAAATCTTCTGTGCCCTCCGCATGTTTTCGGATGCGTCAATGCCGAAAGGACACCTCCTTGTACAGGAGCCGCAGTGAATGCAGTCCTCCCCTGTCACCAGCAGGGCCGCATACCGTTCCCTCAATTCGTCCGTCATCTCCTTCTCCGCCATGTCGGCCAGCTTCGTCACTTCGGCGATGTCGATCCTTTTAGGGCATGGCTGGCAATGGTTGCAGTACATGCATTGGTTTGCGAACTGCCCCACCAGGCTTTCCTGAATTTCGCTGAAATCCTTTTCCTCCTCGCCTGCCGTCAGATAGGCCAGCGACTGGTTCAGTTCATCCACATTGGCAAATCCCGGTACGGGACATGCCACCTGGGGGAACGAAAGGACATAGCTGATACACTGGACGGGGGTAAGGCTCAAAAGGCCTTTCAGTCTCCCTTCTTCATGGTTTTTGAGAATATTGCCTGCCGCAAAGGGTTTCATGGCCACAATGGGTACGCCCTGCTTCCCGCAGAGCTCGTAAAGCTCCTGCTTGGACGGGTACGCTGCCTTTTCCTCCTCCGTCATGGCTTTCACTTCCCTGCCTTTCATCCTTGCATCCGCCGTATCCTGGGGCAGCAGGTTAAACAGCGGATTCACCGGGAACATCAGCACATCGATTTTCCCGCTCCTCACCGCTTCCAGCGCGGTTTTCGTATTATGGCTGCTGAGGCCGATAAAACCCACCCTTCCCGTGTCCTGTAATTCTTTGGCATACGCATACATCCAGCCATTTAATATTTCGTTCAGATCCGCCTCGTCATCACAGTTATGCAGGAACAGGACGTCTATATAATCCGTATCCAGCTTTTCATAGAACTGCTGCAGGAAATCTTTGCAGAGCGCCTCATCCCTTGTTTTTACATACTGCCCGTCTTTGTCCGCACAGCCCAGATGTCCGGCCAGGCATACTTTGTCGCGAAGTCCTTTTAACGCTTTTCCGTAATATTCCCTCGTTGCGGGAGTTCCTACAAACAGGTCAAAATAATTGATGCCTGCCTCCACAGCGGCCCGCACCAGATCATAAACCTGTTTCTCGTCTGCTGTCCAGACATATTCGCAGCCCATTCCAATGGCGCTGACTCTTAACCCCGTCTTCCCAAAATCCCTGTAAATCACTTTCCCTTCCGCCTTTCCTCAGTCGATGGCAATGCCCCTCATCCATCACCAGTTCTTCTTTTCCCTGCTGCTGTCGTGCTGCTGCTTCCTCTCCTCCACCATCTTCACGAACCACTCCACCATATTGGGGTCATAGTGGGAGAAGAACGCGCTTGTCTTCGTATCCAGCGCTGCGATGGCGCCCATATCCTCCTGGGTCAGGCTGAAATCAAAGACGTCCATGTTCTGGACCATTCTTTCCTTATGGGTGGATTTCGGCAGGACGATCACGCCCCGCTGGATGTTCCAGCGCAGCATCACCTGTGCCGTGGTCTTTCCGTACTTCCGGCCGATGTCTTTCAGCGTTTCATTCTCGAACAGCCCTCCCCGGCCTTCCCCGAAGGGCGCCCAGGCTTCATGGGCAACCTTATATTTCTCCATCCAGGTATGGTCTTCCTGGCGCTGGTTCAGCACATGGGTCTCGATCTGGTTCACCATGGGCGGAATCTTCGTAAAGGACGCAAGGTCTACCAGCCTGTCCGGATAGAAATTGGACACGCCGATGGCTTTCAGCTTTCCCTCCTCATACATGTCCTCCAGCGCCCTGTACGCCCCGTAATAATCATTGAAAGGCTGATGGAGCAGCATCAGGTCCAGATAGTCCGTCTGCAGTTTGCGCAGGGATTCCTCCACGGATTTTCTGGCCTCCTCATAGCCGTAATGCTCTACCCACACTTTGGACGTCAGGAAGATTTCCTCCCTGGGGACGCCGCTTTTCCTGATCGCCGAGCCCACTTCCTCCTCGTTATAGTACGCTGGTATTTGTTGTATAGCTTTTCCGTGCGCTGGCTCTCCTGGAAAATAGCGTAATATAGGGCTTTTCTACCGTCAAGAAAAAAGTTAAAAAACTTTCAAAAAGCGCTTGACGTACCG
>CATKYJ010000055.1 GCA_949840885.1 uncultured Acetatifactor sp.
GGCGCACCGTGGCCTGCGCGCGGGTCAGGCCCTTGGTGCGGGCCAGGAGCATAAATTCGCTGGTCAGCACCTCGGTCAGCTCGGCGCGGGTGGTGCGGGCGAAGCCCGCGATGGTGCCGAAAGAAAGGGCCATCACCGGCGGGACCAGGGAGAGGAACATCTTCCATGTAAAGTAGTTGGTACCGCCTGCCATGAGGAAAGGGAACCACTGGAGCTTAAAGCAGAAAATATACTGGATTAAAAAGGCGTAGACAAAGCTGGGCACCGAAATGACCACCATGGTCAGGGTGGAGATGACATAGTCGATCCAGGTGTTCTTCTTCAGAGCCGCGAAAATGCCCAGTCCGATCCCGATGGGAATGGACCCGATGATGGAATACAGGTTGACGATCATGGTGGCAGGCAGCTTGCTGACAAAAATGTCCCACACGTTCTGGCCGAAGTACAGCTTCTCGCTGAGGCCCCAGTCCCAATTGGTAAAGATATTCTTCAAAAACAGCCAGAACTGCGTCAGATACGGCTCGTTATAGCCCAGGGCCTCCCGCCGCATGAGCACCACGGTGGTATGCGGATCCTCCGGCGGAAGCACCGGCAGGGGGAGCATGCGGACGAGAACGAAGCACATCAGGGTGATGATTAAAAACACCATGATCATATACAGTATTCTCTGGAGAATATATTTGACCATTCAAAGATCCTCCGTTTCTTCATATATTGGTTCTCGTATATGCCCCGCAGTCTGGCTGAGAGGCATATACGAGAACCAGCGAGTTTTCTATTGTCATGAATAACAGCAGGAGGGGCGAAAAGCCGCCCCCCTGCCTTTTAGTCGTTCCTTACCAAAAATTTGAGCGTAGGCTCGAAATCAATACTGAAGGGTGCCGCCCTGAGAAGCAACGTACTCGGCCCACTCGGCATCGTTGTAGTTATACTTCATGTACTGAATGCCGCCGCGTTTCATCATGGGGTTGTACTCCTCCACCACATAGTAGACCTGCTGGCTCAGCAGGGAGCCGGAGCCGTTCTGCATGATCGGCACGCAGTTGTAGGCGGTGAGCATGAACTTCTCGATTGCGGCCAGGATGTTCAGACGGTTATCCACGCTGGTCTGACCGTAGCCGAAGTTATACTCCTTGCCGTTCTGGGCGGTCTTCATGGCACCGTTGAGGCAGAGAGCCCAGTCGCGGACGTTCATGGTGATGTCCTCGCCGTCCAGGTTGATGGTCAGGTCGTACTGGCTGGCATCGAACCAGTTACCCCAGTAAGCTTTGCCCGAGTCGGTCCAGGTGTCGGCCATGCCGAAAGGATCCAGGGTGGCACCGGACCAGCCGGCCATCTGGGTGTCCATCACGCCGTTGCGGAGATTGTCAGACCACTTGTTGCCCACGGGGGCGGAGGGGGTGATCAGGATCTTGCCCTCAAGACCGGTGCCCTCGGCAGCCTTGTTCAGAGAAGTGTTCAGGTACTCCAGGGTCTTGCGGTAGAAGTCGTTCACCTCGTCGCTCATGGCGTAGACCATGGTGACAGTCTGGTCGGACTTGCCGTCGCCGTCGGTGTCGGTGATGTAGCCCTTTTCGATGCCTTCCTCATAGGCCTCCTGGAACTTCGCCTTGGCAGTCTCAGGGTCATAGCCGGTGATGGCGGCTACGGCCTTATCCAGGTCGCCGTCATAGTCGGCCAGGTCGATGGAGTAGAAATCCACCAGAGCCTGCTTCGCCTGAGGCGTGTCACGGTAGTAGGCGCAGGTCTCGGGGTCGTAGATATAGGTGTTGCCGACAAAGGCGTATCCGCCCTGGCGCTGGGGAGAGACGGTGGCTGCGAAGTTCTCGCGGTCGATAGCCACGGCGCAGGCCCGGCGGAAGCTCTCCAGCATCTGCATCTCCAGGTCGGTGGTATTCTTATCGAAGTCTTCGGCGTTCTCGCGCTCCTTGATTACCTTGTCATAGCCGTTGAAGAGCAGGAAGTAGATGGTCTCAGCAGGAGTGGCATAATAGTAGTCGGAGGTGCGGTACTGGTCGAAGTCCTCGGACTGCAGGCCGTAGGTCATAAGCTGGCCGGCCAGGAACATCTGCTTACGGGTGGCGGATTCCTTGACGTACTGGATGTCCACATCAGTGGTCTGGTACATATGGTAGGTATTGCCGTCTTCAGGGTCCACATAGGTGTAGACGTCGCTGTCCCAGCCCCACCAGTTCTCGTTCCTGGTGAAGTGCATGACCTTGTCCGCCTGGAACTCACTCATCTTATAGGGGCCGTAGGAAACGGAGGTATCCATGCCGGTGCCGTAGGTGCTGGACCAGACGGAGCCGGAGGCACTCTCGGTTTCTTTCAGGTTGGCGTCGTACAGGTCGGTCTTGACCAGATACTGGGTGCTCATGCCGTAGGTCATCAGGTAGAAGCCCTCCAGAGCGTTGGCATAGACAAATGTCAGCTCATTGTCGCCGCTGACGAAGAGGCCCACGTTATCAAAGGAGTAGCCCGCCTCGTAGGGGTAGATGATGGTGCCGGTGTACTGGAGATCATAGCCGGTGCCGGCGTAGCCGCCATCGGGTCCAAGGTAATTGTCCCACAGGTACTTGGCGGAGACATAGTCCTCGTCCTCGCCCTCCGCCACGGCAGGGTCACGCACCATGGTGTCGTCGGTGATATAGCCCCAGTTGAACCGGCTGTCGGGGCCGGTTACGCCCCAGAAGCCGTTCATGTCCACGACCACCTGGTCGTCGGTGCCGCCGTTCGCAATGAAGTCGGCGTAGGTGGTTCCGGCTTCTGCGAAGCTCTGGAACACGGGATTGCCGGACAGAGCGTAGTTCTCGGCGTTGACAACGGCGTAGGTGCCGCGGTTATAGTCGCTGGAGCGGTAGTTAAGCAGTTCGGGGCGCAGGCAGCGCTCCAGAGAGTCCACGAAGTCCTGGGCGGTGATGGGGGTGCCGTCGTCCCACTTCAGGCCGTCGCGGAGCTTGACGCTCCAGGCATAGCCGGAGGTAGCGCTCTCAGGGATGTTGAACTGCGGATGAGAGGCCTTGACCTCCTCGGTGACGTCCACGGGGAAATCGGCCGCCATGGAAGGGACGATCACATAGCCGTCGAAAGCCTCGCGACCCTCCAGCGGGTGGATCTGATCGTTGAAGAACAGGGCGTACAGACTGTCGGTGGTATAGTCAAAGTACACGGAGTCGTCTTCGGTCTGGTAGGTGTGTGGGTTCCAGCCGGCCGGCAGGGTGCTGGCAGAGGTATTATACGTATATGTAGCGTCCTCTGCCGCAGGAGTCTGGGTATCCTCGGTATCCCCGGTATCCTGAGTGTCCTGGGTATCCTGACTGTCTTGCGTGTCCTGACTCTCCTGGCTGCTGCCATCCTGGCCGCTGCCGGAAGAGTCTTCCGAACCGTTGCCGCAGGCTGCCATAGAAAGAACCATCGCCGATGCCAGCAACAGGCTTAAAGCTTTCTTTTTCATAATCTTTCTCCTCTCGATAGATTTTGCCATACATACTTTCACACTTTATTACTGTAAACCGTTAATTCTAATAAAAAGGGATAGAATAAAATACTTTCTACCCACTTCCTTGTGAATACTTGTATACAATACAGTGCCGTATGCGGTTAACGTAGTTTAGTATAAATTACGCTAACTACTTTTGCGGCGCCTTTCGTGCCTGTAAATACGGCCGACAGCTTTCGGCTCCGGCAGAATGTACTACTTTTTTCTTACTTTCTCCATTCTGGACTTTTCCCGGCCGCCCTGATATAATCCCACTACAAACGCATGTTTGTCATACAAAAGAGGAAAGAAGGGTACATTATGGCATCACTGAAAAGAGTCACACACAAAAACGGCCGTGTAGTCTATCGCATCGTCATCAGCCTGGGATATGACAAGGAGGGCCGCAAGCGCACCAGAAGTCTCACCTATTCCGTGGACCAGTCGGCCTCTCCCAGGCAGCAGGAAAGGGAAGCACTGAAATATGCCATGGGGCTGGAAGACAGAATCAAATACGGGCACGATTCCGGTGCAGTGAACCTGTCTTTTGAAGAATTCGCCGGAAAGTGGTTAGAGACCGCAAGGGACAGCCTCGCCTACGGGACTTATGTGGGATATGAGCAGCTTCTTCGCAGCCGGATTCTTCCTTATTTTAAGGCGTACAAGATAGCCAATGTGGGGACGGCGGATATAGAAGCCTTTTACAAGACATTGGCAGGAGAATACTCCCCCGGCACAGTCAGGCGGTATGCCAATGTGCTGAACGGCATATTCGGGGCGGCCACGAGATGGAATCTGATTCCGGGGAATCCCTGCCAGAATGCCAGAAAACCAAAGCGACTGAAGGAGACGGCAAAGCTGAAATATTTTACCCCCGGGCAGTCACTGATCTTTCTGAAATCCCTGCAAATGACCTATGAAGTGCAGTACAGGAAGCGCTCCCGAAAACAGCGGGAGGGACAGACGCACGATACCCCTGGCGGCGGAACCTACAGCAGAATCTCCCCGGTGCCCATGCAGTACCGGGTATTTTACACACTGTCCATATTCTGTGGTTTTCGAAAAGGCGAGACACTGGCCCTGCAGTGGAGCGATATCGACTTTGAGAAAAAGGAAATATCGATCTCCAAAGCAGTGGGAAAGACAGAACATGGCTTCGACTCCAAGGAACCCAAAAACCGGGTGTCCGTAAGGAAAGTTCCCTTTTCCGACAGCCTCCTGGAACTCCTTGCGGAGTATCGGGAGCAATATGACCGCTACAGGGAGGAGGTGGGCAGCGGCTGGCAGGGCGGGGACAATCTTTTTATCCGCCGGGACGGCAGGCGAATGGGGCAGTCCACCTCCTACCAGCATTTTGTGAGCCATCTAAAGCGCTATAATAGATGGGTGGCGCAGCATCCCGGCCAGGCGGCCGCAGAGGGACTCGTGCCCCTGCCCCAGATTCCGCTCCACGGGCTGCGACATTCCTGCGCCACACTGCTCAACTACCTGGAGGTAAACATCATTGACATCTCCAAATATCTGGGGCATGCCAGCTGCTCCACCACAATGAACATCTATGCCCACAGCTTTGAAGAGCAGAAGCGGATGGCCAGTGATAAGTTAAATGAATTCATACGCAGGAACGCCTGAATGAAACCCTGCAAGCACACCGTGCTGTGTATTTTCGACATTTTTTATTCATTCCGGAAGTATTTCTTGTCTATTTTATTTCAGCCAGAATGAGACGTCTGTACAAAATATGTAATTGACTGGAATAAAAGCGCTGATATATTGAATATTTCTTACAATAGCTGCCGGTAAAATACAAGTTTTCCAGGATTTATGCGACGCTTTAAAGTTAAAAAGAACTTGACAATTATAAAAATGTAATTTATACTAGACTACGTTAATTACATACCGCTATGATTGTATACAAGTATCCCAATCAAGTATAAAAGTATGTAGGATAATAATAATTTAGGAGGAAAGTTTATGAAGAAGAAAGCATTAAGCTTGCTGTTAGCCTCGGCTATGGTTCTTTCCATGGCGGCCTGCGGCAACGATTCTTCCAATGAGAGCAGTTCCGCCAGTGGCTCTGAAAGCAGCACGGCGGAGAGCAACTCATCGGAAAGCAGCGAATCAGAAAGCGGAGATAATTCCGCGGAATCTGAGGGATCCGGACCGTCCTATACATATAGGCAGTTTACCGCGGTTTCTCCGTCCAACTGGAATCAGCTCACCTACCAGGACAGCAATGACAAACAGATCATGGATCATCTGGGCAACAACTTTTACTCATACAATTTTAAGTATGATGATGCAGGAGAGATCGTGCCCGGCGAGTTTGTCATGGAGTACAGTGCGGCCACTGCGCTGGAGGATGTTTCCGACAAAGTAGACGCAAAGTGGAATGTTCCCGCAG
The DNA here is from genome assembly GCA_949840885.1 of uncultured Acetatifactor sp. Lineage (GTDB taxonomy): Bacteria > Bacillota > Clostridia > Lachnospirales > Lachnospiraceae > Acetatifactor. Next base: position 5,883 of record CATKYJ010000055.1, read on the forward strand.
GCGAAAAGGGATACGCTTACAAGATTACCCTGCGTGAGGATCTCAAATGGGAGGACGGTACCCCCATTACCGCTGAGGATTTCGTATATACCATGCAGCAGCAGCTGGATCCCCTTTTCCAGAACTACAGAGCAGACAGTTTCTACAATGCTGCTACCGTTATTGTCAATGCAAGGAATTACGCGAAGCAGGGAACCACGGATGAAACGACGGACAACTCTGCAACGGGATTATATACCATCGAAGATCTGGTAAAGGGTGATGACGGCGTATATACCCAGCCCGACGGCGGCATGATCAAATTCTCACTGTCCGATTCTCTCAGCCATGCAGGAGACAGTGTAGACAATTATTCCGAATATATGGATGCAGACTCTTATGCAGCCCTGCAGGCGCTGGCAGACGAAAACGGCCGCGTACCGGTTACGGATGAAACCATCGCGCTTTTCACGACCCTGATCGATACTGAGGGCTGGGGCAATGAGCCTCCTGAGTATGTTCCCAGGTACATGGTTTACGAGTACACCTATCCCGCGGTTGACTTCAATGATGTAGGTATCTACGTCGGCGACACCGATTATGAGTTAATTCTGGTGCTTGAGAAAGCCCTGCCTCTTTTGAAAGAGGACGGAAGCCTTTCCTACCAGGCGGCGTACAACATGCAGTCTCTGCCTCTGGTGAAGAAAGACCTCTATGAGTCATGCAAGGTAGAGCCTGCGGCAGGTGCGACCCTTTGGACTACAACCTACAATTCGAGCGTAGAGACCACCGCAAGCTGGGGACCTTACAAGCTGGAGAGCTTCCAGGCCGGTAAGCAGTATACCCTTGTGAAGAATGAAAACTGGTTTGGCTACAGCGATCCTCAGTATGATGGACAGTATCAGACTACGAGAATCGTGTGCGACACCATCGCCGAGTGGAATGCGGCCTGGCTGAAGTTCCTGGCAGGCGAGATTGACGGAATCAGCATCGACGTATCTATTGCGGACGAGTACAAGGGAAGCGAGAGAGCATACTTTACCCCCAATGATTTCGTTTCGTCCATGCAGCTGCAGTCCAATGTGGAGCAGTTAAAGGCCCGCGAGTCTGACGGCATCAACAAATCCATTCTGGGATATGCGGATTTCAGAAAAGCGCTTTCCCTGGCTTTGGACAGAGCTGATTTCGCAACCAAGACCACCACATCCTCTCTTGCAGGCTTTGGACTGTTCAACTCCATGCACTACTATGATGTGGAGAACGGCGGAGTTTACAGAAATACTGACGAAGCAAGGCAGGTTCTGTGTGATGTATATGCTGTTGATCCCAGCAATTACGGAAGTCTTGAGGAAGCGGCAGACGCTATCACCGGTTACAATCTGGAAGAGGCCAGAGAACTTCTGACAAAGGCTTACAATGATGCTCTTGCGGCAGGCGACATCAAGGAGACGGATAAGGTGTTCCTGACATTCGGCTCAGGTGTTATCAATGAAACACTGCAGAGAAGAGTTGACTTCCTTAAGAATGCTTTCCAGGAACTGGCTAAGACGACTCCTCTTGAGGGCAGGATTGACGTAGAATTGAAAGATTTTGCAGCAAGCTGGGCAACTGACTTCCAGGCCGGCGCATATGATATCTGCTTAGGTGGCTGGAATGGTGCCGCATGGGATCCCGGATACTTCCTGCTGGCGTATCTGTCCCCTGATTACATGTACTCAAGGGCCTGGGATACAAGCGCTCAGATGATGACTTTCACCATGAAAGGTGTAGGCGAGAACGGAGCCGACGTGACAGAGACTATGTCCCTGATGGATTGGTATAATTGTCTCAACGGCCTGGCAGGCGCAAAGTATAACTGGAGCGCCGCGGCTCTTCCCAATGCACAGAGACTGCAGCTGATTGCAGCCCTTGAGAAAGAGGTTCTTCAGGCTTATTATACGGTTCCTATGTATAACCAGTTTGACGCTTCCCTGCTGTCTTACAAGGTTGACTATGTGACTTATGAATACAATACATTCATGGGATACGGTGGCGTGAGATATATGACCTACAACTATAACGATGAGGAGTGGGCAGCGGCAGTGGCTGAGCAGAACGGAGAACTGAATTACAAGTAATCCGTATCGCCTTATGGTTTATGCAAGCGAGGGATGATCATTACCATCCCTCGCTTATATGTATATTTTTATGGATCTGTAAGCGGCCAAACGGCCATCCTATGTACTGAATTTCCAAAGAAAGGAGGCCTTTGGTTCAAGGGCTTGTGTGATTACTATGTATATGTTCAAATATGTCTGTAAAAGAATAGGTCTTATGCTTATTACTTTTACGATTATTATTATCACATGCTTTGTCCTGGTGAAGCTTCTGCCGGTGGATGTTTCCACCGTAGGTATAGGGGAAGACGCGGATAAGATCATTGCCCAGATGGTGTCCCGCGGATATATGAAAATGGATAGTTCCGGCAAGTATGTCAACACACCTATTATTGAGCAGCTGGGCAGATATTTAAAGAATATATTTTTTTATCATGATTTTGGGATTGGCTTCAACATGCCCGAGTACCGGGGACGTGCGGTCTGGAGCGTGTTTATCGAAAAACTCCCGCCTACAATACTCATCAATATATATTCGGCAATTCTGGCGATACCGATAGGAATTGCTCTTGGTATTTTTGCCGCTTTGAAGAAGAATAAATGGCAGGATCATTTGATCAGTACGGTTGTAATGGTCTTTATTTCGGTACCTGCTTTTGTATATGCCTCTCTGTTACTGTACCTGATATGCTTTAAACTCAGCATATTGCCTTTGGGCGTTGTGTCTCTTCCGGACATTGTAACGACCTATCCGGAAAAGGGATACGTGTATCAGCCCGGTACCTTTAACTGGCCGCTCTATTTTAATAAGAAAATGTTCCTCTCTATGCTTCCCGCGGTATTCAGCATGTCCTTTGGCTCCATAGCCGGATATGCCCGTTATACCCGTGCGGAGCTTACGGAGGTTTTGACAAGTGAGTTCATGCTCCTGGCAAGGACAAAGGGACTTACAAAATCCCAGGCAACAGTGCGCCATGCGCTTCGAAATGCCATGGTTCCGATTTTCCCTATGATCATCGGTGAATTTGTAAGCGTTCTTTCCGGCTCCCTTGTGATAGAGAAAATATTCCAGATCCCCGGCGTGGGAGGTCTGTATCTGGCATCCATTAACTCAACGGACTATGACTTCTTTATGATGCTTTCCGGCTTTTATCTCCTTGTGGGACTGCTGGCAGGACTTGTAGTGGATCTGTCATACGGTGTTATTGATCCTAGAATCAGAATGGGGGCGAAATAATGAGAGCAGAAGAGTATAAGATTTCAAGTGAAAAATTTGTTCTCCATTCGGCCGGAGAACAGCTGCATGATGAAAAACTGGAGACAAAGCCCGTTTCCTATCTGAAAGACGCCCTCCACCGCTTTACGAAAAATAAGGCGTCCATAGCAGCGGCATTTATCATTGGCATTTTGTTTGTTTTTTCCATGATAGGTCCCATTGTCTCTCCCTACAAGGTTGCGGACGAGGACATAAACTATGCTTATGTTCTCCCCAAAAACGACTTCTTTTATGAGCATGAACTGGGTTTTTGGGACGGCGGCCGCCAGATGGGTGTCACGGAGGCTACTTACAATCTCTACAGGGGAATCGAGCAGGAGACGGGCAGGACTGTCATTATGACAGAGCCGGAAGTCCGTCAGGAAGAATACATGGGCAAGGCCGTTTCCTATTATGATTTCAGGCTTGATACCTATAATGTGGTGGGCGTAAAATTTGTTCTTCTGAAACATCATGAATACGTCGCGCTTCAGGAGTATCAGGACGAGTACAATGTCCAGGTCATTTTCCCTATTACCGATCCTGCCTTAAGGCCGGAGGCGGAGCAGGACAAGACCAACGCCAATATCTGGTACCGGACAAAGGCAGGCGCGGGAAGAAAGACAGCCACCGTTTTTGACGAGAACGGAGACTTCATTCCCATCTATCAGGCAGACAATGGCATGGACGAATATACCAGCAAGATGTACTATGAGGGCGATGAAAAGCTTTACAATTATGCTGAGCCTAAGGACGGCGGTATGTGGAATGTGCGCGTGGATTACCGCGAGTACTACAAATATCTCCACCATAAGGCGGGGGACGGCATAGAGTACCCCAGCTTTTTGCTCGGCACAAACAATGCGGGTAAGGATTTGCTGATCTGTCTTGCCAGCGGCGCCAGGTTTTCTTTCATCCTTTCCATTATAGTGGCATCCGTGAACCTGTTTGTAGGCGCCATTTACGGCTCCATTGAGGGATATTACGGCGGAAAAATTGACCTGATCATGGAGAGAATTGTGGATATTATGGCATCCATTCCAATGATGGTTGTTATAACGCTCCTTAAGTATCATTTGAACGTTTCACATATCGTGATTTTGTTTGTGGCATTCTTTATTACGGGCTGGACCGGAATGGCCGGGCGTACCAGGATGCAGTTCTACCGTTTTAAAAACCAGGAGTATGTGCTGGTGGCCAAGACCCTTGGAGCAAAGGACTCGCGGATTATGTTTAAGCATATTTTCCCCAATGCCATCGGAACGCTGATTACAAGCTGCGTGCTGGTCATTCCCAGCGTTATATTCTCGGAGACCACCTTAAGCTATCTGGGAATCGTGAACTTAAATACGGGAAGCCTTACAAGCGTGGGCAGTCTGCTTGCCACGGGGCAGAACTTCCTGTTTACGTATCCCCATATGATTTTATATCCTTCCATATTCATAAGCCTGCTGATGCTGAGCTTTAATCTGTTCGGAAACGGACTTCGGGATGCGTTTAACCCGTCCTTGAGAGGAACGGATGAATAAAGGGAAACGGTCGGTTAAAAACGTTTGATTGATACGAAAGGAATGCCTGTATTTATGGATAAAAAATTAGAAGTGAAAAATCTGCAAATATCATTCCGTACACAGGGGGGAACCTTAAAGGCTGTCCGAAATATCTCCTATGATCTGTACAAGGGAGAAACCCTTGCCATCGTAGGGGAATCCGGTTCCGGCAAATCAGTGACAAGCAAGGCCATCATGGGAATCCTGGCCGGCAACTCCATCGTGGAGGGCGGCGAGATCCTGTACGACGGACAGGATTTACTGAAAATATCGGAGGATGAATACCACAAGATCCGCGGCGACAAGATCGCCATGATCTTCCAGGATCCTATGTCCAGCCTGAACCCCATTATGCGTGTGGGACAGCAGCTTACGGAAGCAATGATCCTGAAAGCCAAAAAAGGGAAGAAAAATGCGAAAAATTCATTCAATTCGCTTTTGAAGCTTCTGGGCGAGAATATGAAAGCCGCGGGCGCCGGCGCGGATGTGGACGAAAAGACCGATACCTTTGACAAATTCTGTATCTCTGCCATCAAGTATGAGAGCGAATTTAACGAAGCTTACGGAAACGTGACCCAATTGGACGTGGATTCGGAAAATGCCGCCGTGAAATTTGAAAAGCAGGCGAAATTTAACGAAAAAGCGGAATTAAAGCACATACTTAAGCTTTTGAAGCTTTCCGTAAACCCTTATGTGATTGCAAAGAACGAGAAGTCGGATTCCTGCATCAACAGCATTTCCTCCATGATTTCGCAGAAAAAGGTAAAGGCCGGGGAAGCAGCCCGTGTCCTGAAAGAGGTTCATGCCCTTGCAGAGGACGCGCTGGCCCAAACCCATCCGAACTTTTTCAGCATGGGTTATTATATGATGAAGAAGCCGGGGGAGGACCTGGCAGCCATGCCTGTGGAAGAGATGAACGAACTTACCAGGCGTTATATGGACGAGAACTTCATGATCGACTTTATCAGGATGGCGGAATTGGGCGTGCTGCATTCGGAGAACCGGTCCGTCCTGTCAAAAAAGGAATGTCTGCCAAAGCTAAAGGAAGCCCTGGACTATTTCAAGGCCGGAAAGCCGGAGGAACATAAGTCCCATGAATATCTGAAAGCCCTGGCGCCGGAGGTGGAGAAAGCCATCGACAGGCTGAGCGTGAAGAAGAACAGTACGGAGTATGTGTTCGCAAGCGCGCTGAAGTCCGCATTGGACGCGTACTTTGACGGAATCCGCAGAAATCCGGTGGAAGAGAAGAAGTACCTGAGAAATAAGGCCAAATATGACAAAATCGTTGAAAAGGGACAGACGCCGGATTGGGAGCTGAGTCCCCAGGTAGTCGTAGACTTGGAGCTGCAGCAGGAGAATATCTGCAGAGTCATCGAAAATCTGATTGCCTATTATCAGGATTGCATCGAGGGCGAAAAGCAGTTCGACGCCCGTGCCCGGGTCCTTGAGATCATCGATTACCTCAAAGATCAGGCCTCCCGGGTGGTGGTGAAAATGAACAAGTCCATCGCAAAAGCAAAGGCCATCAAACTTATGGAGGAGGTGGGCATTCCGGAACCTGCCACACGTTTCCGCCAGTATCCCTTTGAGTTCTCCGGCGGTATGCGGCAGAGGATCGTCATTGCCATCGCTCTGTCGGCCAATCCGGATATCCTGATCTGCGACGAGCCTACCACGGCCCTGGATGTGACCATTCAGGCTCAGATCCTGGAGCTGATCAATGAGATCAAGGAGAAGCGGCATCTTTCCGTTATCTTCATCACCCACAATCTGGGCGTTGTGGCCAACATGGCAGATCGGATCGCGGTTATGTACGCGGGTAAGATTGTGGAGTACGGCACATCGGAGGAGATTTTCTACGAGCCTGCCCACCCCTATACCTGGGCGCTGCTGTCCAGTATGCCGGATCTGGAAACCTCGGAGCGGTTGGAGTCCATACCGGGCACCCCGCCCAACATGATCTATCCGCCCAAGGGCGATGCCTTTGCGGCCAGAAATGTATATGCGCTGGATATTGACTTTGAGCTGGAGCCGCCTCTCTTTGAGATTACGCCGACTCACAGCGCAGCCACATGGCTGCTTCACCCCAACGCGCCGGCGGTTGAGATGCCGAAAGTCATTAAAGCCCGTATAGAGCGTACACGGAAGGAGAGAGAATAATATGGATGAGAAAAAAGAAGTATTATTGAAAGTAGAAAATCTCCGCCAGTATTTTAAAATGGGCAAAAAGGAGCTGAAAGCCGTTGACGATGTGAGCTTTGAAATCTACAAGGGCGAGGTATTCGGACTGGTGGGAGAGTCGGGCTGCGGCAAGACCACCACAGGCCGCTCTATTATCAGGCTTTACGACATTACCGGCGGTTCCGTATACTACAAAGGCGAGAGAATCTGCGCAGGGACCAGAAGCTACAAAGACAATATCAAACAGGCCCGCAAGGAATTTGACGATAAAAAGATCACAAAAGAACAGTTGGACGACATAATCGCCAAAAACAAAGAGGAGATCAAATCGGCCCAGGAGGATCACAAAAAATGGGCCCGCACCAGAAAGGGCCAGAACCTTATCACCAATGAGATACAGATGATCTTTCAGGATCCGATTGCGTCCCTGGATCCCCGTATGACAGTCCATGACATAATCGCGGAGGGACTGGTCATCCATGGGGAAAAGAACAAAGAATACATTGAAAAGCAGGTATACAAGATGCTGGAGACCGTAGGCCTGGTCAGGGAGCATGCGTCCCGGTATCCCCACGAATTTTCCGGAGGTCAGCGTCAGCGTATTGGTATTGCGCGTGCGGTCATCATGAAGCCGGAATTGATCATTGCGGACGAACCTATCTCCGCCCTGGACGTGTCCATTCAGGCCCAGGTCATCAATCTGCTCAATGAGCTGAGCCAGAAAATGGGCCTGACTATCATGTTCATTGCCCATGACCTGGCGGTTGTAAAGTATTTTTCCAACCGGATCGCGGTAATGTACTTTGGTAAGATCGTGGAACTGGGGGCCAGCGACGAACTTTTTGCTCATCCTTTCCACCCTTATACCAGATCCCTGCTTTCCGCCATTCCGCTTCCCGACCCCATTACGGAGCGGAAGAGAAAGAGAGTGCTGTACAATCCCGTGCTGGATCACGACTATTCCAAGGAAGAGCCCGTGATGCGGGAGGTTTATCCGGGGCATTTCGTCAGATGCAACACGGAAGAATTTGACAGATATGTAAAGGAATACCAGGGGCAGGCATGAAAAACAGCAAAAAATTCTGGATTTCCTTATGTATCTGCAGTGTGTGCACTTTTTTGACGGCATGGCTGATGGGGGTTTTCGGGCAGACGGATGCGGAGTCCGTGTTTCGGATTCTGTCCGACAGCTTTCTGGTGGTGGGGATGGTGGCGACCTGTATCGCGCTGCTCCTCTTTGCCAGCAATGAGGGAACCTTTGACATGATCGCCTACGGCTTGCAGACGTTCTGGGGCGTTTTTCGGAAAGACATGTCGAGAAAGTACGACACCTTTTATGACTACAGGGTGGCAAGGCAGGAGAAGAAAGCCCCTTTCCTGTTCCTGCTGGCATGCGGGGGGGTCTTTCTGCTTGTGTCAGTGGCTATGTATGCGGCCTATAGCCGCTGCTGAAGTTGTGCCGGGAATTTAAGATCACAATAATTTGCCCACGGGAGGCTTTGCGCTTTCCGTGGGCAGTTTAGAAATCGTATGTCACAGAATCATCTGGGAAAAATCAATTTCCAGATCCTGATAAATGTTGGTTTTTACCTTGTCTTTCAGAGTATAATCCCTCATCTCGTCATGCTCAAAGTCATAGACCATGATCAGATTGCGTTCATAGTCAAGGATCCAGTATTCCCGGACTCCCGCCGTCCTGTATTTGAACAGCTTCTTATTGTAATCCATGGGACGGCTTGTGGGGGAGACAATTTCAATGATCCAGTCCGGCGCTCCCTTGCAGCCTTCCTCTGTGAGTTTTTCCTTGTCACAGATAACGGAGATGTCGGGTTCCAGGTAAATCCGGTCGTCTGCGTTTAGGAATACGGCAAATGGAGCGGGAAAGACTTCGCAGTCCCCCTTGTTGTTTCCTATATAATCCCTTATGCGGAAAGCCAATTCCATGAGAATTCTTTGATGCATCAAACCGGGCGCCGCCATCATATACAGCTCGCCGTCAATCAATTCAGCCCGTTTCCCCTCCGGCAGATTATTGATATCGTCCATCGTGTAATAATATTCCAATGGCCTTGCTGCTGCAGAACTCATTTTACCACCTTTCTTTCAGCCAGCCGGGCAGGTTTTTTACATAGTTCCCAAGGGAACTGTCCGAATATCCTGCCGAGTTGAACACAAATTGTCCCTGTATGTCCTTTACAAGATTGATTATATCAGAAGAAATCAATAACTACAATAGAACTTTGATAATAGAATACTCCCTTGAATTCTATTATAGAACTTTGATAATAGAATACTTCCTTGGATTCTATTATAGAACTTTGATAATAGAATCTGGAAAAAGTAGTTGCTTTTTTGCGCGGACTATGCTAAGATAAATAAAGTTTGTACGCAAGATCTTAGGAGGTGTGGGACAGTTGGGAGTCTTAAAGATTATTTTGACAGTTTTATTCATCCTTATATGTATAGCGCTTGTTGTGTTGGTATTGATGCAGGAGGGCAAGTCCGCGGGACTGGGAGCCATCAGCGGAGCAGCTGAGACCTATTGGGGCAAGAACAAAGGACGCTCCATGGAGGGGCTTTTGGTGAAGCTGACCAAATTGCTGGCTGCATTGTTCATGATTCTTGCAGTGATATTGAATCTGAACGTATTTTGAGATACGAAATGGAGACACTCTTGCGGAAAAGGCAAGAGTGTTTTTTTATCCGCCCCCGGTGCGTGCATGGGGGATGCGCGCCCGGATGGACAGAGGGGTGTGGGAGAGGGTATGGATATGAGTAATTTGAATCAGAAAGCGTCATGGGAAGCCAGGAAGAAAATCATCTGCGAGCTGGTGAAAGATTCCATCTATGTGCCCATGAAAGAGAAAGAACTGGCCGCTTTCATGCAGGTGGCCAAAGAGGACAGGGAAGAGTTTCGGGCAATTCTGCGGGAGCTTCTGGAAGAGGGGAAGCTGATGCTGACCCCCAGGGCGAAGTACGTGAAAGGGAACGGCAGAGCCCTTACGGGCACCTTTATCAGTCACGCCAAGGGCTTTGGCTTTGTGGAGATAGAGGGGAGAGAGGAGGATCTCTATATCCCCGAGGGAAAGACCGGCGGTGCTTTCCACAAGGACACCGTGGAGGTGGCACTGCTGCCGGAGACAGAGGGAAAGCGGCAGGAGGCCCAGGTGGTCCGTATCCTGTCCAGAGGCATTACACAGTTAGTCGGCACTTACGACCGGGGTTCGGAAAATTACGGCTTCGTGGTACCGGACAACAATAAGCTGGCCCGGGATATCTTCATTCCCAAGGAGTACTCCAAAGGAGCCATGAACGGCCATAAAGTGGTGGTGGACATCACGGATTACGGTAACGACAGAAAGAGCCCTGAGGGCAGGATAGTGGAGATCCTTGGCCATATCAATGATCCCGGCGTAGACATTATGTCCATTGTCCGGGGATACGAGCTGCCGGTGGAGTTCTCGGCAAAGATCATGAACCAGGCGGAGCGGGTGTCCCAGGAGGTGTCCCAGGCGGACATGGCAGGCCGCAGGGATCTGCGGGACGTGGTAATGGTTACCATAGACGGAGAGGACGCCAAGGACTTGGACGATGCGGTCAGCGTCACCTATGATGGGGAACGGTACTATCTGGGGGTGCACATTGCGGATGTGACCAATTATGTACAGGAGAATTCCGCCCTGGACAAGGAGGCGTTGAAAAGAGGCACCAGCGTCTACCTGGTGGACAGGGTGATCCCCATGCTGCCCCACGCGCTGTCCAACGGCATCTGTTCCCTGAATGCAGGCGTGGACAGGCTGGCCTTAAGCTGCCTGATGACCGTGGAGCCGGACGGGGAGATCTCGGACTATGAGATATGCGAGTCCGTGATCCGGGTGAATAAGCGCATGAGCTATACCATAGTGAAAGAACTGCTGGAGGACGAAAGCCTTGTGGAGCGGGATGAGGAGTACAGGCAGTATAAGGAACTGCTTCCGATGTTTCGGGAGATGGCGTCCCTGTCCGGCTGTCTGCGGGAGAAGCGACGTAAGCGCGGCTCCATCGACTTCGACTTTCCGGAGTGCAAGATCCTGTTGGACAAGGACGGGCATCCTACGGAAATCAAGCCCTATGAGCGCAACGCTGCCACGGATATCATAGAGGATTTCATGCTGGCTGCAAACGAGACAGTGGCACAGCACTTCTACTGGATGGAAATGCCCTTTGTATACCGGATCCACGATGTACCGGATGGGGAGCGCATCCGGAAGTTGGCCGCATTCATCAATAATTTCGGGCTCTACATGAAAGCCGTGGGAAGAGCGGGCCAGAAGACCTCAGGGGAGGAGGTGCACCCCAAGGAGATTCAGAAGCTCCTTTCCAAAATCGCGGGGACGCCGGAGGAGCCCATGATCAGCCGCCTGGCCCTGCGCAGCATGAAGCAGGCAAAGTACAGCACGGAATGCACAGGGCATTTCGGCCTGGCCTGCCAGTATTACTGTCATTTTACTTCCCCTATCCGCAGGTATCCGGATCTCCAGATACACAGGATCATCAAGGAACAGCTGCGGGGGCGGCTGAAAGAGGAGCGCATTGCCCATTACAGGGAGATTCTGCCCGAGGTGGCAAAGCATAGTTCCGAGACCGAGCGCCGCGCCGATGAGGCGGAGCGGGAGACTGACAAGCTGAAGAAAGTGGAGTACATGGAGGAGCGCATCGGCGAAGAATACGAGGGCGTTATCTCCGGTATCACAAGCTACGGTATCTATGTGGAACTGCCCAATACCGTGGAGGGGCTGGTACATGTGTCCAAGCTTCCCGGGGACTATTTCCGCTATGACGAGAATAGGTATGAAATGGTGGGGGATGCTACGGGAGAGAGCTATAAGCTGGGCATGCCCGTAAAAGTGCGGGTGGAGGACTGCGACCGTTTCAACCGAACCATAGATTTTGGCATCGTATAAAACGACAGGGGTTTGGGCTGCGCAGGAAATTGGTCTGCCGCATCGGCAGAATGGGGATTTCCGCCAGCCCCGCGCCGGAGAAAACAGTAAAAGCATAGCGGATGGCTGGAACAGGCAGAGACTGCCAAGATCAGCAGTTGAATGGAGATGAGGATTATGGCAAAGGAAAAGGAACCACAAAAGCTGATTGCCAACAACAAAAAGGCGTATCACGAATATTTTATAGAGGAGACCTATGAGGCGGGCATATCCCTCCACGGCACGGAGGTAAAGTCCATGCGCATGGGCAAGTGCAGCATCAAGGAATCCTATATCCGCATAGAGAATGGGGAGGTATTCGTCTACGGCATGCATGTAAGTCCCTATGAAAAAGGGAATATCTTCAACAAAGATCCCCTGCGGGTAAAAAAACTTCTGCTTCATAAGTCTGAGATCAACAAGCTGGCGGGGAAAGTGGCGGAAAAAGGCTACACGCTGGTCCCCCTCCAGGTCTATTTTAAGAACGGAAAGGTCAAGACCCAGGTGGGCTTAGCCCGGGGCAAGAAGCTCTACGACAAGCGGGAGTCCATTGCCAAAAAGGACCAGCGCAGGGAGACGGAGCGGGAGTTTAAGATAAAAAATATTTAAAGGCTTTACACCTCTCTGAAAGATTGTTATAATAAAAGCGGGTGGAGTAAATGGTTCTGATGGAAAAAGAGTACGATGCTTACAGAACCATGAAAGGCCATTATGTAGAATTGAAAGTGATATTGACAGCTTTCGGTATTAATCTTACCGAGCCGGATATCATAAAAGGAAGAAAGCCAAAATTAAATAAGGGGTAGTAAAGGTTTCGACAGGGGTCTTGCAGCTGGAGAAGCTATCCGTTGCGACACGTTAATCGCACGGCGAACGCAGTTCGCCATTTTAAAATAAACGCTGAAGATAATTATCAGTACGCACTGGCTGCTTAATCGCAGCCGGTGACGCCGCCTTAAGGCGGCTTGTCCGCTCCGGGGCACCCACACTCCGGAATCCGGGCATCGACGATGTGGGAAACGACGCGCGCTAAGCTTTGCCCGCGCGGGCGTATGATGAAGCTACCGAATCTGCCAGATCGTTCGTTGTCTGTCAGAGGAGGGAAAATGCAGGAGAAAGACCTGCGAAGATAACGGACTATGATAGTAGAAGGACAGGGAATGGGCTTTTGGACAGGGGTTCGACTCCCCTCTACTCCACTAGCAAAGCAACAGGGTGAGCCGAACCCCTTGGGTTCAGACTCCCCTCTACTCCACTGGAACGCGAGGTTCCGAACCCATCGTTTTGGAAATGGTTCGGAAATCTGGTCAAAGAGGGAGCGGCTGGCGCATGAGGCGGTTTATGCACAATGCGCCAGCCTTATTCATAACAGCGCCCTTGCTTCCAAGCATTCTGCGCTGTAACCAAGGAGGTGCCACATGGATTCGGAGAAAAATACATTGTCGGTAGGGGGCTTTTTATTTTACACGGAAAAGGACGCCCAGCTGGCCAGAGCGGAGGAGCAGCGGATCGCCTACCTGGAGGAGCGGATTAATTACGATTCCCCGGACAGCATCCGCTATATCTATGAGAAAACCATCGAAGAGCGCCTGTTTCGGACTCCGGTGGGGCTGCGTTATCTGGAGAAGCTAAAAGGGTATCTGGTGACTCATGGCATAGAGGAAGAGCATATCAGGGAGATTCCGCTGTATACTACCTTTGACGGGGAACTGCGGGGGCACACCAGCCCGGCCAGGGAGAGGGTCGTACCCTCCAAGAGAAAAGACCGCGATATGGAAAAGGCCCGGTTTACCCTTTCCGTTATCCTGAACGTAATGCTGGCCTTGGCCATTGTAGCCATGTTCTTTATCTCCTATGTCAGTGACCAGCCGAACATTGTCAACTACGAGCGCGCCATCACGGACAAATACGCCTCCTGGGAACAGGAGCTGACCCAGAGAGAGCAGGCTATTCGCGAAAAAGAACGGGAACTGAAATTAGGCGAATGATTTTCACACATACGACATACTCTTGTGGTATCATAGCAACATCGGAACTGGACATGGTAATCTTTAGTGACCGTCAGTATAGGCTGAGAAAGGTCGTGGAAAAATGGAGCGTTTGAAGATACTGGTAGTGGACGATGAGAGCAGGATGCGCAAGCTGGTGCGGGATTTCCTCGCAAAGAGCGGCTACGATGTAGTCGAGGCCGGGGACGGGGAAGAGGCTCTGGACATTTTTTTCAGGCAAAAGGACATCGCGTTGGTGGTCTTGGACGTCATGATGCCGAAGATGGACGGCTGGCAGGTGTGCCGGGAGATTCGGGCCTATTCCAAAGTGCCTGTCATCATGCTGACAGCCAGGGCGGACGAACAGGATGAACTCCAGGGCTTTAAGCTGGGGGTGGACGAGTACGTCACAAAGCCTTTCAGCCCCAAGATCCTGGTGGCCAGAATCGAGGCTATCCTGCGCCGCACCAACCAGACGGCCAGCGAGGAAGTGATAAGCTGCGGCGGCATTGAGATGGACAAGGCGGCCCATCAGGTGACCATAGACGGCAAAGTGGTGGAGCTAAGTTATAAGGAATTTGAACTGCTGGCTTATTTTCTGGAGAACAGGGGCATTGCCTTGTCTAGGGAGCGGATTCTGAACAATGTGTGGAACTATGATTATTTCGGGGATGCCCGCACCATTGACACCCATGTAAAAAAGCTTCGCAGCAAAATGGGTGAAAAAGGCGACCTGATCAAAACGATCTGGGGGATGGGCTATAAACTGGAAGAGGACAAGTAATGTCAGGTGAGGTTTCGATGACGCATTCGATCAAACGGCAGCTGGCGCTGATTTTCATCGGGCTGATGGCAGGCACCATCCTCCTGTGCTGGCTCATGAACAATCTGTTTCTGGAAAAGTACTATATCAGAAGCAAGACGGAAGTCATCTATGAGGCTTATGATGCCATTAGACAGGCCGCCAACAGCGATACCTACAGCACGGAGGCTTTCCGCAAGGAGCTCAACGACATCTGTGGAATCTACAATATCACAGTCTATGTCATGGATGCCAATTCCCGGTTGAAATATGCCTCTATAAACGGCGGAGCAGAACTGGAAAAACGATTGGCCGCATATATCTTCGGCCTGTTCTCGGATTCCGTGAAAGTGGTTCATGAGGGCGATGGATATGTGGTACAGCAGGTGCATATGGAGGAAGCGGATTACCTGGAGATGTACGGTCGTCTAAACAGTGGCATTTCTTTTATTATGAACACGCCTTTGGAGAGCATCCGGGAGAGCGCAAAGATAGCCAACCGGTTTCTGGCCTACATGGGAATGGTGGCCACGCTGGCAGGAGGAATCATCATCTGGTTCGTGTCAACGAAGATCACAAAGCCGATACTGGAGCTGAACCGCATTTCAGAGAAGATGGTACACCTGGACTTTGAGGCCAGATACCAGAGGAACGACCGCAATGAGATCGGCCTGCTGGGGGAGAATATCAATAAGCTCTCGGCCTCTCTGGAGCATTCCATCTCAGAGTTGAAGACAGCCAATAATGAGCTGCAAAAGGATATTGAGAAAAAAGAGAAGATTGACAACATGCGCAAGGAGTTCCTTGCCAATGTGTCCCATGAACTCAAGACACCCATTGCGCTGATTCAGGGCTATGCGGAGGGATTGTCCGAGGGAGTCAATGACGATCCGGAGAGCCGCAGCTTTTACTGCGAAGTCATCATGGACGAGGCCTCCAAAATGAACAATATGGTGAAGAAGCTGATGACCCTCAATCAGTTGGAATTTGGCAATGACATGGTGTCCATGGAGCGCTTTGACGTGACAGCGTTGATAAAGAACTATGTCCAGTCGGCTGGGATTCTCACCAGGCAGAACGAGATAACCGTGCGGATGGATGACTACGGATCCGTCTATGTATGGGGGGATGTGTACAAGACGGAAGAAGTCTTCATGAACTATTTTACCAATGCAGTGAACCACTGCCAGGCAGTGGATGAAAAAAAAGGAAAGATCATCGTGATCTCCCTGGAACAGAGGGAGAAAAGCGTGCGGATAGGCGTATTCAATACAGGGGAGACTATCCCCAGGGAATCCATTCCGCATCTTTGGGAGAAATTTTACAAGGTAGATAAGGCGAGGACCAGAGAGTATGGCGGAAGCGGTGTGGGACTGTCCATTGTCAAGGCCATCATGGAATCCATGAACCAGAAGTACGGTGTGGAGAACTATAACAATGGAGTGCTTTTCTGGTTTGAACTGGACGGGAAATCAGAGGAAAAGTAGTGCGTGAAAGGGAGTACGACACATTTGAAGGCGGAAACGCAGGGGGATAAGTATGGGAAGAGACGAAGAAATCATAGAGACAAAGGTATTGTTGGTAGGTCTGGACACAGGGGAAGAAGAGGACTTTGAACATTCCATGGAGGAACTGAAAAGTCTGGCGGAGGCTGCCCGCAAGGAAGTGGCAGGCATTATTGTCCAGCGCATGCCTGCTGTGAATAAGGCTTTTTATATCGGAACAGGCAAGGTGGAGGAGGTGCGGGAGTACGCCGAACAGTGTGGGGTGCAGGAGATTATTTTTGACAATGCCCTTTCTCCCTCGCAGGTGCGCAACCTGGGCAGGGAACTGGGGCTTCCCGTTCTGGACAGAACGAATCTGATTTTGGACATCTTTGCCATCCGGGCCCAGACAAGGGAGGCAAAGCTTCAGGTGGAGACCGCAAGGCTGCAGTATTTCCTGCCAAGACTGGTAGGAATGCGGGAAAACTTAAGCAGACAGGGCGGCACCACTGGCGGTTCTTTGAGCAACAAAGGCGCCGGCGAGACGAAACTGGAACTGGATCGGCGTAAGATTGAGCACCGCATCAGCGAACTGAAGAAAGACCTGGATGAAATGGCTGGGGCCAGGCAGACCATGCGCAAGAAGCGCAGTCAGTCCCAGATCCCAAAGGTGGCGCTGGTGGGATATACCAATGCCGGAAAGTCTACCATCATGAACCGCATGGTGGAACTGTACGGGGACAACAGGGGAAAGGAATACGCCAAAGAGAAAACGGTGCTGGAAAAGGACATGCTCTTTGCCACGCTGGACACCAATGTGCGCTGCATCAATCCCAGGACGGATGAGAACATTCCCTTTTTCCTGGCAGACACGGTAGGGTTTATCAACAAACTGCCCCATGGTCTGGTGAAAGCGTTCCGTTCCACGCTGGAAGAGGTAAAGTACGCCGACCTGCTGATTCAGGTGGTGGACTTTTCCGATGAGCATTACAGACAGCATATGGAAGTGACTGCAGATACCCTGAGGGAACTGGAGGCCGGGGACATTCCGCAGATCGTGGTCTACAACAAGGCAGATAAATGCGATATGCAGGATATCCCCAGAATCCGGGACAGGCAGATTTACATGGCGGCGTCCATGGGATGCGGCATGGAGGAACTGGTAGACCTGATCAGGGAGTGCGTCTACGCAGAGCGCGTACAGGTCTCTTTCCTGCTGCCCTATGACAAGGGGAGCATTGTTTCATATTTTATGGAAAATGCCACAGTGCTGGAACAGGAGTACAGGGAAGAGGGCGTGTGGCTCCGGGTCAGCTGTCACAAAAGCGATGCGGATAAATATGCTATATACCAAAAATAGGAGCAGTTCATTTTTTACTTGTCTGATGGAGAAATATGTTGTATACTACAAACGAACCATGGGATTAAAGCGGAACAAGATAAGGAAGAGGCAAGATGAAATATAAGAAGAGTGTGGCGGCAATATTAATTTTGTCAATGTTGGGGTTTAGCGGATGTGCCGAGAGCCAGATCCCGGAAATGACAGCGGAAGAGATGCAGGCAGTGGGCGAGTTCGTGGCCTATACCTTAGCGAAATACGATGTAAGGAAGGACAGCAGGCTTATGGAACTGCCCCCCGAGGAGGAGGGCAAAGCTCCGGTTCAGACTCCTGCCCCTGAGGTGAACGTGGGCATGGATCCGGTGGACGACATTCCTGTAACGGCTGCTCCTGGTGCGGACTTGACGGCGGGTGAGATTGCCTATAGCGCCGAAGAGGTAATGGGGCTGCCGGAGGGGGTGGCTCTGGAATTTGCGGGACAGGTCGTCTGCGACAGCTATCCGGACGAAAGCGATGCCTTTGCTGTCTCAGCTACACAGGGGAAAAAGCTGTTGATCCTGAAATTCTCCATTACAAATACGCTGGAGCAGGAGACGAGGGTAGACCTGTTCTCCTCGGAGATTACCTACCGCATTGCCGTGGACGGGGAACGCTCCAGGAGGGCGCTGACCACAATGCTGCCGAACGATATGGCTTTTTATGTGGACACCTTATCAGCCGGAGCCAGCGCTGAGGCGGTTCTGGTGACAGAGGTGGATGCGGACAGTGCAGACACCATTGCCTCTGTGACGATTCAAATGAAAAATGGGTCTAAATCCCACACAATTCAGCTGCCGGATGATGCAGACCAGGGAATATGACATGAGAAAGCGCCCTTTTAGGGCGTTTTTTTCATGTAAAAGAGCCGCGGATAAATTGTAGAAAAAATTTGTAAAAAAATGCAATTTTATTGTTGACAAGACAGGGATAAGGTGTTATAGTATATTTCGTTGTCGGAAAACACGATGACAGTCAATCTGAAAAGGTTGAAAAAAGTTGAAAAAAGTTGTTGACAAAAGCGGAGAGATATGATATCCTATCAAAGTTGCCGCTGATGAAGACGGCAAAGCACCTTGACAAATGAACAGCAATGCAACCCTGAAGATTCCGAAAAAGGACGGGGAGACCTGTCCGGACCGCTGCGAGAGCGGCGGAGGAAATTCAGAGAGAAAAAGAGTTTAAGACGACCTAGAA
>CATKYJ010000056.1 GCA_949840885.1 uncultured Acetatifactor sp.
CTATATAGACATTATACCTCTACAAACGCAAAAAGTCGAGAGTTATGGGATATTTGTATAGCATCCATAACTCTCGGCATAACGGCCTTTTTCCTACGTTGATTTTTTCTTCGTGAAACAACCCTGCGGATGGAGCGTGTTTCCGCTTCTTCATGGAGCAGATTTGCCGCTAATGCACGGGCAACCACTCCCTCGTGAATGGTAGGCTGTTCGGTAAAGCCCCGTTGAATGTTAAAAACCGGGTATAGCAGATGAAAAAGGCAAAATAGTGGACTAAAATCTCCGCTTCGGTGGATTGAAAGAACCCGGGAGAAAACCATATAATAAAAGCAGCAAAACAAAGGAGGGTACATAGGCCTATGGGGACAGAAGTGAAAAACAGGAAGACAAAGGCATATTTCAAAAGGTATTTCTGGCTGTACTTGTTCCTGCTCCCGGCACTGGTATACTTCGCCGTATTCTGCTATGGTCCCATGTACGGAATCCTGATGGCATTCCAGGATTTCAAGCCGGTGAGGGGCATCCGGGGAAGCGAATTCGTCGGCTGGGAAAACTTCCGCATCCTGTTCCGCTCCAGCCAGTTTTCCAGGGTACTGCGCAATTCCGTCTGGATCAGCCTGATCAAGCTGCTGTGGGGATTTCCGGTGCCGATTCTTCTGGCGGTTGTCTTAAGTGAGCTCCGGATGCGGAAATTCGTGAAAGTGTCCCAGACAGTGACCTACATTCCGCATTTTATTTCCTGGGTGGTGCTCTCCGGCATCATGGTGCGTCTGCTGTCCACGTCAGGCGGTGCGGTGAATATCCTGATTGAGGCCCTGGGCGGTACGCCGAAACAATTCCTGCTGGAACCGGAATATTTTCGCAGCGTACTGGTAATCAGTGATATCTGGAAGGAGTCCGGGTGGAGCGCCATTGTGTATATTGCAGCCATATCCGGCATTGACAGGGAACTGTTTGACGCAGCCCGGGTAGACGGCGCGGGGCTGCTCCAGAAGATTCGGTATGTGACTTTGCCGGGGCTGGCCTCTACGATCACGGTAGTGCTGATCCTGCGGATGGGCTCCGTGATCCGGAATGGCTTTGAACAGATCTATATGCTATACAGTGCGCCTGTCTTTGATGTGGCAGATGTATTTGAAACTTACACTTACCGGATCGGTATGCTGCAGGCTCAGTACAGCTACTCTACGGCAGTGGGACTCTTCCAGTCGGTAGTAGGGCTGCTGATGGTGCTGGTCACCAATAAAATATCGCAAAAGATCGGGGAGGGAGGTATCTGGTAAGATGCGGGCTGAGGGAAGAAAAGAGAGAATACCTGCTCCTCTATGCGGGAAAAAAGGTCTGAAAAAGAGAAAGCGGGTTGGAAACTGGAGAAGAGAAGGAGACGTCATACTCAGGATAGTCTTTTTCCTTATCATAGTGCTGGTGGATTTCGCGGTGCTTTACCCCGTATTGAATGTGGTGGCAGTATCCTTTTCCAGTTATACAGGATACGCCCAGAACCCCATGACCATCATTCCCAGGGATTTTTCCCTGGAAGCCTATCGTCAGGTGATCCGGCACAAGGGTATCTGGATCGGCTACCGGAATACGGTTGTGATCACGGTGGCGGGCACCCTGATCGGCATTGTGGCCACTGTGATGGCAGGCTATGCCCTTTCCAAGAAGAACTTAAAGGGCAGGAAGCTCCTTATGCCGCTGATCCTGTTCACCATGTTCTTCAGCGGCGGAATGCTGCCCCAGTATTTCCTGATGAAAGGGCTGGGACTACTGGACACCCTGGCGGCTCTGTTCCTGCCGGGCTGCGTGTCGGCATATAATCTGATTCTGGTGAAGAATTTTATTGAGAGCCTGCCAGAGAGCCTGCTGGAGGCAGCGCAGATAGACGGGGCGTCCGAACCGGGGATACTGGGGCGGATCGTGGTGCCGCTGTCAAAGCCCATCATATCCGTGATCATGCTGTTTCTGGCAGTGGGGTATTGGAACAGTTACTTTAATGCCATCCTGTATTCCCGCTCCCAGTCCAAATGGACAGTACAGCTTTTCCTGCGGGAAATCATCATGACAGCAGAGACCCTGCAGAAGTCTACCGGCGGAAATCTGGCGGAGATGGGGAGCGGCGCAGTACCGGCCATCATGCTGCAGTATGCCACCATTGTAGTAGTCATGGTTCCCATCCTGTGCGTGTATCCTTTTATCCAGAAGTATTTTCAGGGCGGAATCATGCTGGGAGCCGTCAAGGGATGATGCCGCGATTTCCGCAGACAGGTTACAGGATTTTCAAAGCAGAGGAAAGCGAAAAGTAAAATCGCAAAAGCGACAAATAAAAGGAGGTTTCTATGAAGAAGAGAAAAGTCACAAAGTTACTGGCACTGGCCCTGACAGCCGTGATGCTGGCCGGCTGCGGGAACATAGCCCAAGAGGCGGATGGTTCCGGGGAGAGCAAACGGACAGAGAGTTCCGGAGCCGCGGCTGGAGGAGAGCAGGCGGAAAGCAGCAAGGGGGAGGCCCCTGTGGAAGAAGAGCCCGTTGAAATCCGGTTTTTCTATAGCTATGACCCGGCCACGGAGACCAGGAGCTCCAAATATCTGGTGGAGCAGATGGAAAAGGAACTGAACATCAAGCTGATCAGGGACGAAGTGCCTGGCTCAGCCTACGAAGAGAGGCTGCAGCAGGTCATGGCTGACGGCGACTATCCGGATGTAATCCTATTTGACAGCCATTCCCATCAGGTTCTGATATCCGCCATAGAAGACGGCATCTGCATCCCGGTAAATGATTTGATTGCGGACAAGGAGAATCTTCAGAAATATATCGATCCGATTACCTATGACACGGCCAAGGTCATGAACGATGACAATATCTATCTGATTCCCAGATGCTCCGTGGCCCGGGTGGACGGCTTTGCGGTGCGGGAGGACTGGCTGGAGAACCTGAATGTGGAACTGGATGAGGATTATGCCATCTCCAAGGAAGACTTCCTGGAACTGATGCGGCGGATGACGCAAGAGGATCCGGACGGAAACGGGAAAGATGACACATATGGTTACCCATACCGTGCGTTCGGCGGGATGCTGTACCCTGTGTGGCAGGAAGCCAGCGGCTGTATGGGGTGGCAGCCCAGCGACGGGGAATACGCATACATGGATCCTGTGTATGAGATAGGAAACCAGGCATACAGAGACGCTTTGGAATTTGGCAGGGAGCTGTACAAATACGCCCATCCGGACAGCGCAGTGACCCAGGACGTGGATGCCCTCTTTGCAGCAGGGGAAGTAGGGATCATCCCCTCCTTTGCCGGCCATGTGGCAAGCAAACAGCAGCAGGTGGAAGCCATTAATCCTGACGCAAGGGTGACATATATCTCCGGTATCCGGGGAGAGGACGGAATTCTGCGGGGCAACATCGCGTTCCCGGGCATCTGGGGGGGCGTGGCAATCACTTCTGCCTGTGAGCATCCGGAAAAAGTGGCAGAGATGATGGACTGGCTCTTAAGCGACCAGGGATGGGAATATATTATTTACGGAGAACCCGGATATACTTATAATAAGACAGCGGACGGACAAATCGAAGTGATTCCGGAGACCTATAAGGCAGAGGGCAAAGGCTGGGGAGCCAGTGTGGCCAGAAGGCAGAAAGACGTGAATTTCTTCATCGACCAGTCCCTGGGTAAAGAGGAAAGGGAAGTGCTGGACAAATGGCTGACAGTGGCAGTAAGCTGCGGAACCATGTCCGCAAATCGCGGCAAGACCCCGGCAGAGGGCATCAGCACGGAGCTGGCAGAGGCGGAAAATGAACTGGCCGAGGTCAGGACGAAGATCATCATGGGACAGATGGACGTCTCGGAATATGATAAGGCGTTGGAGAAGTGGTATGAAAGCGGCGGAAGGGAGTATGTGGAGAAGATGAATGCTCTCATCGCCGGAATGCAATAACAGACAGACAGGGACAGGCAGGGGCTGTAAAAGGCCGCTGCTTCCTCTGCATAAGGGGAATGTGCTCCGGATATGCCGTGGAACAAGGGAACATAGCGCCCCTGTGCATGGCAGGAAAGGGTATGGGGCCTTGGAGGATAAAGGAGAGGTAGCATGGGGACTTATAAGCTGGCTATCGCAGATGATGAAATGTTTATCAGGGAGAGTCTGGTGCGGTATGTGCGGTGGGAGGAAATAGGGTTTGAGGTAGTGCTGGTGGCAGAGGACGGGGAACCGCTGATCAGGGCTTTGGAGGAAAGAGGAAAAATAGACGTAATATTTTGCGACATCCAGATGCAGGTACAAAGCGGCCTGGATGTGGCGCGTTATGTGGCAGAGAACGGCTTGGACTGTGTGGTGGTGCTGCTCAGCGGATACCAGGAATTTGAGTTTGCCAGGAAAGCGTTACAGTATGGGGTGGAGGACTATCTGCTGAAGCCGGTGAATCTGTCGGATATTCGGAAGACTTTTACCAGGATTCGGGAGGCTTTGGACGAGAGGCAGCGAAAGCGGATGGAGAGGCTGCACAGGGAGGAACAGATAATGGCAGGGCAGTATCTTCTGGTTCTGAATATGTGTGAGGATTTCGAAGAGATCTGGAACAGGATAGGGGAAGAGCTGTCTGCCAGGGAGGACGGTGTGGATATGGACGGCCTGACGGCGGGCATGGCAGCTCTGCTTCGGGAGAAATACGGCGAGGGGCTGCCGGGAGAGTTGGAGGAAATGCTCCTGGACGGGGGCAGCGAAGAGGGCAGGCGCAAGGCTCTGTATGAGGTACACTGCTATCTGCATACAAAGGAGAAAGACATCACGGTGAGCGGGAGTGTCAAGAAACTGGTTCGGGAGCATCTGGACGAAAATATCTCCCTGACCCGCGCCGCGGAACATGTTTTCTTGAGCCCGAATTATTTCAGCAGGATATTCAAGGAACAGGTGGGGGAGAATTACAGCGAATACGTGATCCGGATCAAGATGGAGAAAGCCGCGGAACTTCTCCGGGATTCCCACCGGAAAATATATGAGATCAGCGAGCAGGTAGGATATCACAATATCAAATATTTTTATAAACTGTTCAAGCGTATCTATGCCTGTACGCCTATAGAATATCGGAAAAGGCACCTGTACGGGAGGGAAAAGCAGGAGGATATCCGGTGAAAAAGTGGATGCCGTTGCAATATATCCGGAATTATAAGTTCAATTCCCTTTTTTTGAAAAATTTTATGCTGATCATGTTGGCTGTATATCTTCCGCTGGTGTCTCTGTGCGTGGCGGCGTATTTGTATTTTGCGGACGCTTATATGAAAGAAGTGGCAGATTCCAGAGCCAGTACCCTCCACAGGATCCAGGAGACCAGCGACATGGTATATCGGAATATCATACAGATAGGGATGCGGATCCGTACAGAGAGGGCGGTGGGGTCTTTCCTGGAATATTACAGGGAAGACTGGCAGACTTACGAGGGAATGCGGGAAATCAACGAGCTGGCAGGGATTCTGTCCAACTGTGTCAGCCCGTATCTGGATTCCGTCTATGTATATTCGGAGAAAAACGGATATGTGGCCATGGCCAACGGACTCATGCAGCTTGGCCATATGCGGGATATCTCCTGGCAGGCCCACGGACAGGAATCCGGTATTGGCTGGAGTACCTGGCCCAGGGTGATGCTGAACCAGGACGGGGCAGAGAGGAAGAAAGTCCTCTCAGTGATATTCCCGCTTCCCTATTCGGTTACCACCCCGAAAACAGGCTGTCTGATCCTGAATATGGACACGGGTTGGCTTGACAATCTGGCGTATTCCGGGGATGGGGACGACCAGAGGCTGTTTATCATAGATATGGAGGGCAGGCTTTTGTACAGTGGGGGAGGGGAAGAAAGGGAGAGCTGGCCGGGAAGCTTTTGGAAAGAGAATCTGTCGGAATGGGATGGGGCCAGGGGGATTACGGAGGACGGGAGGTACATGGTGCATTTCCGGGAATCCGGCTACAGCACATGGGAGTATGCTTTTGTGACAGACATGAGCCGCTATCACCAGCGGATTCTTTTCATGCGCAGGGGGATTGTCCTGATCAGCTTCTTTTTGTTTGTGCTGTCCGTGGCTGTTTCCTATGGTATTTCCGTGCGGGTGTTCCTGCCTGTCAAGAGCATTATCCAGATGCTGGATGAGCCGGAAAGCTTCTTTGAGATGCAGATATCCTCCGATACGGACAGGGAGCGGGGCAACGAACTGAAGTATATTATCAGTTCTTTCGTGAAAATGTATTCCAGCCGGGACAGGCTCCAGGAGGATCTGACAGAGCATGTGACCAAGCTAAAACAGGCTCAGGTGGCGTTGCTCCAGGCACAGATCAATCCCCATTTTCTGTTCAATACTTTGCAGACAGTGGGATTCATGGCCATCGGCCTTACCGGTTCCGACAATGAGGTCTCCCTGGCTATCGGGGAACTGTCAGCCATGCTGCGGCAGATGATGAAAGGAAACGTTTACCTGTGTACCCTAAGGGAGGAGATTGCGTACTGCCATTCTTACATTGCCCTGGAAAAACGCAGATATGGGGAGAAATTGCAGGTATCCTGGAACGTGGGGGAGGATATCTTGGGCGGCATGTGTCTGTGCATGTCCCTGCAGCCTGTACTCGAAAACAGTATCCGTCACGGTTTCCGGAATCTGAAATACGGGGGACGGATCACTGTGGACGGGTACCGGGAAGGGGAGCGGCTTGTACTTAGGATAAGGGACAACGGCGTAGGACAGACAGCGGAATGGCAGCGCCGGATGGAGCGGGAGCTAAGGGAGTTTCAGGTGTTCGGAGAGACCCATATCGGCCTCCAGAACGTGAACCGGCGGCTTCAGCTGCTGTTCGGGAATGAATATGGCCTCCATGTGGCAGAGTGCAGAACGGGGTTCGAGGTTCGGATGGAGATGCCCTGGACGGATGGGGACGGCGTGTGTTGAGATCACACGCCGGGAGCGCGAAAGCGAAAAGGAAAGGAGACATATATGGTATCTGTGGAGAGAAAGGCTTATGACATAGTCGTGGCAGGTGGAGGAATATCGGGCGTATGTGCCGCCATTGCCGCAGCCAGGCATGGCGCCAGGACAGCGCTGGTTCAGGAACGGTCCGTACTGGGGGGAAATGCCAGCTCGGAGATCCGAATGCATATCTGCGGGGCGGACCATCACGGCACCAGGCCGGATGCCAGGGAGACCGGGATCCTGATGGAGATCCTGCTGGAGAACAAAAGGCGGAATCCAAATCATTCATTCTCTACATTTGACACGATACTCTGGGAGAAGTGCCGGTTCCAGGAGAACCTGGATCTGTATCTGAATACCAGGATTACGGAAGGGGAGACGGCAGGCGGACGTATCCGCCAGGTGACGGCGCTGCAGTCCACCACGGAGAAGCAGTTTGCCCTGGAGGCGGCGTTCTATGTGGATGCCACGGGAGACGGATTCCTGGCAGCCGGATCCGGCGCAGAGGTCATGTGCGGCCGGGAGGGCAGGAATGTGTATGGGGAGGAACATGCGCCCGGGGAAAGCGATACATACACAATGGGGAATTCCCTGATGTTCCGGGCAGTGGATACGGGAGAGCCTGTAGCGTATAAAAGGCCTTTCTGGGCAGAACCCTTTGATGAAAGGAAACTGAAGACCAGGGATATAGGCGAGATCACCAGCGGATACTGGTGGATTGAACTGGGCGGGGACGGCCGGGACTGTATCGCGGACGGCGAAGAGATTCGAGACGAATTGTTGGGAGCCGTGTACGGAATCTGGGACTACATCAAAAACAGCGGGAAATACCATGCGGAAAATTACGCCTTGGAGTGGGTGGGATGTCTGCCGGGGAAACGGGAGACCAGGCGGATCCGGGGCGACTATGTATTGCGGGAACAGGATCTTGTGGAGGGCAGGATCTTCCCGGACGCGGTGGCCTACGGGGGCTGGCCCATGGACATGCACATTGTGGGCGGGCTGCGCAGCACCCTGGAGGAGCCTACAAAATATATTTACCTGAAAGACGTATACACCATTCCCTACAGGTGCCTGTACTCCGCAAATGTGGAGAACCTGTTCCTGGCGGGAAGAGCCATCAGCGTGTCCCATATGGCTTTCGGTTCCACCCGGGTCATGGGCACCTGCGGGGTAATCGGCCAGGCGGTGGGAACGGCCGCTGCCATTGCGGTGCGGGAAGGGGTCAATCCCAGGCAGGTGGGGCAGCAGTATATCCGCCGGCTGCAGCAGATGCTGCTGGCCGATGACTGCTATATTCCCGGCTGCCGGAATGAAGATACGGCAGATAAGCTGAATGGCATAAGCAGCGTCATCTGCTCCGGGGAACAGGCGGACGGCGCCTGTTCCAATGTGACAAACGGCGTCAGCAGACGGGTAAAAGGGGAAAGCAACTGCTGGATATCCGGAAAACTGGATAGAAAGGGACAGTGGATCCGGCTGCAGCTTGCAGGGAGGGAAGAGATTCGCCAGATCCATATCAAATTCGATCCGGATCTGACCAAACAGATCATGCCATCCCTGTCCGATGCCCAGAGGAGGCAGCAGGAAAAGGGAATGCCCGGGACACTGGTGCGGGACTACAGAGTGGAGCTCCTGGACGGAACAAGGTGTGTATGGAAGTGCGAAAGAAAGGATAACGGCCAACGGCTGTGTATCCACAGCCTGCCGGAAGGGCTGACCGGGAATTGTATCCGGATTACGGTGACAGCTACCTATGGGGATGCGTTTGCCCGCATATTTGAGATACGGGCCTATGGAAAACCTGCTATATTTATGGGGAGCTCTTCTTCCGTGCCCCCGGCTCACGAGCGGCAGATGCTATAAACCGGCGGCAGACTTTATTCCCGCGAGCAATGAGTCAAGTGGGCATGCTTGCATGCACATTTGACGAATGCCGCGAGGGTCAAATACCAAAGTGTCCGAAGGACACTTTCTGCTCTGCAGCGCTGCAAGATTGATACCCCGTTGCTTGCAGCGGGGTCTTTGATTGTCCGTGAGGAAAAAGGGACGTAGGATCCATGGCGGAGCCGGATGGAAATGCAAGATGACTGGTTAAAATAACCCTTGACGGCAAACTGTATTAGCTATATAATACGGTTATAGGAACTGTATTATACGACTGATACGGTTTGGAGTGTGAGAAATGATATCATTCGATCAATTTGTCTTAGAAGACAGCGGCCCTGTGTATCTGCAGATCATGCGATTCATTCGGCAGGGGATTGCGGCGGGGGTCATCGGCGACAGGGAGGAGGTGCCCTCCAGGCGGGCGCTGTCCACTTTGCTGGGGGTGAATCCCAATACGATTCAGAAAGCTTACCATATGCTGGAGGAAGAGGGCATCATTCAGTCCCGCTCCGGGGCAAAAAGCTATACGAACGTGGACGCAGCCACTGTAGAGCGGATTCGCAGGGAGCAGCTTCGCAGCGAGACTGCGGGCTGGGTAAGGGCCATGAAGCAGATGGGGATTTCCAGAGAGGAAGCCTGTGCTTTGGCAGGGGAGCTGTGGGAGGCCGGGGACATAGCGGGAGCGGCCGCGGGGATGCCGCAAAGAGCGGGAGACATAACAGGAACCGTCATGGGGGTGACGCAAAGGGCGGGAGACATAACCGGAACTGTCATGGGGGTGACGCATAGCTTCGGGGACGTAGCGGGAGCGGCCACGGAAATGACGCAAAACTCAGAGGTACCGCCTGCGCTATGGGCGCCGGAGATAGAACCAGGGTAGCCTGCGAAAGACGGCAACATGACCGGGAGGTGGAATATGGTAGGAAAAAACAGAGCAGAAAAGCGTGGGCTGCCAGGATTGTCCCTGTGGGCGCTGCTTGCAAGGGGCAGCTTTTACAAGGTGCTTGCGGTGGCGCTTTTGATGGCGGTGGCGGAGGTGCCTTTATTTTACCGCACGCTTAGAGGGGACTGGATTGCGGGTTTTGAGATAAAGATAGAGGAGAGTCATATCCATCTTGTGTTTCTGGCAGCGCTGGGGGCAGTGTATTTTCTGCTGATTCGGATGAATAGGGTTTTGGACAATGAGGGACGGTATACGGCGATGCGGCTTCAGTTGTCCCAGGGGAGCATTTTTTGGATTCGGACGGCTTACGATGTGTTTTGCCTGCTGATGCTGTTTGCGGTACAGGCAGGGCTGGCGCTGTGCTTCGCGGAAAGCTACAGGCGCACCCCGGGGATGCCGCAGGGGTCCCAGACGGTATTCCTGGCCTTTTACCGAAACGACTTTCTTCACGGCGTGCTGCCCATGGCGGATCTGGGGAAGTGGGTGCGGGGCGGGCTGATGCTTCTGGCAATGGGCATGGATGAGGCCGGAGGCATCGGGAAACGGTATCGGACCACTCAGGTTTCCGTGTTCCTGATGTCCGCCGCCTGGTTCGCGGTTCCGGCAGGGGTTACCTGGCAGGATACGGTGTGCTGCTTTGTCTATGTGGTGGTGATTGGGGTGGATTTGCTGGAGCTCTATCGGTGCTGCAGGTCCCGGGAACGTATGGAAGTCTGTATGGGGAATATGGGGAACCGGACTTAAAGCCGGCGGAACCGGGAGGGCCTGTGGTAATAGAGACAGCCGAGAACCGGGAAGAAAACCGTGGAATGAGAAAATTCAGGCAATCATCGGAAGCGCCGGATGCGGCAGGAGACAGGCATATATTGACTGCCAGATTCCGGGTATCCGGCGGCAGAACGAAAAAGGCGGGAGGGGATGGCGCCATGAAGACTTTGAGGAAAATCGGGAGGCTGTGGACGCAGCTGTGGCAATGGTTTCCGCCAGGATATGAATTTGTATGGGAGAGGAATACGGCGGCAGTGCTGCTGGCCCTGCCTGTGGTGCTGAGCCTGCGGTATTTCGGAAAGCTGCGGGAGGCTGTGGAGTGGCTGTACTATGTGGACGGGGACCGGGGCAGGGTATTGCGGCCGGACGGGGTGGCAAAGCCTTTCCTGGAGCTGGCAGGGGAGTATGGGGGACTTTTCGTTCCGTATTTCCTGTTTCTGGCTATTATGGCGGCTTTCCACTACGCCTATTATCACCGGGAGACGAAGAGCATCTATCTCATGCGCCGCCTGCCCCGCAGAAGCGTATTGGTGGCCAGCTGTGTCCGGGCGCCGCTTCTGGGTATGGCCGTGGGAGCGGCGGCAGAGGCGGTGCTGGGTGTGATTTATTACGGAATCTATCTGCTGGTAATGCCCGGCGTATGCGCGCCCGGTTTTTGGTAGGCAGGGCAGAGGCGGGTTTAAGAATGGATGGAGCTGTTGTTGTCAACATCCGGCATGGTTTGCCGGAGGGCTTTTGAGGCGGGGAAACGCAATGGCACGGATAGGTGCCGCGTATGACAGGTGGTCATTATCATAGGAGCGGTGGGAGAGGAGACGGACGGGCATCCATCCGCGGAGGAGAGGCATCGCAATAAGACAGTGGATTTTATAAACAGAAAGGAATCGCTATGCTGGAAATCAAGGCACTGAACAAGACATACTTTGACAGATTGGGGTCCAGACAGGTTCTGTTCGATGTGAATCTGGCAATTGGGCCGGGAGAGATCGTAGGCCTGTTTGGGGAAAACGGCGCAGGAAAGACTACATTGATGAAATCAATTTTGGGCTTCCTGTCCTATCAGGGGGAAATCCTGCTGGACAATAAGCCCATTGACAGAAGCAATATTGCAAGGCTGTCCTTTGCCACCTGCGAACACTCCTTTTTCCCTAATCTGACGCCGGATTCCCATGGGGAATTTTATGAGATGCATTTCGGCAGGTTCCGCAGAGAGCGGTATGAGACTTTGATGGAGTTTTTTGAGCTGCCCAGGCGGACAGCATTGAAAGGGTATTCCACAGGGCAGAAGAATCAGTTCGAAGTGATCATGGCTCTGTGCCAGGGGGCGGAGTATATTCTGATGGATGAGCCTTTTGCGGGAAATGATGTGTTCAACAGAGAGGATTTTTACAAGGTGCTGCTGGGGATTCTGGAGCCGGAGGAGACGGTGTTTTTGTCCACCCATCTCATCGAGGAGGTGGAGCGGTTCATCGGACGGGCGGTGCTGCTTAAGGGGGGCAGGATAGCGGGAGATGTGTCCACGCTGGAGCTGGAGGAGCGGGGCAGCACCCTGTTGGAATACGTGAAAGAGACCTACGGATACCGCGCCGACCGGGTGAGCAGGGCTTTGGGAGAGCTGACGGGCGGGGGCAGGACTTGAGCGGAAGTTCGTATGTGACAGGAGTATCCGGGGCAGAGTGCAAGCTTTGGCAAGATGCCTGCAGGGGCACGGAGAGCAGGGGCCGGGCATAAGGGAAAAGGTAAGGCGGGGAAAGGTATGAAGAAAAGCTTATTTGTTTCGCTGATATGTATGGGATTGGCACTGTTTTCCATTTTCTTTGCATGGAGGAGGGTGGATGAGGAAAAAGAGAACGTGGTCATCCGGGAGGAGGTGCTCTCCGGGAATAAGGCCGCGGCCCAGGGCGTGTCCCTGCACATTGCCTCCCACTGGAACCGGCAGCTGCTGTGGGATACGGAATATACCATCGGCAGCGGAAAAGGGGCAAAAAGCGTCTGCTCCTTTGTGCCGGGGCAGGTAGCGTGGGAATGGACGCCGCACCCTTGCGCAAGGGCGGATTTCCCCGGCGGATATGGGATTAGCTTCGGCGTCCCTGTTGCAGAGGAGGGATTTCCGGATGATCCCCAGACGCCCTATCCGGAGATCATCCGGGCGGTCGCCGGGCGCACCGAAGCGGGTGAGACCCGGGAAGAGACGGTCCGGGTGGGAGATTACCGGGAATATTACCCCATGAGTTTTGACATAGAGGGCACTTCCGTGGAATATCAGGGGGACTATGGTCAGATTTCGGACTATCTGACGGAGCTGTTTTGCATCCCTGCGGCGGAGGACAGGATAAAGATTACCGTGGAGAAGAGCCGGACAGGGGAGATTGTTTCCTGTAAAGCAGAAACCGTATGGGATGAGGGGAGCGTTGGGATTGCCGGCGCGTCGGCTTTTGGCAAGGCAGGGGCCTACTATGCTTTCTGCCTGGAAAATACCGCTACATCCCGGCAGGCCCACCGGGGCGAGAACTGTGGTCTGTTCTGGCTTCCCTTTGAGCAGGGGGAGGGCTGGATCCGGGCGGACCTGACGGGGATGGAGAGAGTGTGTCCGCTGCCTGAGGGAACGGTACCGGCAGGGCTGCTGTGGGAGGAGGAAAAGAGCCGTCTGTATATTACCGTAAAAGAAGAAAATGACTACGCGCTCCTGGTCTATCGCCTGGACCAAGGGACGCCCGCCCTGACTCAGAGGGTGGCGTTAGGCCAGGAAAGGCTTTTTGCCGGGGAGGAAGCGGCGGAGAAAGGGGTGTATCTGCCGGATATAGACACGGAATTAGAGCTTGTGGCTCCCGGTCTGTGCGCCATGTCCCGGGAGGACGGGGGGCTGTTGATGACCTGGCGGGACAATGGATTTTCCTTTGTGACCGAGACTGACGGGGAGTGGAGGCTCTGGTGCAGCGGTCAGTTTCCGGAGCAGCCCCAGGAGGAATATGTGGGCACAGGGCAT
Organism: uncultured Acetatifactor sp.; assembly: GCA_949840885.1. Lineage (GTDB taxonomy): Bacteria > Bacillota > Clostridia > Lachnospirales > Lachnospiraceae > Acetatifactor. Next base: position 13,537 of record CATKYJ010000056.1, read on the forward strand.
GGGTGGATGCGAAATCACCTGTTTCCTATGGAGCGGGAATGCCTCTTTGACGGGGAAAGGCTGGTGCTGGCCGCCTTTGAGGACTGGGACAGCCTGAATGTGCTGCTGGCAGTCTATGACCGGGAGGGGGAGCTGTATTCCGGCCTGTACAGCTACGCCGGGGACGGCGTGGATTACGGATATTTCTCCCATGGAAATTATAAAACCCAGTTGCAGCCCCAGGGCAGGAGTTCCCTTACCTTTCTGGAGGAACAGACACTGCCGGCTGTGTATGTCCGGGGGACAGGGGAGGCGGTGAAAGCTTTAGAACTGCGGGACAGGTGAGAGTCATATCAAAAAATTCCAGAAAAACATCCCGCGGAATCAATATATTTAAGGAAACAATTGTAAAATTGATGTAATATCATAAGTAATATTTCCTTACCAAAAATCCGCTGCATGTTATGAAATGTCCGCTTTATCCGTACCATGACAGATGAAACGGCTTATGGCGGCAGACTAAGGTCAGCCGGGCGACTGTCGCGGAACGGAACAGGAGGTGGTGGCAGATGTTTGAGGAATTTGACAGGATGAACCAATGGGAGCTTCGCAGCAGTGGCGATCAGCTAAAGGATTTTATCTTTCGACTGCAGGAGGAAAAGTTTGCCCAGGGGGAGAGGAAGCGGGAACAGATTTCCACCCTGGAGGGACTTAAAAAGCACAGGGAGGAGATGAGGAGGCGCTTCATCGAGGAAATGGGAGGGCTTATAGAGGAGGTGGGCCCTCTGCGGGCAAGGGTGACGGGGAAGCGGGAAGAGAAAGAATTCACGCTGGAAAACATTATCTTCAACTCCTATTCGGATATCTACGTGACTGCCTCCCTGTATCTTCCACGGGGAGCCGGTTTCCCTGGTCCGGCAGTTCTGTTCGTCTGCGGCCATTCGGAAAACGGCAGAATGTATGATGAGTACAGCGTGGTCTGTCAGACTTTGGCCAGAGCCGGGCTGATTGTATTTGCCATTGACCCAACGGGTCAGGGCGAGAGATCCAATTATTATGACCCGGAAAAAGGGGTATATCTGGTGCAAAGAGCCTGCGACGACCATGATTCCTGCGGTACGCCTGCGGTGGCCACCGGAATGTTCCTGGAAAGGTATTTTCTGTGTGACGCCATGCGTGCGGTGGACTATATGCTGACGCGGCCGGAAATCGACCCGGAGCGAATCGGCATCACCGGCAATTCCGGCGGCGGTACCACAACCGTAGCCATGATGGCCTGTGATGACAGGATAGCGGCTGCCGCCCCGGGGACGTTCGTGACCACCCGCAGGGAGATTATGTACAGCGGACAGCCGCAGGATTCGGAACAGATATGGCCGGGCGCCACGGGATTTGGCTTTGACCATGTGACGGCTTTTTTGATATTTGCGCCCCGCCCGGCAGCTATTCTGGCGGTGGATTACGATTTCTTTCCCATTGAGGGAACCCTGGAGACTTTTTCGGCGGCCAAGCGTTTTTATGGGATGTACGGCCGGAATGAGGGAATCCGCCTCTATCGGGATAAGGATACACACAGGTATACCCGCCGCCTTGCGGTCCATGCAACGGAATTTTTTACCGAGGTTTTCCTGGGGAAAAAGGCAGCGATAACCAATGGTGACATTAGGCCGCTGCCGGAGCGCGCCCTGACTGCCACGGTAAGCGGCAATGTAAAAGGAGAGATTCCGGGCGCGGGAACGCTTCAGGAACGGATACGGGAATCCGCAGCCCGGCTGCGGGAGGAACGCATGGCGCTTCCGGAGGAGGTGCGCCTGGCAAGGGCAAGGCAGTGGCTTTGGGAAAAGGTGGGGAAAGAAAGGAAGCCTGCAGCGTTTCATATCCGTGTGCTTGCGCCGGAGGACACCGTGGATGCCGGCTGGAATAGCGGAAAGGACACGAAAGCAGGGGGCAGCAAGGAGGCCGGAATAAAGGGCGGCAAGGAGGCCGGCTCCGGGAAAGACGCGGAGGCCGGCAGGTACAGGTGCTGCAGCATAAGCTGGTGGACGCAAAGACGGCTGATCTGCGCAGGCAATCTGATAAAGGCTGCGGAATACAGCCGGACAGAGCATCTGCCCGCCACCATCGCCGTCTGGCCGGAGGGAACCCGGAAAATCAGCAGGCATGCATCGTGGATCCGTAGGCAGTGTCAGGCGGGCCGACAGGTTTTGGTGCTGGACGTGCCGGGGGTGGGAAGTCTGGAGCAGTATCCCCTGATTCAGGGGATGCCCTACAAGGAACGCTTCGGAACCCTTTACCGGCTCTGTACCGACCTGATTTATGCAGGTGACAGCATGGCGGCCATGCACTGCTATGACGTGCTGCGCGCCATCGAGATGCTGGGAGCGGAGTTTGGCATAGAGGAACAGGACATCACGCTGTATTGTCAGGGACAGGACGGTGTGTATGGCATCGTGGCAGGTTTCCTCAATGAAAAGGTAAAGATGGAATACGGCGAAGATTTACTTTTAAATGTAGAAAAGGAAATAATAGGCACAGAGGTATTTTGCTATGACAATACCTTAAGCCTGATGATTCCGGGGATGCTGCAATACTTTGATTATGAAGAGCTGCTCCGATGAAAGGGCGGCCTCCGATTCCCTGTTTGGGTTAGGGCAGAGCAGCGCAATTTACAGCCGGCCTTTCGGGGAGCAAGGCAAAGGACGAGGGGCAAACCTTTCTGTGAAAGAAGAGCGCCGTGAGGCCGTGGGCGGGTTTTATGAGCCCTGCCAGGGGATGGGGGGACAGAAATGATTACGAAAATCGTCAACGGAAAAATCATATCCCGCAGGGGAATCGTCAGGAACCGGTGTCTTTATTACGGAGGAAAGGAAATCATCGCCGTCACCGATGAACCCAGGCCTTATGACAAGCTCATAGATGCAGGGGGACAGTATGTCTCGCCGGGATTCATAGACATCCATGTACATGGGGGAGGCGGCTATGACTTTATGGACGGCGGTACACAGGCCATTGTAAAGGCGGCGGATTTTCATCTCGCCCACGGCACCACCAGCATGATGCCCACATCCCTGGCCTCTTCCCGGGAGACATTGACCGCGTTTTTGGAGGACCTGCGCAGGGTGATGGAATCCCGTGCCGCAAAGGGCAATCTCCTGGGCGCCCATCTGGAGGGACCCTATTTCTCCCCCCGGCAGAGCGGCGCTCAGAATCCGGCTTATATCAAAAATCCGGATCCGGCGGAATATGAGGAAATCATCCGCCTTTACGGGGATGTGATCCGGCGTTGGAGCTTTGCGCCGGAGCTGGAGGGCAGTGCGGCGTTCTGCAGGAGGCTGGGGGAGAACGGCATCCTCTCTGCCATTGCCCACAGTGACGCGGTTTATGCGGATGTGGAGAAAGTGTACGGCTTGGGCTGCCGCCTGGTGACACATTTGTATTCTGGCATGTCGTCAATTACCCGCTGCAACGGATACCGCAGGCTGGGGGTGGTGGAATCGGCTTATCTGCTGGAGGATATGGCAGTGGAGGTGATTGCGGACGGCAGGCATCTTCCGCCGGAGCTTTTGAAACTTATCGTAAAGTGTAAGGGTACAGAGCATATTTGCCTTGTGACGGACGCCATGCGGGGAGCGGGTATGCCGGAGGGGCCATCTATGCTGGGAAGAAAAGGGGAGGCAATGCCCTGTATCATTGAGGACGGCGTGGCAAAGCTTACGGACAGGACTTCCTTTGCGGGAAGCGTGGCCACCGCGGACCGGCTGGTGCGGACAATGGTCCGGGAGGCGGGCGTAGGGCTTGAAGCGGCGGTAGGGATGATGACGGCCGTCCCTGCCAGGGTATTCCGGCTGGAGAAAAAAGGGATATTACAGGAGGGATATGACGCTGATATCTTATTGTTCGACGAAGATATCAGGGTATCTAAAGTGATAATAGGAGGAGATTTGTATGATGAAGCTGAGCATATCGCGGACCAGCGATGAAATGGGGCGCAAAGCCGCCGAAAAGACCGCGGCACTAATCCGCCAAACGGTAAGCGAACAGGGGGAAGCCAGGATTCTGGTATCCACCGGACAGTCCCAGTTTGAATTTTTTGAAGCCTTGATTCAAATGGACATTCCCTGGGACAAGGTGGAAATCTTCCATCTCGACGAGTATGTAGGGCTGCCCGTGACCCATGGGGCAAGCTTTCGGAAGTATCTGAAAGAAAGATTTATCGATAAGATCGGCAGCGCCAGGATGAACTATATAAACGGGGAGGGCGACACGGACAAAGTCATTGCGGATATCACGGCCAGGATTCAGGAAAAACCCGTTGACATAGGCATCATCGGAATCGGTGAGAACGCACATATCGCATTCAATGACCCGCCGGCAGACTTTGAGACCACAGCTTCTTATCATGTGGTGGAGCTGGACGAGAGATGCCGCAGGCAGCAGGTGGGGGAGGGCTGGTTTGCCGCCATTGAGGATGTGCCCCGGTATGCCGTCAGCGCAACCGTCTCCCGGATTATGGCCTGCCGATGCATTATATCCGTAGTGCCCCACAAGGTAAAGGCGGCCGCCGTTCAGAAGACCCTGGAGACAGATGAAGTCACCAATGTCATCCCCGCCACGAAGATGAGAGAGCATGACAACTGGTATCTGTATCTGGACGAGGACTCCGCCTCATTGCTGGGGGAGGGGACCAAAGCGCTGGCGGAGTAAACTTTCTGTGCCCACCCGCCCTGTCATCGGCATCTTTTCTGGAACTGGAGAGGGGAGAGTCCATACACCGTTTTGAATTTGTGGGAAAAATAGTTGCTGTCATTAAAACCGCAGGAAAAGGCAATTTCGGAAACGGATTTTTTCTCCTCCAGCTTCAGCAGGCGTTCGGCTTCTTTTAACCGGATGCTGGTAAGGTATTCGTGGAAGCTTAAGCCGGTTTCCTTTTTAAAAATCCGGGAAAGATGTTCCGGGCTGATGGAATGTTCTCTGGCAGTCCGGGACAGGGTAATGTCGCAGTGGTAATTGCTTTTGATGTCATTTAGAATCTTCTCCACATGGATATTGCCGCCGGTGCGCTCATTTTTGTAATAATTCCGGTTCCGGCACAGCAGGGTGAAGAGCATGTGGACATATCCGTTTATCATATCGGAGGAATAGCTGTCCCAGTTTAGGTACTCGGATTCAATGTTCTTTACGATGGCATAGGCGTCGGCGGTGATCTTGGGATTGCGGTAGATATAGTTGTCACCCTCCAGCAGCGTATGGACATAAGGGGGCAGGTAGCTGTCGGAGAGGCTTAGGAGAAGCCTGGAATGGCTGGCTGTGCTGTAGGCGGTCTTGTGGATGCGGTAGGCAGGAATCAGCACCATATCCCCGGCCTTGATTTCATAGAGCGTATCTTCAATCAAATAGTTGCATTTCCCGCTTTCCAGATAATAGATTTCAAACCAGCTGTGATAATGATTGTCAAAAACCTTTGTCCTGCAGGCAATGGCTGACTCAAAGCAGAAGATCCGGTCAATGAGAGAGACGTCGTTTTCACTTGTCATAGCATTTTTATTCCTTTGTGCCTCCGGGCGGTTTCCTGTTTTCGGATTTCATCTGTCAACTCTTTTATATCACGCCATATCAAAAAAATCAAGAGATCCTCCGCAAAGATTTTGCAGGCAGGGGTTGCAAAGCAGATAGTCCAAGGCTATACTGAAAAGAAAGAGTCTGCGGGAGAAAGCGCCTCGGCGGACAGAGGGGCGAAAAGGACCCGGCAGAACAATTCGGTATCGGAAAGCGAAAGCGGAACCTGCAAAACGGGGAAGCCGCCATACGAAAGGATGAAATATGGAGAAACGAAATGATGACAGTCAAAACATGGGAATCCGTTTGCTGAAAAAAGGGCAGAACGGCGTTCTTCACGCAGTGTTCAGCCGTATGGGCCTCTTTGTGGTGCTGCTGGCGCTGCAGGTCCTGTTCCTGATCAGCGCCTACCAGTGGTTTCGGGAGTTCAGACCTCATCTCATCAGCGCTATGGCCGTCTTTACGGTGGTGATGGTGCTGTACCTGTTAAACTGCAGCCTGGACCCCACGGCGAAGATTACATGGCTGGTAGTGGTGATGCTGACGCCGGTGTTCGGCACATTGCTGTACGTATATACCAAGATGGATATCGGCCACCGGGCGCTGAAAGCTCGTTTCAGCCATATCATTACCATGACGAAGAACAGCATTCCTCAGCCGGAGGAGGTATATCGGAAGCTGGAGGAAATGGATCCGGGGGCGGCGGCTCTGGTGCACTATATCCAGCGCAGCGGCTGCCATCCGGTGTATGACAGGACAGAGGTGACCTATTTTCCCTTAGGGGAGGACAAGTTCGCGGAGTTGCTGCGGCAGCTGGAGGCGGCGAAGCATTTTATCTATCTGGAATATTTTATCATCGCAGAGGGAAAAATGTGGGGGGAAGTACTGGAAATCCTGGCCCGCAAAGCCGGCGAGGGCGTGGATGTGCGGCTGATGTACGACGGCACCTGCGAGTTCACGCTGCTGCCCCATAAGTATCTAAAACTCCTGCGAAAACTGGGCATTCAGTGCAAGGTGTTCGCCCCGGTATCCCCTTTTATGTCCACCCATTACAATTACAGGGATCACCGCAAGATTCTGGTCATTGACGGCCACACCGCTTTTAACGGCGGCGTGAACCTGGCCGATGAGTATATCAACCGTGTCCGGCGGTTCGGTCACTGGAAAGATACCGCTGTCATGATCAAAGGCCAGGCGGTGAAGAGCTTTACCTTAATGTTTTTGCAGATGTGGAACATGGATGTAAGAGAGCCGGAGTTTGAAAAGAGCCTGGCGTATCCGGCCCTGCCGAGAGAATTGGCGAAAGGGTTTGTGGTGCCCTATGGAGACTGGCCCCTGGACGATGACAAACTGGGGGAGAGGGTGTACATGGACATCCTGAACCGGGCCAGGCGGTATGTGCACATTATGACGCCTTACCTGATCCTGGACGGGGAGATGGAGACTGCCCTGAAATTCGCGGCGGAGCGGGGGGTGGAGGTGGCATTGATTTTGCCCGGCATTCCGGACAAGCGGATTCCCTATGCTCTGGCCAAGACCCATTATAAATCCCTGCTGGCATCCGGGGTAAAGATTTACGAGTATACCCCGGGATTCGTCCATGCCAAGGTCTTTTGCAGCGACGGGAAAGAGGCGGTGGTGGGCACCATCAACCTGGACTACCGCAGCCTCTACCATCATTTTGAGTGCGCCACTTATATGTATGGCACGGAGTGCATAAAGGATATTGAGGCGGATTTTCAGGACATGTTCTCCAAGTGCCGTCAGGTGACGCCTGAGACAGTGCGGAAAGAGAAATGGACCACGAAGCTGGGTGGGGTACTGCTGAAAGCGGCGGCGCCGCTGCTGTAAGAGCTGTGTGTCATCGGAGGGAAGTTTAGGTGCAGAGTTTTGACAGATGCGGACAAATGCAGATGTATGACAAGCATGCAGTCCGGCCGAAAGAGAGCGCCGAAGAAGCCGCAGCGTAAGGCATAAAACCAGCCCAAAGAGAGAAGAAAGGTTGTGGAAAACGGATATGTGGATACTTTATGCATGCGGTTCGGCCCTGTTTGCCGGCGTCACGTCCATTCTGGCCAAATGCGGCATCCGGAAGACGGATTCCAATGTGGCCACGGCGGTGCGCACCATTGTGGTGCTTGCTTTTTCGTGGCTTATGGTGCTGTTAGTGGGCTCCGGCGCTGAGATAGGGCAGATACAGGGGCGGACTTTCCTGTTTCTGATCCTGTCGGGGCTTGCCACGGGGGCCTCGTGGCTGTGCTATTTCAGGGCTCTGCAGATCGGGGATATCAACAAGGTGGTGCCCATTGACAAGTCCAGCACCGTGCTGACCATTGTGCTGGCATTTGTATTCTTGCATGAGACGATAAGTTTGGTGAAAGCAGCAGGCATAGTCCTGATCGCGGCGGGTACTTTCCTGATGATTGAGCGGAAAATGGAACGCTCTTCTTCCGCGGAAAAGGAGCGCTCCATGGAAGAAACGCACTCCATGGAAGAAACGCACTCCATGGAAGAAAAGCGTTCCATAGAAGAAAAGCACTTCATAGAAGAAAAGCGCTCCATGGACGAAACGCGTTCCATGGAAGAAATGCGTTCCGCAGAGAAAAAGGCGGCCGGCCAGGGCGGGATAAAAGCAAAAAGCTGGCTGCTCTATGCCGCTGGTTCCGCCGTGTTCGCCAGCCTCACGGCCATCCTGGGGAAAATCGGCATCACCGGCGTGGAATCCAACCTGGGCACGGCCATCCGCACCTGCGTGGTGCTGATCATGGCCTGGGTCATGGTATTTGCCACGGGAAAGCAGAAGACCGTAAAGGAAATCCCGCGGGGGGAGCTTGGCTTTATCTGCCTGTCCGGCCTTGCCACCGGCGGCTCCTGGCTCTGCTACTATAAAGCGCTCCAGGAGGGCCCTGCCAGTGTGGTAGTCCCTGTCGACAAGCTCAGTATCCTGGTGACCGTGGCTTTTTCCCGACTGGTGTTCGGGGAGCGGCTGTCTGTCAAATCCGGCCTTGGTCTGGGACTGATTGTGGCAGGGACTATGCTGATGCTGTTTTGAGACAGATGCCGGATAGGCATTATATAGGGGGCGAAAGGGATGGAACAGGAGTGGAATGACAGGCCCTATGGCAAATGATACGATTTTTAACTATGTGCAGAATTTTGCGGACGGCAGGATTTCACGGGAGGCTTTCTGGGCATTGGCAAAGTTCAAGCGGCCGACGCATCAGATCAGTTTCCATACCGTGAATGCGCTGTCGACGCTGGCTTTTGTGAAAGGGTATGAGGTGGGCCATGAAGAATGACAGCAATCTTTTTTTTACCTGCAGTCTGATAGAATTCATTGGCAGAAGGCAGAAGCTGAGGCGGTCTGAGGTGGTGGCGGGGATCGGAGAAAAGAATCTGAGGCGCATCTATGAATATGCGGATGTCTTCCACTGTGAGCCCATAGAAAAGACAGCCGATGAATTCGTTGTTCGCTGCAAACTGCCCTGCGGGGATTTCGACAATGAAAAAGCGTGCAAATACCTGGTTCCGGATTATTGGACCGTGGGTGAAGTCTACGAACGTCTAATAGAGGACGTATGCGGGGGGGATGTGATCGGGACATTGCTGGAAGTGTATTCCTCCTGGATAGACCGTTCTATCTCGAATTATAATTCGGACTTTTATTATCAGCCCCGGGATTATATCCGGGAGTGTTACCGGGAGGGGAAGATCCTTTAAGCCATCCCTGAAAAACAGCGCTGCCGGCAGCAAACGGGATGCTGTGGGCAGCGCTGTTTTTTAATGTCTGTTCATGTGGGTTCGGGAGGGCTGCGAGCTCTGCCTTAATCTTTCGTCAGGACGTTCCTGAGAAAGCCTACATAAGTCACCGTAAAGTAAATCAGGTACACACTGGAAAACAGCAGGAAAGCCAGCCCGAAATACCACGCTGCAGCCGTGTGGGTGCCGGTGTGGAAATTGAACTTCCAGCCCAGATACACTGCCATTGTGCCGCTGATCACAGCCGCGAGCAGAACGGGGCAGAGGTAGAAGCCTGCCAATTGCTTTAAGATGACCCTTGAAATCTCCCGGTGGCTCAGCCCGATCTGGTGCAGCACCTGATAGCGGAACCGGTATTTGGCGGAATCCGAGAGCTGCTGCACGGAGAGTACGGTCAGTGCCACACAGACGAAGACCAGGCCGATATATACCAGAGCGAAGATGATGGAGGACAGCAGGAACTTCACCTCCGGGATGGTGATGTCTCTGACTACGTTTTGGACTACATATACTACGATATTATCGGTTCCGCTGGCCATGTACGGGCTTTCGAGATGGTCGGCAAAGTCCGTGATGCTGTCGGGAGAGGCGAGCGCATTCAGCTTCCGCAGCAGATCGCCGGGGGCGGGGCCGTTTAAATTGGCCAGGAGCAGCCGGTAATAGGGTTTCATGCGCTCTGCAGTCCGATCGGAGACTACAAGCAGATAATCGGCGCCGTTGTGACCGTCCTGGGAGATGGGCTCCGTGCGGACGCCTGCGGATTTCAGGCATAGGGTTTTCCCCGCGTCCCGGGGCTTTCCGGAGGCAGTCTCGGAGTCCTCCGGGGGTTTTCCTGTGATCTCCAGCTCTTCGGTGAAGTCCCCGGTTTCGTTCCAGACCCGTTCTTTTAGGTGCAGCAGATATTCCTCTTCCCCTAATTCCACGGGCAGCAGCCCTGCCATCTCCCGGAGGCGGTTGTAATCGGACAGGGCGATATAGGTGTCGTAATCATAGTAGGCCCAGGCCTCGTCCATGCCCAGCGTGTTCCGGTTCAGGGTGCCGTCTTCATTGGTATAGCGGCCGCCGAAAGTCTTCAGGTGCGCGTACAGCCATGCATTGACCGTGTCGGTACCGTTCTGGCGGATATCGTAGATCAGGGATTCTTTCACGCCGCATTCCCGGTTCAGCACGGCAAGCTCATCCCGAAAGAGATTCGAGGTGTCCTCGCTGAAGATCATTACGTCAAAGGGCCATTTGTCCATGAGCACCTGATTCTGGTAGTCATTGAACATCATGGCTATGGCGCAGCCCAGCAGGGCCAGGACGAACAGGGAGGTCAGAGTGCCAAGCGTAAACCGCAGCGTCTTCAGCTTAGAGGCGAACTGCCGCAGCAGAAACAGATTCTGTCCTTTGAAAATGCCCGTTCCTTTCCGGCGGATATAGCAGATGACCCAGGCCGCCACACCGGTGTAAAAGAGATAGATGGTCAGCACCAGGCCCAGGAGAAAAGCTATGATGAGGAAAGCGTTCCAGGCCTTGAAGAAAAACAAAAACAGCGCAAAGGCCAACAGGAACAGACCGGACAGGGGCAGGAGCAGACGCTTGGCCTGCTCGTGGGACTCCCGGATCTTTTCATTCTGCTTCTGGCTGTTCATCAGGGCATGGATGTTCATCTTGCGAAATTTCAGCCGGCAGCGCAGGAGCGCCAGCAGATAGCATCCGCCGTAGCAGGCGGCTGTGGTGAGCAGGCACCAGTTGCTCCATTCCAGCCGGATGTGGTATTCCATCTGGATGCAGCTGTAGAGAATGGACATGAGAATCTGCTGCAGCAGCATTCCCAGGGCAATACCC
>CATKYJ010000057.1 GCA_949840885.1 uncultured Acetatifactor sp.
TTGCATATCGAATGAAAAATCATTATAACGAATCAACATACGATATTTTTTATCACTGGCTGAAAGATTATGTAAGGGGATGGGGAGACTGTGATGATTTTTGCACACATGCATTTGGAGAGTTGCTAAGGCAAAAGAAATCATTATTTGCAAAGATAGTCACATGGACAGATGATAATGATTTTTGGGTAAGAAGAGCTTCCGCAGTTATCCTGATACCTGCCATAATGAAAAATGATTATGAAGGAATGGAACCATTTACAATATCGGATCGTTTAATGGCGGATTCGCATGATTTGGTTTTAAAAGGATATGGCTGGATGTTGAAATGCTTATCGCAAATAAATCCTGGTTGCGTAAAAGAATATTTGATAAAAAATTGCAAAAAAATGCCGCGAGTTGCATATCGTTATGCGCTCGAAAAATTTGATAAAGAGACAAGAAATAAGCTTATGCAAATGTAAATTATGCAATGAATTTCTTAAATAGGTTGAGCCGTGAACGCTGGACGGCCCGGCTCGCTTCCGTGAATGTGCCAGCTTCTTTTCCGGGATACGGTAGACAGGCGGCGCAAATAAGCCGCAATAAACACAGACAAAATCCAAGAATAGTTAATGACATGGGTTGAAAAATTAAGTAAAATGAAGTATAACGGAAAGAAGGAATGGAGAAACGGGATGGCCAGAGTGAGGATGCAGGACATAGCCAATCAGGTGGGCGTAAGCGCAGTGACTGTGCACAACGCCCTTGCAGGGCGCAAGGGCGTCAGCGAGGAAGTCCGCGAAAGGATCCTGGACAAGGCGCGGGAGATGGGATATTTCCAGAACCAGAAAAAGTCCGGCGGGAAAGCGCCGGGCCTGCGAAGCATCGGCGTGGTCATCTCGGAGAGATATCTGGCGGACTATATCACGTTCTACTGGAAGATCTATATGGAGATCGCCATGGAGGCATCTGAGCAGAACTGTGCCGTGATGGCTGAAGTGCTGAAGCATGATACGGAAAAGGATAGGAAGCTTCCCCGCTTTGTGGAGGAAAATGCAGCGGAGGGCCTCATCGTCATGGGGGAGATTGACAGGGAATACATCCTTTTTCTGAAAGCCAACATAAAAATGCCGGTGGTATTTCTTGATTTTTATAATAAAGACATAGCAGGGGACGCAGTGGTGACGGACGGCTTCCATGGGACGTACCTGCTGACGGAGCACCTGTATGAGAGGGGATTTAGGCGCATGGCCTATGTGGGCTCCATCCACGCCACCAGCAGTATCATGGACCGGTACTGCGGCTTCAGGCGCTGCCTGCTGGAGCATGGCGTCCCCTTTGGAGAGGAATGGCTGCTGGAGGATCGGGACGAGGCGGGAGAGATCGTCCTGAGGCTGCCGGAGGAACTGCCGGAGGCCTTTGTCTGCAACTGCGACCTGGTGGCCAGCAGGCTCATCGATGAACTGGAGAAGCGGGGCGTCCAGGTGCCAAAGGACTGCTCGGTGGTGGGATTTGACAATTACCTCTATCCGGGGCTGCTGGACAGAGGTATCACCACCTATGAGGTGGATATGAAAGGCATGGCTGAAGCCGCTCTGCGCAAAGTCCTGGCCAGGCTGGAGGGGCTTAATGAGGCCGGGCAGATGGAACTGGTAAGCGGGCGCATTGTTGAAAAGAAAACCGTGGCATGGGCCTGCAAGAGGGAGCGGGGCGGGCAGTGGTAAGAGAGGGCGGCATATGGATTGACATGCGAATCTTGGGCGCCGGGGGGTATGGGAAATGGCAAAGGTTACGATTCAGAGCATTGCGCGGGACTTGGGGCTGTCCCGGAATACGGTTTCCATGGCATTAAAGGGAAATGAACTGGTGGCGCAGCGGACCAGGGATATGGTTCTGCGGTATGCGCAGCGAATGGGATATGTGGCAGGGGCGGGAGCCCAGGATTGGGAGAGGGAGCCTGCACAGAGGGAAGAGGCCAGGGAGCATCGGGTCATGATCCTGCGCAAGCCCGATGTGGCGGTGTACTGGGATAAGGTGATCAACGGGATTTCGGAGGAAGCCAGCCTGAATCACTGTCAGACCCAGGTGGCGGTGGTGACGGAACAGGATGAGGAGGCGCTGCGCCTGCCCCGGGGGCTGAATGAAGACGTGGAGGCTGTCTTTTGCGTAAAGATGATGAACCGGGATTATGTGGAGAAAGTCCGCCAGAAAGGAATTCCGATATTCCTGCTAGACACCTATAAGGATCCCGGGGAGGAGATGCCCGGAGACATCGTGAAGATGGAGAGCTTCCAGCCGGTGGTGAAGCTGGTGCGGCATTTGCTTGATCAGGGGATGCGCAGGATCGGATTTTTAAACGAAAGCAGCAGTCAGTTTGAGACCATGCATGACCGTCTGGACGGATATCTGTATGCTATGAGGCAGGCGGGGGTGGAACTGCTTCCCGGGCTGGTGATGCCGGACATGGAACTGGAGAGCAGCGAATTTTACAATACGCAGACCTTTGAGAAGATCGTGGAAAAATACAGGGAGAAGATACTGCCGGAGGCAGTGGTGTGCGGAAACGATGAAATTGCCAAGTTCCTGACCCAGGCCCTGCGCAAGGCCGGAATCCGGGTGCCGGAGGATGTTGCGGTGACAGGATTTGACAATGATGAGGAGGGCATGCTGGACCCTTTCTTCACCACGGTGAACGTAGACGCGAAGTGGCTGGGAAGACGCATGGTGCAGTGCTTTCTCTGGAGGAGGCAGCACCCGGACGCGCCTTATGAGAAGACAGAGATCTCCGGACAGGTTGTCATACGCAGATCTTCCGTAAAAAATACGTATACTGGAGATTGCCGGAATTTACAGTAGGAAAACGGGCAAAGGTACCCTGCCGGCGGTCTGCAGCGGGGATTCATGGCAAATTTGACTGGTGTGCAGTATAAATTTCCGAAAATAATATCCTGCAAGTATATCCTGCAATATATCCTGCGGTATGAAAGAGAGCCAATGTGAGGCTCTTTTTTTGTGCGCATTTATGCGTGAAAATAGTGCGTCTTTGTATCGGAAAAAAGGCATGGCATGTGGACGACAGCGGACAGCCTATGCAATTAGGAAAAATAGACAAAAATAGTGCAAATTAGTGCATGATATAATTGGCAAAATTGTGTAAAATGTCAAAGATACAACGAAATATACAAATAATATTGACTTTAATTCCTTAAAGTGCTTTAATATAAACAAGAAATGACACTACCAAGTGCATGAAAAGAAAGTCCTTTGGAAAAAGTGACAAAAAACAAAATCGTGCATTAATAGTGCAAAAAAGCGCATAATGTCAGTTCGTCAACAAAAAGAGGAGAGGAGAGTGTAAAAATGGCAGCAAACAAAGGCACGAAAAAAGTGGATTTCAAAATCAGGTGCCAGACCACATGGAGGGATATGGTAAAGTACCGTTGGCTGTACTTCCTGCTGATCCCCGGAATTTTGTTCTTCGCGATTTTCAAATATGTGCCCATGTTCGGATTGAGGATCGCATTTATGGATTATAACCAGTATAATCCGTCAGCCAGCCAGTGGGTGGGCTTTGAGCAGTTCGTGAAACTGTTCTCCAAGGCATCGTTTTTGCCCGTCCTGCGCAACACGGTGGTCATCAGCCTGCTGAAGCTGATCATTGGGTTCCCGATACCGATCATATTGGCTTTGATGATGAATGAGATGAGAAGCCTGAAGTTCAAGAAAGTCTCCCAGACCTTGCTGTATCTGCCGCATTTCATTTCCTGGGTTATCCTGGCAGGTATTATCATGACCCTGTTGGATCCCGACAACGGACTGATCACCCAGTTGATCTACAGCCTGACCGGAGAGCGTGTGATGGTGCTCACCAGCACGAAATGGTTCGTGCCCATGCTGATTGTGACAGATATCTACAAGGGCATGGGATGGGGCACGATTCTCTACTTTACGGCCATCAGCGGCATTGACCCGCAGCTGTACGAGGCGGCCTCCATTGACGGCGCCGGCAAGTGGAAGCAGATGCTCAATATTACGCTGCCCTCCATTGTGCCCACCATTGTGGTCTGCTTCATCATGAACTGCGGCAATATCCTAAATGCGGGTTTCGACCAGATTTTCATGCTGTATACGTCCCATGTGTATGAGGTTGCGGATATCATTGATACCTACGTGTACAGAATGGGTCTGATCAATTCGGACTACTCTTTCTCTACCGCGGCGGGCATGTTCAAATCCGTGGTAGCGTTCATATTGATTGTGATTGTCAACAACGTTGCAAAGAAGACCGGCAATGAGGGGCTGTATTAGTGTGGGCCTTAAACCGGTTTAAAGAATGAGAGTAGGTCCGCAAAGAAGCGGGCAGATAGGAGCGAAGTTATGAAAGACGCAAAAAACCATCTCACGAAAGTGAAGCGCGGCAAGGGGGAAGTCGTGTACAGTGTGTTCAACTATATCTTTTTCACGCTGCTGAGCATTGTCATGGTATATCCGTTCTGGCATGTCATCATGATGTCCTTAAGCTCTGTTGAGGCCACGGCCAGGGGAGGCATCTTCCTTTGGCCACAGGGATTCAACTTTGATACATACGCACAAGTATTCAAGGATCCGTCCCTCTGGACCGGCTACCTGACAACGGTGCTGGTGACGATTTCGGGGACTTTTCTGGGGACGCTGTTCACGGCTACCACGGCCTATCCGCTGTCCAAGAAAAATCTGCCTTTTGGGAAGACGATGCTGCTGCTGGTCCTCTTTACCATGCTGTTCTCCGGCGGCATGATCCCCGGCTATCTGTTGATCAAGGGGCTGGGGCTGATCGACAACCGCTGGGCGCTTGTCCTGCCGGGTCTGGTCAGCGCTTACAATGTCATCATCATGAAGAGCTTTTTCATGACGATTCCGGAGAGCCTGGAGGAGTCGGCGAAAATAGACGGCGCCACGGAGGTGACGATTTTCTGGAAAATAGTGCTTCCGCTGTCCAAGGCCACCATTGCCACCATCGCTCTGTTCACGGCAGTGGGCTACTGGAACGATTACTTCTCCAGCGTCCTGTATATCAATACCAAGTCCAAATGGGCTCTGCAGGCTGTGCTGCGTTACATGCTGACTAACACCAACCAGGCCATGCAGGCCGCAGGCGTCACCGTGGCGTCTGCCACCAATGTGACCGCAGCCACCATCAAGTCCGCATCCGTAGTCATTGCCACTGTGCCTATCCTGTGCGTCTATCCTTTTGTGCAGAAGTATTTCGTAAAGGGCGTTATGATCGGCGGCGTGAAAGGATGAGAGAGCTGAATAGAGGTTTTAGCGCATGGGAAAAAGGATTCCATGCAGAAAATAAAACAAAAATATTTTTGGGAGGGAATACCATGAAGAAAAGAATGTTGGCGCTTTTGTTGAGCGGTATTATGACCGTGGGGATGCTGGCCGGCTGCGGCGGAAACGGTTCGGGATCCGGTACGGGGGGGCAGGGAGGCACGCCTCTGGCGGAGGAACCCATCGATGTACTGAACCAGTCTGAGACCATGAAGATGTCGGTGGTATGTCTGCAGGGATATACCCAGCCGGACAGCCAGATTCAGAAATGGCTGGAGGAGCGTTACAATCTGGATATCACAGTGCTGGCACTGCCGGGATGGTCCGATGCCGTGTCGAAGATTACGCTGCTGATGCAGGACGAGACTCAAAGGCCGGACATCATCTGGTGGTGGAACATGGAGCAGGACTATGCCAAGTGGGTAGAGGCGGGGCTTTTGGTGGACGTGGCTCCTTACATGGACAGATATACGAATATGCGCGATTACTACAATAGCATTGACCCCGGCGTCCTGTTCTACGCGGTTGACAACAGCGGCGCTATCTACAGGATTCCCGGCGATGTGGCTGAGCCTGCCTGCGAGACTTTGTGGATCAGGCAGGACTGGCTGGAAAACCTGAATCTGGAGGTGCCAAAGACCCTGGATGAGCTGGAGAGCGTGCTGTACGCTTTCACCAATGACGATCCGGACGGTGACGGCCAGAACAATACTTACGGGCTGGGCGGAGACGGATACGATCTGCGCAGCTTCTGGCCCTGGATTCAGGGCTGCGGCGATGGATTTGGACGCGACACTTTCCTGAAGATGGATGACGGTTCCTATATTTACGGACCTACCACTGATGACTGCAAGAAATGGCTGGGCAGGGTGTCCAAATTGTATGCGGACGGCGTCATTACGCCCAATATTGTCACGGATACAGACAGGGATGAAGAGATGGCGAACGGTGGGTTCGGCGTGACTTACAGCTGGGTTTCCTGGAACAATCCTTCCGTTGGTCCCATGCAGTCTTTCTACTCCACCCATCCGGAAGCCAAGTGGGTGCCCATCAACATGGTAGCGGGCGACAATGGGACACCTCAGGACGATCCCGCATCGGTAGCCGCATGGTGCTATTTCGGCATTACAAACACCTGCTCCGATCCTGAGCGCGCCTATGCCATCTGGGATGACATGGCCACCCCCGAGAACTACATTCACAGAAGATTCGGTGTGGAGGGTGAGCATTATAAGGACAATGGAGACGGAACCTATGAAATCCTGGTCCCCAGCGACGGCACACAGAATACGGAGCAGAACATTGGCCTGAAGCTGTTCCAGGATCTGTTTGCAAGGAAAGACTTCTGCAACATTGAGAATACCAAGAGCACCTCGGAGCTTTTCGAGAAAGTGGCCGCTAACAGCCGTATCGCTTATTCCCATACGGTGGAGAAGAAGAACCCTGAGGCGTATACGGTGAATAATGACAAGGGAACGGACATCGGCGATGCTATGAAAGAGTATGTGTGGGGCGTCATCAGCGGAAGCAAGTCCCTGGACGACTGGGATGCCTATGTGCAGCAGATTGAGAGCCTCGGCGTGCAGGATATCATCGATGAACTGACAACGATCCACGGCGCTCAGATGAAAGAATACGAGGAATACATGAAGAACGCGAAGTAAGTGTGAGATTGTTCTTGACAACAGAACGGTTCTGCTGTACTTGTCACCAGAAACTGTTTTCCGGTGTATGTGCGGCTATAGGCAGCGGCTGACAGCCCTATGGCGGATAGGTGGATTGTTCGTCATAGGGCTTTTGGCGTTGCGGCTGCTGTAGGGACGGCGCGCGATTGCCGAAAGGCGGCGCTGCCAGCTTTAAAGTGAAAGGAATGGCCCGCTGGAGCGGGCGGATGGGAGGGAATATGGGTATCGTTTATTATGAGCAGGACAGGATCTTCAAGCTGGACACTCCTCGCACCAGTTATATGATGGGCGTGGTGGACAAGGAGGGGTTCCTGGGACATATCTATTATGGAAAAAAAGTATCGGGGCATGAATTGGCCTATCTGCTGCGCACAGAGGAGCCGCCTTTCGTGCCGTCCCGAAACGAGAGGGACAGGCTCTCCTTTCTGGATAAGTTTCCCATGGAATATCCTACCCATGGGATAGGCGACTTTAGAGAGGCGGCGCTGCGGGTGCGGTCCGCTGCGGGGCATAAGTTCTGCACCCTCTCCTATGTGTCCCATAAGATCTTTTCGGGGAAAAAGGGGATAGAGGGGCTTCCGGCTTCCTTTGCGGGGGAGGGGAAGTGCACTACGCTGGAAATCCTGTGCAGGGATGCGCATCTGGGCATGGAGGTGGTTCTAAGCTATTCCGTGTTCGAAGACAGCGATGTAATTGCGAGGCATGCGGAGGTGGCAAATCAGGGGAGGGAGCGGATTTTCTTGGAAAAGATAGTTTCCATGAGCCTGGACATGGACAACCGCTGCTTTGAAGCCCTGACGCTGCACGGTTCCTGGGCCAGGGAGTGCCATAGGGAAAGGAGGCCTTTGGGGAGGGGATTTCAGGGAATCGGCTCCCGCAGAGGAATATCAGGGCATCAGGATCACCCTTTCATGGCGTTGATGACGCCGGCGACTTCCCAGGAGAGCGGGGAGGTCTACGGGGTGCAGATGGTGTATTCCGGAAATTATGAGATACGGGCCGAGGTCAGCCAGTTCGGTACAGTGAGGTGGCAGGCTGGGCTGGAGGGAGAGGACTTTTGCTGGGCGCTGGAACCGGGGGAGCGGTTCGCCTCGCCGGAAGCGCTTCTGACCTATTCTGACAGAGGACTGGACGGGATGACCGGGAGCTACCATGATTTTATCAGATGTCACATCCTTAGGGGGGAATATAAGGACAGAAAACGTCCGATCCTGATCAACAACTGGGAAGCCACTTATTTTGACTTTGACACGGAAAAGCTGTTGTCCATCGCCCGGGAGGCTGCTAAGCTGGGCATTGAGATGCTGGTGATGGATGACGGGTGGTTCGGGAACCGGAGGGATGAGTTCAGATCCCTGGGGGACTGGTATGTGAACGAGGAAAAGCTGAAAGGGGGACTTTCCTATCTGGTGGAGGAGGTGAACAAGCTGGGGATGAAGTTCGGCATCTGGTTCGAGCCGGAGATGATCTCCCCGGATTCGGATCTCTATCGGGCTCATCCGGATTGGGCTATCGCGGTGCCGGGGCGGACGCCCTCCATGGCCAGGGGCCAGTATGTGCTGGATCTCTCCCGCAGGGAGGTGGTGGACTGCGTGTGGGAGCAAGTGGAGGCAGTGCTTAGAAGCGCCAATGTGGAGTATGTGAAATGGGACATGAACCGGCCGCTGTGCGACCTGGGGAGTCTGGGGCTGCCGCCTGAGAGGCAGGGGGAGCTGGCCCACCGGTATATGCTGGGGGTGTATGAGCTGCAGGAACGTCTGGTGACGCGGTTTCCTCATATCCTGCTGGAGAACTGCGCCAGCGGGGGCGGGCGGTTCGACGCGGGGATGCTGTACTACAGTCCCCAGATCTGGTGCTCGGACGACACGGATGCCATAGAGCGGCTGGCCATCCAGGAGGGAACGGCGCTGATCTATCCCTTGTCCACCATCGGGGCCCATGTCAGCAACTGCCCGAATCATGCTGTAGGCAGGAATACGCCATTCGAGACCAGGGGATATGTGGCTCTGGCGGGGACTTTCGGCTATGAGCTGGATGTGACCCGGATTTCGGAGGAAGATAAAGAAATGATACAAGAACAGGCGGCGCTGTACCATAAGTATAATGATCTGATTCGGGAGGGGGATTATTACCGGATCGCTTCCGCGGCGGAGAACCATCTGTACGATTGCTGGCAGGTGGTGGGGAAAGACGGGAAAGAGAGCCTGGTGACCTGGATCCAGGTACTGTGCGGGCCCGGGAGGCAGAGCCACATGGTGCGGCTGAAAGGGCTGGAGGAATCGGCGCGCTATCGGGTGGAGGGAGCCGGGGAGGAAGTCGAACTTTCCGGGGACATCCTGATGTATGTTGGGCTTCGGATTCCTGACAGAAGAGGGGATTTTGCTGGGCAGGTCTTCCATTTGGTGCGGGTGGAAGAGGCAGAGTAGGTAATAGAGAGCGGAAATCAGAAGTTCTACGGCTTGACAGAAAATGCCGCATTCCGGTTTAACCAGATGCGGCATTTTCTGTGCTTAGGCAAGCCTTTTGAGTTTATCGCTATGTTCCATGATAACTTTTTTCATGACCTCATTGTCAGCTTTCAGAGCCTCGTATCCTTCTACGGAATCTTTGTACCTGTCATAGGTTGAAGTGTAGCAGGCTTGAATTGTGTTCAACTGTGGCATGATTATATTTTCCTGGAACAGTTTTATCTGGTGTATTTCGGCTTGAAGTTCGCCTTTGACAGCCTGAAGTTCGCTTTTGACGGCTTGAATTTCGGCTTGAAGTTCGCCTTTGACAGCGTAGATTTCAGCCTGAAGTTCGCCTTTGACGGCCTGAATTTCAGCCTGAAGTTCGCTTTTGACGGCCTGAATTTCGCCTCTCAAGGCTTGCATCTCATTCTTTATTGGCGTTATTTCCGCTTTTAGCTTTACGTCCAATAACTGTGAGATTGCCAATAAGTCTTCATTTGTCAACGCCATAATAATGGGCCCTCCTTTCAAAGACTGTTTCCATCATATCACATAAGCCTGAATTTGTCACTGCGCGTTTACAAAATATTTATGCATTTGACAGATTTTGACCCTCATCCTATAATATTATGTGCCGATGATGAAAGGTTTTTACAGGAGGAGCTGCCTATGAACTTAAAGGAGATTTATGCAAGAGTTGATTCTATATTAGACACGCTGGACTTCGACGCGTTGCTGGAGGGGTTTCACAAGTACAGGTTTGCCGTCTACAACAGCCGGGAAATTTGCCTGGACGGAAAGCTGATCCCGTATGAGGACAGCTTCCGGGGGAACACTTCGCTGCTTTATAGTGGCGAATACATAGCCATCTGGGACATTGAATTTTCCCCTATGGAGGATATGGAGACGCTTGCCTATCTGTTGGTCCACGAGATGTTCCACTGCCATCAGTTCAGTAACGGTGAGGCCCGCTTTCCGTCTGATTTCGCCCTTTTGCGATATCCGTCAGATCCTGACAATTTCACGAAGAAGTACAATGAGAACCGATATCTTGCAGATGCCTGCGAGCATTGTGATGTCTCAAAACTTCAAAAATTTGCAGCCCTGCGGGCACAGAGGCTGTCGGCATACCCCGAAATGGTGGCCCAGGAGCTCAGGGCGGAGACCATAGAGGGAATGGCTGAATTCATCGGCCTGAAAGCCTTACAGACAATCAGCAGGGAAAAATATTCGTCCCAGGTCAGGGACTGCATCGGCAAACTGCGCGAGGAAAGCGGGCTGCTGTTCGATGTCAGGAGAATCTCCTACTACACTGGAGTGGTATTCCTTTTGAGCCTGGATGCCCTGGGCCGCAAAATAGAGAATGATTTTAAAAGCACCCTTACCGTATACGAACAGAACCTGGTGGATACCCGGGGCGCGACGGTGCAGGTGCGCCCCTATGACTTCATCGGCGAAAAGCACACTGCCCTTTTGGCGGAAAAAGAAGCGAAAATCGCCGGGCACATGGCCCATGCCCTATATGTTCCATGCAACGCATTCATATGCGGATACGATCCCATGAACATGTTCCGGGTCAGGGATATGGTCTATTGCAGCCACTTCGTCTGCCTGGACGAGAACGGCCGGACAAAAGCAATCAACAACGCTGTCCTGCTGGTGCTGGCAGAGGGCTCAGAGCAGGAAGTCTGCGGATATTACATTTAGGGGGCGGGTAAAGAATCTTTTTCCAAAAAATAACGTTTGCCATGTGATAAATGGGCCGTTCCGTTCGTTATATCAGTGAAACAACTTATACTGCACGCCAGATAAATTTACAGTAGGCCCCGACTGCAGAACGCCAGCCAGGTACCTTTCGGTTTGCGTTACTGTAAATCCTGGCGGTCTGCAGTATATCACAGAAAGGGAGCGCCACATGACTGCCAGGGAACTGACCCGCCTGTTTGAAGAATACGGAAAAGACGTTTACCGTTTTGCCTACAGCATCACCCGCCATGCCGCGGATGCGGATGATATCTGCCAGAATGTGTTCTGCCGTCTGGCAAAGGGCAATGTGTCGCTGGAGCCGGGACGGGAAAAGGCATGGCTGCTGCAATGCACTGCCAATGCCTGCAAAGACCGTTTCCGCTTCCTGCGGCGCTGGAATTTTGCTCCGCTGGAGGAAGCGGCGGAGATTCCGGACGAGACTGGACGGGCTGTCCTGGAAGCCGTGATGGCGCTCCCTGTCAAGTATCGGGCCCCCATTCATCTGTACTACTACGAGGGATACAGCCAGAAGGAGATTGCCGGCATCCTCTCGCTCTCCCTGACGGCAGTGCAGACCCGTATGCAGCGGGCCCGGGAAATGCTGAGAAAGGAATTGAGCGATTATGAGATCACATTATAGGAAAGCTATGGAACGCCTGAACCCCTCCCCCGATGTGCTGGAAAATGTCCTGAACCGGACCGGCAAAGCTAAGGCATGGCGGCTTTCTGCCCCCAGGAGGGTAGGAATAGCGGCTGCTCTGTGCGCGGCAGTGGCGCTGCTGTCCACAGGCATGGCCAGCGCTTACGGACATTTCTTCCACAACATCCCCTCGGACGTGGCCGGATCCCTGCAGCCGGTGCAGCTGACCTGTACCAGCCAGGACATCACCATGACAGTCCAGGACGCTTCCATGGTGGACGGTACTTTGGCCGTCTATCTGACTTTGGAGGATATCAGCGGCAGTGACCGGCTGGCGGAGGGCGTGGATTTTTACCACAGCTACCGGGTAGGCAAGCCGGAGGGGACGGAGGAGATCTCCTACCGGTACCAGTCTCTGGGCTATGACGGGGAAAGCGGTACCTACGGATTCCTGGTCACCATCACCCCCACCAACGGGGACAAGAGGCCTGCGTTTGTTCAGGGCCAGACTTATACACTCTCCGTAGGGCAGTTATTGCTGGCCCAGAAGAAACAACAGCAGACTTTCCGGCCAGATTGGACTTCTCTGCCCCAGGAGCCGGAGCGAATCCTGCGGGAATACTACCTCCGGAGTTATGTGGATAACTACAGGAGACCGGTGCCCGCTTCGGACCACAAAGTGGAAGTGCTCTCGCCCGGAGGCTGGGGAGTACCGCTTGCTGATGGGTTTGTAGTCACTGCTGCAGGCTTTACGGACAACGGCTTTCATGTGCAGATGCGCTATCCCGACAAGAAAGCGGATTTCGACTATGGGGAACTGGTTCTGGCCATGGCGGACGGAAGCGTAATCGGGAAAGTGCCGGGACAGTCGGATGCAGGAAACTTCTGCTCGGTGGGATTCTATGATGAGTATGGGTATTGGTATGAGGAATTCATTTACGACATCCTGCCGGGAGACCTGAAAGGAGCCTCCCTCCAGGGGGATTTCACCTCCGGCGGGTACCTGCTGGACGGTCAATGGGAAGTGAGCTTCTGCCTGGATAATGAGCAGGAGCCTGAGACGCATACGGTGCAGGAATGAGAAAAAGCGCGGAGAATCCGGGAAATAATGGATTCTCTGCGCTTTTGCGGTTGGTCAAAGCTTCGGATCCCGGTAGCGGAACAGTACTTTTTTGAGCACCGTGCGCTCGCCGCCGCCCGGGATGGAAGTCAGATTGGTCTTCCATGGAACGGAGTAGGGCCCGTCCGGGTTTGCTTTCAGCTGCTGGAAGATAGCCCTGCGTCTGGCGGCATACTGGGCCGCGTTCTGCTGCCCGATTCTCTCCAGCCAGGCTTCGTATCCCTCCAGATAGCTTTCCGCCATTTCATCCCAAGAATGGAATCTCTGCTGGATTACTCTCCCGGCCCGGACGAACTCCGCGTCCAGCTCTACCCTGTCTATCATCTTCACCAGGTACATCATGCCCAGCAGTTGGGTGGCTCTGCACAGATCCCAGCCTGCGCAGGGGGTGTCGAAGCGGCCTGCGTGATTCTCCGTCAACTCATGGACGGTCTGAAGTCCGCTTTGGCGGTCATGGATGTCCCACTGTTCTCCCAGAGCAGTCTGCCGGAAATTTGCCACTGCTTTCCGGCTCCCGTGGACTCCCGTCACCAAAGGCCAGCCCTCCAGCATGGGAAAGGAGTGGGCCCAGATGGCAAAGGTGGAGGCACACCACAGCTCTGTATCGTCTTTGGGCAGCAGGGGATCCCTCCTCCAGAAGACAGCGGGCGCGAAACGCCAGCGGCGCACCCCGATTACCCTGTAGAGAAATATAGCGATGATGAAGAGCCACACAGAGGCTATCCTGCCCAGCGCCGTGCCGTAATCCGCCTGGGAGAGCACCGGCACATAATCTCCGTACATATCCACATAATGATCCGTGGCCGCCAGAAGCTCCTGGTAGACCAGGATTTCCGCAGGCGGCTCCCACTCTCTCCACACCCCGGTGGGCAGGCGGTAGAGGCCCGGCTCATCGGTATCCTGAATGGCTTTTTTGTTGATGTGGGCGATCACAAGCTCTCCGCTGGGGAGCCGTAGGCGATGGTAGATCTGGTCTCCGCTTCGGACAGTGTCATAATTGATCACCGCACCCTTTGTAATCAGGGTAAAGGTCTCCAGCCGCTCCATATCCGCCAGGGACTCCGCCACCTGGACTTCGGCGCCGGCCTCGCTTCCGGGCGCCCCTTTTTCCACAGTGACATCCTTTTGGTAGAATCCATACAGTACAGGCCCCAGGACGAATTCCGCCAGCAGGGCCAGCACGATAAGCAGCGGAATCAGCAGAAGCATCATCTGGTACATATTTGTCTGGAAGCCGTATATATTTTTATTGGAAAGTTTGTATCCGGTTGCACTCATGATCGAATCCTCTCGTAAAATCAGTCCCCGCGCGGGAATTACCGGCAGTCATATGGCAGTAAAGCTGCTCCATGGGGCACAACCGCTTCATTGCCCACCCGGATAGTTATTTTCCCTGCGCCAGTACTCTGAACGGTATTTTCTGCTTTCGTGGATTATCCTTACGTCTTTTTGCGGCCGTGCCTGCGGGTCAGCCTGCGCACCAGCTTTATGAGCAGCCAAAGCAGCAGGACGACTAGGGCCAGAAGCAGCAGGATGACGCCCAGGATTATAAAGGCGAATTTGTTGGGGCTCTTGAGCAGGTCGCCGATACTGCGGCTGTCCTCTATTACCTTGCGGCCCTGGGCGGAGGCGTAAGCCTCGGGCACGTCAGAGATGCCGTCCCCGTCCGTATCCTCCAGGGAATCCATGTAATCGGCGATGGCGGCCCATGCCTTTACTTCCCGTCCGTTGTCCGTGAGGATGGCATCCTCGATGTCCTCAATGGGAGTGCCGTCCGCGAATTTGGGCTGGACGGACAGGATTCCGTAGGATACATCTGTCACGGCGCCCAGCATCTGGCCGCTGTACAGGTCGCAGACCACACGGTAGAGCTTATCGTCCTCAATTTCGGTGCGGCTGCCTTTCCCGTCAGTCATATAGCAGTCCGTGACCTTGTTCAGGATGATCCGGTGAGGATTGTAGGTAAAATGCAGGCCGCTGATGTAGAGCCTGGCGGATTTCATGAAATCGGATACGGAGGCATCGATCTCCGCCCCGGTTTTTAACTCCGCCCCGGTGAGGTATATGCTGATCAGCGGGTATCCGGGGATGCCGTCCGGGCCGATACCCAGAGAGTAGGCATTGAACACATCGGCCACGGTCACATCTCCTGTGGCAAAGGTGTCTCTTACGCACCCGGAGGGCACGATGGCCGCATCGATGGGGTGATCGTCCGGGTCGTTCGCGTTTTCCGCGGCATAGACAAAAGCGTCGGATAAAAGATTGCCCAGGTTATGCTCGTCATGGATATAGTATAGGTCATCGGAGGTGGCGAACTCAATATCATTTTGCGCCAGCACCTGTTTTGTCGTATAGCCGAAGCCGGCCAGGTAGGTGGAGTCTACTTTCTCCATGAGGCTGTCGATCTTTGCCTGGGCCGTGGGCTCCGGGGGGATATCCTGAGTAATGGGAATCAGCTCATAGGAATCCATCCGCCAGCGTCCGTTTTCCTGCCTGGACATGGACAGCGCTCCCAGGTTCCTGGCGTAAGAGCCGCAGGATACGATGTAAGTGTCGCCGTGCCGGATGGGCTCATAGAGGGAGGTGTGGGTGTGGCCGCTGACGATCAGGTCGATTTCGGGCACGGCTTTGGCCAGGATTTCGTCCTCGGACTTGTCGGCCTCCTCGCTGGTGCCGCTGTGGGAGATGCACACGATCATGTCTACGTCTTCGTTTTCCTGAATCTCCTTTACCGTGTCGGCCGCCGCCTCGGAGATATCCCTGAATTTCAGGACACAGGTAGGGGCGCAGGCCAGGGCGTCCTCCCCGAAAACTCCCAGCACTGCAATCCGTATACCGGATTTATCCAATACGACATAATCTTTTACGCCATAGACCGAAAAAGCATTTTTTAAGCTCTGCTGATCGGAGGTAAGCCCCTCCGCCTCCATGGCCTCCCAGTCCACATTGCACAGCGCCAGGGCGGGGATGGGGTCGCCGCTTTCCGCGGCGGCGTCCAGGGCTCCGGCCAGGCCTGCGGAGCGGTAGTCGAATTCATGGTTGCCAAGGGTGGTTACCTCACAGCCCAGAGCGCCCAGCACCCGCAGCTCCGCGGCATCCGTGTGGAAGATGGTCTGGACCAGGGTTCCCATGGAGAAGTCCCCTGCGTCCAGGAGCAGGGTATCGGGATTCTCCAGCTTCTTCTCATCGATCAATGTCTTGATGCGGGCGAAGCCCCCCAGGGTTACGTTCTGCCCATCCTCCACGGTGGGGAAGCTGTCCAGGTGGGAGTGGGTGTCGTGGAGGAACAGGATGTCCACCTGCTCCGGGCCGGGTTCCGCGGCGGACGCGGGGGCGCCATGCAGGGAAAATGACAGCATGGCAGTAAGGCATAGAACCGCAATTTTTTCAAAAAATTTTTTCATAGACAAATTTACTCCTCTTTTTGTAAGAATAAACATTGGCAAGCACTTGTTTTTACATTATAATAATAATATCTGAAAAGGGAAAAGGCAATATTTAAAAAATATTAATGTTTCTTTTCGTGACGAATGCGCCGGGATGTGATATAGTGCATCATAAGTCAGCGCAAGAGGTGAAGCAGATAATGGACAATAATAAAAATGAAATGGAGGAGATCCAGCGGGGGCTGGAGGCGTTTCTGGAAAAAGAAATGGAGAGCGCCCAGAACCCCCAAATCCCCGGAAAGAGCAGAAAGCCCACAGAGAGCGGGGATGAACCGGGAGATCCGGAAGAGATTCAGGTCATAGGAGAGCGGTGGGACAGAGTGCGTTCCCGAAGAGACTTTGACGCGCAGGAGGCGTATCCGGGAGGCTGGGAGCCTGAGGAGGAATCTGAGGGCTGGGAACCTGAGTACGAAGAGGAGGTATATCCGGAGAGTTGGGAGTCTGAGGAGGAAGAGGGGGACTCGCAGGACTGGGAAGACTGGGAGGATGAGACGGCCAGTTCATACCGAAAAAGGCCCGCATATGGAGAATATGGAAAGCCGCCTGGCAGGGAAGAAATGCCCCGCCGGAAAAGCCGCCCTATAGAATGGGACAAAGAACCGCCAAAAAACAAAAGCAGAAAAAGCAAAGAACACGCAGAAGAGAAGGCGGCTTCAGAAAAGAAGAAGTCCCAAAAGAAAGGAAGTTTTGATGGGGCCTTTGACGGGGCAGATCAGGGGGAGGAGGATTCCGGGATGCCTAAGGGGAAGCAGAAAGGCAGAAGCGCACAAAAGAAACCTCGCAGGAAAAAGTCCCGGCTGAAGAGATTCCTCATAGCCGTGGTCCTCATAATCGCGCTGCTTGGCGTGGGCCTTTACCAGCTGGTAGGGGCGGTATATACGAAAATGAACTACAAAGAGATCCAGGCTGTGGCGGCAGAGCCCATGAAGCAGGACGGTGTGATAAACATTCTGCTCATCGGCAACGATTCTCGGGAGAATGGGGAGGACGGCCGCTCCGATGCCATGATCCTCTTATCCATCAGCAGCAGGACAAAGACTATCTATATGACTTCACTTCTGCGGGACATATATGTGGAGATTCCCGAACATCAGGGCAACCGC
This sequence comes from uncultured Acetatifactor sp., assembly GCA_949840885.1. Classification (GTDB taxonomy): domain Bacteria; phylum Bacillota; class Clostridia; order Lachnospirales; family Lachnospiraceae; genus Acetatifactor. The sequence goes on from CATKYJ010000057.1 coordinate 17,486, forward strand.
CTGAACGCGGCTTACGCTTTTGGCGGCGCGGAGCTACTGATGGACACCATTGAGCAGAATTTCGATATTCCGGTGAACCGGTACATGCTGGTGAACTTCGAGGCTTTTGCCAATCTGGTGGATGCAGTGGACGGCATTGAGCTGGAACTGAGCAAAGAGGAAATCGAGTTGGTCAACGGTTATCTGTGGGAGTACAATATGCTGACGAACCGGCCAGACGGCACGGACAATATGGATCCGTCCGTGGCGGATGGCGGTCCTGTGGTAGTACACTTAAACGGCCCCCAGGCCCTGGCCTACAGCAGGAACCGCTATATCGGTACGGACTTTGGCAGGACAGAGCGCCAGAGAAAGATCCTGACGGCTGTGATAGGAAAGCTTCCCGGGGCTTTGCTGACCAATGCGGGAGAACTGATGGACGGCCTGATGCCGAACCTGACCACCAATCTGACCCGGAATGAATGCTTCCGCTTAAGCCTGATGGTGGGAAAACTGCTGACCTACGACATTGTATCCGACAGCATCCCCCAGCCAGGCACTTACACCAATGTCTCCATCCGGGAGATGTCGGTGCTGCAAGTGGATTTTGAAACCAATATCAGGTATTTAAAAGAAAAAATATACGGAGAATAGACAGGAGGAGAGTATGGACTTTATCATATTTTTATTCATTGGCGGAACATGTATATATGTGGCATCGAAGATAACGAGCAGTGAGGAAAGGAACAAGGTATTCAACAAGTTCCCAATCCAGGTGGAGAATGTGAAAGAATATAATAATTTCTGTGCAAAACTGGTGATAGGATTTGGGGTGGCCGCCGAGGCCACCATGATCGGCGGCCAAATGATCGGAGGCATATTCAGCCTCCTGTCCACAGTGCTGCTGATTTTGGAGGCGTATATTACCATGAAGATTTACAGCAAGGGTGAGAAGAAGATGCTGAAAAAAAGATAAGAACGGATTAAAATATCATAAACCGGAGGACGAAAAAATGGAAAAAAGAAAACTGGAGAAGCTTGGAATCGAGACATCTCTGCTGGGATTCGGCTGTATGCGCTTTCCCGTGACCGCAGAGGGGAAAATTGACGAGCCGGAGGCGGAGAAAATGCTGGATAAGGCCATTGCGGCAGGCGTGAACTATATCGACACCGCATACCCTTACCATAACGGCGAAAGCGAACCCTTAGTGGGGAGGGCCCTGAAGAAATACGACAGGCATTCTTTCTACCTGGCTACAAAGCTGCCCTGCTGGAAAGTGGAGAAGCCCGAGGATGTGGACGCATTGTTCGCAGAGCAGCTGACCAGGCTGCAGACAGACTACATAGACTTCTACCTGATGCATGCGCTGAACAAGGACAGCTTTCACAAAATGGTGGAGATGGGCACGGTGGAAAAGCTGGAGGCGCTGAAAGCGGCGGGCAAGATAAAATATCTGGGCTTTTCTTTCCATGACGGATATGAAGTCTTTGAGGAGATCATAAACTACAGGGACTGGGACTTCTGCCAGATCCAGCTCAATTACATGGATACAGAGGAGCAGGCGGGCATGAAAGGATACCGGCTGGCAGAGGAGAAGAACATACCCCTTGTGATCATGGAGCCCATCAAGGGAGGCTCCCTGGCGGCCTTTGCAGACGACATCACAGGCAAATTCCGGGCGCTGGATCCGAACGCTTCCGTGGCGTCCTTTGCCCTGCGCTGGGTGGGAAGCCTACCCAATGTAAAGGTCATCCTAAGCGGCATGAGCACCATGGGGCAGGTGGAGGACAATCTGAGGACCTTTGAGAGCTTCAAACCCCTGTCGCCGGAGGAGAGCAAGACCATCGAGGATATCGTGGCACTGATCAAGGGCCGTGTGCAGAACGGCTGCACGGGCTGCCGCTACTGTATGCCCTGTCCCACGGGCGTGGACATTCCGGGCAATTTCCGGGTGTGGAACACCTATCATATGTACCAGAACTACAATATGGTCAAGGGCAACTGGGAGAGAGGCCTGGGCGACGAGAAGCAGGCTAAGAACTGCGTAAAATGCGGCAAGTGCGAGAAAGCCTGTCCCCAGAAGCTTCACATCCGGGAGGATCTGGAGAAAGTCCAGACGGATCTGGAGAAGAAAGAATTCGTGTTCTGAGAGCGAGCCGTCGCGCAGCGTGATGATAAAGTCGCGAAGGCGCACGAGAGAGAATTTCATGAGTGTACTTACGAATGAAAATCTGTCTCATGCATTGTGCGCCGAAGGGACTATATCCTTTAGAGCCGTCGCGCAGCGACTTTAATAGGAGGTTTTTGTGGAGAAAGCATTTAAGCTTGACTTTGAAAACGATAAGGTGGGAAGCCTGTATGTAAACTGCTGCGGCTGCTCCCGGACAGAGAGCCTCCACAGCTTCGGCCCGGCCTCCAAGCCCCATTATCTGATCCATTACGTGCTGGACGGCAGGGGGCTTTTCCGGTTCCATGACAAGGAATACCGGCTGGAGGCAGGGTACGGCTTCCTGATACAGCCCAATGAGCTGGCGTTCTACCAGGCGGACGAAGCGGAACCCTGGAGCTATCTGTGGGTGGGCTTCGGCGGGAGCCGGGCGGGGGAATACCTGAATGCCATGGGACTGTCCGCAAGGCATCCCATCTTTGCCTGCGACAGAGACCAGGAGCTTTATTCCATTGTGCGGGACATGATGGAGCACAATACGTTCGGCATTGCGGACGACCTGCGCCGAAACGGGCTCCTGGGGGTCTTTTTGTCCGTTCTGGCCCAGGGGGCCGGGGTGGTGGCCAGGGACGAGGAGGACAAGGGCAATCAATATGTGAAAAAGGCGGTTTCCTTTATCCAGAGCAATTACTGCAACCCCATCAAGGTGACGGACGTAGCAGACTTTGTGTGCATCAACAGGAGTTACCTCTATACGCTCTTCCAGAATTATCTGGGCATGTCCCCTCAGCAGTTTCTCTCCACGTTCCGCATTACCAAGGCCAGAGAGTTATTGGATTCCACTTCCTACCCCATAGAGAGCATCGCCCTCTCCTGCGGCTACAATGACGCGCTGGTGTTTACGAAAGCATTCCGGGCCATGAAAGGGATGTCGCCCACCCAGTACCGGAGACTCAGTCACAGAGAGAACAGCAAAGAGCAGCTCCAGGAGGTGGAGCATCTGATCGCCCAGCTGCTGAAAAGTCAGGAGAGGTAAAAGCCGAACCGGCGAGTCGGATTTTCGGGAGGTATATGATGAGAATTTTGCTATTACTAAGAGGTTCGGCCAGCTGCGGAAAGTCCACATGGATTGCGCAGCATGGCTTAAAGCCCTATGCATTGTCCGCCGATGATATCAGGCTGCTGTGCCAGAGCCCGGTGATGCTGCCGGACGGCACACAGGGGATCAGCCAGGACAATGACGGCGTGGTGTGGAAGACTCTGTTCGCCATCCTGGAGGTCAGGATGCAGAGAGGAGACTTCACGGTCATCGACGCCACCAATTCCAAGACCAGCGAGATGAACCGGTACAAGGAGATGTGCGAGACTTACAGGTACCGGATCTACTGTGTGGACTTCACGGATATTCCCATTGAGGAAGTAAAGCGCAGAAACGCCAATCGGGAAGTTTTCAAAAGGGTGCCCGAGGCTGTAATCGACAATATGTATTCCAGATTCCGGACCCAGAAGATTCCCTCGGGCATCAAGGTGATCCGGCCGGATGAGCTGGACATGGTCTGGACCAGGCTCTTTGACATGTCCTCCTACAAGCGCATCCATCACATCGGAGACATTCACGGCTGCAATACGGCCCTGCAGAAATATCTGGCGGACAACGGCGGCATCAAAGACGACGAAATGTATATTTTTATAGGAGATTACATTGACCGCGGCCTTGAGAATGCGGAGACTGTGGAGTTTTTAATGTCCGTTATGAACAGGAAAAATGTGCTGATGCTGGAGGGCAATCACGAGAGATGGCTGTGGTACTGGGCAAACGATGCCGCAGGCAGGTCCAGGGAATTCGAGCTGATCACCAGGCCCCGGCTGGACGCGGCGAAGCTGGACAAAAAGCAGGTGAGACAGTTGTACCGGAAATTCGGCCAGTGCGCGTATTATCGGTATAATGACAAGATATTTCTGGTCACCCACGCGGGCTTGAGCACCCTGCCGGAGAATCTCTCCTTTGTGGCTACGGAGCAGATGATCAAAGGCGTGGGCAGCTATAATGATTTCGAGATCATAGCGGAGACCTTTTTTGACACCACGCCGGATAACTGCTACCAGATACACGGGCACCGCAACACCAAGCAGCTCCCCGTCCAAGTCAACGACAGAGTCTTTAACCTGGAGGGTCAGGTGGAATACGGCGGCTGCCTGCGATGCGTCCAGGTAGATGCAGAGGGCATCCGCTGCATAGAGGTGCCAAACGAGGTGTACAAGACGCCCGAGATGCACAGCGAGCAGACCGTTGCGGAGAGCTCTGTGGCGGACGTCATCATGGCTCTGCGCCGGAACAAGTATATACAGGAGAAGAAATTCGGCAACATTTCCTCTTTCAATTACACGGACAAGGCTTTCTACGACAGAGTCTGGGATGCCCAGACCACCAAAGCCAGAGGTCTGTATCTGGATACCATGAAAGGGAAAGTGACGGCCAGGGCTTACGATAAATTCTTCAATATCAATGAGCGGCCTGAGACAAAGTTCGAGATGCTGCAGCGTAAGCTGCAGTTTCCGGTGACGGCTTATGTCAAGGAGAACGGATTCTTGGGCATAGCCAGCTATGACGAATATGAGGACGCGCTGTTTCTGGCCAGCAAATCTACCATAGACAGCCAGTATGCCGGGTATTTCCAGGAGATGGTCCGGAAGAAAGTGACGCCGGAGCACTTAGAGGAGATGAAGCGGTACTGTAAGGAAAATGAAGTCTCATTCGTCTTTGAATGTGTGGACATGGAGAACGATCCCCATATCATCGAATATCCGGAGAGCAGGCTGTTTTTGCTGGATATCGTGTACAATAAGATGGAATTTGAGAAATACGGGTATGAGGATATGTGCCATGTGGCAGGGCGGCTGGGCTTAGAGCCCAAGGAGCGCGCCGCAGAGCTTGCCAGCTGGCAGGAATTCTTCGACTGGTACTATGAAGTCATGGAGGCGGATTATGAATACCAGGGGCGTAAAATCGAGGGCTTTGTCATTGAGGACAGCGCGGGGTATATGACCAAGCTGAAGCTGACCTATTACAATTTCTGGAAATTCATGCGCAGCGTGTCCCATGAGGCCATCCGGAAAGGCTATATCACAAAGACCTCAGCCCTGACTACGCCGTTGGCTAACGAATATTATGCCTGGGTCAGAAAACTGCACGATGCCAAGGAACGGGACAGCCTGCCGCGGGACATCTGCACTTTGCGGAAGATGTTCTACGATGACAAAGTGTAAAGACCGGAAAAAACAAAAGCCCATATAAATGGGCTTTTGTAATCGTCGGCGCGACAAGATTTGAACTTGCGACCTCTGCGTCCCGAACGCAGCAGGGGAGGTGGATTCTGTTGCCGGATAAATGCGCTCAGTGCTGAAAAGTCCGCTGATTTCAAGGGTTTTACGGGCATATGGAAAAATGTGTCGCAACGAAAAGATTATTTTGTTTTGTGGTTTTGTAGAACATTTTGTAGAACGCTTTGTAGAGCAGGTGCCAGTAAAGACAATGAAAATATGGACAAGGGAGTGCTTGAATATGGATGGATATAAAGATTACCGTCAGGCGGAAGTGCTGACGGCCCGGGAAGTCCAGGAGATTTTGAAGGTCGGAAACAAGACTGTTTACCGCCTGTTCGCTGGCGACTGCCCGTTCCGGGTCGTCAAGGTGCCCGGAGGATACCGGATTCACGCCAGATCATTCTTTGAGTGGCTGGATGGGAGGGAAGCTTCGCAGACAGGGAGCGCATAACAGACTCTAATTTTACCGTTTTTGGAAAGGTGCCGAAGAAATATCATATCGAATGCGAAAGCGAGAACAGTTTTCCGGAGTATAATAGTGATGAGCAGAAGTTAGAAGAATTAAAGACGGAGTATAAGGTTATCCTGCAAAGGCTTGACGAATTGGAAGGGCAGGGAGTGATTGGGGCATTTGACAAGCGGACAATCATAGAGCTTTCCGGCGATGTGATTAAAGAGATTGCGCAGAAGTATAAGAATGTGCAGAAAGGCGTAGGTGATATGATGCGAGGAGCATTGATTGAAACAACTTCAAGAAAACTAAAAAATGAAGCAGAAAACGAAACAAAAAGGAAAACCGCACTTAGGATGTTGAAAATGGGAAAGCTGACAATCGCGGAATGTTCTGATCTCAGCGTGGAAGAGGTAGAGCGGCTTGCCGGACTCCAAACAGTGTAAGACAACAAATTGGAGAGTCTAATCTGCAATGTATACTGCACATACTGGAAAGGCAGGGTTGTTTCACGAAGAAAAAATCAACGTAGGAAAAAGGCCGTTATGCCGAGAGTTATGGATGCTATACAAATATCCCATAACTCTCGACTTTTTGCGTTTGTAGAGGTATAATGTCTATATAG
>CATKYJ010000058.1 GCA_949840885.1 uncultured Acetatifactor sp.
AAATATCATTCCACAGGAGCCAGTCAAAGAGGTCAATGATATTTACAAACTGTTGGGCATAAAGTTTCCAACATTATTACCTCGGGATGAATTAATGTAGTTGGAATTTCTCCCGGGAACTATAGATAATGAAATTGGGCCTTACTTTTCGTGTCCCTGCCTGCATTTATTCCTTTTTCCGCCGCGCGGAATTTTCATTTTGGCTTCCATTGCAAGCCATTTCCTTTTCATGACAGCCAATGCTATTATTACGGGCATTTTTTCTGTTCCATCCTTTTCTTTCTCCACCTTTTCACACTTCCGGACATGCCGCCTGCTGCGGCACAAACAATCCATGAGAAGAATGCCAAGAGTAGGCATTCTTCAGTGTGTAACTTAGAAATTCTTTGCGGACGTACTTTGACCGCTTAGAATTACTTTACACACTTTTCCGCCGCGCGGAAAAAATGAAATTTACATTGCATTCTCCCTCATTTTCTGCTATACTTATCCCATCAGATTTGATTATTTACTTGTGTGTTCTTATGAACCCCTCATCTTTATAATCCCTGGCAACAGGTTTCATATCATATATCGCAGCAAACCGAGGCATACAGTATGCCTTATTTTTTTTGCAGTTGTCTGGCCTTTCCGGCCAATTATTCACAGAAGGAGGCTCTAATGAAATCCAAGAAAACTTATCAGATTCCCGACAGCTATTACAGTTATTTCGGGATTTATGTGTCAGGAACAGAAAAACAAGATGACATGGCTTTGTTTCCTGACGCACCAGGCAAATTTTTCTCTGAATCGGACAGGATAGTGACACTTGCCCGGGAAAGCAGGCTTAAATCCTATTTTCCCGTCTTAAGGAAGATAGACCTTCTTTCCCTTAACTATCCATCCCTGCCCCGGAATCCATCCCAAAGGGCAGGCTATGTCAAAAAGGTCATCCGGAGCAGCCTGAAAAAAGCTTTCTACGCCATATCCCATGACGGAAAGCTATGCCAAGCCTGCCTTGATTTTGTTTCAAAATTCTTTTATCTTGCCCCCGGATCTGTATCCATATGTATCTGCGGCAAGGATGACGATGCCGCCTCCAGGATGGTCTGCAGACTTTTCGGCAGCACGGAGGCAATACGAATTACATTTCCGGAGCCTGGCAGCATAACCGTCTATGCGAACCCATTCTCACGCAGGAAAATCAAGTACGGCCGCTATCATCTGCGGCAGGACGATTCCGTGAAAGCACATGTGATCGATCTGCTTTCCCTGCTTGCGGACGCATCTGTGCTGAACGCGCTTTTCGAGTCACTCACATGCAGCAGCGTCCCTCTTGTGCAGAACGTATATGAATGCTGTTACACTGAAATCATGCAGCATCCTCAGAGAACCCCTGATGAGATGCAGATAACGGAATTCATCCGTGCGAAAAAACCGGTTCCGTATGAGCGCTTGTTCCATTTCCTCTGCACTCAGAACGGGATGGTTCCCTTGGAGGGCATGTCTACCGGGCTCTCATCCGGGCTTTATAAGCTTTTCTGCGAGGTTCTGGAGATATTCCAGGATCTCAGTCACGAAAACGAGTACCGTGAACAGATGACCCACAGCATAGCGACAGCATACATGACCAAAAAGAACATACCTGAATCGATCCTGAAAGCGATGGAGCAGACGGGCTTCCTGCACTACTTTAAATACGTGGAATTCGACGAGGATACCGACATGGATGCCGTGTCCGCAATCGAAAAAGAATTTGTTGCGATGAATAAGGAGTATTTCTCCGGCAGCGTATTTCCGGATGTCAACATACGCTTTCGAAAGCTCGGGAAGCATAAGGCCAGCGGCCTTTATTACCCATCCCTCAATACGCTCTGCGTCGACATCCGTTCTCCCTCAAGCTTCATGCATGAATATTTCCATATGATCGATAATCAGCTCGGGGATCTTTCGCTGGAGGTCGGTTTTCAGGGAGTCGTAAAGCAATACACGGATGCGTTCCTGAAGGGACTGGAAAAAGAATCCTCTTCTGTAAAAAAGAAGATGGAAGGATGCAGTAAATACAACATAAATTACTTTTTCCGCCGCGCGGAAATTTTTGCCCGCTGTGGAGAAATATATTTAATGCGGATACTGAAAGCGGAGAGTTCACTGCTGCAGCCGAACCTTGGATATGCATATCCCGAATCAGAAGCGCTTGATTCTCTCATCCAGGGCTATTACCAGCCTTTGCTTCAGGAAAAGCTTGCGCATTCCGTTTTTGCCAAGGCATGTTAATGAATTGAAGTCATTTTGACAATTCTTGCAAATCGATTTGCAATTAGCCGGAACCGGAAAACTCCTGAAGAGTCATTTCCGGTTCCTGAAAAAGGAGGTTAGATATCGATGCCCGAACGGTTAAAATCAACCGACATTCCGGCTTACTTCACTAAAACTTTTACAAGTACCTTTCTTCTGCAGGAGATATCCCAATGCGAAACCACAGAAAGCAGGCACCCGTTCTACCGGCTGCGCCTGCGGGATGCTGACGGAACCGTGTCCGGAACAATATGGAAAGAATGCATGAAGGAAGGGTATCCTGCCATGTCGGGCGAAATCGTCACTGTAAAATCACTTGTGGCACAGGATCCCGATGGGCGCTACAGCCTCATCGTAAGGGAGATGTCCCTGTGCCATGAATATGATATGTCCGATTATATAAACGGACTGAGGGAAGAGGAGAGAAGCAAATATATGGAACTGCTCTGGAGACTGATCGATTCTGTGGGCAGCGTGCCGCTGAAAGCCCTCCTCAAGAGTATTTTCAGCAACATAGACAATCTCGAAAAGTATCCTGCCACGATATGCGGGCACCATCATTTCGAGGGCGGCTTCCTTGTCTACACCTACAGTGTCGCCTGCATGTCATACCGCATGGCTCTTTCCTTGTCCCAGTTCAACTTTTCGCCCTCCCTGCGCATGGCTTACAATATGGATCTTCTCGTTGCCGCAGCGCTTCTCCATGCTGTCGGCACCGTCCGGATGCTCACGCCATCTCCTGATGCGAAGCGCAGGGAAAGTTCCATTCCTCTGAGCCTACATGAACTTACGGTCAGGCACATACAGGAAGCCGTATGCAGAATGGGGAGCGGTGCGCCTGACGAGGATTTGCTCAGCCTGCTCTTCCATATCATCGGGTGCGTCTACGAAAGCGAGCTCCGTAAACCCGTCCTCCGGGAAGCCCTGATTCTTAAAAACGCGGCTTCTCTGCATGACAAAGTATCGCTTCTGGAACATTTCATCGCAAAAAACAGGGAAAAGCCGGGGATCTGCTATGACAGCGACCTCGGCAATTATATTTTCATCCCAAAGGAGGCTCAAAATGGAGAAAACATTTCCGGGCAATGAAACTGCCTACACTGACCTTCTTCATTACGTCCGGATGGGGCATCCGGCACCCCTTATCCTTCTGGGGAAAAGAGGGCTCGGCAAAAAGGAAGCTGCCCTTTCGGTGGCATCCCACATACTCGGCGCCACAAAAGAGAGACTGCATGCCACTGGCAGCTTTTTCCTTCTCGACAAAGGGCGGGAACCTGTCAAGGTGGAAGATGTCCTGGATATCCTGGAAAGAAGCACTGTGTCCCCGCTTGGGGATACGAACCTATTTGTTGTCTGCCATGCCGACAGGATGAACGTGCAGGCCCAGAACAAGCTGCTGAAGCTCCTGGAAGACCGGAACAGCGGAAACATCGTCATTTTCCTCTGCAGCCAGGACAGGATGATCGGCACCATAAAGAGCAGATGCATGACAGTTGAATTCCATCCCCTGAGCGATGCCGGGATGGAAGAGTACCTGGCGCAAAAAGGCATCGAAAGCGACAGGGGGCTTATTGCGCACCTCTGCGGCAACTGTCCCTGCCTTCTCGAAGAAATCATGCCGGTCTATCCATCACTCAGGGGCATCTGCGATGAAATAAAAGGCATCCGGCGCCGTGAGGATCTTCTTGGCGTTTTCCATCTTTTGCAGGAAAAAGACGCTTTGGAATTTTATTCGGCCCATGCGGGCCATTACGACGCAGCCCTCCAGATGCTTCAGCACCTGTTCTTCGGAGCGCTGCGCCTTGCCCTTCGTCCGGAGCCGGGAAATGCTGCCTCAGGGGAGGGTTTCGGCTCCCTGCCCGGCCTCTATACCATACGGGAGCTCCATGCAGTCTGCGTCTCGATTGCCTCCCATCAAAAAAGATGGCTTGCAGGCTCTTACACAAAGAACGATTTTTTCGACCTCGCCAGAGCCATGATACTCTGCCGGGGCGACCAGGACATCACCGGGACGGACCGGAACAAATCGATAACAGGAGGACAACATGCTTTATAATTTATACAGGCCAACTGACTTTGCCTCTGTAAAGGGGCAGGACAATGTGCTTCTTACGCTGCGCAGGCAGTCGCTCGCCGGCAGGTTCGGACAGGCCTATCTGTTTGCGGGGCACAGGGGAACGGGGAAGACGACCATCGCCCGCATCCTTTCAAAAGCCGTGAACTGCGAGCATCCCTCTGAGAGCGGGCCCTGCCTGTCGTGCGCAAGCTGCCTTGCCGCCAGGGAGAGCCTTGACATCATTGAGCTCGATGCGGCATCCAATAACGGCGTCGATAAGATCAAGGAGATGATAGCACAGGCAAAATACAGGCCGGTGCAGCTGAAGAAAAAAGTCTTCATCATAGACGAGGTCCACAACCTTTCAGCCGCCGCCTTTGATGTCCTGCTGAAGCCTCTCGAAGAGCCGCCGCCATATCTCGTATTCATCCTCTGCACCACAGAGCTTCATAAGATTCCCGTGACCGTGCGGAGCCGGTGCGAGGAATACGTTTTCCACCCCATAAGCGCCGGCCCCATGAGGGAACGGCTGGAAGAGGTGCTTAAGGACCAGGGCGCCACCTGCGAAGAGGATGCACTCAGCCTTATCATCAGGAACGCAGGCGGCGGGCTGCGCGATGCCCTGGGGCTTACGGAACAGCTCATCGTAAGCACGGGCGGGCACATCACGACACAGGACGCCAAGAAAAAACTGGGCATCCTTGACACGGACCGGATCCTTGAACTTCTGGAACACGCCATCCGCCTCGATACGAACAGGACCCTGGACTGCCTGGCACAGATGGAGCAGGACGGCAAATCCGCATCTTTGGTCGTCGAGTCCGCTCTGGATGCGCTTTCCGACCTTATCACACTGAAAAGCACCCGTTCCGGGAACTCTGTCATCCACAGCAGGGACTATATCGAAAAGCTGATGGGCATAGCCGGCTCCGTTTCATTCGAGCGTCTCTTCTGGATGTGCGACCAGCTCTGTGCCCTTCGTTCTGCCATCAGGGGCAGCATAGATCCCCTGATGGACGTCAGGCTCACGCTTATCCGGATCAGCAGCCATGACATCGTCTCCGCAGACCCCGTCTCCATGGCAGAGGAGATCGGATTATTGAAAAGGGAGGTCTCCCTCCTGAAAAGGATGCTTGCCGAGGCGCTGGAGGGCGGGACTGGCCGCCGCATGGCGGAAGCTGCGGCGGCCCCGGCACAGCCAGTGCCAGCGGTACCGGATATGGCAATGGAAGGTTTCGTCTCCGCAGGGGACATGCCGCTGCCTTTCCCGGAAGCCGCTGGAGAAGAATCCGGCGTTTCCGATCCTGGCATGGGCACGGCAATAAAGGCCGGTAGCCAGATTCCGCCAGAAACAGCGCGACAGGGCGGCTCAGACGCCGGGAAGGAGGTGATGGCGGCAGACAGAAAAGAAGAGGATTTCCCTGCCATGGACGATGGAACCGGGCAGGAAACAGGCATTTCAAATATATCCTCTTCTGATCTGTTTAAAATACTGTCCTGAACTGGCGCCTGCCAAGAGGATGCCTTCCTCTTTCCTGGAATGGCACTTCCAGATAAGCCTTGAAAGGCACATGGGCGGGCGGCTGTTCGGCTCGCTGATAAGCTGCTGCACAAGAAAGGGAGCCTTCGAGTTTGAGACCCTTCTCTTTCCCGTCTATCTGATTCTGAAAAAATACTGCTCGGTCTATCCGGAGCTCTCCCTGTTAGTTGTGGTCTATTCAGGGAACTCCGTCCATCTTCGGGCAGGGGGATGGGCGCATGAATGCGCCCAAAATTTCATAAAAAAGGAGTAAATCTATGGAGAACTCAGCATTTGTGCACCTCCATGCACATACGGCATACAGCCTGCTCGACAGCTCCAACCGCATCCGGGACTACCTTGACCGGGTGAAGGAACTGGGCATGACCAGCGCTGCCATTACCGACCACGGCGCCATGTACGGCGTCGTGGAATTTTACAAATACGCAAAAAGCATAGGCATCCATCCGGTCATCGGCTGCGAGGTCTATGTCTCCACCACGGGAATGCAGGACAAAAGCGGCAGGAACGGACAGTACTGCCACCTGGTCCTGCTCGCCGAAAGCGACCTGGGATACCGCAACCTGGTGAAGATCGTCTCCACTGGCTTCACGGAAGGGTTTTATTACCGCCCCAGAATAGATTTCGGCGTACTGGAACAATACCATGAAGGAATCATCGCCCTGAGCGCGTGCCTGGGCGGGGAAGTCCCGAAGAAGCTCCTTCGGGGAAGCTTTCAGGAAGCTCTGGAGACGGCCTCCAGGTACCTTGCCCTTTTTGGCAGGGATCATTACTACCTTGAGCTGCAGGACCACGGCATCCCGGAGCAGAGAAAAGTGAACGAGCTGCTTGTGCGGATCGGCGCCGAGCTGGACATCCCTCTGGTCGCTACCAACGATGTGCATTATACGCGCAGGGAGGATGCCGAAGCCCATGACCTCCTGCTGTGCATCCAGACCCAGCGCAAGCTGAACGACGCCGAACGCCTCCGCTACGAGGGCGAGGAATACTATGTGAAAAGCCCTGCGGAAATGGAGCAGCTCTTCTCCGAATTCCGCGGTGCGCTCACAAATACGGCGGAAATCGCCAGGCGCTGCCAGGTCGAGTTTACCTTCCATGACTACCATCTGCCCCGTTTCACCCCTCCAGACGGGCTGTCTTCTAAAGACTACTTTGTCCGCCTCTGCGAGGAGGGGCTTGTCAGTCGCTACCCGCAGGACCATGAGAGGCACCGCGCCCAGCTTGATTACGAGCTTGAGACCATACAGAAAATGGGGTTTGTCGATTATTTCCTGATCACATGGGACTTTATACGCTATGCAAAGGAGAACGGCATCCCGGTGGGACCGGGAAGGGGATCCGCAGCCGGAAGCATTGTTTCCTACTGCCTGGGAATCACGGAAATCGACCCTGTCCCCTATGACCTGCTTTTTGAGCGTTTCCTGAACCCGGAGCGCGTTACCATGCCCGATATCGACGTGGATTTCTGTTATGAAAGGCGCCAGGAAGTAATCGAATATGTAAAAAGGAAATACGGGACGGGCAATGTGGCCCAGATTGTCACATTCGGCACCCTGGCCGCAAAGGGCGTCATACGCGATGTCGGAAAAGCCCTTGACATCAGCCCTTCCGTGATATCAAAAATCACAAAGCTCATACCTGACGACCCGAAGAGCACCCTCCGGGATGCGCTGTCCTCAGCCAGTGAGCTGAAGAACAGCTACGAAAAAGACGCGGATATGCGCAGGCTCCTGGATCTGGCGCAGAAGCTGGAAGGCCTTCCCCGGCATACGTCGACCCATGCCGCAGGCGTGGTCATCTGCCCGGAACCGGTCTGCGACCTGGTCCCGGTCTGCCTTTCGACGGACGGAGGCATCTGCACCCAGTTCGTCATGACGACCCTGGAAGAGCTGGGGCTCCTCAAAATGGATTTCCTGGGACTCCGTACACTGACTGTCATAAAAGACGCTTCTGAAGCTGCCAGGAAGGAAACCTCGAAACCTGTGGTGTTTGACTATGGGGATGAAAAGGTATACCGCTATATTGGCACTGGACAGACAGAGGGCATATTCCAGCTGGAGAGCGAGGGCATGAAAAACTTCATGAAGCAGCTCAAGCCCCAAAACCTGGAGGATCTGATTGCCGGCATTTCCCTTTACCGGCCAGGCCCTATGGACTTTATCCCCAAATACCTGAAAGGGAAAGAGAACCCGGAAGCCATTGCCTATGAAATCCCCCAGCTGGAGGAAATCCTTGCCCCTACCTATGGCTGCATCATCTACCAGGAACAGGTCATGCAGATTGTAAGGAAGCTTGCCGGGTACAGCTTCGGACGCGCCGACCTGGTCAGGCGGGCGATGTCAAAGAAGAAAACCGAGGTGATGGAGAAAGAGCGCGGCATATTCCTTCACGGAGACGGGGAAACGCCTGGCTGCGCAAAAAACGGGATTCCGTTGGAAGCCGCAGACAGAATATTCGACCAGATGATCGACTTTGCCAAATATGCTTTCAATAAGAGCCACGCCGCCACTTATGCGGTGGTCGCTTTCCAGACGGCATACCTGAAGGTTTACCATCCTTCGGCATACCTTGCCGCCCTTATGACATCCTTCCGGTCGAACAGCTCCAAGACGGCAGAGTATCTCCTTCTCAGCAGGCGCATGGGCATTCCGGTCTTGAAACCTGATGTGAACAGGAGCTCTGCCCGCTTTGCCGCCGCAGACGGCAAAATCCTTTATGCGCTCGCATCCATCCGGGACGTCAGCGATGGGCTTGCGGATGCCCTGTGCCGCAAAAGGGACGGGAAACCGTTCTCTGACCTCAAGGATTTCATCGTGCGGATGCAGAGCTCTCCCGGATTCTCCAAAACCGCAATGGAGTCCCTGGTCAAGTCGGGCGCCCTGGACTGCATGGGGCATACGCGGAAATATATGATGGAGCATTACGGCGGCATGCTGGCGCAGGCCCAGGAGGACAGGAAGAACGGCCTTGGCAGCCAGACCCCTCTCTTTCAGCTGTTCGGCGATGGAATAGCTCGGGCGCATTCCGCTGAAAAAGAATACCCGCGGCCGGAGCTTTTGGAACTGGAGAAGGAAGTCCTTGGGATATACCTAAGCGGACACCCCATGGACGACTATTTTGATATATGGAACAGTACGGTGAATGCCAGGACATCCGACTTCTGCCTGTCTGAGGATGGGTGCAGTGCGGCGGATGGAACCAAAGTGACCGTAGGCGGCATCCTAGTCAAGATCAATCCCAAGACGACACGGAACAACAAAAA
Source organism: uncultured Acetatifactor sp. (assembly GCA_949840885.1). GTDB lineage: Bacteria > Bacillota > Clostridia > Lachnospirales > Lachnospiraceae > Acetatifactor. Next base: position 9,136 of record CATKYJ010000058.1, read on the forward strand.
TATGGCGTTCCTTACGATTGAGGATCCTGCCGGCACTGTGGAAGTGCTTATGTTCCCGGGCCCATATGAGAAATACTCCGGGATTCTGAAAGAAGGCGGGATGTATTTTATCCAGGGGACAGTGAAAGCGGAAGAGGGGAAAGATGCGAAGCTCGCCCTTGAAAGCATAAGGCCCTTCGAGACTGCCGCCGTGCTGCCCAGGCTGTGGATCCGTTTTGCGGATTTTAAGGACTACCAGGGCAAGATAGCGGAAATCATGAAGATACTGCAGACGAATCCCGGCTCCTATGACATTACCTTTTATCTTTTGTGCGAAAAGCAGGTGAAGAACCTTAAGGATGTGAAAACATCTTGCGACAAGGCATGTCTGGATCGGCTTACGGCGGTCTGTGGAAAAAATAATCTGCGTTTAAGCGGTTCAAGTGAATAGAGCGGGGCGTGAGAAGCTGTATGCTGTTTTTTACCGGCATGCAGCTTCTCTTTTTTTTGTACAAACATTTTCCCGGTTTCTCCAAAATAGTTGGTTTCAAAACCTTTCGGCTATATACATTCGGCTGTATGCTGCAAAGATTTTCCTTGTTGAAATGGCTGAAAAGAGATATAATATTTTATATCTTCTGAGGTTTCTTTTATAGGATAGCAGGAGGAATAAGGGGGACATCTTCTTCATATATTTCAGTAATCAAATCATATATTTATCAGTCATTCTATCAGAAATTGGTAAATGCTAATTCTTAAACCCCGCAAAAATCAAGGGAAAACACAAAAACAGCCGGGACAGGGAGGGGAAACTGTGGACGAAAACATGGGAAAAAAGAAGGAAATTTCAAGAAGGGGAAGAAAATCTGGACAAAAGGATGAAAATTTGATAATTGTGGAATAAAAAATGCTAAAAAAGATGAATTTTTAGATACAGTGGATAAGATATATCCAAGAGCAATCTGCAAAATGGTAAAAAATCAGAGGAAAAAGAGCCGGAATGCAGGATGTTCCTTGAAAAAAGGGAAGAAAGGGGATAGAATTGCTAAAAATGGGCATGACAAAAAAGCCCTGTATCAGCATGCGATTTGAGAATAAGAGCCGTTTCTGATTAGCGTCCGGGCCAGGGCCCCGAAGCTTTCAACGCTTTCGTTGTTCGCTATGTAATGGTTATAGATTCGCACGATTGCGGACTGAACCATGGAGAGGTTATACTGGATGGAGAGGGCCGCAAGATCCGAGTAGTCCTTCAACCGGACGGTGAGGAGGGGATATTTGGAACCCTTTCGGATATGTATGGCAGCGAGAACCTCTTCGAACTGTTCTTTTTCAGAAGGGGTGAGGGCGCTGTCTGCAGCCTCCAGGACATCGTTCATGTTGGAGACGAAATCAATAAGGCTGGCCTCGTTCGCTTTTTTCATGGAACTGCGCATGTTCTTCTGGCTGAATTCCTCCCGAATGGAAAGAGAAATTCTTTTTTCGGTAAAGGTGGAGTCCAGGATGGAGCCGTCCTGCTGGAGAGCCTTGCGGATGACATTGTTCTTGCAGTACTGGGGAAGGAAGCCCCGCAGCTGGGCAAAGGATGTTTCGGCCGTGCAGCCGCTTTTGCCAGCTGCCATGCCGTCGATGGTGAGTATCCCTTTCAGGTTCAGGCGCAGGGGGTTCAGCGAACGGATGTCAAGCAGGGCAAGGAGCATTTCGGAGGACATGGTAATATAACCCCTGCCTCCCTCGGCGGCGGTCTTATGGTAGTTCTTATATTCTGGCAGGTAGACGTTGATGTGGTGGTCGAACACTCCGGACTCGCAGGTGTAGCAGTAGTTATACTCTGCCAGGACCTGGTTGCTTGCATGTATGGTGGCAACGGTACAGCCGATTTTGTCCGCCAGTGCCTTTATGCTGACATTCTTTATGAAGCCGTTCCCATCCGGCTGCAGGAAGTGGTATAATAGCAACAGCTTTATGGCGTTTACTTTCAGGGTGGGCTGATAGCCGTATCGGTTCTTTTCGTTGACGTAATGAACCGTATAGGAGGGTTCCCAGACGGAAGAGGAGCATTCCCTGCATTTTTCGTGGATTTTTTCAGCTTCCTGTGCCAGGCCCAGCAGGCGGAGCTCCTCCTTGAGCTTATGGATGGGGCAGCTTTCGCACATGGACTTCTGCTCGTTCAGCACGTCGGCGTTCTGAGTGACTATTTCTTTGTAATTTTTCTGGAGGCCAATGCTTTTTGAAATGACCCCTTTGCCGATGCGGGCAAAGCTGTTGAGCTCCATGCGGCTCCTTTCCGGCTCAGAAATGCTGATGCATATCTAGCGGCCTGATTATTGATGGACACATCATATAGTACCTTTTTACATGCATTATAAACATAAAATTTGATGTTGTAAATGCCCGCCAAACGGCGAAAAAAGCGGTATCACTTTGCCGGAGGGCATGTTTTCAAGGAGGGTGGCATGACGGCGGATATGGCGAATAATCTGGTATCATGTTCGGAAAAGCCTGTAAATGCAGGGGTTCTGGTTCGAAATAAATTTTTTTAAGATTTTTTTGGACAGCTTTGGGCGATTAAAACGGCATCAAAATTGGCTAGAAGAAGCGATATGTGGGAAAAGGGGCCTGGTCTGGCGAAAAAGGTGGCATCATTTTGAGAAAAATGATAAGAAAGAGGGGGTATAAGAAGCAAGGAGTAGGTGGAGCGCATGAATTGAAGAGGCTGAAACGGCGAAAAATTCGGTATCATCGTCATAGGATGGAAAAATCTGGCGAAATTAAGGGTATCATAAAGTAAAAACGGCGAAGCGGAGGGTATCATTCAGGAAAGAAGTGATAAGAGGCTGAACGCAAAGATATAATGCAGACAGACCAGAGTGATAGAACGGCGAAAAATATGGTATCAAAAAATATAAAAGGGTACATTTTCTGAAAAGACACGCATTTGGGCGAAGAAATTGGCATCATTTTTTATTGAAATGAGAATAACAGGAAGAGGCGAAGATTATAGCATCATTTCTGAGGCAAGCGGCGAGGAACCGGGGCTGGAGCAGAAATGAGGCTGTGATTTTCGGAGATACCAGGGGAATAGCAGGCTTCCAAAAGGCAGGACAATGCAAAGCCTGGCATCCGGGACAGGATAGAAAGCAGGGGTGGCGAAACAGGTGCTGCTGTTTATGGAAATCGCTTGAAAAGGCGAGGAGAAAGGCATCAAAAAAAGAAAACGGCGAAAAATAAGGTATCATTTTCTGCAAAAAGGTAAGTGTACAGAAAAAACGGTAAAAACGGCGAAGAATCGGGTATCAATTTCTCCTAAAAAAGCCGAAAAGAGATGCCAGAGCAGGTGTTGACAAAAATGGCGAAGAATATAGCATCAAAAATTCTAGAACAGGTATAGGAGTTCCGAGGAAGATAGGAGGAGAGAGGAGGAAATGCTTTGTCTGTGCAGTCAGGGACAAGTCTGCCTGGTGTAGGGTTTTGTCTTCCCAGACTTGCTGGGCGGTGGGGCAGGAAAAGAAAACGGCGAAAAAAACGGTATCAATATGATGGATATTGAGAAAAACGGCGAGAATTTTGGCATTAAAAAAAGAAAGCGGCGAAAAAAATGGTATCAAATTTAATAAAAGAGTATGATTTTAGCTAAAACGATATTTTGGGCGAAGATTATGGCATCTATTTTTCGGCAATAGGAAGAAAAATGATGTTATCATCAAAATGGCGAAAAAAATGGCATCATTTTTTGCTGATGAAAGAATGATAGTAGCAGTGCGAAGAAAATGACCAATAAAGTCAATGGAATTACAATGAAGACAATATTGACCAAACAAGTCACTTTTGCGTACCAAAGAAAAAAGATGCCAGAAACATTGATGGTGCCTGACATCTTTTGATATCTTTATTAAGATAAAATAGCTGTTAAAGCCTTTCGGCCGTAATGCTCTCCGAGAGGACGGACAGGTCATTGTCATGAAGTTCATTGGTACTGAGCAGGTCGGCCTTTTCATCCTCGCTGAGCAGGAAGAAATACAGGTGGAAGCAGCCGGTCTGGTGGTCATACCTGAAATCGGAGAGGGCGATGGCCTTTTCCTTGAACTCTTTCAGCGTCTCCGTTATGAGCTGGATGTTCTCCTTTTTTTTCTTGCTCCGGAATAGGATGATGCGCTGGAAAAAGGAGTAGTCATATTTTTTGTAGAGCAGCTCGTTGGCATCAGGGGCAACGGAAGTGGAGAGACTGATGCGCTCCCGCTGCAGATGGTGATAGAGGAGCTTGCTCAGGTCATTGTCCAGCGAGTTGTAGTTGCTGGAGGTGACCGAAATCATTTTCTGTTTTGTAATCGCCTCAAAAAGGGTGTTGCCGAAAGTGATGGCAAGGTACTCATGGTTGTTCTGCTTAATGGTCTCCACGCTGTCGAAGAGGGAGAACGTGAACACGGGGTCGTTTGGCTTGTCCTTTTTGCAAAGCCTGAAGCCGGTCCGGGCCATGTTGTGGACCCGCATCTTCACGTCCTCGTAGAGCCGCTTGTTCGGGCGGCTGACCATGGATTTTGCTATGGCGCCCACCTCGATGACGATCTGCTTGCTCTGGTAGAAGTCCAGATGGATGTTGTTGAACAGGGTCAGGAGTATCTGGTTGTCCCTGGAGTCGAACACCTTTAAGTTCTGGATGTCGTCCATCTTGTTGGGGTCGCAGTTCACAAGCATCTGGAAGACCATGTCGTCCTTGTCGTAGCTGACCAGGTCGGCCACATAGGAATTCACTGTCTGCTTGAAAGGCACGGAATATTTGGACGGCGAGAACAGTGGATTGTCCAAAAGGATGGTGGGTTTTTTCGCGAAATAGGACTCTATGTTGCCGTCAAGGGAGTCGTTGATTATCTTTATGATGCTGATAATCAGGTCAATCTTGAAGCTGTCGAGGACCTGCCGTTTGGTCTTGGAGCTGATAAGGGGAAACTCGGTGAGGAGGCTCTTGTCGTTCCCGCTCCATTCTTTCACGGCCTGCTTCAGTGATTCTATGACTTTCTCCAGGTCGTTTGTCTCATAGATTTTCATGAAAGCCTGCCCGGAGAGAGTGCTGTAGGCATCCTGTATGCTGAAAAAGGGGTTCTTCTTGTCTGTTATGGGATACTCGGAGGCACCCTTTTCATAAGCTGCCATCCAGCGCGCCTTTTTCTGGCGGCGCATCTTGATCTGCACATTGTTGATGTTGCTGATCTCTGATTTCGAGGTCTCGTCTTTTATGAAATCCCACATAGTGGAAGAAACCATGTCGTTTATGTCTTCAAAGCCCTGGAAATATTTCCGGTGCTCAATATTGAAAAAGCCGGACAGGTTTTCCGGGAGCTGCTCGCAAAGAGTGGTTATCAACTGTTTTGGGTATGCCATGGCTTCACCTCCGCTGTCGCAATGGAATGGATGTTTTACCCATTATACTATCTTTGGCAGAAAAAAGCAAAGGGGTAGACAATAAGTTTTGTGTCAGCCATATTATGGAAAATTCGGTGGAAAATTCGATAACGAAGGATTAGTTTGGATTGTAAATGTATAAGGGTTTATGGTATACTGAATATGCTTAAATGCGTATGCATTGTCTATTCAGTGTGGAGAAAGGAGGACTGCTGGATGGATGAAATGAAAAAAGCGCTTCCAATCGGGATTGAATTTTTTCGGGACTTCAAACTGAAAGATTACTATTACGTGGATAAAACGGCTTTTATCGCGGAGCTCCTGCGAACGAAAGGAGCCGTGAACCTTTTCGCCAGGCCCCGGCGCTTTGGGAAAAGCCTGAACATGAACATGCTCAAGTCCTTTTTTGAAATCGGGGCAGATGCGTCCTTGTTTGAAGGGCTTGACATTTCCAGAGAAAAAGGGCTGTGTGAGCGGCATTTAGGGAAGTACCCGGTCATCTCGCTCAGCTTAAAGGATGTGGGAGGCGGTGACTTTGAGACAGCCTATGACAGTCTGGGCATGCTGGTCAGTGCGGAAGCGACCCGCTTCGCTTTTCTGAAGGAAAGTGACAGACTGCAGGATGAAGATAAGGTGAGGTTCCGTCAGCTCATGGCCGGGGACTTTGAAAAGTCGGCTTTTCTTCATGGAAGCCTGAAACTGTTAAGCCGTCTGCTTAGTGAACATTATGGGCGTCGGGTTGTAATCCTGATTGATGAGTACGATGTGCCGCTGGATAAGGCCTATCAGGATGGTTATTATGCGCAGATGGTCAAATTAATTCGCTCTTTTCTCAGTCAGGCGCTTAAAACAAATGAGAGCCTGGACTTCGCCGTGCTCACCGGATGCCTGAGGATTGCGAGAGAGAGTATTTTCACGGGCCTGAATAACTTTAATGTATGTTCCATCTCTGATTCAGGCTGTGCGGAGTATTTCGGTTTTACGGACAGTGAAGTAAAGGAAATGCTCAGATATTATGGTATGGAAGACCGTTTTCCGGACATGAAAGAATGGTATGACGGTTATCGTTTTGGGGATGTGGATGTTTATTGTCCATGGGATGTAATTGTACAGTGTAATAAACTCAGAATTTCAAGGGATGCCCCGATGGAGCCGCACTGGGAGAACAGCAGCAGCAACGCCATTATAAGGGACATCCTGGAGGATGCCACGGAAGCCACAAAGGGAGAGATTGAGGCATTGATTTCCGGCGAGACCGTGGAGAAGGAGATTATTCCGGAGCTGACCTACGCAGACCTTGATAACAGGAATGTAAATATCCGCCAGACATATCTATGGAGTGTCCTCTACGCCACTGGATATCTGACAGATGCCGAAAAGTTCAATGGGGGGCGCCATAAACTGGTGATTCCGAATAAGGAAATCCTCAGGATTTATGAAAACAAAATCCGCACATGGTTTGAGGATCAGATAACCAGTGACAGACAGCGGTGGGAGGCTTTCTGCAGGGCAGTCAAAACCGGGGATGCCGAGACCGTACAGGAACTGTTTGGCGCATTCCTGTCGGAATCCATCAGCATCCGTGACACGGCGGTGAGAAAAGAGAAAAAGGAAAATTTCTATCATGGTATTTTCCTAGGCCTTTTGCGGGCGGAAGGCAGCTGGATTGTAAAATCCAACGCTGAGTCCGGTACTGGGTATTCTGATATCCTGCTCATCGTCCCGAGAGAGAAAACCGGCTGTGTCATCGAAGTGAAATACGCTGAGAACGGTGCCTTTGAGGCCGCGCTCCGAGAGGCGATGGAGCAGATTGCAACTCATGAATATGTTGATTTGTTAAGGCGGGAAGGCATGGAGACGATTCATAAATATGGTCTGGCCTGCTATCGGAAAGCCTGCCGTCTGGCGTATGAAAAAGAATAGAATGTGCATTCTGCAGAGAGGAATAAAATTTTGCAGAATAGTGACTTATAGGGCAGATACAGTCATTTCAGGATGTATCTGCCCTATTTATGCACAGACCTGCATGTGGAAATCTGCCACCAGGGCGGCATGCCGGGTACCTATTTTTACAAAAAGGTAAGCTGTCTGCCGGGGCGATAGGAAAACGTCCTTTTCATCCCTGTCAAAACCATTGCGCAGGCATATGAATGGTGATAAAATGAGACAAAACCATTTTTATTTTTCAGACGAATCCCCTCCGGGGCCGCGTCGTTGAGAATTCCTGGCGACAGGTGTGTGAGAAGATGGAAATGGGGCGGCCCTTATACAGGGCTTTTTTCATGTCAAAAAAAAGGCGATAAAAGGAGGTTGGGATGGAAAAAATCAAAAAGCAGTCAGAATTTTCCAGGGCCAGGCATAATGAAGCCAAGATGGGGGCATATTATACGGATTCCGGCCACTGCAGACGGATTGGGAAATTCCTGGAATTCCCCGAAGAGGAGGTATGCTGCCTGGAACCGTCCATCGGGGACGGGGAGGCAGTCTTTGCCGTGACGGGAAAGCCCGCAAAGGGGACGGAGAACATCAAGGTGTTCGGCGTAGAACTGAACGGGGAGACATACAGTGAAGTCAGCAGGCGAAGCGGGGTGTTCCTGTGCCTCAAGGCAGACTTCCTGAATGATGTGATCATCAGCCATCATTCGTTCTCGTTCGTTTTTATGAATCCACCGTATGGCACGCTGGAAGATGGGATGCGGTATGAGGTTGCGTTTCTGAAGAAAACCGTGCCCTATATGATGAAAGATGGGGTCATGGCTGCGGTGGTGCCGGGGTATGTGGCTTGCACTGGGGAATTCTTAGAGGAATGGTGCGACAAGCTGGATACTATATGTGCATACAGGTTCAGCGATGGGGAATACGCAAAATACCGCCAGGTCGTGCTGATGGGAAGGAGGAGCGAGGGCGGCACGGAAAGCTCCGCAAAGGAAAAACTTGCCGCAGCGCTGAAAGACGCAGACAGCATGCCGGTGCTCCCGCAGGACTATGACGGAGAGAAGATCAAGGTTCCGCGCTCTTTTGAGAAAAATATCTCGGAATTCATGAACCGGTCTTTTGATTATGCGGAGGCAGGGAAAGTCGTAAGGAACAGCCCGCTTCAGGACATGGTCAAGGACAGGCTGTTCATACCGCCCTATATCGTAGACAACCTGGGCAGGCCGCCGGTGATGCCCTCGGAAGGACAGATGTACCTCCTGGCAGTGTCCGGCGCCGGCCAGGGACTTGTGGGAAAGGAGGAGAGCCGCGACCTCCATCTGCAGAGGGGCGTGGCAAAGATTAACAAAAGGAGCGAGTATATGACGGATGAGAACGGAAAGTTGAAGGAGATTGAGACGAGCTATCCCCAGATCAACTTCAATCTGATAGAAGCGGACGGAAAGATAACCACGCTCCAGTGAGGAAAGGCCCGGCGGGAGCCTTTTTTTGTTTCCGGAAACCGCTGCGGTGTGCAGCAGTAAAGAAAGGGCGGGTTTTGGAAACCGGAAGTGGAAATGGTGCAAAAAAGGAGGACAAGTATGCGTATTTCGGCAAACAGCGCATTTGCCTATGTGGATTATGTAATCGCCCTGAAATGGGGGAGCATGAGAAAGGAAGCGATTGTATATTCCTGTTACAGCCGCAGCGAGATTGAGCTGCGCAGCTTTACCGCGAATCTTGGGTTCGGGAACGCGGTGCTGTATCCGGAAGAGGACGGCGGAGGCGACATCATTATGTTTCCCCGGATGGATGCGGATTCCTATCGGACAAGGATGCTGCGGGGGAAAGAGCCTGTCTCCCACTCGGTCAGTCTGTCGAAAGAGGTGGGAAACAGATATCTTGTCACCGTGCAGGAGAAGCGCCAACGGGACATCTATAACTGGCTGATGACGAATTTCGACCTGCCGCTGTTGGAGGCATGGATTCCCTATCTGCTCGATGCGGGGAAGGAACTGCTTCGTAAGACGGAGACGGTTGTCTACGGGCAGGCGCCTGACTGGGCCGCAGGGCTTGAGGTGTACGACGTGTCGCTGACAGAGGAGGGCCTGCAGGAGTTGGTCGCAAACGGGCTGAAAAGCGGGAAGATACAGATTTCCGCGCAAAGGCAGGAGCCCCTTAAGTTTGACAACATGGACGATTATTTCATGAAGTACGGCGCGTCGCTGATCGACAACCTGGAGAGGAAGCTGAATCCTCTTGTGGAACTGAAAGAGAACGTGGATGAGGTGGCTTTCCTGGAAAAGCGGTTCTACCCACAGCAGGCGGCGATAGTGAACGGGCTGATTGAGTGCATGAGGCACAGCTCCTATGTCTTCATGAATGAGGACATGGGATGCGGGAAGACGCTCCAGGCGATTGGCGTGATGGAGGGATTCTTCGTAAAGAAGGCGGCCGAGAAGCATAAAAAGCCGGTCAGGGAGATCTATCTGGACAGCTCCCTTGTAAAGTACAGGAACATCATCATGTGTCCCTCCCACCTGGTGGAGAAGTGGGCCGAGGCCATCCGGGCCGATGTCCCTTATGCGAAAGTGACTGTCATACGGGGGCTGAAGGAGCTGTGCAGGCTCAGGAAAAGGGGAAAGGAGCGCACCTGCCGGGAATTCTACATCATGAGCAAGGAGACGGGAAAGCTGTCGTATACCTATGTACCGCTGCCGTCCCAGGTGAAGATGAGGAATGCGGAGGTGGTGGTCTGCAAGGACTGCGGGAGTCCAAGGCCATTGCATATGCCGAGGCAGTGCAGATGCGGAAGTACGGAGTGGGAGACAGAGGACATCGGATTCAAGGCAATGGGCATGGTGTGTCCTGAATGCGGGAAGCTGTTGTACGGGGCGGACGCGGAAATGATGATTCCCTCTCCTGACAAAAGCCCTCTGGCACCGGAAGATTTTGCGGCGCAGACCAGGGCCAACAGGATATGCCGGTTCTGTGGGACATCGCTGTGGCAGCCGGCCTGTGAAAACGTCAACAGGACTCTGAGCTTCGCCCCGGTCAGGGTGAGGAAGAAGCAATGGGTGAAGATGACCCACTGGGCGAACAAGGCCAGGAAGAACAAGAAGACCGTGTGGGTGCATGAGAAATGGACGCGGGAATATATAGAGAAAAATGGCCTGCTGGAGGATGAAATCTCTTACCCGAAAGTGAACGGGGTCAGGAAGTTCGCGCCGTCAAGGTACATCAAGAAGTACCTGAAAGGATACTTTGACTTTGCCGTGTTTGACGAGGCCCATGAATACAAGGGCGGAGGAAGCGCTCAGGGGATGGCCATGAACGACCTGGTAAAAGCCAGCAGCCGCCAGCTTGCCCTGACGGGGACCATTGCAGGAGGGTATGCGAACCATTTCTTTTACCTGCTTTACCGGTTGGATCCGGGGAAGATGAGGAGGATGGGGTTTTCTTACGGAACCGAGGGCGAGAGGAAATTCGTGACGAGATACGGCACTGTCTCCACCGAATATGAGGTAGGGGAAGAACAGGAAGGAAGCTATAACGGCATGAGCAGGGGCCGGCAGCTTGGCTCGCCGAAATGCCGGCCAGGGATTTCCCTCCGGATTTTCACGGATTTCCTCCTTGACAGGGCAGTGTTCCTGAACCTTTCGGACATGAGCTCGTTTCTGCCGCCGCTGGTGGAGAAAGTGGAATGCATCCCCATAGAGGACGAGATCTGCTGTGAATACAACAGGGTGAGGGAAATGCTGAAGAAGGCCATGTATGATAAGGAGCTCGGGAAGTCTATCCTTGGGGCGCTTCTGCAGTTCTCCCTGTCATTTACGGACAAGCCCTATGGGAGGGCGGATATCCTGTCGCCTGTAGACGGCAGCGTGGTAGCGGACATGCCGGATCTGGCGTACCTTGTCTCTGACGGCAGGCTGCTCAACAAGGAGAAGAGGCTCTGTGAACTGGTGGCAGGGGAGATATCCGAGGACAGGAATGTATTTGTGTACAGTGAATATACGGGCGCCGGGGAGGCGAATGTGACGCAGCGGCTTTTGAAGATTCTGTCCGAGAACTGCGGGCTGGAGAAGCGTGAGGTTGAGATTCTGGAGAGCAGCTTCCCGTCAGCGGAAGAGCGGGAGGCCTGGATGCATGAGCGGGCTTCCAAAGGGGTGAGGGTCTTCATTACGAATCCGAAATGCGTCAAGACAGGGCTGGACTTCCTGTTCTACCATAAAGGCACTATGTACAATTTTCCGACTATCATATTTTATCAGTATGGATATGACCTGTTTACCATGTGGCAGGCAAGCAGACGCCATTATCGGCTTAACCAGGTGCTGGAATGCAGGACATTCTATCTGCTGTCGGACAGGACAGTACAGCTTGACGCACTGGAGATGGTCGCCAGCAAGCAGGTCGCCACAAGCGCCATCCAGGGGCATTTTTCATCGGAAGGTCTGTGCGCCATGGCCCAGGGGGTTGACCCGAGGATCAGGCTGGCCCAGGCGGCATCGGAAAAGAGCCCGGAGCAGGTGATGGGCGTGAAGAGCATGTTCGATGTCCTGAACCAGTGGCACGCAGGGAGCGGCGAAAGGACGGAATGCAGGAAAATGCTGACATTCCGGGAACTGACGGGGGAAGAGTATGCCCCGGAGGAGAACAGCGGACGGATTCCCATGGCGGAAGGAGGAGTGGATCTTTTCAAGTATTTTGGATTCGGCATTTCTTCCGGGAGTGACGAGGATGTCGGGGAAGCGGAGCAGACTGATGGGTGTGGTGCAGAAGAAACCGAAAGGAATCAGGAGCAGGAGTGCCTTGAGGAACAGGAGGTAGCGGAAGAGGAATCCCTGTTTGGGCTATTTGGCGGTCAGGAAGAGATTACAGGGCTGTTCCGGAAGGGGAACGCGCCCAGGAAGAGCAGGGCTTCGGGCATGAAGGCGCTGTTCAATGTGTAGGAGTTAATAAGGCTTATACGCCATAAAAGAGGAGGACATAATATGAAGCTTGTAGTGGACAACAAGGAGTTTGCGGAGTGCATGAAGAAGATTCTGCCGGCGGTGGAGGTCTCCCGGGAGAAGAAGGAGGCTGCGGAGGGAGCCATCAGTCTGATGGTGACGAACCGGAAAGTGGGGGACGACTACTTTGGCATTGCTGTTGCCTATGACGGCAAGAAGCAGCTGTTCTGCATCTTCCGGGCTGCCGAACTGGAGATGGAGAAGGAAAAAGAGGAAGTCTACGTCAGCGGGAAAAGGCTCTGCGACATATGCTCTGCCATGGACAATGGGAAAGAGGTGCCTCTGTCGATTGAGGTAGACAAGTACTGCCTGGTCAGGAAAGGAGGGAGCCAGGTGCAGCTTCCGTTGGGGGAGTGCCCTGTCATTATCAACCCCTCGGACGACTGGTATATCAGGACGAAGGTCTCCACGTCGGAGCTGGCAGGGCTTTTGGTAAAGGGAGGCAGGTTCTACCGGGCAGGCGCAGATAATGCGACGGCAGATGTCTGCATTGCCTTTGACTTGGAAAGAGGGAGGATCCATGCCAGCAGCACGGACGCATATAAACTGGGCATGGCCGGAATCGGTGCAAAATTTGAGGAGGGCGACAGGCTTAAGCAGCTCACAGAAGCCATGCAGAAGGAGGAAGGCGAGGTGCCGCCGACCTTTAACCTGACGGAGGGGCGAATAAAGATCCAGATAGAGGGGGAGCAGTTGAAGACCCTTTCCAGGTTCATGGACATGAGGGCAGACAAAACCGAGGTGCTGGTCTTTGAAAAGTATGTCTATTTTAAGACGGGTGTGGACATCGCGCTGTTCATGCTGAAGGACGTGTCTGAGAAGCCGTATGCGTTCGAGGGAACCCTGTCCATGGCGAAAGGGCACAGCAGGAAAGGGAGCATGCATATGGCGCCGAAGGACATCCTGGACGCACTCACTGTCTTCGATGTGGCGAATCAGGATGAAGAGCCGCATGTCTATATCAAGAAGGACAAGAGCGGGGCAATCAGCTTCAGCACAAAGGGAAAAGTGTCGAAGACGCTGGTGGCATGCGAGACGAAAGACGCTGTCAGCGACATGGTGCTGAACTCAAAGATACTCCGACAGGTGGTTTCCTGCTACGACAAGGAGGAGAAGGTCACCATCATTATCGGGGAGAAGAACGAGCCTGTGCTGATTCAGGATAGAGAGGATTCTGAGGATTTCTGCATCATCAGTAAAGTTGAAAAATAATCATTTAGGGGGTGCCGTAAGGCACCCCTTTTTCAGCGCGCACCAGCAGCATACGGGGCAGGTATGAAGCCTGAAGAATGGCAGGCGCATCAAATAGCAAATAGCCGGAATGGCCAAAAACAGAATACTCAAAATATGAGTAAGACATAGATGTAAAATGAGTAATGGAAAATGTAAAACAATGATATAATATAAATGAGGTGCAGACAAATGAACAAGAACAGAGTCAGGGAACTGCGGGAGGCCAGGCATTTGAGCCAGGAAAGGCTGGGCGAATTCACCGATATCTCCCAACAGGTAATTAGCGGAATAGAATGCAGCGATTCGTGTCTGGCAAAAGATGATATGATCATTCTGGCAGATTTTTTTGAGGTCTCTACGGATTATCTGCTTGGAAGGAGCAGCTGCAAGAGGAGCATTGAGCAGGACATGGAAATGCTCAATAAGTTCAGGGAATACAACGGTTTCGTCCAGAAGTATGCCATGCTTGGAGAGAAAGGCAGGAAGCTGCTCCGCTATATTGCGGATATGCTGATAGAAAAAGGAATAGGCTAAGGGGGATGCAGTGCTTGATATAGCGATATGTGAGGATGACCGGTACCAGCAGGGCGAACTGGAAGAGAAGCTGTATGCCATGGGGAAGAGGCTTGGGATCTGCCTGGAGGTTTACGTCTATGAGCGTGGAGAGTCGCTCCTTGCCGAAA
>CATKYJ010000059.1 GCA_949840885.1 uncultured Acetatifactor sp.
ACGCCGTACATGGGGTAATAGCAAAAGATCAACACCCAGATAATGGTGGGAAGTGTCATCAGATACAGCATCTTGTGCTTCCACAGTTCCTGCAGCCCACCCACAAAGCCAAGATGCTCTTTGTAGGCCTTGTCGGCTTTTGCCTTTGTCTTTTTCACAATGTTCCCTCCTCGCTTTGATTTGTTAAGTCTATTTTAAAGTGCGAAAAAGCGGAAACCTATATTAAAAAAGCTAGAAACCGGGTAATTTTTAAAAATAAGAATAAAAATGGGCGTAAAAAAGCAGGCGTAAATTTCCGCCCGCTTTCACTTTCTCAATCTCCTGGCTCTTCTCCGTTCAATCGATGCCATTAAACAGTTGATCGTACCTGCTCCAAAGCTAACGCTCCTCCTCGATCAGCCCCCTGTCGATCAGGTTCCGGAAAATATGGTCAAAGACAGCGGCCTGCATGTATCCGCTGATCCCCATGATAAAAAAGATGGGGAAATATACGAAGAACCAGGTCAAAAACACCGTGAGAGCCTGGAGGATCAAAATCGCCGCCGTCCAGCCCGGGTAGCGGATCATCACTGCCACAGCCATGCGAAAATGCCCTGCCGCGGTATTCTCGAATTTCGCCATCACCGCGAACACATAGGAGAAAGCCGTCAGGGTGAGAAGCGACAGAACGGCAAACACCACCGTCTGGAGCCAGAACCTCTTTCCGCCCAATATACCGTAATAGAAAAGATTAAACCCAAAAACCACCTGCGCGAATATCATAGGGATCCCAAGCTGCAGCCCCTGCTTCAGGTTCTGGCGAAAAGCCTGGAAGAAGCTCTGTGCAATGTAGCCCTCCTGGTCTTTTACAGCTTTCAGCAGCACTTCATAGAGGGCCGCCGTGGCGGCTCCCATTGTGACAATGGGGATACTGCACAGAAACCATAAAATCCCCGCATACAGCATGGTCACCAGCTTGTTAATCCCCCTCGCAAGGGGCGAATTTATTCCGAACCAGTTCATATCACTCCTCCTCGACGCCGCGCACTAAGCTGCGGCCTCCCAAAAGCTCTGCTGCAGCTTAGTGCGCCGACCGCCTTACATTTCGCCGGCATACCAGTGCGTCAGCGCCATGCAGCGTCCTCCCCTCCGTCCGCATTTCCCGCGCTGCACTCCTCCAGCTGCTCCTGTATATCCTCCAGATATCTGTCAAACCCCGCATCCCGCAAAAAGCCGTTTGCCGCCTCCAATTCCTCCAGATAGTTCTCCCCATATCCGCAGACCAGAGGCTGAAAATACTGAAGCCAGATCCGGCTCACCGCCGCCTGCTCCTGCCCCCGGAGCACGAAATTAAATCCGTCTAAGGGATCGTCCACAGCCTGCATTCCCATTTCCCGATTCCATTCCATAAATACATGATATGCTTCCCTGTCCCATTGCTCGTGCACAGGCACGGCCTCATAATTGAGCATATCATCCGACACCGCAGTCCAGGCGAAATGGTTCCGGGAACTGATGCCCTCAAAGCTTACTTTCCCGTCCACCAGATTATAATTTTCACTCTCCACGCCGCAGGCCACCAGGGAATAATACCGCCTGTCCGTATGTATCTTCTCCAACAGCCTCATAGCCAGTTCCGGCTCCGTGGTCTTGGCCGATATGGAAAGCACGGAGTTGCCCGCCAATGACTCCACATAGTATTCCTCGTCCTGCAGGCGATACGGAAAGAACCCGAACTCCCAGTCAGGATGGCTCTCCTGAAACAAAGGAATCCAATGGGTGTTCAAAGACCAGATGGGATTGTTGGTCTCGCAGGGCTTTGCGTCCGCTAAGAGCAGCCGCCGTCCAAGCTCCCCCTCATTATCGGATCTGGACAGCATGTCAGGATCAAGAATGCCGTCCCGCTTCCACTTCCAGATATAGGCCAGCACCTCCCGAAACTCCGGCGTCTCCATGCGGTTCAGGGCCTTATAGGGATTTTTCGCCTCCACTACCACAAAAGGCGTTTCCAGAAAGCTGCCCACCTCCAGATACTTTCCCTTGGTCAGCATCATCCACAGGCTGCTCCATACCCGATTGTCCGTGACCAGGGGCTTGTCCCGGTACTGCTCCTCCTGCTTCGCCCGGTACAGATAGGCCTCCATGGTCTCCAGATCACGGATTTCCTCAAGCCCCCATGCCTTGCGCAGATCCTCCCTGTAGAAGAACCCCTCCCCCATGTCCCGGATGCCGCCCTGGCCAAACTGCGGCAGCCCGTATAGGCCGCCACCTATCTCGCACTTTTTCAGGGTGTCCGGATCAAAGGTGGCATAATGCTGCGCCAGCGCCGGAACCGCGTCCAGATATTCATTCATGTCCACAAAAGCGTTCTTATATACCAATGTCCTGTAGTCAGAAAATACACCCCCAGGTATGAAGTCATACTCTCCGGAAGCTGTCACAATGTTCAGCTGCCGCCTTTCGTTCCCCCAGGGGATAAATTCAAAGCGCAAAGTGCAGTTCAGCTCCGGGATGGTCAAAGCGTCCAGCTGCCTGTAGATTTCGTCCATTCCCCCTTCCGGCATGTTCCCCAGGGTGATGGCCCGGAAATTCACAATGGGCTCCCTGCTTTCCTCTTCGCTCTCTTCCGCTCCGCAGCCGCCAATAAGCAGGGCCGTCAGGCACAGCAAAGCAGCTCTCCTAAAGATGGCAGTTCCCCATAAGAGGGCAGCCCTGCTCTGTATGCTGTCCCCTTTCCGCTTTCTGCAGCCGCAAGAACCCTTTCCTCCGACTGCCACTGGAACATGGCATTCCCTGGCTCCCCGGCTTTTCTCCCCAAACCCTCTTTTCACGGATTTGGATTCCCGAATCTGTCCGTCATCCGCGAAACCCTTTCCCGAAGCCCTCTTCCTCTCCCTGTCAGTTCTCATGCTCCACCGCCTCTTCCGCCTCTGTCCTGATGGGAATGCTGATGATCACGCAGGTGCCTATCCCCGGCGAGCTCTCTATCTGCACCGGAATGCATTCCCCGAAAAACAGCTTCAGCCTATGCTCGATATTGGACAGTCCGTAATGGCTGCCCTGATGGGATTTCGCCTTGTCCTCCCGGGTCATCCCCTCCCCATCGTCTGTAACGCTCAAAGTAATGCGTCCGTCCTCCATCCACCCGTTTAGGAGCACCATGCCGCGCCCGTCCGCCTTTTCATTGATGCCGTGGATAATGGCGTTTTCCAGGAAAGGCTGCAGGGTGATCTTAGGGATGAGGCAGTCCAGAATGTCCTCGTCCACCTCCACCTGGTAACAGATGCGCCCCTTATACCTGCGCTTCTGAATCTCCATGTATGCCTCGCACATCTCCACCTCGTCCCGAATCGGAACGATATCTTTCCCTTTGCTCAAGGTAAGGCGGTAGAAGCGGGACATGGCCTGAACCACGTTTCGGATGTTCTCCGCCTCCCTCTTCTGGGACATCCAGTTAATCATATCCAGGGTATTGTAGAGGAAGTGCGGATTGATCTGGGACTGAAGAGCCCTCAGCTCTGCCTGTACTTTCTCCTGACCCAGAGTATACTGCTCTTTCAGAAGCTCCTCCACCCTGTCCACCATCACGTTGTAATTGCCAATAAGCTGCCCGATTTCATCCCTGGAAGATCCCTCCTCCATTTTGCAGATATTGCCCTCCTGAATCAGCTGCATCTGTTCTTTCAGGCGCTTCAGGCGGCCCGTGATGGACTTGACCATGGTTGCCATTACCAGCAGCATCAGCAGGCTCACCCCCACGAACATCAGACCCATATTTCCGTTTAGCATATTTATGCTTTTCCGGATGTCCTGTCTTGGAACGACGGATACCAGATAAACGTTGGATCCGTCGATGCGGCAGCTCCTGGCATAATAGGGAGCCCCGTCCAGCAGGACGGCGCGAAACTCCCTGTCATCCACATTCCGCTCCTGGATAGAGAGCCTGGGCAGCTCCTCCCCCGGCAGATTGGCAGCCAGCAATGTGCCGTCCGCGGTCTCCAGATACAGCGCCTGCCCCTCATAAGCGTTCTGCAGGAGTTTTACCAGGTTTTCCTGTCCGGTTAAAATGGCCAGGATCCCCACTGTCTGGCTGTAGTCGTCCGGACTCCACAGTTCCCTGACAATGGCCGCGTAGGAACCGTTCCTGCCGCTGTCGTCTAAAAGCACCCACACAGGACGCCCGTTGTTCTCCCTCAGGCTCCGGTACCACCCGGCTCCATAGGCGTCCGTCAGGGGGCGGTAACGGTTGCTCTGGGTATTGACTACAGCATATCCGTCCTCAATATAAAAAACGATATTGCTGGAATCCATGGTCATCTCCAGGCCGTAGGCGTAGGAATTGATATTCTCAAAAAGCATCAGCTGCTCCGCCACATCCATCTCCTTGTCGTCAAAGCGCAGCGCCGGGCTGGCCATATCATTTACGGCAAACAAAGTCGAAATGTTGTGCAGTCTTGACAGCTTGTCGCCCACTGCCTGGTATACCTGACTGTATCCCTGATTCAGGGCATAGATCAACCTTTCCTCTGTCTGCGCCCTGACCTCAAAAAAAGAGATCACCATCACGATGCCCAGGGGCACGATCCCCCCCAGCACCATCAAAAGGAGAATCTTCCCTCTCAGAGAAGCTTTTCGAAACCATTCTCTGATCTTTCCCATATCCGTTACCCTCACAAATCCATCAAGGCCTGTCCCTGTATTCCACCGGTGTCATCCCCGTGCTGTCCCGGAACACTTTGGCAAAATAGTTGGCGTTGGCATAGCCGCATTTCTCGGCGATCTCAGTGATCTTCATATAATCCTGTTCCAGCAGCTTCTTGGCTTTCTCCAGGCGGTAGCTGCTCAGGTACTGCTTCAAGGTCATCTTCATCTCCTGCTTGAACAGCACATTCATGTACGCCGGGGAAAAATGGAAATGCTCCGCAATTCGGGCAGTGCTCAAATCCTCCTCCCCGTAATGGGCGGCTATGTAGTCCAGCACGCCCCGAATCACCCTGCCGTAGCCGGACAGGGCTTCTTCCCGCTCCTGGACACATCCCAGTATTTTCTCCGTAAAATCCTGAATCTCCCGGAGGCTGTCCATCCCAAGGATATGGGACTGGAGCTGCTCCTCCCCGCTTAACTGGGGCAGCCTGTCGCAGACCTCCGGGTACTGTCTGAACACTGCCGTCAGCAGGGAGATCATCAGCGTGTACACCTGCTCTTTCTGGTAATATTTCCTGGAAGCCAGATCCCCGAACAGGCTCTGGAACCACGCAGACATCTCCTGGGGTCCCTCCGGCAGCACCCGCAGGAAAGCGCCGTAAATGCCCGGCTCCATGAACCGCTTCTGCAGGATGATCTCATCTATCTCATATCTCCTCTGAGCCGGCTGGTAAAAGGCGCAGTTCATGGCTGCCCGGGCTGTCTTGCAGCTGTTGCTTATATTTTTGCAGTCCCCTGCCTCCATCCCCACCGCCACCTTGCATTCCGGCCATTTCTCCAGGATCCTCTGATAAAAAGGCTCCAGGCGGTAACGGGCTTTCTCCGGATAGGCCAGGATCACCTCAAAGCAGGAATCCTCCTGCCAGATGCCGATGCCTTTTGCCTCCATGCCGGACGCCGTCTCCAGCACCTGTTCCAATTCCCCTCCCGTATTTTTCCTGCTCCTGGGAAACTGCACTGCCACGCAGACATATTCCCCTGTCATGGGAAATCCCACTTCCTCCGCGAGCTTCCTCACCGTGCGCTCGTCGCTGTCCCTGTGGATGAGCAGCTCGAACAGCTTCTGCTGGCGGAATTCCCGGTTCACCTGGGCCGCCTCCTTGGTCTTTCGCTCCTTTGCGATCTCCTCCGCCGCCCGCTGCAGAGCCCTCTTCACCTGAGCCACGTCTATGGGCTTTTCTATGTAGTCGATGACGGACAGCCTTATGGCGCTTTTGAGGTACTCCGTCTCCATATAGCCGCTCATAAAGATCAGCTTGCCCTCGGGAATCAGCCGCACCATCTCCTCAGCAAAGGCAATCCCGTCCATCTTGGGCATGCGGATGTCCGACAGCACAATGTCAGGGCGGAACCATTTCACGATTTTCAGGGCTTCCTCCCCGTTCACCGCCTGCATGACCTCGTCTATGCCGAAGTCCTCCCAGTCAATCTCCTCCATCAGCCCTTCCCGAGTGTAATCCTCGTCGTCAGCGATCAGTATTTTCATAATGTTCTCCCTTAGACCCGTTTTCAATTTACATGCCTGTCCGTAAATCTATTTATCTTATTCTATCTTATAATTCTCCCTTGTCCATCACAAGAAGAAAAAAACTGGAAATAGGGTAATTTTATAAGAATAACGATATTCCATCCCAGAGAGATGAAAAAATCCCCTTCCGGGCCGCCAGGCTCCAAAAGGGGATTTCCGTTTTCTGTCAGAACGATCAGAAGTTCTGCCGGCCCACCCAGGCGGCCAGGCGCTCATGCCGCCTGACTGATAGGTGTTTCATAATGCTGTCGTGTTTTATTTATCCTGTATTTGCCCGTGGAGCGTCTGCAGGGAATGTACCTCCCCATTGCCCGCCCTCTGCACATAGAGGATGCCCTCCGCCGTGGCCTTAGCCGCGGCAATGGTGGTCATATAGGGGATCTTTGCCTTGATGGCCGCTTTGCGCAGATAGCTGTCATCGTACTCGCTGTCGTCCCCCACGGGAGAATTCACGATCAGGTCAATCTCGCCGTTGGTGATGAAATCCAGCAGGTTGGGTCTGCCCTCATAGAGCTTTTTCACCAGTTTCGCCTCTATTCCCGCTTCCTTTAACAGAGCGCAGGTACTGCCCGTAGCCAGAATCTTAAACCCTGCCTCCGCAAAGGCTCTGCCTACCTCCGCCACCTCCGCCTTGTCCCTGCGGTTCACGCTGATCAGCACCGTGCCGCCTAAAGGGAGCCTGGTCTGAGTGGCCTCCTGGGCCTTGAAGAAAGCCTCGCCCACAGAAGCGGACAGTCCCAGCACCTCGCCGGTGGAGCGCATCTCCGGCCCCAGGAGCGGGTCTACCTCCGGGAACATGTTGAACGGGAATACAGCCTCCTTTACCCCATAATAGGGAATATGCTGCTCCTTTAAGCCAGGCACCGGAGAGGGGCGCCCGGTGATGTCCGCCGTAATGATCTCCGTGGCCAGGGGAACCATGCGGATATTGCAGACCTTGGATACCAGGGGGACAGTCCGGGAGGCTCTGGGGTTGGCCTCCAGCACATAGACCTTTCCGTTCTCAATGGCGTACTGCATGTTCATCAGTCCCTGGACATGCATCTCCTCGGCGATCCTCCTGGTGTACTCCTTGATGGTGGCCACATTTTCCTCAGAGATGTGCTTCGAGGGGATGATGCAGGCAGAGTCCCCGGAGTGGATTCCTGCCAGCTCGATATGCTCCATCACCGCCGGCACAAAGGCATGCTGTCCGTCGCTGATGGCATCCGCCTCGCACTCGGTGGCATGGTTTAAGAATCGGTCAATGAGGATAGGCCTGTCCGGCGTCACCCCAACGGCGGCTTTCATATAATCCGTAAGGCTCTCATCATGGTGCACCACCTCCATGCCCCGGCCTCCCAGTACATAAGAGGGGCGAACCATCACCGGATACCCGATCCTATGGGCGATTTCCAGAGCCTCCTCCACCGTGGTGGCCATGCCTGACTCCGGCATGGGGATCTTAAGCCTGTCCATCATGGCACGGAACAGATCCCTGTCCTCCGCCATGTCGATGACAGAGGGCGCCGTGCCCAGGATACGCACCCCGTTTTTCTCCAGCTCCGCCGCCAGGTTCAGGGGAGTCTGGCCGCCGAACTGGGCGATGACCCCCACAGGCTGCTCTTTTTTGTAAATGCTCAGCACGTCCTCCAGGGTAAGGGGCTCGAAATAGAGCTTGTCCGAGGTGTCGTAGTCCGTGGACACGGTCTCGGGATTGCAGTTTACCATAATGGTCTCAAAGCCCAGCTTCTTTAAGGCCAGGGAAGCATGGACGCAGCAATAGTCGAACTCAATGCCCTGGCCGATGCGGTTAGGCCCGCCGCCTAAGATCATGACCTTAGGCCCGGCGCTGCAAATGGGGTTTTTGTCCTGGGCATTGTAGGTGGAAAAGTAATAAGCGCTGTCCGGCGTGCCGCTGACATGGACGCCCTCCCAGCTTTCCTCCACGCCTAAAGCAATGCGGCGCTCTCTGATACACTGCTCCGGCACGTCCAGAAGCAGGCTTAAATATTTATCGGAAAAGCCGTCTTTTTTGGCCTGAATCAGCTGTTCGTCGGCGGGAAGCGCCCCTCTGCACGCCGACAGACTAATCTCCTCTTTTGCCAGCTCTTCCATTTGCTCAATGAACCATTTCTTTACATGTGTGATTTCGTGCAGTTCTTCCACCGTAGCGCCCTTTTTCAGAGCCTCGTACATGGCGAAATGCCGCTGGCTGGAGGGCGTGGCCAGCATTCTGCACAGCTGCTCCTTTGACTTTTGCTCCAGCATGGGAATCTGCCCCAGCCCGTACCTGCCTGTCTCCAGGGAACGGATGGCTTTCTGGAAAGCTTCCTTATAATTCTTTCCGATGCTCATGACCTCGCCCACGGCCCGCATCTGGGTGCCCAGCTTATCCTCCACGCCCTTGAACTTCTCAAAGGCCCAGCGGGCAAACTTGATGACTACATAATCTCCGTCAGGCACGTATCTGTCCAATGTGCCGTATTTCCCGCAGGGAATGTCCTTTAACGTCAGCCCCGCCGCCAGCATGGCGCTGACCATGGCAATGGGGAAGCCCGTAGCCTTTGAGGCCAGAGCCGAAGACCGGGAGGTGCGGGGGTTGATTTCTATGACGATGATGCGGTCGCTGACGGGATCATGGGCAAACTGCACATTGGTGCCGCCGATGACCTGCACGGACTCCACAATAGCATAAGCCTGGCTCTGCAGACGCTTCTGCAGCTCCTGCGAGATAGTGAGCATAGGGGCAGCACAGAAAGAGTCCCCCGTATGCACGCCCATAGGATCTATGTTCTCAATAAAGCAGACCGTGATCATATTGCCGTCTGCGTCACGAACCACCTCCAGCTCCAGCTCCTCCCAGCCTAAGATGGACTCCTCCACCAGCACCTGCCCCACCAGGGAAGCCTGAAGCCCTCTGGCACAGACCGTGCGCAGTTCGTCCTTATTATATACCAGCCCGCCGCCGGCGCCTCCCATGGTGTAGGCCGGGCGCAGGACCACCGGATATCCCAGCCTGTCCGCGATTGCCAAAGCCTCCTCCACGCTGTAGGCCACCTCGCTCCTGGCCATCTCTATCCCCAGAGCGTTCATGGCGTTCTTAAACTCGATGCGGTCCTCCCCCCGCTCGATGGCGTCCACCTGGACGCCGATGACCTTTACCTGGTACTTGTCCAGGATGCCGGCGCTGGCCAGCTCCGCGCAGAGGTTTAAGCCCGACTGGCCGCCCAGATTGGGCAGCAGGGCGTCCGGACGCTCCTTGGCGATGATCTGCTCCAAACGCTCCTTGTTTAAGGGCTCGATGTAGGTCACGTCCGCTGTCTCCGGATCCGTCATGATGGTGGCGGGGTTGGAATTCACCAGTACGATTTCATAGCCCAGCTTCTTTAAGGCCTTGCAGGCCTGGGTGCCGGAATAGTCGAATTCGCAGGCCTGGCCTATGATGATGGGGCCGGAGCCTATGATCAGCACTTTTCTGATATCGGTTCTCTTTGGCATATAGTAACCTCCTGATTGGCATCAATGTCCTACAGCGCCATCATCCTGCAGGCATCCTTTTTTCCTCTGACCATTATAGCATCCGGACCGCAAGAAAGCAATTTTGCATTGCAATTTTTTATCATTCCTTGCACAGCTCCTCTATGACGCATTCATGGGCTTTTGTCTTCCTGTTGTAGTTCACGCCTGCCAGCAGGAAATTGCCCTGATATTCTTCCAGGCTTCTGCAGTATTCCTGCCTCTTTATCTGCTCCAGGGCGCCTTTTGCATTTTTATCCCATTTCAATTCCACCACCAGCTCAGGCTTCTCCGGAAAACGCTTTCCGGGCAGGAACACCAGATCCGCAAATCCTTTTCCGCCAGCCGGTTCACGTCAAAATAACGGATATCCGGATATGTTTCCATCATTTCCCACAGCACGCTCCGCCGCATCAAGTCCAGCATCCCGCCCATATCCTTGCACTGGCTGAGAAATTCCTGCATGTTCAGGAAAATGGTGTCATATCGATTCAAGTATTTTTTAAAGTCTTTGCTGCCCGCAATCTCAAAGGAAGAGAACAGCTCCTCCGAATCACAGCCACGGCTGTAGTAAGCGGCCAGCATGGCAGCCGCCATGGACTTTCCGAACCGGCGGGGACGGCTCACGCACAGGCAGCTCTGCTCTGCTTTTCTATTATACGATACCCGGAATGAGGAGACAACCATAAATTGCGGAAAGGGGCATAAAATGCGAACTGCCCATTCCCGGCGCCAGACCAGAGCATTCAACCGTTATCGTTAATTTTATGGCTGCAGTCAGGGAACAACTTTTAAACAGTACCTGTTATGTCTTTTCCGACAATGTACAATATAAATGGCATACAAAGGATGGGGAGCCGCAATATTATTTGTGGGAGACAATTACGGAGCAGAACAAGGAAGAACCAAAGATTGTCCACTTTCCAAGTCTAAAGATTACATTTGACAAGTTGTTTGCTGAGGTGGGTATGGAATATTAGAGAAAGGGCGGAACCGCTTCAGGTCCGCCCTTTCTTCGCTGTTAATTCATTTTGAGAAATTTTATTACAATTATATAGTTGTTATTCCGCATCCGCAGGTGCATCGGAAGCTGTATTCTGGCTTTCCTCCTCGGAGCTGCCCGTGCTTGGATTGGCTTCTATGCCTGTCTGGTTCTGCGGGGCATTCTGTGGTACAGAGGACTCCTGATTGTCTGCGTCTGTGTTCGGAGTTTCAGGGGCCTGGGAGGCGCCGCTTTCTACGGTCGGGTCTGCGGGGGCCTGAGAGGCATCTGCTTCCCCGCTGGGAGCTGCAGGGGCCACGGAGCTGTCGCTCTCATTATCCGGCATCTCGGGTACATCGGAACTGTCAGCTTCCGTGTCCGGAACTGTGGGCTCCTTGGCATCGCCGGCTGCCTCATCGGAGCCCGCGGGTTCTTTCGAGCTGTCGGTTTCCTCATCGGAAGATGCAGGCTCCTTGGAGCTGTCTGCTTCCTCATCGGAAGATGCAGGCTCCTTGGGGCTGTCTGCTTCCTCATCGGAAGATGCGGGCTCCTTGGGGCTGTCTGCTTCCTCATCGGAAGATGCAGGCTCCTTGGAATCGCCGTTCTCCGTCTCCGGAGCTGCAGGGGACTGCGTATTTCCGCCCTCGACTTCCGGCTCGGACGGGTTTTCGGCATCCGCGTTCCCATCTTCTTCTGCGGGAGCGTTTGCGTCAGGAACCGTTTCCAGTGAAGCGGCATTGGTTTTGTTTACTGTGCCATAGAACTTGACCTCGGACATATTGCCGCCCTCGGCACCAGTAATCTGGATATAGCGATAGCTGCCTGCAGTAGTTACACTCAGCTCATGCCATTTGACTGCATTGGGATCCTTATCAGCAATGCCGGCCAGTGCTTCCGTGATGTCCGTCCATGTGCTCCCATCGTTAGAACCCTGGAATTTCAACCCATTCAGTCGTTTGGTAAATTCCTCAGGATTTTTGTTGCCTGTCCCCAGCCTCGGATACGCTGCAAACTTTGTAGGTGCTATGGTAGTTCCTTCACCGAAATCTATGGTGTAGGTGTTCCCTGTCTTCAGATCACCAAAAGTATCTGTACTGCCGTCAAACAGCTGCTGTGCACACTGTTCCGCAGACATTGTATTATTCCAGTCGCCGCTGCTGGCTGTCATGCTCGCCGCCAGACTCTTCACGTCAATCGGCTCTTCCTCCGGCACTTCCTCTTCCACCATAGAACCGTATATCTCCGCCTCGGAAATATTTCCGCTGGCCGCGCCGGTGATCCGGATATAGCGGTAGCTGCCGCAGGTCAGGAAATCCTCCGCCGTAATGTCATAGAACCTAAATTCGTTTACGCCCTCCAGCGGTGCGGTGATATCCACCCATGTGGTGCCGTCTGCGGAACCCTGAACGAACGCTCCGTTCATGCGTCCCAGATACTCCGTATTGTTTTTTCCGCCGGAACGGGGCTTGAGCCTGAATTTCGTCGGCAGAACCGCTTTGCCCTCGCCGAAATCAACCGTAAATGTATTACCGCTGGCCAAATCGCCGAAAGTACTGTCATCTCCGTCAAACAGCTTCTTGGCCTGGTCCTCCGCGGTTCCGTTTCCGCCCCATCCGCCGCTGCTGGCCGTCATGCCGGCCGCCAGCGCGTTCACATCCAGCTTCTGCGCTTCCTCGGTTCCGTAGATCAGAACCGTATACGCTTCGGACTGTACGGTCACGCCGTCGCTCTCCCGCTTTAACTGCAGGCTGACTTTCACCAGCGTATCTTTCGCCGGCGTGGTAATCCTGCCCTCGCCAAGAGATACAACTGTCTCATCCTCCGAAGCGGCCACGGTCACCGTATATCCCTCCGGCAGTTCGGGCATGGTCAGGGTCTGTGCGCCTCTGGCCGGCACCTTGATTCCGGTGATCACACTGTCCAGACCTTTCACTGTTACACTGATATCCTGTGTAAGGGCAGTCTCTCCCGTGGGAGCCGTCACCAGAAGCCGCAGGGTGACAACCGCCTCATTCACGGCTGCGCATACGCTTCCGTCCTTGCCGATCACGGCCTCATTGCTGCTGGTGTCTACGGAAATCGTATAGCCCGCAGGCAGAGAGGGATATGTCAGCTCGGTCTGAAGCGCCTCCTGCACAGGCAGCTCCTTGATCTGATCCGCAATCATCTGCACTGCCGCGTGATAGGTTCCGTAGAACTCCACCTCGGAAATATCACCGTTTTCGGCGCCCAGGATTTGGAAGAAACGGTATCCGTTCTTATCCGCTATGTCGGATTCCCCAAAGTGGGTCCACTGATTGGCTGTGGCGCCGGTTACCGCAGGGGTCAGCTTCACCCATTCTTTCTCGCCGTAGCTTTCATGCTCGATATCATTGGAACCGTACACCACCGTATTGTTCATACGCGCAGGGTGAGAGGCTCTGGGCATCAGCATCACGTCCGTGAGGGAAACCGTCACGCCCTCGCCAAAGTCTACTACATAATAATCGCCAAATTGATTCTTCAGGTCGCCGAAGCTGTCCGTATTGCCGTCAAACAGCAGGGCCGCGCTCTGTTCGGGACTCAGCTTGCCGTCCCAGGAGCCGCTGCTTGCCGTGAGAACAGCCGCCAGCATACCGGTATTGACGAACCGGTCGGAGTTCACCAAAAACAGGGTACTGCCGTCCGTTGTGGCATAGAATGTCTCGCCGGGCGTGCCGTCCGCTTTGGTGTAGTCCAACGTAAGCCCCACCTGCCCCATGCTGCAGTCAGCGGAATTCATCACTGCAGTGGCAGTATAGGTATGGTCTGCGCCCTCGGTAATCACAGCGTCCACGCCGTGAATATTCACTTTCAGGTCGCGGAGGGTATCCCGTCCCTGAATGGTCACTTTCACCGTATCCCCCATCTTGATGCGGCCATTGTCCACCGTATCACAGGACATGGCAACGCTTTCGATCAGGTTCCCCGTCTCATACCGGGTGCCCCACATCCGGATTTCCGCGATCTCCAGGAGATTTTGTACGGAACCGGACAGTACATCCGGATATTCCGTGGTCTTCTTGAACATCAGGAAACGATACTGCCTGTCATGATATTCCTCGGCCACGTCCACCGTCTGGTAAGCCTGCTGATAAGCGGCCTCGGCCACGGTGAGCTTCTCCCAGTTGACCCTGTCGTTGGAGCCGAATACCTGTACGCCTGCCAGACGGTCGGAAAATCCGGCTCTGGCCTGGAATCCGAATTTATTTACGGATATCTTGTAATCAATGCCAAAGTCCATGATGGCGCCTTTGTTTTCCACCAGCCAGTAGCCCACGAAAGTACCCGGTTCCGCATCCAGCCATGCCGGAGTGTCCCCATAGCCAAAGGTGGACTGGTTCCCCACATTCATCTTACTGAAATCCAGTGAGGTGCCATCGGTCAGAGGATCGTTCTTCAGCAGAGGCGATACCAGCTCCAAAGCAGCCACAGCGTCGCTGAGCTCATTGAGCGCCACTGCGAATTCCTCATCGCTGATACTCTCGTCTTTTGCCATTTCCCTGGCCTTATCCAGCGCCGCCTGGAAAGCTTTCAGGCTGGCAGTGGTATAAACCGCCGTTTCGTCATAAGGTTTGACGGCATTGTTTACCGCATCCATGCGGCTGCCGCTGACCGTAATGTTCAGCTTCTTCAGCGCCACGGTATCCCCTGCGCCGGCGGCCACATAGAATGTGTACTCTCCTGCCACGTCAGGAGACCAGGTCACCGTGCCGTTGTTCTGATCCACGGCCGCTCCCTCAGGCAGGTTGATTCCGCTGTAGCTGACAGGATTCTCCAGCATGTTGGCGGTGCCGAGGGTCACGGCAAAAGGCGCGCCGATATAAGTGGCAAGATTATATTCCTCCCTGCCGCTCTCAAAGGTCACCGCATCCAGATTCGATGCCTTAGGGCTTACATAAATGGCATCCACATCCGTATAGCTGCCCTCTATATTGCTTACAGAGAAGTAATACATATCTCCGAAGCCCTCACTGCTGCTCTTAGGGTAGGGTACATACATCCACTGCCCCTTGGTGTCCGGCAGATATATGCCGCTCTCCGGACTGCTGCTCATGGTAAGCTTCGCGATTCCGTCCGTGCGCACCCGGAACAGGAACACATCGCTGCCGATTCCGGCGCTGTTCATGGCGACTCTGCTCTCGCCGTCCGCCTTGTCCAGATGGACATACCCGGTACCGTCCCCGTCGCTCCTTACGCCGGATTGGGTGTGGGCGCTGACTATGGAGCTGCGGTTCTCCACCTGGATCACATTTGCCTCGGAGGCTTTGGGCACGAAAGAGGTATCCCCTGCTGCCGCAGCCGGCAGGAATACCCAGAAATCGCCGCCTCCGTCATTATTGCCCCAGGCACAGTATGTCTTCATGCCGTATCCCTCATAAAAATAGGGATACTTCTCCTGAAGCTGCTGTATTGTCAATCCCCGGTTGTAGGCATAATAGGTGTAAAAATCCCAGAAATTAATGGTGGTGTAACGTCCCCTGTAGCTGGCGGCAAAGGCTGCGTAGGAATCCTTGATGGTGCCGTCTGTATCAATGGCAAAGGGAACGGGCACCCATTCGGTGTCATACCCCAGCATATACTGGAAGAAGAAATCCGCCGCTTTTACCAGACGGTCGTCCAGGAACGTAAAGCAGTCCACTGCGTCTGCTGCTGTGGATACGGTTCCGTCTTGCGGGTCCACCTTTGTCCCCTGGCTTAGCATCAGCCGGGAGAGAATGGCGGAGTTGGTCAGGTCGCCGCAGCCGTGGGCCTGGTCGCGCCCCATCTCCACATGCTGGATCACAGGCTTGTCCAGAGGCGTGCCGCTTCCCTCCTTTGCCCCCACCGCGTCCACCGTGGTGATCTCGCGGAACAGGCGCTTGACGGAACCGTTCTGTCCCTGGTCCCTGGCGTTTTTATTCACGGTGAACCATTCCACTGCCTTTTCATAGCTTTCCGCATCGTCCATGAACAGATAGGCCGACATGGCGCCGATGGTGGTGTAGAGATGCTGATTCATAAAGCGGTCCGGGCTGTACTGGAAGACTTCCACCTCGGGGCTTAAGAAATTCGAGATGAATTTCTCCGTATCCTCATCCGTCCAGGCCAGCTCCTCCTCTGTATAGCCATCCGTCACCTGGTAGCTTGAATACCGCATGATTTCCGCCGCGATGCAGATCCGGTTGGTGGGGATGCCCATGTGGATGCAGGCATCGTTGAAATATTCCAGGGATTCTGGATCGATATCTTCATAGGCGCGGATGATGCGCATGGCATTGCGGCGATATGCGTTGTCGCCTGTAATGTAGTACATCAATGCCTGGGCGTACGCCCTGCTGCCGTCGTTGTTATTGTTGAAAGTGTTGTTATTGAAGTTGCCGCCGTTGCGCTTGGGTCCCACATCTCTTCCGGATATGGAGCCGTCGTCTAAGATCATGGTCTCAAAATAGCTCTTCCAGGGCTCCGCCCCTGCGCGCACCTGGGCCTGGACATTGTCCAGGGTCTCCTTGGTCACGCCTACGCCCGGATGGGTAAATCCGCTGTAGGGATCCGTCACCTCGTTGATATGGGGCTTGTAATCCGTCAGCAGGGCTTCAATGCGGGAGTTGGATGCGCTGTCCGCCGCCGGGGCCGGGCTGCCTGCTTCCGTACCCGCCGCCAGGCTCTCGCCGCCTGATGCCGCGTCCGTCTCGGCGGCATAGACCGTACCGGCCGGTCCGGCACCGATTCCCTGCAGGGCCAGCGCCGCGGTCAGCCCTATGGCTGCCATACATTTTGTCAGCTTTCTATTTCCTGTTCTCATCCGCGTTCCCTCCTCCCGTCTTCATATGGTCTCCGTATTTACGGCGCAGCAGGACCGAAATTACCCCCCCAAGGACTACCGCCGCTGCCGCTGCTGCCAGCAGGCCTTTGCGGGCGCCTGTGTCGGCCGGCGCGGCCTCATAGGGATTGGTATCCTCTGTCTTCGGAGAATGCAGCGCCTCTTCCGCTGCCTGTCCCTCCCCGGAGGACTGGCTGCCGCCATTGCCATCGGAGGCACCGGCATTGCCGCCCGGCTGTGCGGGGGATGTCTCTCCCGGATCCCCAGGCTTCCCGGGCGCAGGATCCGCAGGGTCGCCGGAGTCACCGGGGCCGGGCGTGGGATCCGCAGGGTCGCCGGAATCACCGGGGCCGGGCGCAGGATCCGCAGGGTCGCCGGAATCACCGGGGCCGGGCGTGGGGTCGCTAGGGTCGCCGGAGTCGCTCCGGCCCTCCACTCTCACCAGCAGTTCCACGCTGCCCACCTCATAGTCCAAAGTCACGGTATGCTCCCCTTCCGACAGGGTATCCATGTAAGCCTTTGTGAATGTCAGAATCGTGGAGCCGCTCTTCAATGTGTAATCGCCGGCATCCACCGCCTTGCCGTCTACCTTTACGCTCCGAAGCTTTTCCAGAGCTCCGGTGGCTCTGACAGTGAGCCCCTCGTCCTTTCCGGCCTCATAGACTTTCACAGGCTTCCCGTCCGGCGTCTCCTGGTAGTCCCCGTCCGGAATCAGTTCCGGATTCTTAGATAGTTGATATACGATTATATTCCCGTCTTCAGATACCGCCGTGGCCGTCACCGTGCCACCCGGAATCAATTCCACCGGCTCTTTCCAGACATACCCTTCCGGAAGCTCTATCTGTTCCGTGTTCTCAATGTCCGCAGGCACCAGGACTTCCTTGTACTCTACGTCCGGCTCCGGTGTGGGTTCCGGCGCATCCGACCACTTTGCGTAATAGATATTGTTGATGTTCGTGGTAGTTCTGCCGTTTCGGTCCTGGGGCAGGCGCCCTCCGCTGAAATCCGCGCTGCGATACCAGCCGCCGAAGTAACCGCCCTCTTTCACCGGCGCGATCAGTCCGTAGGAAAGATTCTCAAGGTCCTCCTCCGTCTCGCCGTATACGCCGCCGTTTAAGACAATGATGGCAGATACATTGGTCTTGCCGTTCAGGGCTTCGGCGGCACTTTGGTCCGGCGCCGATACCAGAGAGGTGTTGAACGCGTGGTTATTCACGTTCTCCGGATTACCCAGCACCTCGTAATAGGTAGTGGGATTTGCGATCATCCTCCCGATGGTCTGCACATTGGCCGGAATGGTCAGATGCTTCACACCGGTGGCATGGAAAGCGTAGGTCCCTATCTCCGTCAGGCTTTCCGGCAGGGAGACTCTCTTCAGGGCTCTGCAGAAATTGAACGCATAGGCCCCTGCGTTCGTCACGCCCTCCCCGATCTCCACCGCGGTGATGCTGCCCTTTATGGACTTCCAGGGCGGATCCTCGTCACGAAAAGAAGCGGTCATGCGCCCTTCTCCGGTTATGAAGAGCGTGTAACCGCTCTGTTCGCTGCCTTCGTACCAGGCATTGACATTGTCTGTCCCCGCCTCCGCGGAAATGTCCCATGGACGGTCCTTTTCGCCCGTTCCCGCAGGGGCCGCTTCCGCCGCAGATACCGGCGGTCCGTACATCCCCAGCGTCATGCACAGTGCCAACAGGACAGAAAACAAGTGTTTGGCTCCTTTTTTCATGCTTTCACTCCTTTGCTTTTTTATGTCAGACCACGGCCCCGGGCGAGAACGCCTCAGGCCATGGAATGCCACCTTTTGTGTACTTTTACAGCGTAGCGAAAAAAGCAGAGGGATTCTATAGTAAAAAAGCTAGAAAAAGGATATTTTTCTACCAGCGATAGCTTCTTATCCGTTCATACTCCTCCATGGTAATGGTCAGAATTGTCCCGTGCTTGAAGCCGTAGGGAAACGAGAACGCTTTGTCCGAGCGGACGAATTCTCCAGACTTTAAGGACTGGGCCACGAAAGGCACATAGCCCTGCCCCTCCCCGGGCACCCCGTAATAGTCCAGAAACAGGCACCATTTTCCGTCCTCCAGCCGCACTGCCGTGGGAGCCTCGTACTGTCCGCTCTCCAGCCCCTCCATGCTCCGGTCAAAGGCTTCGACCCTCTCGTAGGGGCCCGTGACATGGTCCGCGGACAGGAGGATGATTCTGGCCGGATTCTTCTCGCTTTTTACAAAGAGATAATATCTTCCGTCCTCCTGGTAAATGGCGGAATCAATTACTCCGCTGTCTTCTTTTTGATACAGCAACTCCGGCTTCGTAAAGGTACAAAAGTCCTTAGTCCTGCTGTAAAAGATTCCCTTGGGACCATAGTCATTGCCTTTGTGGGAGGAGGACCAGTGCAGCACATACTCCTCCCGCTCCCTGTCGTAGATGACGTCCGGCGCCCAAAGGCAGCCGAAGTCCTGATCCCCTATCCTGATCAGCCGCTGCTCCGACCAGTCCGTCAGATTGTCCGATTCCCACAGGGCCAGACATTTGCTGCCGTTTCGGCCTATTTCGTCCCAGGAATGACGGTACTGATTCCGCATGCCGTAGGCCAGGCTTAAGTCCGTGGCAATGATATAGAACCTGCCTGTGTCCCTTTGCCTGACTATGGTAAAGTCCCGCACGCCCTTGTCCCCGTAATAGGCCCAAAGCACCGGCGCTCCGCCGTTTACCGTCTCCCAGCGGTAACCGTCTTTGCTCAGTCCGAAGTATACCTGCTCTCCGTCAGGCGTTGCCTTTTCTCTGAAATGTACGAATAAATATGCCTGCATTTTTTCCTCCTCTTCCATGCATCCTCTATGTCCCCCTGCACTTACCCGCTAAAATTCCGAGACGTTCGGAATACGCGCAGGTTATTCCTTAAGGGCCAAAAAGGCCGTCAGGAAAAGGCATACGCTGCCATTCTTTCCCCACGGCCTCCTGTTTAACAAAGTCTTACCTTATTTCTTCAGCCTTACCACGTTCCAGCTGTGTTTCCCGAACACGGTGGTAAAGCGTCCGTCCTCCATGCGGGAAGCGTTTCCTGCCACAGGCACCACGCAGTTGGGATTTTCCTCCGTATTGACGGCTTTCAAATCCTCATTGGTCAGGACGATATGTTCTACGATCCTGTAATCCGCAAACTGTCTCAGATCGCAGCTCACCTCCATGTCCTCCTCCAGATCTTTATTCACCGCGAAGATAGTCAGTTCCTCCTCTTCCTCATTCCAGATGCAGACGCTGTCGAGGAAAGAGACCTCTCCGTAGTGCTTGCTCTCATAGGAGGGCGCATTTACCAAAGTGTTCAGCACGGTCCCCCTGCCGTATACGCTGGCATGCAGGTAAGGATAGAAGATCGTCTGCCTCCAGGCTCCGGTGTCGGAGGTCATGATAGGTGCGATGACATTGACCAGCTGGGCCAGACAGGCCACTTTCACCCTGTCCGCATGGCGAAGCATGGTGATCAGCATGCTGCCCACCAGCAGAGCGTCCTCGAAGTTGTACACATCCTCCAGCTGATGGGGCGCCTGCACCCACTTCTCCAGATGGGAATCCGCCTCGTTGCTGTGGTACCACACATTCCACTCGTCAAAGGAGAGATTGATCTGCTTCTTGCTGCGCTTCCGGGCTTTCACACAGTCCGCAATGGACAGGACGGAGCTGATGAACTGGTCCATACCCTTGGAATTTGCCAGAAATTCCGGCGTATTGTTGTCCCTGTTTCCATAGTACTGATGGAGGGAGAGATAGTCCACCTGCTCGTAGCATTCCTCCAGAACCTGGTCCTCCCAATAGCCAAAGGTATCCATGCCCAGGGAGGAGCTGCCGCAGGCCACTGTCTCGATGGTGGGATCCATGAACTTCATCAGCCGGCTGGTCTCGGCTGCGGCGCGGCCGTACTCTTTGGCCGTCTTATGCCCCATCTGCCAGGGACCGTCCATCTCGTTCCCCATGCACCAGAGCTTGATATTGTGGGGCTCCTCGTAGCCGTGCTTTTTTCTTAAGTCGCTGTAGTAGCTGCCTTTCTTAAAGTTGCAGTACTCCAGCAGATCCTTGGCCTCCTCCGGTCCCCTGGTCCCCAGGTTCACGGCCATCATCACTTCCGCCCCGGCCTTTTTCGCCCAGTCTGCAAACTCGTTTAACCCGAACTGGTTGGATTCAATCACGCTCCATGCCAGATCCACCTTTGCCGGCCGCTCTGCCTTGGGCCCTACGCCATCCTCCCAGTGGTAGCCGGATACAAAGTTGCCGCCGGGATAGCGCACGATGGGAACCCGAAGCTCCCTCACCAGCTCCAGAACGTCCTTTCGCATTCCCTGCTCGTCCGCAAAAGGGCTGTTCTCCTGATAGATGCCCTCATACACGGCACGTCCCAGATGCTCGATGAAAGAGCCGAAGATCCGCTTGTCCACCGCGCCCGTGAGATAATACTTGTCTACAATGATCTCTGCCTGTCTCATATCTGCCTCGTTTCCGCGCCGCCTTATTCTGTGTCTATGGACTCTGCGGCGCTGTCTTCGTTTGATGCTTTTATCATAATCCGGTTTTTCCGGATATTCCATCGCCTTTTTTCCGTTATATTTGACTTTTCTTCCGGTGATGTGGTAAACTTATTTTCGCAGCCGTCCCCATACCACAAGGAGAATCCCCCATGTACAGACTGAATTTCTGCGAATACAACCGCTCCAACCATGACTTCGACACCATTTACCGACCGGGGGGCAGCGGAGATTATCTTTTCCTCCAGTTCAAGTCCCCCATGAAAGTGTATATAGAAGATAAAATTATCATCACAAGGGAGAACGCCTGCATCCTCTACACCTTAGGAATGCCCCAGCACTATCAGGCCGTCCACAGATTCCGCAACAATTATATTCACTTTTCTTCCGATGAGAATCCCGCCCGGCGCTTTCCCCTGCCGGAAAATGCAGTCTTCTACCCGGAGAACGCCGTACAGATCGACTCCCTGATCTCCCGCCTGCAGCAGGAATATTTCTCCGGCCTCCCCCACAAGGAGGATGCCGTCAATGCGCTGATGACTTTGCTGTTCCTCTCCATCAGCCGCAGCATGACCCAGGAGACCGTGCAGAAAGACGAGGCAGGCCATCTCTACCCCCTATTCCAGACCCTGCGCCTGGAAATGCTTACCCAGTGCGAAAAGGACTGGGACATAGAGCGTCTCTGCCAGAGAATCAGCCTGGAAAAGAGCCAGTTCTATGTGTACTACCGAAACTTCTTCTCCTCCACACCAAAAAATGACCTCCTCCACGCCAGGCTGGAGAAGGCCAAAAATCTGCTCAGCAACGAAGCTCTGCAGATAAAGGAAGTGGCGCAGCTGTGCGGCTTTGGCAGTCAGGCCCATTTCACCCGCTACTTTAAGAAATGCTGCGGCTGCGCCCCCGGGGCCTACGCAAAGCACCGGGAAACATGACGCCGGATAAGTATCATCGCATCCTTTACACTTTCTCCAGCGCTTCAAAATGGGGGCAGTCAAGCTCTACCCGCCGAACCGGACAGGCCCACCGCACGGCGTTTTTGACAATCCGCTGCACATACTCATTCCGGAAAGACTCGTTGGTCTCATGTCCGGGCTGGAAATAAAAAATCTTTCCGTTTCCCCGCACCCAGGTACATCCGCTGCGGAACACCTCCCCGCCGTTGAACCATCCCATGAAGACCGTCTCCTGGGGCTCTGCAATATCAAACGGTTCTCCGTACATTTCCTCGCAGTCCAGCGCAAAGGTCTCCGGTATCCCCTCTGCGATAGGATGGTTGGGCTTTACGGTCCAGACTCTCTCCCTGGCCCCGTCCCTCCACTTCAGGTTGCAGGTGGTTCCCAGCATCCTGCGGAAGATCTTGGAGTGATGGCCGGAGTGCAGCACTACCAGGCCCATGCCGGACAGGATATGCCTCTGTACCCGGTCCACGACTTCGTCAGGTACCCTGTCATGCCCCATATGGCCCCACCATATCAGCACATCCGTATCCGCCAATACCTCCTCCGTCAGCCCGCATTCCGGATCGTCCAAAGTGGCCGTGCGCACCTGGATGTCCTCATTCTGCAGAAACCCGGCTATGTACCCGTGAAGCCCCCCGGGATACAGCTGCGTCACACGTTCCTCCGTCTTCTCGTGCAGATTTTCGTTCCATACCAATACTTTCATAGCAAACCCTCCATTCCCTTATACTTGTTATATCTTTTACCCTGCCGGTTTTCGGCTCATCCGGTCCATGGACCATCCTATTCTTACCTTATACTACTCACTATCAGCCCCTTTTCACAATCCATGGCCCTTTAGGTGGAGCCCTCCCTTTGCAGGGTGCCGGGCAACGACTTTTCCTGCTAGAGAATACCTTATCATAGTCCGGCCTTAATTTCAATAAAGAATAGCGTGTCCCACAATTCCATAAGGTAGCCAGTTATACACATTACGGCACAATACCGACTACTACGGAATCCCATATGTTTTCACATAATTATAAAAGGCATTTACGGAAAATATTTCAATAAATTTTACAATTCCACGCATATTCTCCTTTTGGGGGATAGGATTTTTCGAGAAAAATGGTAATATGAAGTATAAAATATGGTAGTGTCAAGTAATCTATGAAAAACCGAGCCGAAAAAAATAGGCTCAAAAGAACCTTGAAAATTGCAGATATAGATGGTTAAGACCTTGGGGCCTTGCCCCAATCCCCACAAGGGACCAGTCCCT
>CATKYJ010000060.1 GCA_949840885.1 uncultured Acetatifactor sp.
TGTACACTTCAGGTCTGGAAGCAACTGCGAATAATCTTGAAAGGGATGCGATTATTATAGAATTTAAGGTGCAGGACTCGGATACAGAAGCGGAGCTGGCTGATACGGTGAAGGAAGCGCTGAAGCATATTGAGGAAAAACAGTATGAAGCTATATTGCGGGCAAGAGGTATTCCGGCAAAACGAATTAAAAAGTATGGTTTTGCGTTCTGCGGGAAAAAGGTTCTGATTGGGAAAGCCGGATGATGAGTGATAAAGAGAGTTCTAGAACAATAGTATTTTGATTGGGTGGTAATATTATGGTAAATACAGATAGGATGACAGCGGAAATGATAAAAGAGCTTGCTTTTTTTGAAGAAGAGTTGGAATCACTTGCCCGAGATTGCACCAGAGACTAAGCTATATGAGCTGGTGGAAGAATTGGCGAAATTTCAGTCATACCCCCCGGAAATCTTTCATACAATAGTAAAAAACATCCCACGGGGTATTCCTTTGAAGGATTATATTGAAGAGCGTGCCGTCAGCATCGCCAACTATATCATCGACAATAATGCCACGGTGAGACAGACAGCAAAGACCTTCGGCGTATCGAAAAGCACGGTACATAAGGACGTAACAGAACGCCTGATGCAGGTCAACCCCACCCTGGCCACGGAGGCCAGGAAAGTGCTGGATCTGAACAAATCCGAGCGCCATATCAGGGGAGGGCTTGCCACAAAGGAGAAATACCTGCACCAAAGCAGTATGGCGTAGAAGAAAAAGGCAGACAATACTATTTATGATTGAGAACAAGGCCGCCGTGTAAAAGTAACATACTTTTGCACGGCGGAGCTTTGTTTGTCTTTCTGCATTTAAGCCTTTGCCGCATCTGTGGTATAGTACTGGGCCTGGGCATGCCAAAGGGCATGGTATAAGCCCGCCTCATCGGCAATCAGCGCCTCGTGGCTGCCGGTCTGGACGATTTTGCCGGCATCGAATACCACAATCTTGTCGCAGAAGCGGCAGGAGGCCAGGCGGTGGCTGATATAGACGGCGGTCTTGTCCCCGGCGATCTCATTGAAGCTGCTGTATACCTCATACTCCGCGACGGGATCCAGGGCGGAGGTGGGCTCGTCTAAAATGAGGAAAGGTGCGTCCTTGTACAGGGCTCTGGCCAGGGCGATTCTTTGTCCCTCCCCGCCGGATATCTCGATGCCGCTCTCATCAAATTCCTTGAACAGGAAGCTTTCCATGCCCTCCGGCATGGCGGCCAGGCGCTTCCCGAAGCCCGCCTGGAACAGACATTCTCTGGTCTTTTGGGGGTCATAGGAGGGACCGGCAGCCACGTTCTCCCCCAGACGAAAGCCAAAGAGCCTGAAGTCCTGGAACACTACGGAGAAGATGGACATATACTCATCATAATCGTACTTTTTGATATTGACGCCATTTAGCAGGATTTCTCCCTCCGTGGGATCGTAGAGGCGGCACATGAGCTTGATGAAAGTAGTCTTGCCGCTGCCGTTTTTGCCCACGATGGCCAGCTTTTCCCCCACCTTGAACTTTAAGTTCACATGGCGCAGGGCATAGCTTTCCGTGTTGGGATAGCAAAAAGACACATCGCGAAATTCCACAAAGTACTCGTTGTCATCCCGCTTCTCCACCGTCAGGGAGCCCTGGTACATGGGATTGGGGATATCGAAATAGGAGAAGAACCGTTTCAGGTGCACATGGTTCATCAGGGCTTTCTGGAGAGCGGAGACAAGCCCGGAGGCACCGGACAAAAGCAGCATAACACAGGACACATACCTGGCCACGGAGCCAATGGTAATCCCGCCGGCCACAGCGGCATAGATCAGTATCATATAGACGCCGAAACGCAGGATATGCTCCAGAACAGTAGTGACTGCCTGAAGAGCCGCGGTCTTTGTATACAGTTTCATGCCGTTTTGGTACACGGTTCGCATACGCTTCCGGTTCAAGTCCAGCAGACCCTCCGCCATGTCATAAATGCGGATGTCCTTGCCGCTGCTGTAATGCTCTATATACCTGGCATACTTTCCGCCGAAAGTATTCAGGGACACGCAGGATTCAAAATAGCGATTGGTGAGAACCTCCGTTTTTCGGTTGGCAAGGATGCCGCAGGCAATCGTCAGCAAAATTCCTCCCACAAAGGCAAACTTCATAACCAGCGGGATGCTATCCAGCAGGAAGAACGAAAAAGTCATAGAAAGGGACATGAAAAGGACAGTGGCACAGGAAACCAAGCTTTCTGTACAGGAAATCAGGCACCACTGATTATAACCGGTCTGAGACTCCATAGCAATCTGTTCCCTCAGAAGCGTCACTTCCGGATCTTCAACGGAGGCATAAGCCATCTGCATAGCCTTTTCGGAGAACTGCCAATCATCATTGCGGTACATCTCGCCGGCCGATATATCCCTCCTGGAGGAAAGATAAGTGCTGACAAGACTGACCCCAAATACAATTCCCACAGTAAGGAAAACGTACAGACCCAAAGTGCCCAAAGGCTTTCCATCATACAAAGCATCCAACAACTTTGCCGAAAAATAGATAGGCACATATGGCAAAATATTTACCAACACAGCATTCAGAATCAAGCATATGGCATAGGATCTGCTAAGAGAAAAAAGATACCGGACAGCTCTTTTAGAAATCCGGATATGTTCTGATACTTTCATAAACAAACCTTTCCGTGCACTTCGGCACACACTCTCATCAAGAATAATTACCGAATTAATCTGTAACGAATTCGAGTTAGGTATGCCATAAGCGGCAAAGTGGCGTAGAATCAACGATTTCATAGAACCGGATTCTGCAATAGCATACCTGGCAAAGAGCCTAGAACTTCTTCTCACGCTTATACCAGCAGCTCTGCGTTTCATATAGCGCCGCATACTCGCCGCCCGAGGCAATGAGCCCGGCATGGGTTCCCTCCTCGGCAATCCGGCCGTCTTTCAGGTACAGGATGCGGTCGCAGAACCGGGTGGAGGCCAGTCGGTGGGAGATGAACAGGGAGGTTCTGGACTTGGTCATCTCCAGGTATTGCAGGTAGATCTGGTTCTCGGCAATGGGGTCTAAAGCTGCCGTGGGCTCGTCCAGCACCAGGATGGGGGCGTCTTTGTAGAGGGCCCTGGCAAGCATCAGCTTCTGGGTCTCGCCTCCGGAGAGTTCGATGCCGTCCGCGTAAATCTGCTTATCCAGCCTGCTGTGGATGCCCTGGGGGAGGGAGTTCAGCTTTTCCTCCAGTCCGGCCAGTGCCATACACTGCCTGACCCGTTCCAAATCCATGTCCCGCCCGATCTGGCCGGACACAGTCTCCGCCAGGGAGAAGAATCCGGTCTGTACGTCCTGGAACACCGGGGAGAATAGGCGGTAGTAGTCTTTGCGCAAAAACTTCCGGAAAGACACGCCGTTGATTCGGATATCGCCTTTGGCAGGCAGATAGAGTCCGCACAGAAGCTTTACCAAGGTGGTCTTGCCGGCGCCGTTTAAACCCACCAGGGCCAGCTTTTCCCCGGGGCGGATGGTGAAGTTTAAATCCGCCAGCGTGTCGGTTTCGGCACCCTC
Source organism: uncultured Acetatifactor sp. (assembly GCA_949840885.1). Lineage (GTDB taxonomy): Bacteria > Bacillota > Clostridia > Lachnospirales > Lachnospiraceae > Acetatifactor. The sequence goes on from CATKYJ010000060.1 coordinate 3,567, forward strand.
ATAGCGAAAGGACACATGGTCGAATACAATCTCAGGAGCAGTCCGAAGATGCCGCTCCACAGCCTCCTCCCCCGTACCGTCCTGTTCAGGCAGGTCTAAGTACTGGCGGAAATCGCAGAGGCTAAGGCTGGTGGAGCGAATGCCGTTCCACTCGTTCATGATATTCCCGATGAAAGAGGCGAACATGGAAATGGCCGAAAAATACAGGAGAAACTGATCTGCCGGAATTGCCCCCGATAAAGTCATGCGGATTAAGAGGGCATAGGCGGCGCCGTCCCGCAGCAGGATGACGAACAAATCCGCTATACGGGAGAGAAAGCTTCTGCGGATCAACTTTCTGTCCCAGAGGGCGCGTTTTCCGCAGAGATCGGTGTATACCGCCTTGAACCATCCGGCGCAGCCGCATATGCGGATATCTTTTGCCGCCTTGAAATCCGCTGTCTGTCCCTGGATATACCGGAGTTTCCGGTCAAGGTCGGTCCAGTGGGCCCTATGGGCATACTCCCAGTTTCGGTAGGCTCTGGCGCAGAACCAGTTCACCGCCGGGGCGATGGTCAGGATGGGGACCAGCAGGGGGCTGACAAAGGAGAGAACCGAGCCGAAGAGGAGATAGCATATCACATTCTCCACAAGCTTCAGGCTGCGCCTGGGCACATCCGCCACAGGCTGTACGCCGTCCCACATCTGAGTAGCTATGGCAGCCCTTTCGCCAAGGTCGCGGATTTCTTTCCGTTCGTAAGTCTGGAAGAAGCAGTTCATGGACTTACGCTCTACTTCCATAGACTTTAGGAGCCGATAATTGGCCAGATAGGCGAGGGATATTTTAGAGATAAAAATCTGCAGGACTTTGGCTGTCAGCATTACTAAGAGGAGGCCTCCCACCCGGAGAGTGGCATGGCTTAAGGACGCGCGGTTCGCAATTTCCGATACCACGAGGGCGGGGAGGTATACCCCCATATATGCCAGGCATACGTTCAAAGGGATTTCCGCTACCATCAGCAGGAAATAGCCGGGAGCGTCTTTGAAAATCTCCCGGAAGCTCCACAGGGAGTTGCTCCAGGCAGAGCGGTAAGGCTTGACTTTTGGCTGTTTCGCTTTTTGCATGACAGATTGCCTCCTGGCGGGATATTTTTCACTCGTCCCACATGCTAGTTCGAAAGCTTTCATTCTGACGGAGGGACACAACAGAAAGGTTAGCCAGTTTGTGGAACGGTGTCTTTATTCTACCACAGGCGGGCCCAGGATGGGAGTCTGTGCACGAATTGCTTCCTACTGTGCATGAATTACATCTTGCCCAGGAGGGAAGCATGAGAACCTGTGGGTGATGGAGTGGGCGCTGGGCCTCACCGATGATCTGTTCTGGCCGGCCGGCTGCGATGAGATGTGCCCCTGGGACGAGGTGGATCTGTCTACCTGAGTCTACCTGACAGATTTGGCCAGGAGGCTCTGCAAGAGGCAGTATTGGAGGGATATGGCGGCGGGGATGGCTGTCATTCCACGGCGGGCACCAGGAATTCCGAGGTGAACGCGCCCTCCTCGCTGTTGTATTTGCACCAGCCGCCGTGGGCTTCCAGGATGCTTTCCGCCCGGCGCAGGCCGAAGCCGTGGAGGCCTGCCTTGTGGGAGGAGAACAGGCTTCCCTTTTTGGTGGCCTTGGGCCCGGCGGAATTGAGCATGGAGAAATAGAGCATCTTTCCTTTCATCCCTATGAAGAGGCGCAGGAAACGCTCGCCCTTAGCGCACTGGCAGGCCTCGATGGCATTCTCTAAAAGATTCCCCAGAATAATGCTGAGCTCCAAGTCGGAGAGCAGAAGTCTGTCCGGGACATTGGCCTTGACGTTGACGGCGATGCCCGCAGCTTTGGCCTGGGCGATTTTGGTGGACAGGATGACGTCCAGGGCTACGTTTCCGGTTTTTAGCAGGGTGTCCACGTTCATGAGTTGTTGGTCGAGTTGTTCCAGGTAGGCCAGGGCCCGCCCGATCTCCCCCGCTTCCAGCTGCGTCTTAAGGGTCTGGAGATGGTGGTGGAAGTCGTGCTTGTAGCCGCGCATCTCCCGGTAGATGCCCTGGACTTCGCCCAGGTGCTGCCTGGACTGTTCGGTCTGGTATTCTATGAGCTTCAGGTAGGTCTTCTTCGTCATGCTGCCTCTTCCTTACTTCTTTTCTACAATCTCTTTCGCGCCATGGAAAGAAGCCAGTGGATTTCAGTTCCTTTCGATAAAGGCCCGGTTCACGGCATCGTATTTTCCTCTGGCCAGGGGCAGGAGCGTGCCGCCCTCCAAAGTGACGTCAGTGCGGGAGATTTTGGTGACGGCTTTCAGCGACACCAGGTAGGAGCGGTGGACGCGGAAGAAATCGGCGCTCAGGCGCTTCTCGAAAGACGAGATACTCTCCTTTATTTTGTATTCCCTTTCCCCTGTGTGTATGGAGATATAGTGGAGAAACGCCTCCACATAGAGGATGTCCGGTTCACGGAGTTTCACTGTCTCCCCATCGCAGGAGATGATGACGGAGGGCGGCTCTGTGTGCAGACGGTCCAGGGCTTTCGCCAGGACGGCATGGAGCTTGTCCTCCGCCACGGGCTTGGTCAGGTAATGCAGCGCGTCCACCTCGTAGCCCTCGCTGATGAACTCGAAGTGGGAGGTGATGAAAAGGATTTCTACACGCTTGTCTTCTTTTCGGATTCGCTTTGCCAGCTCTATGCCGGAGATGGCTTTCATCTCGATATCCAGTATGAGGATGTCGTAGGAGTTGTCCTCCTCATAGGCGAAGAGGAAAGCCTCGGCAGAGGGAAATGTGCGCGTCTCAAAACCCAGGTTTAGTCCGCGGGCCCACTCCCCGACCAAGCCGCTCAGATGCCGGAGCTGTTCTTCCTCGTCATCGCATATGGCGATACGGATAGTCATGGAGTCACTGCCTTTCGGGAGATTTGGCTCTTTATGCCAGGAATAAGGACATTTTACCATACTCTCTCCATGGCGGCAATGCACAATGGGGAGATTTCGGGAATAAGTCTTGACAATACCGGAAATTATGATATCCTTATACCTTACAGACGACTTCCTGGCCTATAGCCTGGCGGCCTACAGGAGGTATGAAGAAAAGCATTCATAAAAAGTGCCGCAGGACAATGGATCCCGAATCAGGAAAGGGCATACTATGTACCGAATCATGATAATAGAGGACGATCAGCCCATGGCAGAAGCCATGCGCAGACAGATAGAGAGCTGGGGCCACGAGTGCCGGTGCATCAGCGATTTTCGGAACGTCATCCTGGCTTTTACGGAATACGACCCCCACATGGTGCTGATGGACATCATGCTGCCGTTCTTCAACGGCTACCACTGGTGCAGCGAAATCCGAAAGATCTCCAACGTGCCAGTAGTCTTCCTGTCCTCAGCCTCTGACAACATGAACATCGTCATGGCCATGAACATGGGCGGGGACGACTTCATCCCAAAGCCGGTAGACCCGCAGGTGATGATGGCCAAAATACAGGCCGTCCTGCGCAGGGCCTACGACATGGCGGGGAAGATTCCGGTGCTGGAGCATGGAGGAGCAGTGCTGAATCTGAACAATGCCACCCTTACCTACCAGGGGAACCGCATCGAACTGACAAAGAATGAATTCCGCATCCTGCAGACCCTTTTGGAGAACAAGGGAAAAGTGGTGAGCCGTGACACTCTGATGACGAAGCTGTGGCAGATGGACTCCTATGTGGAGGAGAACACCCTGACAGTGAATGTCACCCGGCTGAGGAAGAAGCTGGAGGCCGCGGGTCTTAAGGACTTTATCGCCACAAAAGTGGGAAGCGGCTACATCGTGGAGTGAGAGACCTGCAAAAAGAAAGGCAGCCGCTCCTTTAGGCGTATGCCGCCACAGCATGAAAAACTGGCTGCCATGGAATGGAGATCCGAAATGAAAGAGGAAAAATGGTATCATATATTAGGGCAGTTCCTGTGGCAGCACTGCGGAACGGGGGCGCTGCTTGCGGCGTTTGCCGGAATCTACGCGGTGATTTTTTCTCTGTACGACCTGGAAGCGGAAGCAGTGCTGTACGCCGGAGGGCTGTGCATACTGCTGGGGGCGGTGGTGATGGGCGTCTCTTTCTTTTCTTACTATAATGCTCACAGGAAGCGAAAGAAGATCCTGCAGAATGTGGAAATCCTGACCGGAGAGCTGCCGGAGCCAAGGACTTTGGCGGAGGCGGACTATCATGAGATGATAAAGAGCCTGAAAGAGGCCTATGACCAAAATCTCCGGGAATGGCGCAGGGAGCGGAAAGAGAGCATGAACTATTACACTACATGGGTGCACCAGATCAAGACCCCTATCTCCGTCATGCGCATGACCCTGAAAGGAGAGGACACGGACGGGAACAGGGAGCTTCTGGCGGAGCTGTTTCGGATAGAGCAGTATGTTGAGATGGCGCTGAACTGGATGCGCCTGGGAAGCGACTCCTCGGATTTTGTGTTTCAGGAATACGCGCTGGACGAAATTATACGGCAGGCCGTGCATAAATACGCGTCCCAGCTGGTAAGGAACCGAATCCGGCTCTCCTATGAGCCCACTGACATCGCCGTGCTCACGGACGAAAAATGGCTGCTTTTTATCATCGAGCAGCTTCTCTCCAATGTGGTCAAGTATGCCAGGAATGGCAGTCTGAGGATTTGGGTCACGCCGGATCGGGTGCTTCGGATCGCCGACACCGGAATAGGTATCGCGCCGGAGGACGTGCCCAGGATCTTCGAAAAAGGCTTTACCGGATACAATGGCAGGGCGGACAAGAAATCCACCGGACTGGGGCTGTACCTGTGCCGCCTGACCGCGGAGAAGCTTTCCCACAAAATCAGCGTGGAGTCCGTGCCGGGCCAGGGCACCACATTCTCCATTGACCTGCACAGCGAAAGGCTCTGGGTAGAGTAGAAAAGCTGTCTTAGCGGCGGCAGAGGGAAGCTTACAAAAATGTCACATAAAACGGCGGAAATGTCATCCGATTCGATGTCGGGACTTTCCGCTTTTTTGTATACTCAATTCAGTAATAAGCCAAAATTTGAATATTAGGAGGTTGACTGATATGGTTTTATTAGAGGCGCAAGGCCTGCGAAAGGTCTATACCACGCGTTTTGGAGGGAATCAGGTACAGGCGCTTACCAATGTGTCCTTTTCCGTGGAACAGGGAGAGTATGTGGCCATTATGGGTGAGTCCGGTTCCGGCAAAACCACGCTTTTGAACATTCTGGCAGCATTGGATAAGCCCACCGGCGGACAGGTGCTCCTGTCGGGAAAAAGCCTTTGGAACGTAAAGGAAAAGGAACTGGCGGCGTTCCGCCGTAACAACCTGGGATTCGTGTTTCAGGACTTTAATTTGCTGGATACCTTTTCCGTACAGGACAATATTTTCCTGCCCCTGGTGCTGGGAGGAAAAGACTACAGGGAGATGGACAAAAGGCTGCAGCCCATTGCGGATAAGCTGGGCATCCGGGAGATTCTGGGGAAATACCCCTATGAGGTATCCGGCGGACAGAAGCAGCGTGCCGCAGTGGCCAGGGCGCTGATCACGAACCCTCAGCTGATCCTGGCGGACGAGCCCACGGGAGCTTTGGACTCCAAGGCCACGGACGGGCTGCTGCGGGTATTTAACGAGATCAACGAGGAGGGGCAGACCATCATCATGGTGACCCACTCCACCAAGGCTGCCAGCCATGCGGGGCGGGTGCTGTTCATCAAGGACGGCGAGGTGTTCCACCAGATCTATCGGGGGAACAGCACCAACGAACAGCTCTACCAGAAGATTTCCGATACATTGACCTTGCTGACCACAGGAGAGAAGTGTGCAAAGGTTTTCTAAGGCTGTAAAGTCACAGCCGAAAGCGTCAAAAGGCATGACGCTTGAAAATCTGAAATTGCATGGTGTGAAGCTTTTTCACACGGAAGAATGCTCAAAGTGCGGGCATTTTTCCGGTCTGGCATTAATTGCATATGCGCGGGAGCGCGCAAGAGGAGGAGTATAAGCATGAGAAAGATATTTTACCCCAAGCTGGCAGCGGGCAATATCAAAAAGAACGCCAGCATTTATTTCCCCTACCTGCTGACCTGCATCATCACCATCGCCATGTACTATATCATCAGATCCCTGTCCCTGAATCCAGGGATAGACGGGATGGCGGGGGGAGGCTTCCTGACTTCGATTATGTATATGGGGAGCAGGGTGGTGGCGATCTTTTCCCTGATTTTCCTGTTCTATACCAACAGCTTCCTGGTAAAGCGCAGAAAAAAGGAATTCGGCCTGTTCAATATTTTAGGCATGGAGAAGCGGCACCTTTCCAGGATGCTTGGCTGGGAGTGCGTCTATATGATATTGATCAGCCTCATCTGCGGCCTGGGGCTGGGCATTGCCCTTGACAAATTCATGTACCTGCTGGTGGGCAGGGTGGTACAGGGAACGGCGGCGCTGGGCTTCTTTGTATCCTGGAAAGCCGCCGGGGAGACGGCTGTTTTGTTCGGCCTGATCTTCCTGCTCATTTGCCTGTACTCCGTCAAACAGGTGCATGGGGCAGACCCCATCGAGCTGCTGAAAGCCGGGAACGCGGGAGAGCGGGAGCCCAAGACTAAATGGATAATGGCTCTGACAGGCCTGGCCGCCCTTGGCGGCGGCTACTATATCGCCATCAAGGTCAGCAATCCGGTGGAATCCATTTTATGGTTCTTTGTGGCGGTGGTGTTAGTCATCATCGGCACCTATATGCTCTTTACGGCAGGGAGCATTGCGCTTTTGAAGACCCTGCGAAAGAATAAGAGATACTATTACCGGACCAGACATTTCGTCAGCGTGTCGGGCATGATCTACCGCATGAAGCAGAACGCCGTGGGACTGGCCAATATCTGCGTCCTTTCCACCATGGTGCTGGTGATGGTATCCACCACCACCTCTTTGATGATCGGCATCGAGGACGTGATCCGGGAGAGGTACCCGGCGCAGATCATGGTGTATTTCCGGGAGGATACCCCGGAGGGGAACGAGGCGGGAATAGAGACGGTCCGCACCTTACAAAGGCAGCAGGGCATCCATGTGACGGATCAGATGTCTTACCTGTACCTGGCCTTTTCCGGATATGAGGAATATGCGTATGAGAGTTCCGCGGTGGGAGAGGTGCCGGAGAATGTGCTGATAGACCCTATGGACGACCTGTTCTTCATCACACTGGACGACTACAACAACATCATGGGAGAGCAGAAGACGCTGCAGAACGGAGAGATTCTGATGTATTCCAACCATCAGGCCTACAGCTTCCCGACCTTGAAGCTGTTTGGCCGGGAGTATGCCATAAAGGAGAAACTGAATTCTTTCGTGGGCAATGGACAGTACGCGGCCAATATCTCCAACACCCATTACATCGTGGTGCCGGACCGGGAGACTTTTCTGGAGATCTATGAAAAACAGAAAGAAATCCTGGGGGACAAAGCAAAGGGCATCCGGCAGGTCTATGGCTTTAACATGGACATTGGCAAGGAGGAGCAAAAGGCATTCTACAGCGCTTTGACTGACTGGCTTAACCGCAGCCAGGTCAGCGCATCCGTAGAGGGGCGGGAGGAGGCAAGGAACTCTTTCATGACCCTGTACGGAGGGCTATTCTTCATCGGCATTTTCCTGGGTGTGCTCTTTGTCATGGCCACGGTGCTGATCATTTACTACAAGCAGATTTCCGAGGGGTATGACGACAGGGAGAGATTTGTGATCATGCAGAAAGTGGGAATGAGCCGGGACGAGGTGAAGTCAGCCATTCACTCTCAGGTGGTGACGGTGTTCTTCCTGCCGCTGGTGGTGGCGGGAATCCATGTGACGGCGGCTTTTCCTCTGATTTCCAAGCTGCTGATCCTGCTAAACCTCCAGAGCATCAGGCTGTTCATCGCCTGCACAGGAGCCTGCTTCCTGGTGTTCGCAGCCATGTACGTCTTTATTTATAATCTGACTGCAAAGACTTATTACAGGATTGTCAGCAGGTAGCGGGTCAGGGATGAAATCGGCGGGTGGCATGATCAAAAGAGAGCCGGTAGCAGACAGGAGACAGAACCAAATGAAAGACAGGATGGTACAAGTGCCAGGCTCGGACAAAAGACAGAATCAAACGAAAGGAAAGAATACAATTATGAGCGAAAAAGAAAGAGTAAAGGAAACGAGAAAACGGAATTTGAAGAGGGCAGTTTTCATGGGAGCCATCCTACTGCTCTTTGTGAGGCGCGTCTTGCGCAAACGCAGGAAACATGCAGCAGAGATAATAAGAAAGGCTGAGATGAACGGGTTGGGGTAGCTTAGGGAAAGCAAAACAGAAAAATGGAAGAGGAATGGAGGTGTCTAAGATGAGGAAGCGGCGAATGGCAGCGCTGATCTGCTGTCTGGCGCTATCCCTGACAGGCTGCGGCTTTCACGGCTGGAATTCCTGGAAATGGATTGCTTTCGCGGATGAACTGGCCGGTCAGCTGGGGGCCTCCCAGCTGACCTCGGACAAAGACCTTTTTGGGGAGCGGGTCTGCAGCGACAGCGCCTACGCTGGAAGCTATGCGGCACAGTGCCAGGGCAGCACGGGAAAGGACGTGATCTTCGGAGGCGGATCCCTACGCTCTTACAGACTCCGGCTATATGGCCGGATCCAGTCCGATTCAGGCCGGGCTGCAGTGAGGATTCGCATGAATGAGGAAGTGGTGATACTGGAGATGGACGAAAACGGATGCTTTGAGACCGAACTGCGGTTTGGCAGCGGCGGGAACTACATTATGGTAGAATACGAGGACTTTTCCGGAACTGTGGAGCTGACCAGCGCCTGGCTGCCCCTGGACTGGGACAAAAGGACTGCCCTGGCGCTTGGCCGGGAGGGATGTGGCGCCTGTGCCTGTCATGGCGTCTTTCGGTAGGCGTACCGGACATCTGAACAGATGAAAGTCTATACCTGGTGGATTCATGCCTCCCTATCTTGGCGGAAGAGGGAGACAAGCAAGGCATGTGCAGGAAATCTTCTGAATTCAACCATCGGTAGAACGAAATAGAATACACCTCGATTGCATCCGGATAACATCTGATATATACTGAATCCATCAGCTGATATGCAAAAAAGAAATCAATTGATAGTTGAATGGAGGAATACAGATGGATATCGGAAAAAAGATCAGGAACCTGCGTCTGGAAAAGGAAGTGAAGCAGGAGGAACTGGCAGAGTACCTGGGGGTGTCCGTCCAGGCCGTGAGCAAATGGGAGACCGAGGCCAGCATGCCGGACATCGCGCTGCTGCCTGGCATCGCTGTCTTCTTCGGGGTCACCATCGACGAACTGTTCCAGCTCTCGGACGAGGCGGAATTCGAGCGGATTGAAAATATGTTCTGGCACGAGCGGCGCATCGCCCCGGAGACCTTTGAGCACTGTGTCAGGTTCCTGGACGGCGTGCTCAAAAGCGACCCAAGGAACGTCAGGGCTTACTGCTGCCTGGCCTATCTGTACAATCACAGGGCGGCCAGCGACCACGAGACAGCCAGCGAATATGCCAAGAAAGTAGTGGAACTGGATCCCAATGAAAAGGGCGGCTGGGTAGCGTTCCTGGAGGCCAACAACGGCGTCTGCGGGGACGAGTGGTACGACAACCACTTCGAAGTGATCGAGTATTTCAAGGAATTCCTGAAGAAGAACCCCGGCAATTACCAAGGGCTGTACGCAATCATCGAAAACTTGCTGGACGATGACCGGTTCGAAGAGGCGGTTCCCTATATCGAACAGATACGGACAGCGGCAAAGACCCAGCAATATGACATCTATATGGGAGACGTGATGTTCGGCAGGGGGAATCCGGAGAAAGCCCTGGCGTACTGGAACGCGGCAGTGGAGCATTTCCCGGAAAGGTGGCAGTCCTACTGCGACAGGGCGGACGGCCTGAAAAAGCTGGGGCGCTACGAGGAGGCTCTGGCGGACTATGAGAAGTGCTTCGAGATGCAAAAGCCGCCCAGAATCACCGATGGCCTGCACTCCATGGCACAGGTTCACGAACTGCTGGGGGACTTCGATGGGGCCATCCGCGACAGGCAGCGCATTATCAAATGTCTTCAGGAAGAGCACAAAACTGTCTCCGGCGAGGGGATCGACAGTCAGAAGCGGGAGATTGAGCGGCTGAAAGAACGGAAAGAACACAGAGGGAAATGACTGATCAGGACAGGCGGCGATTGCTGTAATCGCCGCCTGTAAAGCATCCAAAGCAGAGCATCCGGCATAGACCAATGCGACCTATATCTGGATTTCGTACACCAGGCCGCACAAACAAAATTATTAAACATTAGTAGTCCGTCATTCAGTCTCCCTGCGCTTCCAGCACCGCCCGCACGGTCTGCTCCAGCACCGTCATGTCGATGGGCTTGGCTACATGGCCGTTCATCCCGGCTTCCAGGGCATCCCGTACGTCCTCGGCGAATGCGTTGGCGGTCATGGCGATGATGGGAATCCTCGTTGCCAGGGGATGGATGGACTCCCGGATAGCCGCCGTGGCCTCATACCCGTTCATCACCGGCATCTGCACATCCATTAAAATCACCTGATACTGGCCGGCATCGGATTTCTCAAAGGCATCCACCACCAGTCTGCCGTTTTCGCAGATGTCGCATGTGGCGCCGGACATGTGGAGGAGTTCCTGCAAAATCTCAGAGTTGATCTCATTGTCCTCCGCCACCAGGATATGCATGCCCTGGAGAGCGCTTTCCTCCCGGACAGGCTCCTTTGGCTCCCCGGCTCCTGCTTTCTGGCTTAGCGTTCCTTGATCCAAGGCCCGCTCGCTGACTTGGAGTTCCAGATTCACGGTGAAAGTGGAGCCCTTTCCTTTCTCGCTCTCCAAAGAGATGGTGCCGCCCATTAAATCCAGCAGGTTCTTTGTGATGGCCATGCCTAAGCCGGTTCCCTGGATTTTGTTGGTGACGCTGTCCTCCTCCCTGGTGAAAGCCTGAAAGATTTTCTGCTGGTATTCTTCGCTCATGCCGTAGCCATTGTCTGCCACGATGAAGCGAAAGCGCGCCAGCTGTTTCGTGAGCTGGGGAAGCTCCTGCACAGTCAGCGTGACCCTGCCGCCGTCAGGGGTGTACTTCACCGCGTTGGAGAGGAGGTTTAAGAGAATCTGGTTCAGGCGCAGCTTATCCATCACCACATGCTCATGATTTAACTCTTTGCTGTACACATCAAAAGTGTGCCCCTTGGCTTTCATCTGAGGCCGGATGATGGAATCAATATTTTCGATGAGTTCCACCACGTTTTCATCTGACAGGTTCAAGGTGGTCTTGCCGGCTTCGATCTTGCTGATGTCCAGGATATCGTTGATCAGGCCCAGCAGATGCTGGCTGGAGGCAGTGATCTTCTTGGTGTACTCCATTACCCGCCCGGGATTGTCCGCGTCCCTGGCAAGCAGTGTGGCGAAGCCCACGATGGCGTTCATGGGGGTGCGGATATCATGGCTCATGTTGGAAAGGAAAGAGCTTTTTGCCCGGTTGGCCTCCTCGGCGATGCGGAAAGCCTCCTCCGCGGTCTCTTTGGATCGGGCCAGCATGGCATTGGTCTCCTCCAGCTGTCTGTTCAGCTTCTCCTGGCGGCGCAGGTTCTCCTGTTCCTGCCGAAACAGCCGGGCGCTGCTTTGTTGTTTTCCCAGGGAAGAGACAGCCAGCACCAGCATAGCCAGCAGAATCATCCCTAAGATCAGCAGCATCCGGATCACTGCATTGACCAGGCTCACGGTGCCGGAGGCTACGAAATCTGCCGGAATCAAAAACAGCAGCAGCGTGTCGAATTCCTCCAGGGAGGTGAGGCAGTAGTAATATTCGGTGCCCTCGTAGCGGAAGTTGGTGCTGAGTATGCCGCTCTGGGCAAGGGCGGCCTTGATGTCCGGGAACTCCTGATCTTCCATCTCTTCCAGCACCTTGATCACATTGTAGGCCTGGATGGTGTTCCCGCCGGCCACGGCATCATGCATCCGGGTGCCGTTGCTTTTCAGGATGTAGGTCTCGTTCCGGCTGCCGTAGGCGGCGCTGTCATAATACTTAGACAGGGAATGAACGTCCTTTAGGAGGATGGCATGGGTGAAAGCCGCATTGCTGTCCCGGATCCGGAGGGGCTCACTGAACTTTTGTACAAAGGTCCAATAGCTGTCATTATCCGCAACGCTGTCGGAGATGAAAGTATACTGCTCCTTTCCGCCGGATATCACACTGATGTTTTCCCAGACGCCATGCTTCCCGGCCGTGTCATAGCTGTGTCCCTGGCTGTCCAACAGCATCAGCCTGGAGTCATAGCGCTCCATGTTCAGAAGCTCTTCCAGCCCCTCTATAGCGGAAGAAATATTTTCAGGCTCAGAGAACTCCCGGCTCTCCAGGATATTTACCGCAGCAGTGAGGTAATTCCGGTGTGCATTCAGCGCATTGTCCAGATTCACCCCCACCTGGGAGGTGATTTCGCCAAGCTGGGTGCTGCGTTCCACGAAAATCTGATGCTGCAGGTATTTGGCGAAATAGAGACCGCCGAAGAGCAGAAACAATAACAGACATACTGTCAATGCTGCCGGAAACAAAAGCTTGGAATTTTTCTTACTTGATTTCATAAAACCAGGGCTCCTTTGATCGTGATACGATTCCTAGTGCAGAAGCGTGACATAATCCGCAGGGTCGGCCGGCTGCTCCCAGGCCGCCTCCTGCATCGGAAGACCGCCTGCTATTCCCAGGGATTTCCCTCCGGGGAGACCGTCTTTTCTTTCTCCAGCCATTCCCGCAGGATGCTTCTGAGGGAAGCTTCCCGAGTCTCGGCTCCATAGGCATCAGCAGTTTCCTGGGTATACCCCTGAGCCAGGAAAGCCACCTGGTAAGAAACATCGTCCTCCAGTTCCTTATCTCCTCTGGTCACCAGCAGATAGGGAAAAGGATTTCCGCTGCCGGCGGCATCAAAGCCTGCCCTGGCCAGTTCCTTGGCCTGGGCTCCGGTCATGTACATGACGCAGTAGGAGCCGTCCACGCCGGGACAGATGGTGGCAGTCACTTCCGTGTTCACGGGGCCTGCATAGAGCTTGCCGGTGATGCCGGAGCGCAGTTCGGTGCCGTCCTCCTGGAACATGCCTATGGGCACCATTACCGCATCCGTCCCCGCTGCAGCGCCCAAAGCCTTGCCCACCAGCCTGGCCGTCTGCTCCAGGGTAAAGTCGGCGGTGCTCTGGCAGAAATTGTATTCCTGGGAGTTGTCCAGCCAGTTTTGCTGCAACTCATCCATCCGGGCGATGCACTTTTCGCCGTCCATGCCGTTCTCGCCCCTGAACCATTCCTTGTAGGCCTGGCCAATGTCGGACAGAATATGTTCCCAGTGGGCATAGGTCATCTTGAAGACCCTGCCCTGGCTCATGGCCTGCTGGGCATCGTAAACCAGCGCATTCTCCGGGATTTCCATGCTGCCCAGCACGCTTGTGACGCAGGGAGTGCTCTCGCTGATAAAGGTTGCCTGGCCTTTGGGGGAGAACAGAAGCGAAAGGAGTTTTATGGCTTTTTCCAGCTTTTCCTCGTTCCCGGGCCGGGTGAGCCTATTACTGATGCCGAAGTAGTAGGTGGGGTTGTACATGTACACATTCTTGCTGCCGTCCTGTCCGATATAGGGCATCATGCCCAGCTTGTCGCCGGTTTCCGGAAACTCTGTGATATTGACTAGCTGCACCGTGGTACAGAACACCGCTTTGCGGTTGCCCAGATAGTCCAGGATCAATTGCGGACTATTGCGGTCCTCCGGATCCGTGTGGAACATCCCGATGTCGATGTAGCTTTGGACGTATTCCATAGTGCTTTCCCACATGCCCCGGGCCGTGGCATTCCCCGCCAGGAAGTCCCGCTCCCAGTTCATGCCCTCCGGGGTGGTGAGCCAGGCGGTCTTGGCCAGGTTGAACACGGCGGAAAAAGGGCTGCCGGTGAGATGAGTCCCCACTACGCCGGGCAGCAGGCCGGCCTCACGGATCTCTTTACACAGGGCTTCCAGCTCCCGGAAGTCGGCAGGCAGCTCCCAGCCGTGCTCCTCCATCAGGGTCTTGTTGTAATAGATGCCGTACATGGCGTTGCTGGTGGGCAGCAGGTAGACGCCTCCGTCTATGGATACCTGGTCTAAGAGGGCAGTGGAGAGGTCGCCTACAAAGGGGTAGCCGGACAGATCTGCCAGGCGCTCCTTTGCCAGAGCCTCGTCCAGAATCTGGGAGGTGATGAAGATGTCCGGAATGTCGTCCGCCCGCATTTGAGCCCAGCTGTAGCCGGTCATGTTCCCTCCTGTATAAGAGATGAAATCCAGATCTATGTCGGGATAAGTCTCGTCAAGCAGTGTCAGAAATTTTTCGAACCTGCCGTTGCCGCCCCAGGTGCCCCAGGTGAGAGCGCTGCTTTTATTTTCGGAAGAGCCCGGGGCAGCGCAGGAGGAGAGCAGCATTGCCGCTGCCGTCAGGATGGTCAGGCATCGCAGTGTTTTTTTGATCATAGAACATGGCTCCTTTCTTGCCAAGTGCCTGGATCGTCCTTGGGAGCGATCCGTCTTCTGGACTTATTTTATCATATGGGGGAGCGTGCCGCAAGGGTAACGCTTGTGCCGCTTATTTTTATCATCTTCGCGGACAGGGACAAGGAATTTTGCCAAAACAGAGCCGAACCTTTCGCTTACGGCCATGTACCGGGCGGCATGGAGGGGAAAGATTTTGGTTAAAAGATGATAGGTGGAATGAAAACATTTTTCTCTTGTGCAATTGTGCGAAATGCCAGCCTGGTGTATAATACTTGATAATGGCCCTTTGATAATAGAATCTGCACTTGATTCTATTATAGCCCTTTGATAATAGAATCGAATACAGATTCTATTTGTAGAAACCGGATGATAGGTTCATAAATTTTGCACAACAGATTTTTTTATAGAAAAAGACAAAGCCGCGCCCGGCAAGGTATGGCGGAAAGGGGCGAACGGTGGGAAAGGAGCGGGAAATGGGACTGAAGACTTTTGATGTCAAAGAGTATGCGCGGACGGCCAGAGCCGTGGCGGCGGAGGGCGTTGTCATGCTGCGCAATGAGGGGCAGGTGCTTCCCCTGAAAGAGGGCCGGCGCATCGCGCTGTTCGGCAGGGGGCAGTTCAACTATTACAAGAGCGGCACAGGCTCCGGCGGCATGGTGAACACCAGCTATGTGACGGGCATTAGGGAGGCGCTGGAGAAGAGCAGCTTTGTGCTGAACGAGAAGCTGACAGCCGTCTACCGGGAATGGCTGAAAGACAATCCTTTCGATGCCGGTGCGGGTTGGGCAGGGGAGCCCTGGTTCCAGAAAGAGATGCCTCTGACAGAAGAACTGGTGCAGGAAGCCAGCGAGGAATCCGACACGGCTGTCATTGTCATCGCCAGGACTGCCGGGGAGGATCAGGACAACAAGGCGGAGGCGGGGAGCTACCTGCTGACAGCGGATGAGGAGGAGATGCTGCGAGTGGTGTGCGGGGCGTTTCGGCGCACCGTGGTGCTTTTGAACGTGGGAAACATCATTGACATGAAATGGGTGGAGCGCTATCGGCCCTGCGCCGTGCTGTATGTATGGCAGGGCGGCCAGGAGGGAGGAAACGGCGTACTGGACATTCTTTCGGGCGCGGTGAGTCCCTCCGGAAAGCTGACGGACACCATTGCCAGGGACATCGAAGACTATCCCTCTACCCGCAATCACGGGGACGAGAAGTGCAACCTCTATCAGGAAGACATCTATGTAGGATACCGGTACTTCGAGACCTTTGCGAAAGACAGAGTGCTCTATCCTTTCGGCTTTGGACTTTCCTATACTACCTTTTCGCTGGAGGCGCGGATGGAGGGTACGGAGCAGGGGCGCAGCGCCTTTGCTTCCGGAGACGGCGTGAAAGTCAGCGTAAAAGTGACCAATACAGGGGCCGTGGCCGGAAAAGAGGTGGCCCAGGTCTACTGCCAGGCACCCCAGGGAGCGCTTGGGAAGCCGGCCAGGAGCCTCTGCGGCTTCGCGAAGACAAAGGAGCTTGCTTCTGGTGAGAGCCAGGTGCTGGAAATTGCTGTGCCGGGGCATGTGCTGGCATCCTATGACGACAGCGGCGCTGCCGGACACAAATCCTGCTGGGTGCTGGAGGCCGGGGAGTATGTCTTCTATGTGGGCACGGACGTAAGGAGCGCTGTCCAGGCAGGAACCCTAAAGATAGAGGATGTAATTGTGGTAGAAGAGCTGGAGGAGGCCTGCGCGCCGGTGACTGCCTTTGAGCGCATGAAACCCCAGGCTAACGCCGATGGCAGATTCCAGGCAGTGTATGAGGCTGTGCCCCTGCGCACGGTAGAGCCCGGGAAGAGACGGCAGGAGAGACTGCCCATTCAGGGAGAATGCGTCTGCACCGGCGACAGGGGGTATCGTCTGTCCGATGTGGAGGCGGGTAAAGTGTCTATGGAGGACTTCCTGGCGCAGCTCTCCGATGAAGACCTCTGCTGCATGGTACGGGGCGAGGGTATGTGCTCCCCCAAGGTGACAGCCGGTACGGCAGGCGCTTTCGGCGGCGTCACGGAGAGCTTACAGGCATTCGGCATCCCCATCGCCTGCTGCGCCGATGGCCCCAGCGGCATCCGCATGGACTGCGGCAGCATCGCTTTCGCCATGCCAAACGGCGCCTGCCTGGGGGCAACCTTTAACGAGGTCCTGTCGGAGGAACTGTTCGAGTGGGAGGGGCTGGAGCTTAGAAAGAACAAGATAGACACTTTGCTTGGCCCCGGCATCAATCTCCACAGGAATCCCTTAAATGGCCGCAACTTCGAGTACTTCAGCGAAGACCCTCTGCTGACAGGGAAGATGGCGGCAGCCCAGTTACGGGCCATGGGGCGCTACGATGTCACCGGCACCATCAAACATTTCGCCTGCAACAGCCAGGAGTTCAACCGCCATACTGTGGAGGCAGTGGTGTCGGAGCGGGCGCTGCGGGAGCTGTACCTGAAAGGCTTTGAGATCGCAGTGAAAGAGGGCGGCGCGCACTCCATTATGACCTCCTACAATCCCATCAACGGCTTCTGGTCAGCCAGCAATTATGACATGCTCACCACTATCCTGCGGGGAGAATGGGGCTACAGGGGCATCGTCATGACGGACTGGTGGGCCAAGGGCAACGATGAGGGAGCCGTAGGAAAGGTGAAGAATACTGCAGCCATGGTGCGGGCCCAGAACGACCTGTTTATGGTCACGGTCAGCGCGGCGGAGAATTCCCAGGGCGACAATTCCATGGAGAGCCTGGAAAAGGCAAAAGTTACAAGGGGAGAGTATCTGCGCAGTGCGGCCAACATCTGCCGTTATCTGCTGACCACTCCCGCCTATCAGCACCTGCTGGGCAGAGAGAGCGAACTGGACAGGCAGCTTGCCGCGGTCTCCGCAAAGGAGATGGAGGATTTCGGTGAACTGGTGCGCATGGCGGTGGCGGAGGAAACCGTATGCCTGCCGGTGGAGCAGATTAAGACCGGAAAGGGCAGCAGCGTGACATTTGAACTCAATATCAGAGAGCGCGGCATCTACAGGTTGGAGCTGGACTGCCGCATCGTTGGTCAGGGGAGCCTGGCCCAGATTCCGCTGACCCTGTCCCAGGACAAACAGATCGTGAAGACAATCTCCCTTACAGGGGAGGACAAGGAGTGGAGGACAGAGGAAGTCATACTGCATCCCTCTTTCCACAATACCACTTTCCTGAAATTCTTTTTCGGCCAGGGTGGCATGGAGATCAGAGAGGCCAGGCTTACGCTGCAGGAATCGCTGGAGGAGAAGTTTGCAGCTATGAAAGCCTCCCGGGAGGAAGCGGACGAATAAAGATACAAGTAATTTAAGATATTGATTATGAAAAAACGCTCATGGGGCAGAAATGCTCTATGGGCGTTTTTTTATGCGCAGACCTGTATATGGAGCTTGCTGCCATAGCAGCATACGGGCCGGGCAGAGGACAGTGGAAAAAGTCGTTCTCCTGCCCTATTGGAAATATGGATGTAAGATGGGCAGGAAGAATCTGCCTCGGAGGACAGGCGTCAGAGCAGACGGCCTTTTTCCGCTTCTTTATGATAAAGCTCCCTGTACTGGGAGGGGGTCATCTTATGTATTTTTTTAAATGCCCGCATAAAATTCTCCGGATTTTCGTACCCCAGCATCTTGCTGATCTGGTTTACCGTCAGGCTGGAATTCTTCAGGAACAGATCCGCTTTCTGGAAGCGTATCTGGTTCAGTAGTTGGGAAAAGGTACAGCCGAAGAGCTTTTTCACATATCTGGAGCAATAGGGGACCGTGTAGTGGAGATGCCCTGCAAGCTGCTCCAGGGAGACTGTGGAATAGTTTTCCTCAAGGTAAGTGAGAATTTCATGATCCACATTCCTCAACGGAACAGATTCCACGTCAGCCTGCCAGTTCCGGGAGAGCTTGGTGAGCAGAGTCATCAGCATACCCGTGACGATGCGGTCCGTGTAGACATCGATGGAGAACATTTCCTGGAACATATCCAGCACCTGCTCCCGTATTTCCGGGTTCTGCCCGGTGTGGAAGACCAGGTACTGCTCGCAGTTCTCGTTGTAGATGCTGTCTAAAAGGAAACGACTCAGTACATCCTGGCCTTTCAAAAGCCCGGTGCAGATATCCGTAAAAGCGGAGGGGCGTATCATGATCTTGACAGCCATCCCCTCAGGGAAGCTTGTCTGCATATGCCTGGCGGATGGGGGGAGGATGCAGAAATCTCCCTCGACAAAGGTCTCCGGATTTCCGTTGACCGACTGAGCGCTGACACCGGACAGAATATAGAGGACTTCAAAAAAGGTATGGGTATGCTCCGGAATCTCCAGCCGGGGCTGCCTGGCCAGAATCACATTGTAGTCCGCGCCGGAGGTGGTTTTGTAGGTGTCCTGCAGGATGGCCAGAGCGTGTTTCCAGGTAAGCAGAGGGATATTATGGGAATCCGAGTCCGGGGGCTGCTTGATGAGAAGCGTGAAGAAGTCCTCGGCATTACCTGGGGGGTACTATGCCTGAGGTAGATGTCCAGATATTTCTCCGTGGAAAATTTCGTGCAGAGGTATTCATACATATGCTCTCGGTCCATTCGCTGCTGTTTCCCTTTCTGATATCTTTCTAGTATAGCTTTCGGATTCTATTATAGCCCTTAGATAATAGAATCCGTTCTTTCGGATTCTATTATAACCCTTAGATAATAGAATCCGTTCTTTCGGATTCTATTATAACCCTTAGATAATAGAATCCGTTCTTTCGGATTCTATTATA
>CATKYJ010000061.1 GCA_949840885.1 uncultured Acetatifactor sp.
TAAAATGGGGGTGTTCACCATTGCGTTCTTATATAACCGCAGCGCTTTTTTCTTTCCTGACAGGCGAACTGCCAGCCCCCTTTCCTTCCAGTCGGCACTGATATTATGCCTGCTTAGCTTTCGGACATAAGACACATAGCATAAAATATGAAATCCAAGGACAAGAATCATTCCTGACTGCCAGATCACGTATAAAATAACCGCGGTACCCGGAAGAAAAGTCGGCCGCATCACGAATGCAGGATTTGCAAGCTTTTCAGACACCGTATCAGAAATCTGCCGCGCAATATCATGCAGCGGCGATACTGCCGAAGCATCCGTTTTCGGAATCACAATGATTCTTGACAGGGGCAGCAGCAAGGCTGTCACTGCCGAAAGCCACATATAATATTGGAATGATTGCGGCAGCTTACCTTTCATAACCGGTTTTAGGAAAAACAGAAAAAGTGATATGATGCTGCCTGTAAATGTCATGGAAAAAAGAAGCTTGATGATCTCTGCGCAATATGCTTCGCCAACCGTCATTTATTCCCGTCCCCCATTTGGAAATACATTTTCAGTTCATCGATATCCGCTTCCGTAAGTTCCCCGTTCTGGCAGAGGGCCGCAACAAAATTCTTTGTACTGCCGTCATAAAGCTTGTCTATCAGGCTTCTCTTCTTTTGCATCACATAGTCTTCTTTTGTCAGATTCGGCATATAGTAATGAACCTCTTTCTCCTGAACCGAAACAGCGCCTTTTTTCTGCAGACGTCTTAAAAGTGTTGCAATGGTGGATTTCTCCCAGCCTGTTTTTTCGCTCAGTTCTGTGCGGATATCGCCGAAAGATACCGCCTGTTCTTCCCGCCAGAGAATTCTCATTACCTCAAGTTCTGCGTCGGAAATCTTAAAATTGACTGTCCTCATTATTCCTTTCCCCCTCTGCGTTCTACATTTGTAACACTTCTAAATTATACATTTCCATTTCTGCTTTGTCAACTCAAAATTCTGTTTCTTTCCCAAACTCGTTCCCAAATTTCCCTCTAGGCACGGTCCGTATCCCTCAAGCTCCAGGACCGCATCGTTGCGCATTTTGCATTCTATTGTATGTGTGTATCACGTTGCTGTGAGCGGCGAAGCCGCAAACAGTAGCAAAGGGCATCCGTTATCACGGCATAAAAAGAGGGCTGACAGAAAGAGGGGACTCATGTTATAATAGGCATGAAAGCATGGTGAACGAAATGTCAGAACAATACTACAAGCCTTGCAGAGAGCTCCAGATCTGCAACGAGCTGATCGAAAAATATTTTCAAACACGGCAGTACCAAAAATGCTTTGAGGGGCATCTGGCTCTCGCCAGGCAGGGCTATCCTCTGGCCGAGTGTCAGGTCGGGTATTTCTATTACGACGGTCTGGGCACAGAGAAAGACCTTGAAAAAGCGGTTTATTGGACTCGCAGAGCCGCCCACCACGGAGATCGTGACGGCCAGTATAATCTCGCCTGGTTTTACGAGGATGCCATGGGCGTGGAGCGGGATATGGAGCAGGCGGTCTTTTGGTATCGAAAGGCGGCCTTGCAGGGTCACGACCTTGCCATGGAAAAATGCAGGGAGCTGGGTATTGATCCCAATGCTTCGGCGGTTGATCCCAAACCTCTCCGCCGGGACCTCCGATGCAGAGTTTATCCGCTCGACTCCCTTGCGCAATATAAGTACACGGTTGTCTGTACCTGGTATCAGGGCAAATGGCTCCTCTCAAGGCACAGGGATCGCAGCACTTGGGAAACCCAGGGCGGTCACATCGAAGAGGGCGAAACGCCTCTCGAATGCGCGAAGCGTGAGCTTTTTGAGGAAAGCGGTATCAGGGATGCCCACATTTATCCCGTGTGCGACTATTGGGGGTTCAACTCCCGGGACTGCTCAAACGGAATGGTCTTCCTTGCGGTGGTCCGCTCACCGGGTGAGCTTCCCGAAAGCGAAATAAAAGAGACCGGGCTGTTTGACACGCTCCCCCAGGAGCTTACATATCCGCAGACCTCGCCGGTTTTGTATGCGGAGGCGGCGAAGTTTTTGGCAAGTTACTTTTCATGGGGTGGGGAAAGTATAATTGATAATTGTGCAAAACGCTGAAATTAAAAAAATAGTTATCCACTCCAAAGCGGCTGATTTTGAGGAAATGTGGATATCCATCCACTCCTCTGGAACAGCTGCTTTTCTTTTTGCCAAATCCGGCTGGAATCACCTGGTATTTTCTGCTCCCGGCTCATTTAGGCGGTCATTTTCCCAAGGTTTGACCTGGTAATTCTTACCAAAACCAAAAGTTATCCACAATCGCTTTTTCCCCCGTTTTCTGTTATATTAGACGCATGGAGGGATATGGAATGAAACATGAGAGTCCAGAGACAAGGCTTATCCGTGAACAGAACCGGTACATCCAGATCCTGGAGGAACAGCTGGATGTGTGCAGGGAACAGCTCAAGGCCCAGGAGCAGCTGATTGAGGAGCAGAACCAGGCGCTGGCGCTGTTCGCAGAGGCATTGCGCGAAGAGAGGGAGTAAGGCAGGAGGAGCAGACGCATGAACGACAGGGAATACTTTCTGACAACTTCATTGTCCTATCAGCTGCAGGCCGCCCGCCGTGAGCTTGCGGGCTTCCGTTCAGGGGAGGCCTGGCAGAAGATGCGTGCGGATTACGAGGGGATCATCCGTGAGAAAGACCTTGCCATCAAGAAGCTGCAGAAAGAGCGGGACGAATTCTCTTTTTCCCACAGGGAAATCACGAGGCAGTGGCTGGACGTGCTGGAAGATGTCCGGAAAGAGTATGAAAAAGAGACGGCGAGGCTGAAGAAAGTCATTGCGGAGCTCCTGGACATGGTCGCGAGCCTGAAGAAGCGCAACAGCGAGCTGGATGAAAAAAGGAAGAAAGCGCTTTCCGATTATTATGATGTCGCGGTGAAGCTGGAGGAGGCGCAGGGACTGATCATGAAGCTCACGGCACAGGTGAACCATAACTATGAGAACTCGTCCCTGCCCTCATCCAAATGCATCGGCCGCAAGAAGATCGTGAACAACAGGGAAAAGACCGGAAAGAAGCCGGGCGGGCAGGCGGGGCATCCCCACCATCCGCGCAGGCCTATGGAGCCGGACCGGGTCGTGGAGATAGAGGCGCAAGAAAGGTTCAGGGACGGTTCAAGATATGTCCCCACCGGGAACATGGTCTCCAGGCAGGTGATAGGGATCTCCATCGTCCCGGTGGTCACCGAATACCGTACCGCGGAATTCTACGACAAAAAGAAAGGGAGGAATGTGCATTCCGCATTCCCGTGCGGGGTGACAGACGACGTGAACTATGACGGATCCATGAAAGCGGTCCTCTTCCTCCTCAACAGCAGGTGCAACGTGTCCCTGGAGAAGACGGCGCAGTTCGTCCGAGACGTGACGGATGGGGCGGTCTCTCCCTCGGTGGGGATGATAAACGGGCTGTGCCGGGAGTTCTCATCGAAGAGCAGGCAGGAACAGGACAGGCTGTTCGTGGCGCTCCTCGACGCGCCGGTGATGCATGTGGACGGCACAGCGGCAAGGGTCAACGGGAACAATAACAATGTAGTCGTGTGCAGCAACGGCGCGGCGACCATGTATTTCGCAAGAGAGAACAAAGGGCATGCCGGGATCAGGGACACACCTGTGGAGGCTTTCGGCGGGATCCTGATCCATGACCACGAGGCGTGCTTCTACAGCTATGGCTCCGACCATCAGGAGTGCATGGTGCACATAGAACGCTATTTAAGGGACAGCATAGAGAATGAAAAGGGCCTCACCTGGAACGGACAGATGCTTGCGCTCATACAGGAGATGATACACGAGAACAACACAGCCCCCACGGAGGGGATAGCACAGGAGAAAATCGCCGGGTTCGAGGCACGGTACGATTCCATCGTGCAGACGGCAGCAAAAAAATATGCAGATGCCCCTCCGTCGGACTATTACAGGGATGGGTACAACCTGTACCTGCGGATGGTCGAATATAAGCATAACCACCTCCTGTTCCTATCCAATCCCCTTGTGGAGCCCGATAACAACCTCTGTGAGCGGAAAGCCCGGGTACTGAAAGGGAAGATAAACCAGGCAATCTCGCTGAGGAGCTTCCGGCATCTGGAATATTTCTGCGAATGCCTGAGCGTCATCGACCATTTCGCAACAGATGAGACGAATAACCTTTATCAATGCATAAAGGAAATCTTCAAAAGGCCAAAGCCGGGCAAGCCAAAACCAGAAAATAGGCAACTTTCTAATACGGCACTGCCTGCGTGAAAAGCAGGAAGAGGGGCTCATGAGAGCCCCCTTTTATCATGTCTTATTTCCCCACCCCATGAAAAGTAACTTTGGCAAAGCTTTTACCGGACGATAAATTGCATTAGACTTGCCTTGCCTCCAGTCTCATGATAGAATAAGAAAAGCAAAAGGAACCGGCATACGAACGCCGGATGCCGGGAAATCAAGACGCATGCGCCATCGAAATATCATAAAAGTTTAAGGAAGGGTTACAAATGATAAACATGCTCTGCCAGATACTGTATGAACTCAACTTTTTCTCCGTTCTGGTCCGTTTGTTTCTCGCCATGGTGTTCGGCGGCGTCCTGGGGTATGGGCGCGAGAAAAAGCATCTGCCCGCGGGATTCCGCACCTATATGGTGGTGTGTCTGGGCTCCGCCCTGGCCATGATGGTGGGAATCTATGTGACGGATATCACGGGCTCCTCCGATGCCAGCCGCATCGGCGCCCAGGTGGTCAGCGGCATCGGTTTTCTGGGCGCAGGCACCATACTGGTCACCAGGCAGAATCAGGTAAAGGGGCTGACCACTGCGGCCGGACTCTGGGCCGTGGCCTGCATCGGCCTGGCGCTGGGCGCAGGATTTTACTCGGGAGCCGTGGTCTGCTTCGCCGCTCTCTGGATCTCGATCCAGATTCTGCGCTTCGTGGACAGAAGACTCCAGACCCATGCCAAAACCGTTCCCCTCTATGTGGAATTCACCAAATTAAGCGCCCTGAGCGCGTTCATGACCCTGGCAGAGGAGAGGCACTGCACCATCACGAACCTGGAGATGAGCCGCTCGAACCCTGCGGATAGGGACTGTGCAGTCTCCGCCACCATGGTGATGCATTTTCCCGAAGCGACAGACTATGTACGTGTAGTAGAGACTTATGGAAGCCTGGACGGGGTTCTCACAATGAAAGTCCTCTGAACTTTCCGGGGCAGACAGCTTGTGCTACTGCATTTCCCCGGCATCCGGCTCCGGGTCCGGATGCCGTAAACGTTTCGGCTGTTGTATCCGGAGCCTGCGTATGACTTCCCCCATATCCCCGATGCGCTCTCCCGGCTCCTCTCTGGTGCAGGCCCGCAGAATCCGGCACAATTTTCTCCGCGCCTTTTTCTGTTCCCATTGCCGTCCACATCGTTGTGTCCACTGCCATATCCACTGAAACGCCCCCCGCCGTGTCCTGGCCCATGTCCGTCTCCCGGGCTGGGGCCAAAACGCCCTGCAGGCTTTCCGGCCTGCTTTCTCCAGGTTCCTCCCCGTACTTCTCCATGCCGTCCTCCCCTTTCGATGCCGGACGCCCCCGGCGCCATGCCCTCGTCCTCCCCGGCGTTCCTCTCCCCGCATCCCCAGCATAGCCTCCAGTGTCTTCCCCAGCCCGTATACATCGCAGGACGGTGTCAGGGAGGCGCTGCCATATAGCTGCTCCGGCGCGGCAAAGCCCGGCGATCCGGCCCGGGAAGTGGTCTCTCCCTCCATGGAGCAGACACAGCCCAGGTCAATGAGCTTTATCCCGCCGCTTTGGGTAAGAATCACATTGGCCGGCTTCACGTCCCGAAACAACAGTCTCTCCGGCAGCTCATGGAGATACAAAAGGCCCTCCGCCAGGGAAAGGCCTGCCCGCACTGTCCGGGCCACGGAAAATTGCCGCCGTCCCAGCATCGCTTCCAGACTGTCCCCCTCCACATACTCCCGAAGCAGGATGCCCAGCCCCCCTTGTCTCCAGAATGTCCCGTATCCCGGATACAGCGGATGGTCCAGCCTCTCCAGGACATGGGCCTCCCTCTCCAGCATCTCTGCCCGGGCGCTGACCTTGCAGGCGTATCTTCTGCCGCTTTCTGTCTCTTCCACACAATATACGTCCGAAAAAGCTCCCTGTCCCAAAAGCCTGCGGCGGACCAGCCCCCGCCCGGCCAGCACGGCCCTGTCCAGATACCGCTCCCTGCCTCTGCGGTCCAGCTTCTCATATTCCATATGCAAGCCCCCATCTTAATGACACAACCAATATCCGATTCCATACAAACCGACTCATTTGAAAAGTGAAATATCCGATTACAGAACAGACTCCATGACAGCCCCCTGACAAGGGCCTTTGAGATTGATTTCAGAGCAAACAACTCCGCTGCAGGCGCAGTACCCGGCGCATTGCCCGCGGCGCGGGAAAGGCTTTCCGCACTGCTTTGCCGCCTTTCCCGCCTCCCGTCTCCGGGAAAACGCCTTGCGCTATTTCATAAAAATATTCGACAGATCATTAAAGAAGATCACTACCATCAGCACCATGAAGAACATCAGCCCCACAAAGTGGACCATGCCCTCTTTCTCCGGCGGCACGGGTTTTCCCCGGATGACCTCCAGCAGCAGAAACACAAGCCTCCCTCCGTCCAGGGCAGGCACGGGAAGCAGATTCAGGATCCCCAGGTTCACCGACAGCATCAGCATAATGTTCAACATGCTTAGCAGCACACTCTGCCAGCCGTACTGCTTGGCCGTATCATAGGTCTTGCCTACCACATTCACCGCAATGCCCACGGGCCCCGCCACATCCTTTCGGCTAACCCGGCCCCGGAAGATCATTCCCAGGCTCTTATAGGTGGCCTTTACGGAATACCGCATTTCATACCACGCATATTTGAACGTTTCCACTCCTTTCGGCTGCAAAAACCCCTCGTTCAATATGCCCAACAGATAGGTTCCGGAGGCCGCATCGTACTGGGGCGTCACCACAGCCGTGTATATATTGCCGTCCCTCTCATAGACCACCTCCAGTTCGCCGCCTGCGTAGGTCGTCTGCATATACAGGGGTATCTCAGTGAACAGCTTCACTTTCTCCCCATTGATGGACAGGATGCGATCCCCGTCCTGCAGGCCTGCCGCCTGGGCGCCGCTGCCCTCCGCCACCTGGGAGGCGATGGGGTCGCGGATGGCTATGATGCCTGTCATGTTCACCATGATAAAGGCGATGATAAATGCCAGGATGAAATTGAACACTGGCCCTGCCAGCACAGTGGAAATCCTTCTCCAGACATTTGCATTCAGGAAAGACCCAGGGCTCTCCTCCCCCTCGCTAAGATTCAGTCCGTCCTCCCCCTCAAACATACAGGCGCCGCCGATGGGAAAGAGCTTCAGCGAGTATTTCGTCCCTTTCTTCTGAAAAGAGCAGAGAGTGGGCCCCATACCCACGGCAAACTCCACCACATGGATGCCGCCTGCCTTGGCCAGCAGGAAATGTCCGAATTCATGGGCTATAACCACCACCCCGAATATCACAATGAACCATATCAAAGTCATCATCTATCTGTCAATCCTCCCAAAACCATACTCAACACCGCAGGAATTTCTACTGACGGTCAATAAATCTTCCGTGCATATTACACTCCTGACTTCCAGGGACTGTAGGAGCACTCAAAGAACCTTTCCCCGGCAGAGGAGATACTCATGGGTCTCCCGCTCCGTGTCCAGAATCTGCGCCACTGTGGGATCCGCAATAATCTTATGCCGCTCCATGGCCTCGCCTATGAGCTCCGCAATGCCTAAATAGGGCAATTCCCCTTTCAGGAACAGCTCCACGGCCTTTTCATTGGCCGCATTGTATACAGTGGGCATGCTGCCTCCTGCCCTTGCCGCCTGATAGGCCATCTCCAGCCCCGGGAAAGTTTCCGTGTCCGGCTTTTCAAAGGTAAGCTGGCCTAGCCGGAACAGATCCACCCTCCTGCCCCCCATAGGACGTCTGTCCGGATAGAAGAGCGCATACTGAATGGGAAGTTTCATGTCCGGCACACCCATCTGGGCGATGATGGCGCCGTCCGCATACTGCACCGCCGAGTGGATGATACTCTGGGGATGAACCACCACCTGAATCTGATCCAGCTCCACCCCGAACAGCCACTTGGCCTCCATGACCTCCAGCCCTTTGTTCACCAGCGTGGAGGAATCAATGGTAACCTTGTGCCCCATGGTCCAGTTGGGATGCTTTAAGGCCTCCTGAACCCCCATGTTCTTCAGTTCCTCTCTGGTCTTTCCTCTGAAAGGCCCGCCCGATGCCGTCAGCAGAATCTTCTCGATGCCCATCTCCCGGTAGAGGCGGCTGCGCCTCCCGCTCCTGCCCACCAGTTCCCCGTTCAGGGACTGGAAGATGGCGCTGTGTTCACTGTCCACAGGCAGAATCTCTACATTATGCTCATCGGCCAGGGGCATGATGATATGCCCTGCGCATACCAGTGTCTCCTTGTTGGCCAGCGCGATGTCCTTTCCGGCCTCAATGGCGGCAATGGTAGGCCTGATACCAATCATGCCCACAATGGCCGTGACCAATACCTGGCTTGCGGGCAAAACCGCGATTTCCAAAAGCCCGTCCATGCCGGCCAGAATCTCCACATCCAAATCCGCCGTCCGGACCCGCAGTTCCTCTGCCGCCTCCTCGGACCACATGCACGCTTTCAGCGGATGAAATTCCCGAATCTGCGCCTCCATCTTCTCCACGCTGCTGCCCGCTGCCAGCGCCACCACCTTAAGATCCCGATTGTTTCGCACGATTTCCAGCGTCTGGGTACCGATGGAGCCGGTGGAGCCCAATATTGCAATCTTTTTCATATGCATCCCTGTTCTTCTTGTATTGTGAATATTATTGGAAAAACTATTTTAATAGCATCAGCAACGTCAGGAAGTAAGTCATGGGCGCAGTGACGATCATGCTGTCAAATCTGTCCATGATGCCCCCATGCCCCGGTATCAGCTTCCCGTAGTCCTTGATGTCGTGATTTCTTTTGATGGCCGAGGCCGCCAGGTCTCCCGCCATGCTCATCACCGCCCCCACGCCGCAGATCACGGCAGTGACCACAGCAATGCTTTTGTCCGGAAAGGCCTTTTCCACGAAAAAGAATCCGTACAGCCACCCGATCAGCGCTGCCCCCGCCACGCCGCCGATGCAGCCCTCCAGTGACTTTTTAGGGCTTAAGGCAGGAAAAATCTTCTTTTTTCCTATCAGTTTCCCCACCGCGTAGGCGCAGGTGTCGCATCCCCAGGAGCTGATGAGGATCATCCAAACCGTATAAATCCCCTGGGGCGCCATCCTGGTCTGGTATACAAAGGAGAGCAGCACCGGCGCGTACAGATAGGAAAATACTGCCGCCACTGTCTGACTGGCATTGTATTTCGGGAAAGCCAGTACATAGACGAACATCACCGCAAGAAAAGTCCCAACGATACACATTAGAAGATAAGTGTCTTCCCCCACAAAATACATCAGCCCATAATATGCCGCAATCCCCAAAAAACCTGCCCACTCCAGCCCGTTGGGCGCAGAAGCCGAAGCATTTTGATTTTTGCTGCCGCCGGCGCATTTCAGCGCTTTCGTCAGCTCCCGAAATGCCACCAGAGACACGCCGCACAAAAGCGCCGCCAGAGGCCATCCGCCATAGCTCATGGAGCCTATGGCGATTATCAACAATATCACTCCGCTTGCCAGCCTGGTCCAAAACATAAAACAACCTCCTGCTCCCATGGGCAGACGTGCCCGGCACGTTCCCTCCCGGAGCAATACGGCTTCTGTCAGCTTTCTCTCAGCCCGCCGTACTTCCTCTCCCTATGATTATATGCTTCCACGGCCTTTCTCAATTCTTCTTTGGTGAAATCCGGCCAAAGCACCGGCGTAAAATAAAACTCCGTATAGGCCAGCTGCCACAGCAGGAAATTAGAAATTCGCTGCTCATTGCAGGTGCGGATCAAAAGATCCGGCTCCGGAATGCCCGCCGTGTCCAGAAAGCCGCTTATCGTCTCCTCGGTGATCTCCTCCGGCGAAAGCTTTCCCTGCACCACAGCCTCTGCCATTTTCCGGGATGCCCTTACGATCTCGTCCCTGCCCCCGTAATTGATGGCGATCTGGAAATGCAGGCCATCGTTGAATTTCGTGGCCTCCTCCAGTTCCATGATCCGACTGCGGATGTCCGCATCCAGCCTGGACTTCTCTCCCAGCACCCTGACGCACATGCGGTTCTTCTTCGCTGTCTTTAAGCAGGTCTTCATATAGTTGCGCAAAAGCTTCATCAGCGCCTCCACCTCGTCCTGGGGACGGTTCCAGTTCTCCGTAGAAAACGCGTACACCGTCAGATACTGGATGCCCATCCGATAGGCGTCCTCGCAGATGGCCTCCACTGTCTTCGCCCCCTGCACATGGCCGTAATTGCGGGGCATTCCCTTGGATTTGGCCCATCTGCCGTTTCCGTCCAAAATGATCGCCACATGTCGCGGCATCTTTAACTCTTCGCCCATTCCAGCTCCTGTCCGCGCCTGGCCTGCATCCGGCACTGCGCCAGCCATAATTTTCAAATCATATATTTACAATCGTCTTATCGTTACTTGCAACGCATGGGGGGAGCAGCTTCCCGCTCCCCCGAATCTGTCTGCCCGCCTCCCGGCGGCTATGTCTCGTGCTTCCGCTTTCCGTCATGCCGCTACTGCGGCATTGACGCCTCCTGCTGCATTGGCGTTCCTATCGGCATAAACGGCAACCGTCTTTTCGCTACACCGTCATGATTTCCTTAGACTTCTTCTCCATCACGGCATCCACTTCTTTGATGTACTTATCCGTAGTCTTCTGCAGCTGATCCTCTAAAAGCTTGATCTCGTCCTCGGATACATCCCCCTTGCCCAGCTTCTTCAGATATTCGTTTCCGTCCCTGCGGATGTTGCGGATGGCCACCTTGCTCTCCTCCGCCTTTTTCTTCACATCCTTTACCAGATCCTTTCTGCGCTCCTCCGTAAGCTCTGGGAACACCAGCCGGATCACGCTGCCGTCATTGGAGGGATTGATACCGATGTCGGAAGTCTGTATCGCTTTCTCAATGGCCTTGATCAGGGACTTCTCCCAGGGCGCGATCTGGATAATGCGGGCCTCTGGCACAGTTACATTCCCCACCTGCTGGATAGGCGTGGGCGTGCCATAATAATCCACCCTCAGCTTGTCCAAAATATGTGGATTGGCGCGTCCCGCCCGGATGCCATTGTAATCCCCCTCCAGAAATTCAATAGCCTTTTTCATCTTGTCTTCATATTGCTGCAATCTGGCGTCCATAATACTGTCCTCTCTTTCTTCTATCTATCTCGACGATCCGAAAATCCGTAAGAATACCTGCACTTGGCATTCTTACGTGTGAGACCGGCTCGCAGAGCTATCTTGTTCGCTCATGAGCCTGGAAGTTCTAAGTCTACGTACTTTACAGACTTAGAACTTCTTCTCACACTAATACTTTCGTGCCATTGAAGCTTCCCTGGATGGCGTTCACGATGCTGTTCTCCTCGCCCAGCCCAAACACCCACATTGGAACCTTGTTCTCCCTGGCCAAAATGGAAGCCGTCATATCCACCACATGGAGGTTCTTCTCTATCACCTCGTCAATGGTAACCTCGCTGTATTTTTTCGCATCCGGATTTTCGGCCGGATCGTCATCGTACACGCCGTCAATGGACTTGGCCAGCAGAATCACATCCGCCTCCACCTCCACGGCCCGCAGCACCACTCCGGTATCCGTGGAGAAATAGGGATGCCCCGTACCTCCCGCGAAGAACACCACCTGGCCCCGGGACAAATACTTCACCGCTCTGTCCTTGGAAAAAAGCGTGGTGAACGCCCCACACTCAAAGGGGGTCAGTATGCTGGTCTCCATGCCCACGGAGCGAAAGATCTCCGACACATAAATGCAGTTCATCACCGTGGCCAGCATACCGATCTGATCTGCCTTGGTGCGGTCAATGTTCTCGCTGGTCCTGCCTCTCCAGAAGTTCCCGCCGCCGATGACGATGCCTACCTGCAGCCCGTCATCCGCCAGCTGCTTTACCTGCAGAGCCACTCTCCTCACCGTCTCCTCGTCGAACCCTGTCTTCTTCGGGCCCGCCAAGGCTTCCCCGCTTAGTTTCAATAGTATCCTCCGCGTTGTCACCACATCCTTTCCTGTTTTCTTACAGTATCGTCTTCTTTCTTCTCATCCTGCCACTGTATATGCTGGATCAGTGCCGTGTCCTCCGTGATGGGCAGAAGTACGGTATCGTCCATGGCCTGAATGGTCTCTATGATCACGGGCAGCGCCTCCCTGGTGGTGGTCTTCCAGTCCACATCATGCATCAGCACCACCGAGGTGCTATGGTCTTTGATGGTGGCTGTACAGTTTTCCACCAGTGTCTCCACAGGAACCAGGAAGCCTCCCCCATCTCCGGAGGAAATGTTCCAGTCGAAAAAGCACACGCCTATATCGTCCAGGTACCTGGCAAACTCCCTCATGTCCCTTGTGCTGACCGTGTTGGAACTGCCGCCGGGAAAGCGGTACACCATGCTCTTTACGCCCGTGACTTCATACAGATAGTCCTGCTCTTTTTGGAAATCCGCCGCAAAACTCTCTACGGAATCGTATATTTCGTCATATTTGTGGGTGTAGGAATGCATCCCCAGGGTGTGCCCGGCCTCCACGATCTTCCTCAAAGCTTCTTCCGCCTCTTCGCCCTCCCTGCCCACTACGAAAAATGTCGCCTTTACATTGTATTTTTCTAAAATGTCCAGAATTTCCTCTGTCTTTTCGCTGGGTCCATCGTCAAAAGTAAGGTAGACCTTGTGGGCAACCCCCTGCCCGCTGACTGCAGCAGCTTCCGGCGCCACGCCGCTTTCCTGAGAGTCTCCGTCTCCGCCAGCCTCTGTCCTGCCACCGTTGTTTGCTTCGCCTGAGGAATCCGGTTTGCCGCCAGAGGCCGGCGCGCTTCCGGCGCCCTCGCTTTGGAGGGTCTGTCCGTCCCCGCGAACCTGTTTTGCATACTGTTCCAGCCTGTCCCGCTGCTCCACGGCAAGCCGGGTCAGCTTATCCAGCCTGTCTCTGAGGGTTCCTATGCTCTGATTCAGATCCCATACCCGCAGCAGAAGCACCCCACACAGCAATATCCACAGCAGCATCCCGATTCGCTGTGCCATCCCTGGCTTGGCCGTGCCGGGAAGCTGTTCCCGGCGTGCCTCTCTCCTGTCAGGACTGCCTGTCCGCCCTGGGGGCTTTCCAGCGGCCTTTGCACTTCGTCCTGCCTGCCCTGAGGGCTCTCTGGTGGATTTTGTGGCTCCTGCCGGCTTTCCGGCTCCCGAATTCTTTACGTTGTTCCCTGCCTGAGCCTTTCCCGTTTTCTTTCCAGTCTCCTTTGATACATTATTTTTTCGTGTGTCTCTTAATGCAGTTTCATCTTTCGAAATACAGTCTTTCGACCTATTTCGTTCCGACATGTTTACTCCCGATTCCTTTCCGCACTCTCAAACTTCAGTATAGCATATTCCTCTTTTCAGGAAAAGCCTAAAATGAAAAAAGAGGAAAAAAGATACATATTCTTTACATTTCAGAAACGTCCGCGTTATACTTATGCTATATAATTTTACATCTAGTGTGCCCAAAAAGAGGCTCACAACCACAAGAGGAAGAAGAATGGAAAACAAGAAAATTTTGGTCATTGAGGACGAGAAGCCCATTGCGGACATCTTGAAATATGGCTTTGAGAAAGAGGGCTTTCAGGTACAGTGTGCCTACACTGGCTGCGAAGGCTTTTCCATGGCCCAAAAAGATCCGCCGAACCTGGTACTCTTGGACTGGATGCTGCCTGACATAAACGGAGTGGACGTGTGCCGGATGCTCACCGAGCAGTACCGTATCCCTATCATCATGCTGACTGCCAGGGGCAGCGTGGAGGACAAGCTCTACGGCTTAGAGTCCGGAGCGGACGATTACATTACCAAGCCCTTTGACCTGCGTGAGGTGGTGGCCAGGGTGCGCACCATCCTGCGCCGCTTTGACAAGGCTCAGGGAGGAAATGATGACAAGCCTATAGTCTGCGGGCATCTCACCGTCATGGAACAGGAGCACTCCGTCTGCAAACAGGGGGAATTGCTGAATCTCACTCCAAAGGAATACGAACTGCTCATCTGTTTCCTGAAGCACCCCCGTCAGGTGTTCACCAGAACCGCCCTGCTGGATCAGATATGGGGCTATGATTTCGCAGGAGACACCAGAACCGTGGACATCCATGTCCAGCGCATCCGCAAAAAGGCAGCCCTGGACGGCATGCTGGTCACCGTCTTCGGCGTAGGGTACAAGTATGTCCCGCAGTAAGGGAAAGTACCGCCTGGGGCTGCGGAGCCAAATGATGTTCATCCTTTTGGGCCTGTTCCTGGCAGGGGGCGGCATCCTTAGCAGCGGCATCCATGCGAAGCTGTGGCAGAGCCTGGAGGCCCAAATCGTGCGGGAGCTTCAGGGCAGGCAGGAGAACACCCTCATTTACATCAGGCAGCTCCTTATGCTTCACGGCGCCAACAACGATGAGGAGGGGTACCGCGCCATCGCAGAGGACATTGTCCGGGAATTGCGCATTTTAGGCGGGCAGGGCCTGTGCGTGCTGGACGTGGAGGGGCAGTATCTAAGCGGAAACAGGCAGGTGGGGGAGGAAAAGGCGGGCACGGATCTGGCCCGGGCCATCCAGGGCAGCGCTGCCTTTACTATGACTTATCCCGACAGGGACACCATGCTGGTCTATCTCTCCATGCCCGTGACCATAGAGGAGCGCACCATCGGCATCATCCGTTACCGTATGGACACCTCCGGACTCTATGTCCAGATCAGGCAGAACGAAAGCCTGGTCTACCAGATCACCGCCGCCGTGTATGCCCTGATCTTTCTGCTGCTGGCCTTTTTCATCAACCGGCTGCTGGTGCCCATTGGGAAGCTGACGGAAATCACCCGACAGGTGGTGCGGGATCTCCCCAGGGAACAGGTGGACATGCAGATGCTGGCCCAGCTGGCGGACTCCGGCCGCAGGGATGAGGTGGGAGAGCTTTCCCGGAACTTCAGCGTGATGTTGGCCACCATGGACTCCCAGTTCCGGAAAATGCGCTCGGACAAGGAGCAGATCGTATCCCTCTTGGGAAGCAGACAGGAATTCTACAACAACATGACCCATGAGCTGAAGACCCCTCTGACCACCATCCAGGGCTACGCCCAGCTTCTGGAGGCGGACCAGGGGGAGGATAAGCAATTAAGCCGCCAGGGACTGCGCCAGATCCTCCAGGAAAGTACAAGAATGCACCAGATGGTGATCCAGCTTTTGGAAATGTCCGACAAGGGCATCTATATGGAGATGAAGCCCGTGGATCTGACTCTCCTGGCAAAAAGCGTGGCCCAGACCCTGGAGATCAAAGCAGAGCGCTACGAAATGCGGATTCAGACTAATCTGCCCGAACCCCTCTGGACAAAGGGCGTGGGGGAGCGGATCCGGCAGGTCCTGGTAAATCTGGTGGACAATGCCATCAAGTATGGGGAGAGCCACTCCACCATCTACTTAAGCGGCTCCAGGCGAAGGGGATATGTATGGCTGTTCGTGCGAAATCAGGGAAAAGGACTTGCCCCCGAGGAGCAGGAACGGATCTTTGAGCCCTTTTACCGGGTGGACAAAACCTATTCCAGGGAACAGGGAAGCTCCGGCCTGGGACTTTCCATCTGCCGAAAGATCATGGAGGAGCACGGTGGGCTCATCGGCGTAAAAAGCAAAAATGCCCAGACCATTTTTTACATCCGCTTAAAGGAAGAGGAGGGAGGCTATGTTCTATCGGAAACGGCAAAATCCCGGATGCCCCAGTCAGGCGTCTCGTCAAAACCGAAAAAAGGCATCCGCAGGGGCTGAGAGGCTCATTCTACGGTTAGCGCCCCCCCTACTGCTTTTTTCGCTGCTTTTTGCCGGATGCGCGCCGGAGGAAAAGACCCTGCTGCTGCCCCAGGTTTCTTCTGGCCCGGGAGAGTCTGAGGAGGACGGCGCAGACATGGGCTACACCGTACAGAAAATATATACCTATACCTATGAGACTGCCTGGCAGCTGGGCCAAAGCGCCTTTCTGTCGGGCTGTGGCGAAAATGAAGTCCACATTCTCTCTCTGGCAGAGGAGGGTGGAGAGCAGAAGCTGGAATACCGGAATGTAGACTACAGATATGGCTTCTATGATGTGGCAGGGGATTTCCTGAAAATCTGGGAGACCTGGAGCAGCCCCGCAGGCGGCGAGATCCGGGGAGATCTATACATAGACCAGATACTGCCCTCTCCGGACGGCAGGCACCTCCTGGTCTATATCTGCTCTGCTTTCTCCGACAGGACAAGGGTGTGCCTCTACACCTTGGGTGTCCGGGAGCCTCTGGTCTTGTATGACGGCGCCGGAGCCGTGTCCGGATTCTTCCGGGGCGCCTTTTCCCCTGACAGCAGATGGGTGACCTTTGACGCAGCCGGAGTCTCCACGGTCTCTACCCGCTTGGTTCCCATATATGACTGCACCCAGACAGCCTCCCGCTCCACAGACACCTGGATCATTGAACCAGGTTCCGGCAGTTCCATTCCCCCGGCGGCGGCCAGCGGTGGCGCCGCAGAGTCCGCCGCGGGTAACTGGAGCACTGACGACGGCTCCTCTCGGCTCCTTTCGCCGGATCAGGTACTCTATGCGCCGGAGCTTAAGAATGAAAAGATGGCACTGCGGCTCTGGGATGCCGGACTCTACACCAGCGAATCCGGCCTGGGACTGATCAGTCTGATCCAGGAGGCGGACAGCGCCTCTCTGTTTCTCAGGGAGGACACTTTTCTGCCAGGGAAAGCCATAGAACCTGATATCTCTCTGATCCAGGGTGAATATCCGGAGGAAAAAGCGCCTTTCCAGGATCTCATTCAATATTCCGAACGGTACCTTTTGGGGTACGAAAGGCTGCCCTTTCCTATCTGCCAGGTCTCCGCAGACGGCGCTACGGTTCATTATCTGTCGCTTCCCCTTATGCTCTGGACCATGGACATGGCAGGCATCCGGGAAGAGACCGTAAGGGACTTTCCCAATTATGTCTGGGATTTTCTGGCGCTGCCCTCCGGGGACATATTGGCTGCGCTGATCAAGGAGAGCAGAAACGACTATGCCCAGGATCCCGACATAAATACGAATCAGTTCACCCAGGTAAGCAGCGTTCCCGCTGCCCTGCAGGAATACTGGGGCATCCTGTCCGCGGATCTGTATCTGTACCCGGCAGGCTCCCCGGAGGGGCATCTGCTGTACAAGAATCTCCAGAATCTCATCGCTATGGAATATGACGAGGAGACCGGGCGGATTTTGCTGGAGACCTACACCGACCAGGATCAGACCCGGAGGCGGTGCATCCTGCTGGAGTTGTGAGGCAGGAGGAACCGTCCGGGAAATCGCCCGGAAAGCTGCCTTGGAGTGTCCTGGGATTTCCGGAACATCCCTTGTGAAAGAATTTACATCCTGATACAAATTCGTTACATAAATGCTGTGAATAGGAAACAGCCATCCGCTATGCTGTATCCATACAACGAAAGAGACTTTGAAACGACAAAGGAGTATGGACTATGTGCGGGATATGCGGATTTATAGAAAAAAGAGGGGGAATCACAAAGATACCCCCCAGGGAGCGGATTCTGGAGCAGATGATGGGGGCCCTGGCCCACAGAGGGCCTGACCAGGGAAAATGCTGGCTCTCAGACCACGCGGCCCTAGGCTTCAGGCGGCTGGCCATCATCGACCCGGACGGCAGCGTCCAACCCATGGTGAACGAATCCGGGGACAAGGTGCTGGTGTTCAACGGGGAGATCTACAACTACCAGGCGCTGCGGCTGGAACTGCTCTCCGCCGGCCACCGCTTTTCCACCCAGGGGGATTCGGAGGTGCTGCTCCACGGATACGAGCAGTGGGGCCAGCGGCTGCCGGAGCACCTGCGCGGAATGTTCGCTTTCGCCATCTGGGACGAAGAAGCAAAAACCCTTTTCGCCGCCAGGGATCCCTTTGGGATCAAGCCTTTTTATTATACCATTGCAGGCGGCAGCTTCGTCTTCGCCTCGGAGATCAAGGGAATCCTGCCCTACCCGGCCTATGAGAAGCGCCTGAACACGGAGGCCCTGGAGCAGTACCTCTCTTTCCAGTATTCTGTCCTGGAGAAGACTTTCTTCCAGGGCATCAGACAGCTCCTGCCCGGGCATTCCCTGACATACCATATGGGCGATACCACCCTGTCTTCCAAACGCTATTTTGTTCCTATGCTGACGCCGGAACATCTGTTCGGACAAAAGGCCAAATCGGAGAAAGAATGGGCAGATCAGCTGGACAATGCCATTTCCGATTCCGTAAGGGCCCATATGATAGCGGATGTAGAGGTGGGGACTTTCCTGTCCGGCGGCGTGGATTCCGGCCTCATCGCCGCGGAATTTACCGGAACCAAGACCTTTACCGTAGGCTACGGCAAGGAAGACGGCTACTACAATGAGATTCCCCTGGCCAGGGAGCTGGCGGAGGAGCTGGAACTGGAGCAGCACAACAAGCGGATCTCCGAGAAAGAGTTCTGGGCGGCCGTGCCGGAAGTCATGTACTATATGGACGAACCCTCCGGAGACTCCTCCGCGGTGGCGCTCTATTTCTTGTCCAGGGAGGCCTCCAGGCATGTGCGGGTGGTGGTGTCCGGCGAGGGCTCGGACGAACTCTTCGGCGGCTACTGCATCTACTGCGAGCCCCAGTCCCTGTCTCTGTACCAGAAGCTGCCTAAACTTTTGCGAAAGAGAATCGCCCGGATGGCCTCCAGGCTGCCGGACGTCAAGGGCAGAAGCTTCCTTATGCGCGGTGCCATGTCCCTGGAGGAACGTTTTATCGGAAACGCCAACCTTTTCACTGACAAAGAACGCAGGAAACTCCTCAAAGACCGGACAAGGGCCCTCTCCCCCCAGGCTTTCCTGGAGGAAGACTATGCAGACGTAAAATCCCTGGACGAGGCCAGCCGCATGCAGTACATAGACCTGGTTCACTGGCTGCCCGGGGACATCCTCCAAAAGGCGGATCGCATGAGCATGGCCCATTCCCTGGAGCTAAGAGTGCCCTATCTGGACAGGGAGGTCTTTGAGGTGGCGAAAAAACTGCCCTCTAAGTACAAGCAAAAAGGCCAGGTGTCCAAATACCTTTTCCGGAAAGTGGCAAGGCGCCATCTGCCCCAGCCCAGCGCAGACCGTAAGAAGCTGGGATTTCCGGTTCCCCTGGGTCATTTCCTGACCTCGGAAATGGGGGATGCGGCCATCCGGAAAGCCTTTGACTCAGAGACGGCGCAGAAGTTCTTCCACAGGGAAGCTCTGGACGAGCTGCTGGCCGGCCGCGGATGCGGCCGGGGCAACACAAACCGCAAGCTCTGGGCCGTGTATGCCTTTCTGGTGTGGTATGGGATTTATTTTCCGGAGGAATCTGCTTCCTGATTCTTCCGGGCTTCCTAGTACCTCCCCAAATGGAACGAATACAGTATCCTCTCTTTCACCCGCTTCCCAAAGAGCTTCTCAATGGCCTCCTGGTAATAGTCCAGCTGGGTCTCATAACGGTTCCAGAGCTCCCGCAGGGAGGAGACGGCGTCTGTCTTGTAGTCAAGCAGGACAAGCCCGTCCTCCTCCTCGAAGAACACATCAATGATTCCCTGTATCAGCACGGTCTCGCCCTCCGGGAAATCCCCTTTCAGGCGGCGGGCATCAATGCCCAGCACAAAAGGCTGCTCTCTGTACAGGCCATCCCGCCTCTGGGCCTGCCACATGCGCTGTCCAAGGGGAGAGCGCAGGAATTTCTCTATTCTCTCCAGGCGCACTGCCTGGAGGTATTCTGCGGAAAGGCGGCCGCTTGCCACCTCTCTCTCCAGAAAGGCCTGCAGGGACACGGAAAGCCCTGCCGCATCCCGGCTCCCCTCTGCAGCAGTCCCAAGCACCTCTTCAAAGTCCAAAAGTTCCATGACCCTGTGGTAGGCATTGCCCCGGACGGTACCGCTGACTTTCTCCTCGCCTCTGCGAAACAGCGGGATGTAGGGCTGGACTTCCTTTTCCTCAAATGTGTGAAAGGCAGCCTCATCGCGGTCCGCCATGGCTGCGATCTTTAGTTCGGACACTGTTGTCTTCGTATATAAATCCGATAGCTGTGCGTAAGGATAGACCGCGTTCAGTCTCTGGGAAAGCATTTTTCCCGCCTCCCCGTCCGCCAGTTCTTCCGCCCTGTAAAGCGCCTCTTTCTTCTGATAAAGCTGAACCTGTTCCCTGAATTTCGCCGTCTCTTCCCCTCCGCGTTCCTGTACGGCCACCTGTACACAGGTATGCGGCAGAATGGGCAGCAGGAAATCCAGAAAGCTTCCCGCCTCCATGAAATCCAGGTAAGTCAGCCGCTCCTGGCCGGCTTCTCTCATCTGCTCCCATACGCTTTCCGCGTCTTTCAGCACCCCTGTCATGATCAGCTTCTCCTTGGCTCTGGTCATTGCCACATAGAGAAGCCGCAGTTCCTCGGAGAGGCTCTCCTCCCTAAGCTTTCCGGACAGGGCCGTCCGGCGCAGGGTTCTGTTGCGGATGCGCCTCTTCGGATCCACGTAATCCGTACCGAGCCCCAGTTCCATGTCCAAAATCAATGACTGGTTCACATCCTGCATGTTGAACCGCTTGCTTAAACCTGCCACAAAGGTGATGGGAAACTCCAGGCCTTTGCTCTTGTGGATGCTCATGATGCGCACGACATCGGCTTTCTCATCCAGCAGTTCGGCTCCGCCGTAATCCACATCGTATCTTTCCAGCTGCTCCATGTAGCGGATGAAGTGGAAGAGGCCAAAATAGCTGGTGCTTTCGAAGTCCGAGGCCCTGGTCAGGAGCATCTCCACATTGGCCCTCCTCCTGCTTCCCGAGGGCAGCGCCGTGACATAATCCAGATAGCCGAAGTCGCCGATGAGCTTCGTTAAAAGGTCGCGGATAGGGAGGTATACCGTACAGCCCCTGTACGCAGCTATCATATCCAGGAACGCGGCGGCTTTTTCGGCCAGAGTGGCCATATCCGGAGCCTGGCCTGAATCCTGCCCAGCTTCTCTGTCTCCGGTCCTCTGTGTCCCATTGCTTATGTCCGGGACTGGTTTCTGGCCGTCCTCGCTCTCTCCTGTTCTCTGCGCCCCATTGCTCATGTCCGGGACTGGTTTCTGGCCGTCCTCGCTCTCTCCTGTTCTCTGCGCCCCATTGCTCATGTCCGGGACTGGTTTCTGGCCGTCCTCGCTCTCTCCTGTTCTCTGCGCCCCATTGCTCATGTCCGGGACTGATTCCTGCCCCTGTTCCCCCTCTCCGGCTCTCTCTGCGCTCTGCGCTCCCTCTC
>CATKYJ010000062.1 GCA_949840885.1 uncultured Acetatifactor sp.
CCAGAAAAGAAAAGCTGAATATAAGGCTGACAGAAAAGGAAAAATCAGACATTGATTATTGTTCCGAAAAACTGAATCTTTCTAGGACAGACACGATAATGAAAGGAATTGGTCTAATAAAACAGCATTTGGATAAAAAATAGAGATTGCCGCCGCTACCAACGAATGCAATCCCTATTATCCACACCAGAGGTTTCCCGCTGGTAAATCTGAGTATACCAGAATCGGGAGCCTCTTTCAAGAAATTTTTCAAAGGAGGCTATTTTTATGACAAATGAAGAAAAGAACAAGATTTTGCAAGAGATGCACAACTGCATCTTGAACAAGAAGCCGTGGAAAGGGCTTGATAGGGGCATAAAGGTAATGGAGAAAAGCCTTTACCACTATCGGGAATGGCTTCATGAAGCAGTAAAAATCAATATGCCGTGGGAGGATTCTTTTGAATTTTCCGACTTTGCCGCCCGTCTTAGTCCGGAGGTTTCTATTGATTTGGCTTTCCGTTTGGGCTATCTGTATGGTAACGGTACTTTAAAGCCGGATGAAGAGGACGAGTTGTCGGGTTCTCCGACACGTTGGGCAAGGGAGGGCGAACAGAATGGATGAACGGTTAATCAGAAAAACCCTTGCAGACCAGCTTTTTAAAATAATTGCCCAGAATGGATGGAGTAATTGCGCAGCGGCAGACTTCATGGGAATAAGCCGGAACGAACTTTCCGGGATTCTGAACCAGAAAAAGGATGTACGGCTTTCCACGCTCTCCCTTATTGCTGCAGGAGTAGGCAGACCCATAGCCGCCCTTATCTGCCCGGATGCGGCACAGCACTTTGACAATGCAGAAATAATCCGTAGGGTGTATGCCGATTTAGGGAGACTACAGAAAGGCGGTGCGGCATGAGAAAAAACGCAAGGCATGAATTTGATGAAGCAAGTAATGATCAAAAACAGCCTGACACGACAATAGAAAATGCCAAACATTATTTTAATGAAAAGCTTTCTGGGTGCAATGCTAAAGGTATTTGGAATTTACTAGAATTTGACCAACTGCTGAACATTGCGCATGATGAACCCGCAGGATGTATGTTGGCTATCAGCTTTGCTTATGGACTTGGGCATATTGCCGGGAGAAAGTCTGTATTTGAGTTAGGCGAAGGATATCTAAATGCCATGAAAGCAGACATCATAAAAGCTGTAATCAACATCGACAGCGAGACATATGAGGGCAGGTCTACCATTGAATTTATCTGCGGAGCAGTGAGAGGATACCTCCGGGAAGTGGAGGGCAAGGCATGAAGAAGATTAAAAACATGAATTTTCAGGAAGCAAAAGAAGCATTTAGTAAATGGGAA
Organism: uncultured Acetatifactor sp.; assembly: GCA_949840885.1. Taxonomy (GTDB): domain Bacteria; phylum Bacillota; class Clostridia; order Lachnospirales; family Lachnospiraceae; genus Acetatifactor. The sequence goes on from CATKYJ010000062.1 coordinate 1,347, forward strand.
GCAAAGCATCCCCGGCTTGATGATTTTGACATGGGCGGCTTGACGCTGACGCAATGCAGAGAAATCGCAAAAGGAGCAGACCCGGAAGCTATTGCCGATATGCTCTATGGATTATTCAATTATGGCTTTATGGCAGGGTATAAGCAATCAGAAGCCGAATTGAAAGCAAAGGTGGATAAGCGGATTTATAATGATATGCACCGCCGCCTTTTGGAACTTGTCTATCATCTGCCTTTTGGGTATCACGCAGAGTATTTCTATTACTTTATGGTTTACTCGTTTGAAGATGATGATATACTTAAAGCATTTTTCCCCGGAAGAATAGCAAAGCCAGCTCTCGAAATCCGGGCGGAGCATGAAGCCAAAGAAGTAAGGGAAAAGGCAGAGCGTGAGGAACGAAAGAAAGTAGTGGATGAAGCCTTGAAGCAGTATGAACAGCAGAAAGCCGGTGCATCAGTATGAAAGAAGAGTATAAGAAGCTTATCATGGAACTTCTGGATGCACTGGACGCAAGAGCCCTGCAGAGCATCTACAGCTTTATCCGGGGCATGATGGCCGGGAAAGGCGGTGCGGAATGACTTACAAGAAGCTGATAATTGAGTTATTGAGCAGAATTGACAACGGAAAGTTCCTGCGCCGGATTTACATTTCTCTCCGGGATTATGCAAGGGTTAACGGAACGAGCGGGGAATTGGAAAGTGAAAAGGACAGGCTTATAGTTGCCATAAATGAATTACTCTATGCAACAGACTTGTGGGTTCTGGAGCAGATTTATCGCTGTGCCAGTAACATAACAAAGGAGGGCGGCAAGCAATGAGCGGTTTTCATTTGTTGGAACCTGAATTTAGATTCCGTGGCAAAGAGGAATTAAGTGAGGGGCTTATATGGCAACTGGAAGAGGGGTATCATGTTCCGCTTGATGAATTTGTGGCATTGCCCTATGACGGCGGCATTATTCTTCTCAATAGGGATTATCCGAACATACAGCGCGTAAAGGAGATATTTACAGAGTATTGCACCATTGACGATTTGCGCAGACAGAAAAGGCTTGACAATCTGTTTGTTGAGTTTCGGGAGTTGACAAGTAAAAGTAATACATGGGTGCTTTCTCGTATGCGAAAACTGTATCAGGATAGGCGGCAGGAGGCGAGAGAAAGGGCAGAGGCACAGGAAGTAATTAAGCAATTCAGGAAATGCCGCATAACATCCAAAAAGAACGGAAAAGAGAGAATTATAGGAGCCGTATATAGCATTGGGTGGAATGAAAAAACGGTTCAAGGCGGCACTCAAAAAGGTGCCGAATACTGTTTTCTTTATGGGTACTTAACAGCGTTAAGAGAAATGAGCGAAAGCAAAGTGTAACATGGCAAAGTGGGCTACCCTGATGCGGAATTATCCACAACTTGAAAGTGAGGGTAAGAGGGTAAGCAGTAAAGGGGGGATGATTATTTATCCTCCCTTAAGAGATAGAAAGGCGGTGCATATTATGGCAAGACTAGCGGCGGGAGTGAGGAAACGAGCGGATGGAACACTGGAGAAGCGCTTTACCATAGATGGCAAGCGGTACAGTATCTACGGAAAGAACGCAAAGGAAATTTCGCAGAACGAACAAGAAGTCAGGAAGAAAGTAGAAACTGGACTTTACACGGAAAACAAGAACCTGACGCTCGATATGTATTTTTCTGAATGGCTGACTGATAAGAAAAATATTGTAAAAGGCAATACAATCAAGGGATACAAGTGTTATTTTAAGGGCCATATTTCCCCCAAATTGGGGAATGTGAAGCTACAGAAGCTTGAGCGTAGACAGATTTTGGCCTTTCAAAGGGAGCTGTCGGAAAGTGAAATATCTATCAGAACATGCAACAATATCCTAAAGATACTGAAGGTTGTGCTGAATGATGCGGTTGCTGATGAAATCATAACAAAAAGCCCTGCGGACGGTATAAAGGCGTTAAAGGAAACAAATGCGAAAGCATCTGAAACATATCACAGGGCATTAACAGAACAGGAACAGAAAGATTTCATGAGGGAAATGGCAAAGGATTTTTATTATGAATTTGTTTCTCTTCTCTTATGCACTGGCATGAGGATAGGTGAAGCTGCTGCCTTGACATGGAGCGATATAGATTACAGGCAGAATGTTATTCATGTAACGAAAACCGTCACTTTCAATGAGGATGGCACCATGGCAATAGGGAGCCCCAAAAGCGAAGCAGGAAAAAGAGATATTCCGTTAAATGATACGACTAAGGGAGTGCTTGTGTCCCAGAAGAAAAAGCTTGGGAATGTTCTTCCAATGAATGACAACAGGATTTTTGCATCTGTATATGGTGGCATAGTACATAACCATGCAATAAACAGGGCAATCAGCGATGCTCTGTCCAGACTGGAAGAACAGGGCAAGCCGATAGAACATTTCACGGCACATGCTTTAAGGGATACCTTTGCTACCAGATATATAGAACAGGGAGGAAGTCCACAGACCCTAAAGACGATTCTGGGACATAGCAGTCTGGCGATGACGATGGATCTATATAGTCATGTTCTGCCGAATACCAAACAAAAGGAAATGAATAACCTGAAAATAGTGTTATAAGGGTTGGACATTGTGGGTGATTTTCCACCCCAATCATACCCCAATTTCTACCCCAAATGCTATTGATTATCAGACGAATAAAGACGAAACAGGACAAGCACTGTGGAGAGAGATGACATTGGACAAAGCCAGTAAAATCAGGGGCTGATAAGCATTAGGACGAAATAAGACAACAAACTATAGAATATATCGTTTTGGACTATCCGTCCAATGACGAAAGGAAAATTTTATGTTATGATGGACTAAACGGAAAGAAAGGGGATGGAGCCGAATGGGACGGAATGAAACGGAGGCAAAGGGAAACGTGAAATCCGACAGTTTATATCTGCACATTGATTCGGTAAAGACCGGCAGGCGGCTGGAGCGGCTGATAAGGCAGAGGGGATATTCGGTGAGGGATATCCAGTATCTTCTCCACTTATCTTGTCCCCAGCCCATATACAGGTGGATGCGGGGGCAGATACTGCCATCGGTAGAGCATTTGTTCGTCTTGGCCAAGCTGCTTCAGGTACATATGGAGGAACTGCTGATACCTTTGTATGAAATGCCGGGAGAAGCGCCTGGAGCGGGAGACAGGAATTGTCCGGAGCGTTTGAGATGGAGGAGGATGGCTGCGTACAGCTGTAAATATCTATATTGGAAAGCGGCATGAAGTTGGTATGAAGCGGGGACCGAAATGTTTCATTTTATGATAGATCTGGAGAATACCCGGAGCAAAGGCCTGCAGGGGGCAGAATACCTCTCTCCCGAGGATCAGGTGACGGTTTTTTACAGCCAGTCCTGTCTGAGAGTGGAGAAAGGCAAGCTCCGTCAGATCATTGACGCAGGGAGCGTACTGAATATCTGTCGTCTGCAGAGAAATGGAAAAAATGCGCTGGACTTCTATATCACGTCCCATATAGGGGAGCTGTTCGGCGCGGGATACCAGGGTATGGTGGCCATTGTGAGCAATGACAAGGGGTACTGTGCCGTGCAGGATTACTGGGCGAAATGCGTGAAGCCGTCCAGGAGCGTGATCCTGCAGCCAAATATCGAGCAGTGCATCGGCCACTCCAATGAGAACAGCGCAAGGAGAAAGCTGATCCAGGAGGGTCTGCAGGAGGTAAACCTGGAGACCCAATACGGACTCTATGGGGAGCGCCTCAAAATGAGGCAGATACTGGAGGAGGGGTTTGCCGATACCGCATACAGGGATTTGCTGGGGCAGATCGTCCGTGTGGTGGAGGAGCAGAAAGGACATGGAGGGAGGGAGCTGTACCTTGACACCCTCAGGAGATTTGGCAGGAGGAAAGGGCTGGAGATATACAGGAAGATAAGACAAACGTTGGGAACGGAAGAGAAAGCAGTGATGGAGAAATGACTTCGTTGCGGGCAAATGCAAAGGCGGAACTGATGAGTGGCGAAGGAGGTATCTATGAGGGACTGGATCGTTATCAACGGAAAGAGAGTTATCTGGGAGGATTTTGTAGGGATTCTGGACTATTACAGGTATAAGAGCATTATCCGGGAGAGGAGCCGTGATGTCAGGAATCAGTATAATTACATGCTGTATGTGCTGCAGGAACTGGCCTGCGACTATCACGAGGGCAGCGATTACGTACTTGATCACATGGAAGACTTCATAACCAGGCATTATATGAAGATGCCCAAAGAACGCAGACTCCCTGAGGCACTGGAGGAGCTTTTCAACCAGATGCAGGCAAGGCTTCACATTGATCTGTCCGAAATGCTGGACGAATGTGTGCAGAATTCGCAGAAGACCTATCAGGACATGCAGGATGCGCAGAAGCGGGAGAGCGACAGGCTCGCTCTGATCCGCTCGCTTTCCGTGAAGCACAGCGAGATCAACAGCAGGGAATTGCCAAAAAAGGTGTCCTATCTGATGCATTTGCAGAAAGCGAAAACCGGATGCAAGGGATACAAGGTAAAGGAGCAGGAGATCCGTGCCACGGGCATGTGGTGCGAGCTTCTGATCCGCAGCCTCTCGGTAAATACCATAACCAATGGTCTGATGAAGCGGGCGGTGGAAAATGACATCCTGTCCGAGATAGAACTGTCGGATCTGCTTCGAACCAAATGCCATATAGATACAGAGTATGAAAAGTACGCGGCGGAGCTTTCAGGCCTGTCCCTGGACGAGCCTGTGGATATCTATATAAAGGATTTCCTCGAACTGTGCGAGCCCAGGTTCCGGGAAATTTTGGGGATAAGGGAGGAATTTCTGGGGAAAGAGGGCGGAAAATAACTACTAATAAGTGCGGCGGTAAAGAAGAAAGGCTGTAGCAAAAGACGAATAAAAACTGTAGAAACTGTAGAAAGACCGCGGCGTTCGAAAAATGGGGTTGACAAATATTTCTAATGGGTGCATAATGCAAGATGGAACGGACAAAGGTGTCTTTCTGAAAAGGATGATATCTTTGTCTTTTTTGATTTGTTTTTTCATTCATTTTTCAAAAGCGGGGTGTCATATGACGAAATACATCTTTATTACAGGAGGCGTGGTCTCTGGGCTCGGAAAGGGAATCACCGCTGCGTCTCTGGGGAGACTTTTGAAAGCCAGAGGCTTGAAAGTGGCAGCACAGAAGCTGGATCCGTATATCAACGTGGATCCCGGCACCATGAGTCCCTATCAGCATGGGGAAGTCTATGTGACGGAGGACGGCACGGAGACGGACCTGGATCTGGGGCATTATGAGCGGTTCATCGATGAGGACTTGAACAAATATTCTAACCTTACAACAGGAAAAGTATATTGGAACGTGCTGAACAAGGAGAGGCGGGGGGAGTATCTGGGCTCCACGGTTCAGGTCATCCCCCATATCACAAACGAGATCAAGGAATTTGTCTATCGGGTGGGGAAGAAGACAGACGCGCACGTCGTCATCACAGAAATCGGCGGAACCATCGGCGACATCGAGTCCCAGCCATTCATCGAGGCAGTCCGGCAGATTTCCCTGGAGGTGGGCAAGGAGAACAGCCTCTTCATCCATGTGACACTTGTGCCTTTCCTCAGGGGCTCGGACGAACACAAGTCAAAGCCCACCCAGCATTCCGTAAAGGAACTGCAGGGCATGGGGATCAATCCCAATATCATCGTCCTGCGGTGCGACGAGCCCCTGGAAGAGGCTATTTTCAAGAAGATCTCCCTGTTCTGCAACGTGAAGCCGGACTGTGTGATAGAGAATATCACCCTTCCCAATCTCTACGAGGCGCCGCTGATGCTGGAGAAGTCCGGTTTTTCGGCAGTGGTATGCCGCGAGCTGGGGCTGGAGACGAAGCAGCCTGATCTGACGGAATGGATCCAGATGGTGGAGCGGAGCAAGGCGGAGGCCTGCACTGTCCATATCGGCCTGGTAGGGAAATATGTGGGGCTTCATGACGCCTATCTCTCCGTGGCGGAGGCCCTGCGCCACGCCGGCTATGAGCACCGGGCCCATGTGGAGATTCACTGGATCGACTCTGAGGAGATCACGACGGATAATTATAAGGAGAGGCTGGCAGGTCTGGACGGCATCCTGGTTCCCGGGGGCTTCGGCAGTCGCGGAATCGAGGGGATGATACTGGCGGTTCGGTATGCCAGGGAGGAGGGACTGGCCTATTTCGGAATCTGCTTGGGTATGCAGGTGGCGGTAATCGAATATGCCAGGGATGTGGCCGGCATCGGGAACGCGAATTCCGGGGAGTTCGATGAGCAGTGCAGGGACAAGGTCATCGACTTCATGCCGGGTCAGAGCGGAGATATTGACAAGGGAGGGACGCTGCGGCTGGGAGCGTATCCCTGCGCTGTCAAGGAAAGCACTATCATGGAGCGCTGCTACGGGAAGAGGCTTATCAGCGAAAGGCACAGGCACCGCTATGAGTTCAATAATGATTACAGAGAAATCTTGCAAGAAAACGGTCTTGTCATCAGTGGTACTTCGCCGGATGGCAGACTGGTGGAGACTGTGGAACTGGCAGGCAGGGATTTTTATGTGGGGGTACAGTACCATCCCGAGTTCAAGAGCCGTCCGAACCAACCCCATCCTCTGTTCCGGGGATTTGTGGGGGCGGCAGTGGCGCATTTGGCAAAGGGAGCGGAGTAAGCCGAAGCAACAGGTATAGTCCAGGCAGATTGCGGTGGAGGAATAGACTGGCGCCACGGAACAAACAGCGCCATAGGCGACCGGATGGAGTGCAGCGGACAGACTGCAGCGGAGGGACTGAAAGCCATGGAACAAACGGTGCCGGATGGAAGACTGAAACGGGGCGTACATGCGCCATGAAATGGACTGTAAGCGAAAGCGGAAAGGATTGTTATGGACTTGCATGAAGAGTGCGGCGTACTGGGCGTCATCAGCCCAAAGCCCGCGGACGTGGCAGGGATTGCATATTATGGGCTGTATGCCCTGCAGCATAGAGGACAGGAAAGCAGCGGCATCGTGATAAATGATGACGGCGTGTTTTCCTCCTACAAGGATCTGGGTTTGGTCAGCGAAGTTTTTTCTGCCGATACATTGTCCGGTCTGCCCAGAGGGAACATGGCGGTAGGGCATGTCCGCTACGGAACCACGGGCGGCACGAACCGGAACAACTGCCAGCCCATTGAGGTGAACCACCAGAAAGGGAAGATGGCGCTGGCCCACAATGGAAACTTAAGCAATGCGGCAGTGCTGCGAAATGCGCTGGAACTGTCCGGAGCCATCTTTCACACTACCAGCGACACGGAGACCATCGCCTACATCGTCACAAGGGAGCGCCTGCACACCCGCTCTATAGAGGACGCGCTGAGCGCCGCCATGGACACGCTGGACGGAGCCTATTCCCTTGTGCTGATGTCTTCCCAGAAGCTGATATGCGCCAGAGACCCTTACGGATTCAGGCCCCTGTGCTATGGCAAGACGGAAGAGGGAATGTATGTGGCGGCCTCGGAAAGCTGCGCGCTGAAAGCGGTGGGAGCCCAGTTCGTGCGGGATCTGGAGCCGGGGGAGATTCTGGTGTTCGGCCCGGAGGGAATTACTTCCCGCAGGGAGCACTGCGGAAAAAAGCCTAAAAAACTCTGCGTCTTCGAGTATATCTATTTTGCCAGGCCGGATTCCGTCATAGACGGCGTGTCAGTTCACGAGACCAGACTGCAGGCAGGCCGGATTCTGGCCAGACGGCATCCGGCAGAGGCGGATATCGTGGTGGGTGTGCCGGATTCCGGGCTGGACGCCGCATTGGGCTTTTCCATGGAATCCGGAATTCCTTACGGAATCGGCCTGATCAAGAACAAATATATCGGTAGGACTTTCATTTCTCCGGGGCAGAGCGAGAGGCTGGATCAGGTGAAGATCAAGCTGAGCGCCATTGAGGAAAGCGTCCGGGGAAAGCGTGTGGTGCTCATTGACGACTCCATTGTCCGGGGGACCACAAGTGGCCGCATTGTAAGGCTCCTGCGGGAGGCCGGAGCAAAGGAAATCCACATGCGTATCTCCTCGCCGCCTTTTCTCAATCCATGCTATTACGGCACGGACATCGATTCCAGGGAGAACCTGATTGCCTGTCGCCACAGCGTATGCGAGACGGCAGAAATCATCGGCGCGGACAGCCTGGGCTATCTGCCGGTAGAAGAATTGGGGGCGCTTACAGGGAACCGGGGATACTGCAGCGCCTGCTTTGACGGGGAATATCCCACGCCGGTTCCGGCTGATACCAGGAGAGACCGGTTCGAGCAGAAGCTTTCCGAGAGGAAAAAACAATAACGGAATGCAGCGGCAAAGAGGGCTGCGCGGACAGGCGGAGGATGCCTGGAACCGTGCGGCCTTTTCTCATGCTGAAAACTTTTAAGTTTAAAATGCCAGTAATTGCGAACCCTCGAAACATACAAGGATCATTTACTTTTAAATCGTCAGAAAAGCTATGTCCCGGACAGGAGAGGCTGTATCCCGGACAGGAAAGAGATATGGCATTGAATGCGGATTGCAGATATTGCAAATTCTATGGTTGGCAGATTCGGGCTGATATGGTAAAATGACCTTATTCAGGGCAAGCAACGGCCGGATGGCCAACCTGCCATGTGCGTTGCTGTGCACATGGTAAGACCATAAGCCGCCGAGCCGCCGCTTCGATTAATGCCAGGAGGCGTATGGCCGTAAAGGAGCGTAATGGACGATGAACATCCGATGCGTTGTGGAGCGAATTACATACCAGAATCCGGAAAACGGCTATTCCGTGCTGAAAGTCCATGTGAAAGGCTATGACGACCTGGTGACAGTGGTGGGGAACCTCTTGGACGCCAATGTAGGCTCCGTGCTTTTGGTGGAGGGGAACTGGAAAGTGGACACCAAGTATGGCCGCCAGTTTATGGCAGTAAGCTGGGAAGAGACGCTGCCCGCCACGGTCTACGGCATGGAGAAATACCTGGGCAGCGGGCTGATTAAGGGCGTGGGACCAAAGTACGCAAAGAAAATCGTCCAGAAATTCGGGACAGAAACCTTTACTGTCATAGAGGAAAATATCCAGCTTCTTATAGAGATACCTGGCATCGGGCACAAGCGCGTCCGCATGATAGAGGAAAGCTGGGAGCGGCAGAAAGAGGTAAAAAATGTCATGCTTTTCCTCCAGGAGCATGGTGTCAGCACAGCCTTTGCCGCCAGGATATACAGACAGTATGGAAACGAGAGCATTGCCAGGATGAGAGAGAACCCCTTTCAGCTGGCGGACGATATCTGGGGTATCGGATTCAGGACCGCAGACGGTATTGCGCAGAAGCTGGGTATTGGAAAAGAGGCTTATGTCCGTCTGCGCAGCGGCATCATGTACACCTTAAGCGAACTGGCTGATGAGGGGCATGTGTACGCGCACAAAGAACAGCTGATCCAGAAAGCGGCAGTTCTGCTGGAGGCCGACGAGGGCTGCGTTGTCATAACCATGGATCAGATGCTTAAGGACAAAGATTTAATCCAAGAGGAGGATGCCGTTTATCTGCCTCCTTTCTATTATGCGGAGACAGGCACGGCCAATAAACTAAAGCGTCTGGCCCAGGCTCCGGCTGACGACAGGCTCTGGGTGCGGCTGGCCAAAGCCAGACAGGAGAGCGGGAACAAGGCTCTCTCCGTGGACGTGGCCAGAATTGAGGAATCCGTAGGCATGCATTATGATGAGATACAGGCAGACGCCATCAGACGCGCCGCCATGGCAAAGGTGATGGTTCTGACAGGAGGGCCCGGCACCGGCAAGACTACCACCACCCAGGGAATCATCGCTGCTTACCGGGCATACGGCCTGAAGATCCTGCTGGCGGCTCCCACGGGCAGGGCTGCCAAGCGGATGACAGAGGCCACCGGCCTGGAGGCAAAGACCATCCACAGGCTGCTGGAATGCAAGCCGCCCCAGGGTTACCAGAAAGATGAGGGGAACCCTCTGGAGGGGGATGTGCTGATCGTGGATGAGTGTTCCATGATCGATATCGTGCTGATGAATTCTCTGCTAAAGGCAGTTCCGGCAGGAATGCGGCTGATCCTGGTGGGGGACATTGACCAGCTGCCCTCGGTGGGAGCCGGGAATGTGCTGCGGGACATCATTGATTCCGGAAGCTTTCCGGTGATCCGGCTGACCAGGATCTTCCGGCAGGCACAGGAGAGCCGGATCGTCATGAGCGCCCACAGGATCAATGCCGGGCAGATGCCGGACATTTCCAACGGAAAGGGAACGGACTTCTTTTTCCTCCAGCGGGAAGAGCCGGAGGAGGCAGCGGCGGAAATTGTCAGGCTTGTGAAAGAGAAGCTGCCGCGCTATTATCATGTGGGAGCAGCCGCGGTACAGGTGCTGACCCCCATGCAGAAAGGCGTGGTGGGAGCCACCAATCTGAACCTTGCGCTCCAGGAAGCCCTGAATCCGGAGGGCGAGGGGCTGCGGCGCAGCGGTTTCGTATATCGCGCCAATGATAAGGTAATGCAGATCAAGAATAATTACGACAAAGAAATCTTCAACGGAGACATCGGCACCATTGAGTCCGTAGATGTGGCGCAGCGGATACTCACCGTGAACTTTGATAATCGGAGAATCGAGTATGAGGCAGCGGAGCTGGACGAGCTGGTGCATGCCTATGCCACCACCATCCACAAGGCCCAGGGGTCGGAGTACCCCATTGTGGTAATGCCGGTGCTGATGACCCATTTCGTGATGCTCCAGAGGAACCTGATCTACACCGGCATCACCAGGGCCAAAAAGATACTGGTGATGGTGGGGACGAGGAAAGCCCTTGCCTACGCGGTGGGAAACGTGACCGTGACGGCGCGCAACAGCATGCTAAAGGCACGGCTGTCAGAGGAGATAATGACGCAAGGGGGCGTACGACAGCCTGACAGTCAGGAGGACTGAGAGGCGTTTCGCTGGGCAATTAGGCTTTTTACCAGCTTCTCCACCTCTTCCAGACAGGCTCCGCAGACGGTACCTGCGCCGGTGATTCCCTGTACTTCCTCCACGGTATCGGCTCCGGAATCCACGGCCTCTTTGATCGCGCCGGCTGTGACGGCCTGGCAGTTACAGATGATTCGCTCTAAATCCATACATTATCACCATCCTTTCGGGGACAGTATGTGCATAAACTGAAATTTTATGTGAAATTCACATCAGATAAGGAGAAACCAATGACAAAGAAACAGCGGGCACTGAAAATCATCGAGAGATTAAAGGAGGAGTATCCCCAGGCAGACTGCACGCTGGAATATGACCAGGCATGGAAGCTGCTGGTGAGCGTACGCCTGGCTGCCCAGTGCACGGATGCCCGGGTGAACGTGGTGGTGGAGAAATTATATGAAAAGTTTCCGGACGTGAACGCCCTGGCAGAAGCTCCTGCGGATGCCATAGAAGAGATCGTCCATCCCTGCGGGCTGGGGAAAAGCAAGGCCAGGGACATCAGCGCCTGCATGAGGATGCTCCGGGACGAATATGGCGGGAAAGTGCCGGACGACTTCGATAAGCTGCTGGCTCTGCCCGGCGTAGGGCGCAAGAGCGCCAATCTGATCATGGGAGATGTGTTTGGGAAGCCGGCCATTGTTACGGATACCCACTGTATCCGCCTGGTGAACCGTATGGGGCTGGTGGACGGCATCAAGGAGCCGGCAAAGGTGGAAAAAGAGCTCTGGAAGATCATTCCGCCCGAGGAGGGGAATGATTTCTGCCACCGTCTGGTAGATCATGGCAGGGCAGTCTGCACGGCGCGCACAAAGCCATACTGCGATAAGTGCTGTCTGCAGGATATCTGCAAAAAGGCAGGAGTATGACAAAGTACATTTCCACCGAAGTAAGAACCGCAAATAAGATCACAAATTCAATTTCCAGGCAACAGGCGCAAGGTCGCCAGAGTGCAAAGAGATGCACATCTCTTAGAGATAAATCAATATCTCCTGGAGGGAATTGAGATAGGAGGCAAAATGGAAGAATTGAAGAAACTGATGCAATCGGAATGGCGGGACAGGCTGAAGCACTGGCTCCGCACCCTTAGGGAGGATTTCTATGAGCCTTTGGGAGAGATTTCATGGGAGGCATTTCCCACCATGGACTACCTGACCCGCGAAGAGGCGCTCGGGGGCAAGTTTGAGCCAGTCAAGCCGGGATTTACCTGGGGAAAGCTTTGGGAATACTGCTGGTTCAAGGGAAGCATTGATCTCCCTGAGGAAGCGCAGGGGCAGCGGATCGTCATGGATCTGCAGCCCGGCGGAGAGTCCACGGTGTTCATCAATGGAAAAGCTTTCGGAACCTACCGGGCTTCCTGGGTGACGGAGCCGCATCACTTTATGGAGGACAATGTGCTTGCCGCCTGTGCGGAGGCAGGAAAACATTACGATGTGGTGATGGAGACCTATGCGGGTCACTTTATTCCGGAAGCGCCCAGCGGAGGCTGCGCAACAGGTCCCGTGCTGCCCGGATCCTATCAGGATCCCGCGAAAGAGGGCGAGAGGCGGGTGCTTGGCAAGTGCACCTACGGCATCTGGAATGAGGATGCCTATCAGCTGTATATGGATGTAGAGACCTTAAGACAGCTTCTGCAGACTTTGGATGTGAAGTCTCTTCGGGCGGCGAAAATCGCAAAGGCATTGGAAAAGTTTACCCTGATCGTGGATTTCGAACAGGAAAGGGAGGGGAGAATTGCCACATACTGGGCAGCCAGGGAAGCGCTGCGCCCTGTGATGGAGGCAAAGAACGGCTCCACTGCTCCCGTATTCTATGCAGTGGGCAACGCCCATCTGGACCTGGTATGGCTGTGGCCCATGGCTGAGACCTACCGCAAGACCGCCAGAACCTTTGCGGCCCAACTGCGCCTGATCGAAGAATACCCGGAGTACAGATTCATCCAGAGCCAGCCGGCTTCCTATGAAATGTGCAGGAAATACTATCCTGAGCTGTTCGCCAGGATCAAAGAGGCGGTTAAGGGAGGCCAGTGGATCGCGGACGGAGCCATGTGGGTGGAGCCCGATACAAATATGGCCAGCGGCGAGGCGCTGATCCGCCAGCTGGTGCATGGAAAGCGCTATTATAAGGAAGAGTTCGATGTGGACAGCCAGATCCTGTGGCTGCCGGATACTTTCGGATATACAGCGGCGCTGCCCCAGATCCTGAAAGGTTGCGGCGTGAAATATCTGGTGACCCAGAAGATATTCTGGTCTTACAATGAGGGGGAGCAGTTCCCTTACCACTATTTCAACTGGGAGGGCATGGACGGAACCCAGGTGGTATCTTTCCTGCCTACCAGCTATACCTACCGCACGGATCCTACGGAGGCCAACGATATCTGGAAGAACCGCTCCCAGGTCCAGGATCTGGACGCGTTCCTGATGCCTTACGGCTATGGGGACGGAGGAGGCGGTCCGGCCAGGGATTATATAGAGTTCGCAAAGCGCCAGGAGGATTTAGAGGGCAGCGTCAGGATAAAGATGGCGGGTCCCGGAGAATTCTTCCGTGACATGGAAGAGCAGGGAGGCCCGGAGAATACTTATGTGGGCGAACTGTATTTCAGCGCCCATAGGGGCACCTATACCTCCCAGGCAATGATCAAGCAGAACAACCGCCGCAGCGAGCTCATGCTGCGGGAGATGGAGCTGTGGAGCAGTCTGGCCATGGAAAAAGGCATGGAGTACGATCTGCCAAGGGCGGACGCTCTGTGGAAAGAACTGCTGTTAAACCAGTTCCATGACATCCTGCCCGGTTCCAGTATCGCAAGGGTGTATGTGGAAGCGGAAAAGGCTCACCACGAACTGCAGAAATCCGCAGGCGAGATGACGGACAGGGCGCTGGAGGCGCTGACGGACAGCGGCTGTGAAGAGGCCGTGACAGTCTGGAACTCTTTAAGCTTTGAGCGGAAGACATTGGTGGAACTGCCGGAGCGCTTTGGAGAGGGTGCGGCGACTCTGGAGGGAGAGCATGTTCCGGTGCAGAAAGCGGACGGAAAGGTGAAAGCCTTGGTGACGCTCCCCTCCTGCGGCGCTGTCTGCCTTGTGCCTGTGGATGACCGGTCTTCTGGTTCTGGTGACAATGCAGAAACCGTCAGGGACGCTATGTCGGAAAAGGCTGGCTGTGTGGTGGGCGAAACACATGACCTGGAGGCGGGACATCGTGCAATGAAGCCGGAAGAGGCGAGTTGTGTGGTAAGGGAGACTCCGGACGGATTCGTGATGGAAAATGCCGAGGTCAAAGCGCAGGTCAACAGGCAAGGCGAAGTAGTGTCCTTTGTACTGAAGAGTTCCGGCAGGGAGTTCGCGGCCGGTCCCTTGAACCATCTGCGCCTGTATAAGGATGTGCCCCGCATGTTTGATGCCTGGGACATTGACTCCAATTATACCCAGCAGGAGATAGAGGCTCTCACGGACGTAAAGGTGGAATGTGTCAGGGATGGGCTGGAGGGCGTGCTGAAAGTAAGCGGCCATGTCAGCAAGTCCGCATTTACCCAGCTTATCACCCTTGCCGCGGACAGCAGGCGGCTGGAATTCCATACGGAAATCGACTGGAGGGAACTGCACCGACTGCTGAAAGCAGCGTTCCCTGTAGACGTATATGCGGAAAACGGAATCAACGAGATTCAGTTCGGCTTTGTGGAGCGTCCTGCCCATCGCTCCAGACTGTACGACAAGGACAGGTTCGAGGTCTGCAACCACCGCTACAGTGCTCTCTGTGAGGGCAACCACGGCGCCGCGGTGCTCAATGACTGCAAATACGGCATCAGCATGAACGGGAACGCGCTGGAGCTGACCCTGCTGCGGGCGCCGTCCTGTCCGGAGATGCAGGCGGACAATCGGGTGCATCAGTTTACCTATGGATTTACCGCATGGGAGGGAAGCTTCGCGGACAGCGATGTAGTTAGACAGGGCTATGAATTGAATGTGGAGCCTCAGGTCAGCCATGGCAGAACAGAGCGCTTCTCGGCAGTCTCCATAGACCGGGAGAACGTGATCTTAGATACCATGAAGCCTGCGGAGGATGGCAGCGGGGACATTGTGCTGCGCCTTTACGAATCCAAGAAATCCGCCACTTCCGCCAAAGTGCGCTGCGCTTTCGGCAGCAGGGCGTATCTGTGCGATATGCTGGAAAACGTGCTTTCAGAAGTTCCTGTGGAGGACGGAAAGATTGATTTGAACTTCAAAGCGTTTGAGATAAAGACAGTCAGAATCGTAAAATAACCGTTCAGTGGTATCCGCGGGATGTTTAGCATGGAAGAAGAGCATTCCAATGGAAGAAGAGCATTCCAATGGAAGAAGAGCATTCCAATGGAAGAGGAGCATTCCAATGGAAAAGAACGAGCATGTCCGCGGCCTGGCCGCGGGCGTGCAGAAATGAGGAAGAAGATGAAACCAAGCAGAAATCAAAGAATCACCGCAGGTCGTCTTCCGGCAGTGCCACTGATCACCTGCGACCCTTACTTCAGTCTCTGGTCGGGCAGCGACAGGCTCTATGAGACTGACACAATGCACTGGACAGGCAGACGCAAGCGCGTAAAGGGAACGGCAAAGATAGACGGTGCGGACTACCGCTTCCTGGGAGTCGGGAAAGAGCAGGCCATGGAGCAGACGCAGCTTTCCGTCACCGCCACCTGTACTACATACTGTTTTCAGGCGGCTGGCGTGGAACTGTGCCTGGATTTCTGGACGCCGCTTTTGCTGGATGACCTGGACGTGATGTCCAGGCCCTGCTCATATGTGGACATGGCCGTGCGGTCAGCGGACGGGAAGCCTCATGAGGTAAAGCTTGCCTGGGAATTTGCCGGAGAGTTCTGCTGCGACAATGGGCAGACGGAGAAAATCGGCGGCGGCAGCTTTGCACTGGAAACGGGAGGGGAGCACCCCATGGGACACACTGTCTGGATGGGGCTCAGACAGCAGCATCCTCTGGGGCATAGCGGGGACAGCATTGCTATCGATTGGGGTTATCTGTATCTGGCCGCTGCAGAGGGCAGCCCTCTGGAATTGTCCTACAGACAGGTGAACAGGAGCCTGGTGGTGGAAGGCTCTTTTGGCGTAAAAGGAGCAGAATGGGAGGAGGCCTCTCTGGTGGCGGCCTATGACGACATTGCTTCCGTCAACTATTTCGGCAGACTGCTGCCCGGATACTGGGCCAGGGACGGCAAGAATATTCTGGATGCAATCAGGGAGGCGGTTGCCGGACATGACGAGCTGTGGGCCAGGTGCGGGGCCTTTGAGGAGAAGCTGGAGAAAGAGACCATGGAATTCGGCGAAGCGTACACAAAAGTGTGCATCGCCGCATACCGTCAGTCCATAGCGGCCCATAAACTGATTGCCGATGAGGATGGCAATCCGGTATTTATCTCCAAGGAATGCCATTCCAATGGCTGTGCGGCTACGGTGGACGTAACTTACCCTTCCACGCCCCTGTTTTTCTGCTTCAATCCTGAGCTGGTGCGGGGGATGATGCGGCCGGTGCTGCGGTTTGCAAAGCTGCCGGTATGGGGGTATGACTTTGCACCCCATGACGCTGGACGCTATCCTTATGTGACCGGACAGGTCTATGGATTGAACAGCTATCAGGAGGCGGCGCAGGATCTGCGGGACGGGGAGGACACAGGATATATCTATCCCATGCTCTGGCAGATGCCAAAGAGCGCGCAGATGTATAACCTGAAAAACCAGATGCCTGTGGAGGAGAGCGGAAATATGCTGATTCTGGAGGCGGCGCTGGTCCGGCAGAACCCTGAGGGGGAGAAAGAGAATCTTCTGGAGAATCTTCCCTTATACGAAAAATGGGTGAAATATCTGCTGGAATACGGCAGCGACCCGGGAGAGCAGCTTTGTACCGATGATTTTGCGGGACATCTGGCTCACAACGTGAATCTGGCCTTTAAGGCGATCATGGGCGTGGAGGCTTATTCCATTCTACTGCATGCTGTGGGAAGAGACGAGGAAGCCGTTCAGTACCATGAAAAGGCCCGGGCCATGGCAAAGGATGCCTGCGAAAGAGCCCTGGACGGGGACCACACCAAGCTTACCTTTGACGGCAGCGGGGATACCTGGAGCCTGAAGTACAACGCGGTCTGGGATCTGGTCTTCGGATCCGGATTCTGGGACGAGACCTTTTATAAGCAGGAAATCAAAGCATACGGCGCAAAGTGCAACAGATACGGCGTTCCGCTGGACTCCAGGCAGAGCTATACCAAGAGCGACTGGATGATCTGGGCAGCGGCCATGGACCCTGACGGCTGCGCCGTGGAGGAATTCTCCAGACATATCCTGGCATTCCTGGAGGAGAGCAGGGACAGAGTGCCGTTCTCCGACTGGTACATGACGAAAGATGGCATACACTGTAACTTCCAGAATCGTACCGTACAGGGAGGTCTCTTTATGCCGCTGCTTGTAAGGCGCGGAGAAATGCGCTCATAGGACTGGCCAGCAGCGCATATAGATTACCATAAATCAGAACGCTTGTGAGGATGGATGACGATTCGGCTCTTTTGGCCGAAAGTCCGCGTATATGATGCGATGAGGCGGACGCTTGCAGGGAATCGGAGCATGCGTCTGCCGTATCCGGCATAAGCGGAAGACAATGAGGAAAATTTTAATGGAAATCTATGTGGTGAGACCTGGGGACAGCGTGGACAGCATTGCGGCGGCCATGAACGCAAATGCGGGCCAGCTGATATATGACAATCAATTGGTGTATCCGTATGAGCTTGCCGTAGGGCAAGCTCTTTTGATAAGCGGCTATGTAAGGGAGGCGGACAGGGCGGCAGCGGTGAGCGGCTATGCCTATCCGTTTATCAGCTCCTGGGTACTGGAGCAGACGCTGCCTTTTCTGACAGAATTGCGTGTCTTCTCCTATGGATTTACAATGGAGGGAGTGCTTGTGCCGCCCAACCTGGGTGACGACACATGGATGATACAGGAGGCTGTCCGCTTCGGCACTTTGCCCATCCTGACCCTGACGCCCTTTGGTCCTGACGGGAACTTCAATAATCAGCTGATCCATTCCGTGGTGAATCATGAGGCGTATAAGGCAAACCTGATTGGCAATCTCCTGGATACCATGGAGGAGAAAGGGTATAAGGGCGTGGATATCGACTTCGAGTATATTCTGGCCGAGGACAGAGATGCATTCACGGCCTTTGTGTGGCAGGTGGCGGAGTCCATGCGCCAGGCCGGGTATCAGACTTCCGTGGCCTTGGCGCCAAAGACCAGTGCAGATCAGGCAGGATTACTGTATGAGGGGAAAGATTATCGTGCGCTGGGGGAGGCAGCGGATCATGTGCTGTTAATGACATACGAATGGGGATATACCTATGGTCCGCCCATGGCTGTGGCGCCCTTAAACCAGGTGCGCAGGGTGGTGGAGTACGCGCTGACAGAGATCCCGGCGGCGAAGATTGACCTGGGGATTCCCAATTACGGCTACGACTGGCCCCTGCCCTATGAGCGGGGAGTCACAAAGGCCGCAACCATCAACAATGTGCAGGCAGTGCGGATTGCCATAGAACACGGAGCGGCAATCCGCTTTGACGATGTGGCGGAGAGCCCTTATTTTAAGTATACGGCTGACAGTGTGGACCATGAGGTATGGTTCGAGGACGTAAGGAGCCTCCTTGCCAAGTTTGGCCTGATGGAGGAGTACAACCTGCGGGGCTGCGGCTACTGGCAGATCATGCAGTGGTTTCGGGCCAACTGGCTGCTTTTGCAGGATCAGTTTTATATTCTGAAAGGGTGATGCCGGGATGCTGTCTGGTATGGGAAATTTAGGATGATAGGAAGACGGAGTATATCATTCAAAAAAGGGGGCCGTGAGAACAGCCCTCTGAATCTCAAAATATCAATCGGTTTTGAGAATGGCTTTACTGGGAAAGCAGGGTTGCGAAATGGATGCTGAAATCATCATAAATGCATACCGAAATTTCTTCGTCAAAGCGAAACTGCCCTGAACGCTTCTCTTTTTCAAAATCAAAGACATTTACGGTATGAGTTTGTGGATTTACAATCCAGTATTCGCGTACCCCGGCCGTGCGGTATTTAAGCAGCTTAATGCCATAATCCATCTGTTGGGAACTGGGGCAGACCACTTCTATAATCCAATCCGGTGCGCCCTGGCAGCCTTTTTCATCCAGCTTGTTTTTGTCGCATATGACAGAAACGTCGGGCTCTACATAGTTTCTGTCATCCTGATTTAAGAATACGGCAAATGGCGCCGGAATTACCTTGCAGCCGCCGTCTTTTGTGTCTATATAGTTTGCAATCTTCTGTGTCAGTTTACCCACAAGGAGTTGGTGTCTTGTATTTGGCGGCGCCATATCAAAAATTCGTCCGTCAATCAGCTCTGCCCGCCGACCCGCTGGCAGGGCATAGATATCTTCAATGGTATAGAGTTCTTTCTGTAATAGAGCCATAGAATCTCCTTTCTGTTTCTTTCCTCTCGGAAAAGCACTTCCATTAACAGTATATCATGTCAAAGTTAGACAAACAATAGAGTATATAAAATCTCAGCTCTGACGCTAAAAAAAGAATTATAAAAAAACCTCCCATTTTATGGGTAAATGCGAGATAATAGAATTGACCAAAAAACTATTTTTTCGCACACCCATAAAAGAGAGGAGGTCTTACCATGAA
>CATKYJ010000063.1 GCA_949840885.1 uncultured Acetatifactor sp.
TATACCGGATGACCAATTTGCACAGATAGGCTATCCGTTTTCCGTAGTTTGCTGCGATGAGGCTATTCCACCATCCATTTCCCGTAAGGGCGGCCAGGACGTTTTCACCCTGATGCAGCATGGCGGTTACATCATAGGTGCTGTAATATTTCCGCTTCGCCATTTCGGAGGAGCCGGGTTTCAGCTCATGGTATCTGACTTGTCCATCCTCCCCGATTGCCCCTACCCGCTCACCGTTGATGAAGTTCTCATATACCCCCAGGGCGGTGGAGTAGAGCCTTGCGCTGGCAATCTCTTTGGAAATGGTCACCGAACGCCTGAAGGCAGGAAGACGGTGGGTATCGGCATCCGCGGATTCCGCGACACTGATCCATTTGGCATCGCCGAAGCCCTCCTTTGCGGGCAGGGCAGTCTCAAAGGATGCAGATGCGCTGATCAGATTTTCCTCCTGATCCCAAACGCTGAGCTCCCATGTGTATGGAGTCTCAGCTTCCAGGCGCTCTCCCCCGTAAATAACTTCGTGTGACTGGCCGCACAGGACTTTTCCGCTGTCCCAGACCATTTTGCCGTCTGTGTTTTTGATGACAATCCTGTAAGCCTCCTGCCTTTGTCCGATGGTATCGGACTGCATTTTCCATGAGAATGCCTGGTGCTCACAGTCGATTCCCAGGGGGCGTATCCGACCGTTTGTCCGTAAATCGTACAGATATGCGCTGTTTTCGTTTCTAGTTTCCATGGTGGTTTTCTCCTTTCCGAAACGGCAGCTTCTCGGGACATGAAGCTTCTGAGCCGTATCAACTAGAGCATAACACATACTCGCGAAGCTGCCTATCGTTTTCATTCGCTTTCCGGATGAAAAATATCGATTTTTGCCGATCTTTTCATTTGCCGAAGATATTATTTTTCAGTATACCTTCCTGTTGACAATGATCTGTGTGCAAACTAAAATAGAAATATCCAAATTAAATCCTCAACGAAAAGGAAAATTGGTAAATATGTCTATACCTTTCTTAGAGTCCAGGGATCTTTCCACGGTGAACAATTATATTCCGGCCATGGAGCATAAGCATAATAATTGTGAAATTATCCTGTTCGTAAAAGGAGATTCCACACATGTCACCAACGGAAAAGCTGAGAAAGCGGGGATTGGCGATATCTGCTTTGTCAGTGCGTCCGCGACCCATGCCATACTTGATACAAGCGAAAACCATGAGCATCGGGATGTCTATATTTCTTTGGAAAAGCTTGAAACATTGTGCTGCGGTTTCTTTGACCGGAATTTTTTCGATTATCTCATCCAAACCCGGGACGCTGTAAAGATTAAGGCAGACAGCGATGGGTTTGCGGCAATTCTGACCCACCTTGCGAGGCTTGAGATGAAGGATCGCTTAGGGCACTTTGACCATAATCGCAATGCCTACCATACCTGTATTCTTTCTGTCATTACGGATATTTTGGGAATGTGCTACGAGGAAATTCATAGTAAAAGGGATTCGCCGCCGGGATGGCTTTATGATTTCACTTCCCTTGTCAAGCTGCCCGAATATTTTACCAGATCCACAGCGGAATTGATTGCCATGTCCGGATATTCACATACCAGGTTTTCGGAGTTCTTTCAAAAGTATTATCATATGTCTTTCAAGCATTATCTAATGGAGCTTCGCATGGAATATGCGAAAAATCTGCTCACTTTGTCGGACAAATCCATATTGGAGATTTCCGAAATGGCCGGTTACGCCAGTGTAAGCCATTTTATCCGCATATTCCGCGAAAAAAACGGAATTTCACCACTGAAATTCCGCAAAAGCCATGTATCTCAGACGGACAGAAGACAAAACACATAAAAAATTACTTTGAACAAAACAAGGAATTGATGTATAGTAAGGCAGAACAGGTAATGGGGGATATCCTGATAGACTATTTTAACAATGAAAGCCTGTGGAAGATAGATGGACGAACGATGGCGGCGGTATTTAGGCGATTTGATATCATGGAGCGCTATCTAAACCAGGCAGAGGGTGCAGGAAGAGGAGGAGCCATGGCAAATACAATTCAAAAAGTTAATTTTCACACCCATTGTGAGCGCTGCAGACATGCCAGAGGAAAAGCGGAGGAATATGTGGAAGAAGCAGTCAGGGCAAATGTTTCAAAGCTTGGCTTTTCGGATCATATGCCTTATTATGATGATCGCTTCGGCCTGCGCATGCCTTTTACGGAGCTGGACGATTATTTGCGGGAGATTACAAAGCTGCGGGAAGCCTGCAGGGAGAACCTGACTATTTTCCGGGGATTTGAGGGGGAATATGTGCGGGAGGACAATGCCTACTACGAAAGCCTCCTTTCCCGTGAGGACTGCGACTATCTGCTGTTGGGCCAGCATTTTTATGAGAGAGCGGACGGCGAGCTGATCAATGTCTATCAGCTGGAAAATACAGACGACTATGAAATATATGCTGCGAACATCGTGGAAGCCATGCGCACAGGGTATTTTCGGTATGCGGCCCATCCGGATCTGATCTTCCTGAACGACTTTCCCTGGGATATCCACTGTGAACGGGCCTGTGATATTATGGTGGACGGCGCAGTCAAGTACGGCTTTGCGCTGGAATACAATGCCAACGGATTTCGCAGGGGAAAACAGCTGTATGCGGACGGGGAGCGCTATCCTTACCCCCATGACAGATTCTGGGAAAAGGTAAAGGGAACAGGCATTTCAGTGTACGTAGGCTCGGACTGCCATGACCCCGCGCAGGTCTATGACGGAATTGTGGAGACAGCATACGGGAAACTGGAGGAAATGGGTATCGCAGTCAGGACGGACTGGATATGTTAAGAGAATAGCCCAAAGAGCATTTGGAGGAGAAAATTTCCATGAATAACGATAAGTTTGAAACCTTGCAGCTTCATGTTGGCAGGAGCAGCCTGACCAATACCATCCGGCTGTCCATCGGCACGAAGCATATCGATGTTATCCTGGCCGATCTGAAGAAAGGATTTGCAGCGCTGCTTTTTTATATACTCTCAAAAAAATCCACTTCCAATCTTAATTTTTGTCATTTACGCTTCCTATTTTTACATCTATACTAAAAACTGATACTTTATGCGAAGGGGGCGGAAACGTGGACGGGAAGAGATACAGCACGGTTTTTTACCAACTGGCCTTGTTTTTCTTTGTGGCTGGTATTCTGCCCATCGCCATATTGGGAATGTTTATGTACAGCCGCATCAGCAGCCTGGCGGGGCAGGAACTGACCTATTCCTACGAACTGCTGGCCTCCCAGTATCTGGGCTCGGTTCAGGAAAAGATAAAGCAGTATGAGACTAGCCTGGACTTCATCACGAAAAATACCGTGATCAATGAGAAACTGCGGAGCAGGGAGCTGAATTCCCATATTCGGGGCAAGATGATCAGCGAGGAAGTGTCCCAGACCATGATTCCGGACGACCGCAACACCATCCGCAACTGTCTGATCTATTCCTATCTGGAGGATGCCCCGGTGTATGGCAGCAGGGTTACTATGAGGGACGTTGCAGAAAGGGAGAGATGGCACCAAATCTGGAATGGAGTCCTGGAAAAGTGGTTCTTTTATAAGAATCCCGTGAACGCACGGGAAAATCTGGGTGTGCTGGTATACCCCATCTATTACCAGGATACGGCTGCCATGGAAAAGGAGCAGATCGGAATTGTTAGGCTGGAGGTCTATCTGCAGCGCTTGTTTGCGCCTGCCAGGGAGGACAGAAACAGCTTTCGGGTGGCGGTTTTCGACAGCGAGGGACACAACCAGTATCAAAGCGGCGGCGTGGACGGTGAGGAAGCGCTGGCGTGTCTGAGGGTGGTACGGGAGCAAGGCTGGAAAGATGGTATCGTCAGGAATGTAAATGGGCAGATGGTGTGCGCCCGGCGTCTGGAGGGATGTGGCTTAGACCTCCTGCTCTTTTTTGGCCGGGACGGACTGGAGGAAAAGCGCCGGGAGGTGAATCGGATGATACTTCCCCTGATACTGCTGGTGACAGTTATTGACAGTGTTGGCTGCTATCTGTTTGCCCGCAGGTTTTCCAAGAGGGTCAACTATCTGGTGAACAAGTTCAAGCGGGTGGAGACGGGGGACTTCTCCGTCACGGAGTCCGTTTCCGGAAAGGACGAACTGCGGATTTTGGATGACCAGTTCAACCATATGCTGGAGACCATACAGTCACTGATCCGGGAGAACTACATCCAGGAACTGGAGAAAAAGGAGGCGGAGCTGCAAAACCTACAGCTTCAGATCAATCCCCATTTTCTGTACAATACCTTGGAGACTATCAGCTCCATTGCGGCTCTGCGCCAGGCCTTTACAGTCTGCGGACTGTGCGGCAAGCTGGGGGAGATCTTCCGCTACAGTCTGGGGAAAGACTACGGAGAATTCGTCACAGTGGAGCAGGAACTGCATCATGTGGAAAACTATGTCTATATACAAAAGGTGCGTTACGGAGATAAGTTTGAAGTGTTCTACCATGTGGAGCCCAGACTGCAGCAATGCATGATCCTGCGCTTCATCCTGCAGCCTGTGGTGGAGAATGCCATTCTCCACGGCATTGCGCCTATGGCGGGAAAGGGTACTCTGGAGATCACTGTGGAGAAGCGGGAGGAGGTGCTGTGCGTGCGGGTGGAGGATAACGGAGTGGGAATGGACAGTACGAAAAAGGCAGAACTGGAGAACTACATCAGCCGTCCGGAGACTGGGATAGGGGGGGTAGAACAGGGTAGCATCGGCGTGAGAAATGTCCATCGCCGCATCCGGCTGGCCTGCGGAGAACCTTACGGCATCAGTATTGAATCCGAGCCGGGCAGGGGATCCAGTTTCCTAATCACATTTCCCTTGCGCAGGAGGTAGAAGAATGTACAGATTGATGGTTGTGGACGATGAGACATTGATTCGACAGGGACTGATTGCCAGGCTGGAGTTTCTGGGCTTTGCCTTTGAACAGATATGGGAGGCCGGAGGCGGGCTGGAGGCACTGAAAATCATGGAGCAGTCATCAGTGGATATCTGTATTGCAGATATTCAGATGCCGGATCTGGACGGGCTGACGTTTATCGAAAAGGCAAAACTGCTTTCGGGAGGAAATAAAACCCAGTTCATCCTGCTCAGCGGCTATGCGGAGTTCTCCTATGCGGAGCGGGCCATTTCCCTGGGGGTGTCGGACTATCTTCTGAAGCCTCTGGCCAACGAGGATCTGTCCAGGGCCATAAACAAGGCCATGATGCTGCTGGAGGAGGAAAACAGGCGGCAGGCCCTTGTGTCCTCCAGGGAGCACCTGGCCAGGAGCCAGCAGGATTTCTGGCTGGAAAGGGAGATCAATGCCCTGCTGAATGAGAAGAAGCCCCTGGAGAACCAGAAGCGCTATCCGAAGCTTCAGGAAAGGCATCCGGAACTGCTCTGCGCAGGCGACCAGGTGCTGGTGTTGGGGATCCTGAACATTGAGGCGGACAGCTACAGCCAGGGAAGCTTTGTGAGGGAGGATGCGGAGCTTCTGCGGTTTTCTGTGCGGAATGTGTTTTCGGAGCTGGCCTCCCGGGGCGCGAAGCTGATCGCTGACAATTTGACCAATATGGAGCAGATGTACCTGATATTCATTGGGCGGGACCCTATGAGCCTCAGGGAGGAAGTGGAACGGATCTTCATCAGGATTTATACGCTGTTTGAAAAAAAGCTGGACGTGCTTCTGTCCATGGGAGTCAGCAGCTGCAGGAACGGACTGGATGCCACGGCCAGGAGGGAGGCTGCGGAAGCCCTGAAATGGCGGGGGGCCCAGGATAGGATGTCGCTGTACTTTTATGGGGACCGGAAGATGCTGGAGGTGAAGAATTTTCCTACGGCAGAGCTGAATCTCCTGGGAGTCTTCATGGAGAGAGGCGACCTAGAGGGCATGCGCAAATCCATTGAAAAGATTCTGGCGGAACAGTTTCATTCCCGGTACAGCGCCCAGTTTACCCATATGATCCTGGGGCGGATTCTCAATATGGCGCTGCTGGCGTTTCCGGCCAGCGAGGGCAGGGAGGAGAGGCTGGAGGAGCTCATGTCCGGTTTTGCCTTAGCGGATGAGGCCGCGGAACCAAAGGAGCTGGCCCAGCGGCTTTACGCTTTGCTTCTGCGCTATATCGGGCAGGAATTCCAGGAGGCCCATGCGGAGGACAAGATCCGGCTGGCCATTCAGTATATGCAGCAGAACTTCGAACGCAATATTGTGATCAATGAGCTGGCAGGACGTTACGGCATGAGCCCCAACTATTTCTCTACTATGTTTAAGAAAGAGACAAATCAGTCGGCCATTGCCTACCTGACAAATCTCCGGGTGCAAAAGGCGGCCTGGTACCTGGAAAATACGGAGGAGAGCGCTGTGGACATCTCCCAGCGGGTGGGATATGAAGACAGTCAGTACTTCTTCAGAGTGTTTAAAAAGACGATGGGGATGACACCCCTGATGTATCGAAAGCAATTCAGAAAAGATGCCAGTGAACAAAACAACAAATTGTGAACCTGCTTCCCCTCCGCTGTGAAAGGGAGGGGAAGTGTTGGCTCTTTCCGCCGGCGTAATGGCCACGGTGGCGGGATGGCTTTGGGTGACTGCAGCGGGAAAGGCA
The DNA here is from genome assembly GCA_949840885.1 of uncultured Acetatifactor sp. Classification (GTDB taxonomy): domain Bacteria; phylum Bacillota; class Clostridia; order Lachnospirales; family Lachnospiraceae; genus Acetatifactor. The sequence goes on from CATKYJ010000063.1 coordinate 6,626, forward strand.
GCCTACCTGGCTGTGAGGGGCAGATACAAAACCGGAGATACGCACAGCAGCGATTCCGGCTCCAGAGTCTCCTCATAGAGCTTGGGAATCACGGGACAGAGCGGTTTTTCGTCTTCTGACAAAAGGGGCGAAACACCGCTTTTTGTTTGCGCAGGCGTCTCTGGGGCAAAACTTTTCAGTCTTTCCCAGGAAATGCTTAAGGGACTGTCCGGAGAAATGCGTTCTTCCAAAGTGCCGCCGGACAGCCGCAGGGTCATCAGATAGGTTTTATCCCGGTGGAGGATACAGCCGGGCTTTCCGCCGTCTGTGATCCGAAAGAGCGTCCGCTCCTCCTGGGGGAGATTTTCGGCTATCAGCAGAAGTCCCCTGGAAACCCAGGTACGGCACTGCCGCACCGCAGTATCGAGAGCCTGGGAGACAGGGACGCCCCTGTTTTCCACGAAAGTGGCGTAATTGCCGGCAAGATTCCACTTTCCGTGGAGATCCGTGCCGCAGGTGGCAGCCAGATGCCAGCCCTCCAGCACAAGCTTTTCCCAGAGCGCCAGGGCGGGTACATTTACCTCTCTCAAGGGCTCAGGATTATTGAAGATTTCTATAAAATCTACATCGCTGTAATCAGTCATTTCCATCTCAAAGCGGCAGCCTGTGGCAAAGGGATAGCCATAGGAATAGGGATGGGCGATGCCTGCCAGGGCCCCTGTGCTTCGTATCTTTTTGAAGATCACTTCCGGCCGGAGCGGATCAATGGAATCCCAGGGTACATACTCCGTCAGGTTAAGACAGAGAATATGTCCGTAATAAGTGGTATATTCCATACCGTAAATACACTGAATGGGAGCGCCGGATTTTGCCACCAGTTCCTCCATTTTCGGATGGCCGGAAATGGTATTGTGATCCGTGAGGGCAAAGGCATCCACTCCGTCTTCTGCCATATGATCCAGCAGATCCTGACAGCTTAAGGAGGCATCGGATTCGGTGGTGTGATTGTGCAGCTCCAGTCTCAAAAAGGCTTTATCCATAGGCAGCCTACCGTTTAAATCTGCTTTCTGTCCGGGGCTGCTTTCTGTGATATTCTCCGTGTGTTCCGAATTTTCCAGCTTTTTCCCGGATACCGTCACGGTATACGGCGTATCGTCCATAAGCACCTGGAAGGCCAATACCGTGACTTTCAGCACGCCTTCCAGCCGCTCGGGCATGATACAGCCCTCGGAAAGGTCTTTCTGGCTAAAGTGCATATGCCGGCAGGTGAGCTGCTTGTGGATACAGCCGATGAACACATCGTTCAGAGAGGCGCAGATGTGGATTTCCGTTTTGGTCTCCCGCATAAAAAGCGCGGCCAGCTGTTCTCTGCTCATGTTCTCATAGGCCGTGGTGTCATACCGCTGCCTGCAGTACCCGGCCAGCTCCTCCACCGGCACCTGGGCGGGAGAATCATAGTGCTGTTTGTCAAAGGTAAGACAGATATCCAGTTCCTCCAGACTTTCCGTCAGACAGAAAGTGTAGGTGATCTGGCCGATGAACTCTCTGCTGAGCAGTCCCTTGACCTGATATAGTTGCTTCATTTTCGTTCCTCCTGATTTTTGGGTAGATTATACGGCAGGGCCTATCACCCCACTTATACTATAGCGGAAAAACGACATATGGGAAATGGAAATTTTCCCATTCCCGATTGGAGTTTTCTCCATTGTGGAAATGACGGAAAATTTTTTAAAATAGAACTCAGATTCGTCAAAGATTTTCAGGGAGGAGCTGCCAAGTGGAAAAGAGACTGTATTTTAGGGAGGACGGAAGCTTCCGGATTCTTCAGCTGACGGACATCCACTACACAGAGGATGATGAAAGAGATCATAAGACCGTGGCGCTGATGCGGGATTTGATCCGGCGGGAGAGGCCGGATTTCATCGTCGTCACGGGAGACGCCGTTTACGGGGAGAAGAATCTGGAGTATCTGCCCCTGGCCTTAGCGCCTGTGACGGAATCGGGCATTCCCTGGACTTTCACGTTCGGAAACCACGATGTGGAGTTCGCAGGGAACAGGAAAGAGCTCTTTGCCGCTCTCAGGAAGCTTCCGGGGTGTATGGCTTATCATGACCCGGATTCCGTGGACGGCGTGGGGAATCATACCATCGGCATTACGGACAAAGAGGGGAACGTGCGGTGGCTGATCTTCGGCATTGACTCCGGAGATTACAATCCGTTAAAGCAGGTGGGCGGTTACGGCTTTGTGACCCAGAATCAGATCCGCTGGTACCAGGACCAGATCCGCAGACAGGAGCAGCAGGGTGAGGACTTCGGCGTTTTCGTCTTTCAGCACATGGCTCTGCCGGAGTATGCGGAGGTGTTCCGCTATGAGACCTGCTACGGTATCCGGCGGGAGGGCTTCGGCTGCCCCAGGATCAACACGGGATTTTTCGCGGCCATGGTTCTGGCAGGGCATAACCCCAGCATGTTCGTGGGACATGACCATGTGAACGATTTCTATGGGAAGCTCTACGGTGTGACCTTAGGGTACGGCCGGGCCACCGGCTACGGTACCTATGGGGCACAGGACTTTGCCAGAGGAGGGCGGGTGTTCGTGCTGAACCGGGAGGACACGGCATCCTACACCACCTATGTGAGCCTGGAGGGCGGTATTGTGGTGGACGATCCCTGGCGGTATGAACCGTTGGAAAAAAGGGCGGAAGGATAAGGAACTATCAGATTATCGATAGGGTAGCGTAGATTTTTACAGAGAATAATGGAAAATAGTCCATTGTTTCAGAAGACGGCATTTTTATATAATGGTTCTTAGATAATAGAACCATCCTTTGGATTCTATTATCAGCTATCAGCGTAAGGAAGAGGAGGGTCTTACATGAAAAGCATGGTAAAGGTTCAAAAAGCGTCCATCGGAAAGAGGCTCATTAAGTTCTGGCCGCTATATGTCATGTTGCTGCCATGTATCATCTATTACATCTTAATTAAGTATGTGCCCATGGCAGGACTTTTGCTGGCGTTTAAGGATTACTCCTACAAAAAGGGAATTTTCGGAAGTCCCTGGGTGGGCTGGCGCTACTTTGAGACATTTTTCACCAGTTATGACTGTACGCGTCTGATTAAGAACACGCTGGTGGTAGGACTGATCAAATGTATCCTGGAATTCCCCTTTGCCATCATTCTGGCATTGATGCTGAATGAAGTGCGGAACATGAAATTTAAGAAGGTGACCCAGACCATTACATACCTTCCCCATTTCCTGTCCACGGTTATTATCATCACCATGCTGCAGAGGATCCTGGCGCCTGGGGACGGCGTTCTGAACCAGATCATCGCTCAGATGGGCGGAAGCGGAGATACGTTTTTCCTGATGGAAAGCAAGTATTTTTATCAGATTCTGTTCTCCATGGATCTATGGCGCAACATCGGATGGGACTCCATCATCTATCTGGCAGCCATCGCAGGGGTGGACAGCTCGCTTTACGAGGCTGCGGAGATGGACGGCTGCGGCAAGTTAAAGCGCATGTGGCACATTACCCTGCCGGGCATCCGGGGAACCATCGGTCTGCTGTTCATCATGGGTATCGGCGGCCTGCTTTCATCGGGATTTGAACAGATCTATCTGCTGCGTACACCGGGCAATATGGATCTGGCGGATACCCTGGACGTATATGTGGTTCGAATCGGTCTGCTGGGCGGACAGTTCGGATACGCCACGGCCATCGGCCTCATACAGGGAATCGTAGGATTGATTATGGTGGTCACGGCCAATAAGATTTGCAAGAAGATTACGGAGGTCAGCCTCTGGTAAAAAAGAGGAGCGTTTTCTTGGAAGAGAACCTTCTGACATAAGTCTTTATATAGAAGGAAAATTAAAGGAGGAAAGAGAATGAAAAAGCAATTTTTAAAACGTGTGTTGTCTACGCTGCTGGTAGGAACCATGGTTGCAGGTCTGCTTGCAGGCTGCGGCAATGAGGATAAGCCCTCGGAGAACAGCACACAGCAGTCTGAGTCCAAGACAGAATCGGAAGCACCCGATCCGGGACAGGACAATCAGGAAGCGGACAATCAGGGAGGCGATGAGGGACAGGGTGACGAGTGGATCGCAGACAGAGAGATCGTCGTACAGATCTTTGTAAGTGATGCCGGCAATGCGCTTCCGGAGGATCAGGAGAATACCCCTATTTTCCAGGAGATCAAAAAGCGTACTGGCATTTCCCTGAAGCTGCAGTACACACCCGGTCAGAACGGCAGCCTGGATGCGCTGACTACCCAGCTGAACGCAGGGCTTGATAGCAGCGTGGACGCCATGATCTGTTATCTGAACAATTCCACCAGGCCGGAGTTCCCGGTTCTGCTGAAAGCGGCAAAGACGGATGAAATGTTTGCGGACGTGTCCGAGTACATGAAGAATTCCAAGGTATATTCCAAGTATTATGAAGATGGATATCTTCCCAAGGACTCTTATAAGAACATCGTGTTCCGTGAGGATTTGGACGGCGTGTATCTGCTTCACCTGAACGTGAATGAGGTGGATAGGTCCATGGTTTACGATCCCAATGAAGAGTATCTGGGCGGACCCTATATCCAGAAGAGAATTGTGGACGAACTCCAGATTGATCCCAAGAGCATCAGGACTCCCGAGGAATTCTATGATCTGCTGGTAAAGATCAAGGAGCATGGCTTTAAGGATGACAACGGACAGGACATTATACCTTTGGGACCCAAATTCTGGGGCGGCTCCTTTGACGCGCTGGACTGGGATATGAGAGGCCTGCGCTGGGGTATCAGCGATGGCTACAACATGGATAAGGACGGCAAGATCTATCATGAGGCCGAGACAGATTATATCTATGATCTGATCAATTATGTGCGTAAGCTCATGGCCGAAGGCCTGATGGACAGAGAGTATTTCGATAAGTCCGAAGAGAGAGCCGGAGAAGGCGCCTGGAGCAAGAGCTTTGGTATCATCGGCGACGTTCACAACTATGTGGACATTATCTACTCTTCCGAGGATTGGGTACCCTTAGGGCCTTTGAATGACATTGAGGGCGACAACAAGATGGTTACTACCGGAAAGACCGGTTCCTGCTGTCTGGCAATTATGGAACAGGCCGAGAATCCGGAGGAAGTTTTCCGTTTCTTTGACTGGCTCTGCACCTATGAGGGACAGCTTCTGTGCCAGTATGGTATTGAAGGCCTTTCCTACACCATGGTGGACGGACAGCCCCGCGTGACCGACGAGGTAAAAGCGAAGCTGAATGAAGGCGATGAAGAGTGGCTTGTAAATAATGTAGGCGCAGCTTTCGGCGGAAGCGGAGCATACTTCTTTGAGTGCATACTGACCAACAAGAACAATATCGATAACTTCGGCGAGTCCCGTCCCGGCGCATCAGGCGGCGACGACAGTGAGAATATCTTCGCCAGAAGCGTTCAGATTGCCACTGACTATCCCAGAGAGTATAAGCTGAAAGAGGGCATGAAAGCCACTGCTTATCTGACAACCTTGGACGAGTCCGCGCAAGCGCCGTTGAAAGAAGCCCACGATGCATGGAAAGAAGTGCTGCAGCAGGCGATCCACGCGGATGAGGGCGAGGTTGAGAGCATCATCAATGCTTACCGCGACAGACTGCAGCGCGCAGGAGTTGAAGAGTTCAAAGCGAAGCTGATGGAGATCTATAACGAAGATCCTACATCCATTATGTTCTACGGCACAATGCCTGAGTAATGAAGCGCAGCAACGAGGATTCTACAGCAATTTTATTCTATGATTAATGAACATGCGGGGGAGGACGCTATGAGTAAAATGCAGCATTTACAAAAGGGAACAAAAGTAAAGAGGAGCCCTGGCGAGAGGATAATACAGGTCATCATTTATCTGGTTCTGATTGCAATCTGTTTGCTCATTGTCCTCCCCTGCCTGAATGTACTGGCGTTAGCTTTCAACGACGGCAAGGACGCAGCCAGAGGCGGAGTTTACTTCTGGCCCAGGACATTTACGCTGGAAAACTTCCAGGAGGTATTTAAGAACAAAGGAATCATACGAGGGTATGGCATCACCATAGCCAGAACCCTGATCGGAACTTTCCTCAGTCTGCTTCTGCTTTCCCTTGCGGCCTTTGCACTGAAAGAGAAAGAACTTCCGGGAAGAACCTTTATCAATTTTATGATCACCTTTACCATGCTTTTTGGAGGCGGCACCGTGCCCACCTACATTCAGTACAGAAAGCTGGGTCTGTTGAACAACTTCTGGGTGTATGTCATACCGGGCCTGTTCAGTGTGACTTATCTGATGATGATGCGGACATTCTTTGAGGGGATTCCGGACAGCCTGGAGGAATCGGCCAAGCTGGATGGATGCGGATACTTTGGGATCTATGCAAAGATTATGATGCCCTTAAGTAAGCCGGTCATCGCCGTGGTAGGACTGTATACGGCGGTAGGTCACTGGAACGACTGGTTCTCCGGAGCTTTCTACATGATGGATACCAAGAAGTGGCCCGTACAGACGGTGCTGCAGCAGATGCTGAACAAAGCCATGAGCCAGCAGCAGATCACCAGTGTGGCTCAGGCCATCGCCAGCGCCGGAGGCGTGACCTCCAATGCCCTGAAGATGGCAGCGGTGGTTGTCACCACGGTTCCCATCCTGTGCGTATATCCTTTTATCCAGAAGTACTTCGCGCAGGGTACCATGATCGGAGCCGTAAAAGGCTAAACGGAAAGTTCCAGGGCGTAAAAACGGATTGATTTTAACCGCCGCACAAAAGCCGGATGTGTTTGAAGAATAAGGCTTTGTGCGGCGGTTTTTCTGTGAAAGCGGGCCCTGTCAGGGAGAGCTTTCACAGTCAAAAAGACAGGTATGATTTTGCATAAAAGAAAGGACGAGAGGATGAAAAAGTGGGACGTTTTTGTCTTTGGCGATGTCAATATTGATCTGCTGGCGCCGGGTGTAAACAGGCTGCCGCCTGCGGGGGAAGAATGGGAAGTGCCGGTGATGGAGACGGCGCCGGGAGGCGGGGCCGCGCTCTTTGCGCTGGGACTGGCCCGGCTTGGCATGCATCCGGTATTCCTGGGGCGCGTGGGAGACGATCTGTACGGCCAATATCTGAGAAGCTATATGGAAGAGACAGGTGTGGACATCTCTCTTCTGGAGGTGAGGCCAAATGCAAAAACAGGAATTTCCATCAGCTTCACGGATGACAGGGATCGGTCTTTTCTCACCTTTCGGGGAGACTGCAAGGCGCCTGATATCGGAGATATCTCCATGGAACAGGTAGCACAGGCCGGACATATTCATCTGACCGGTTATGTGGAATCGGTAAACCATGAAGAATACCTTTCTTTCCTGCAAAGGCTGCGAAAGGAGACGGACGTGACTGTATCCTTTGATACGGGCTGGGACAGCACCGGAGCGTGGAGCCCTAGGATTTATGAATTGTTTCCTTATCTGGACATACTGCTGATGAACGAGACGGAGAGTCTGCACTACAGCAGAAAGGAGACGGCCCGGGAAGCGGTGCAGGATTTTGCGGCCAGGGGCTGTATGGCTGTGGTGAAAATGGGAAAGAAAGGGGCTCTGTGCTGCAGGGACGGAAAAGTCTGGACAAGGGCGGGCTTTTCGGTGGAAGCCGTGGATACCACGGGAGCGGGAGATTCCTTTAACGCAGGCTTTGTACACGGTTTCCTGAAAGGCCTGGATCCGGAATCGGCTCTGGAACTGGGAAACGGCTGCGGGGCCCTGTCCTGCACCGGACTTGGGGGAAACGCCATGTTCCCCGGATGGGACAGGCTTCAGGCATTCATAAAGGCACAGAAATAATCGGCGCCGGACGGCCTGTGGGGCCGGCCGGGTACAGGAACAGGAGGAGATACGGAAATGAAGATAGCAGTAATAGGAGGAGCCGGTGTAAGAACCGTGATCTTTATCAACGGACTTTTAAAGCGCTGCCACAAGCTGCATATTGACGAGGTGGCATTGTACGATATTAACAAAGAGAAGCTTCAGGTCATAGAGAAGCTCTGCGCCCATGTGGTGCGCCGGGCGGGAGGAGATCTGCGGGTACATGCCGTGGAGGAGGCCAGAGAAGCCGTGACGGGAGCGGATTATGTGGTGACCACTCTGCGGGTGGGGGGAGACCATTCCAGGACAACGGATGAGGAGATTGCGCTCCGTTTAGGCGTCATCGGACAGGAGACCACGGGCGTTGGCGGATTTTCCATGGCGGCTCGGACCATTCCGGTATTGCTGGAATATTGTAAACTGGTGCGGGAGTGCGCGCCTAATGCCTGGATCTTTAATTTCACCAATCCCTCCGGCCTGGTGACCCAGGCCTTGAAAGGCGCCGGGTATGACAGGGTGATCGGGATCTGCGATGCGCCCAGCAGCTGCAAATTCCGCATGGCAGAGTACCTGCATGTGCCTGAGGAAGAGCTGTATGTGGAATTTTTCGGTCTGAACCACCTGTCCTGGATCCGCAGCGTCAGGCTGTCTGGGAAAGAGATCATGGGAGAGCTGCTGGAGAATGACGACTTCCTGGCGGGCGTGGAGGAATTTGAGAGATTTGATCCGGAGGTAATCCGGCTTACAGGCCTTTTGCCCAACGAGTATCTTTACTATTATTATCACAGGGAGAAAGCCCTGGAAAATATCCAAAAGGCCGGCTCCGCCAGAGGACGCAATATCGAGGAGATCAATCGCAGGATGTTTGAAGAACTGCGGACCATGGACGCGGACAAGGATCCCGAGGGAATGCTTCAGACTTTCCTCTATTATATGCAGCTGCGGGAGAACTCTTACATGGCCGTGGAGACCGGGGGAGCGGGACGTCCGCTGCTGGAGCGGGGAGAGCTTCCCATCCCTGAGGGAATCGGCTATGCAGGGGTGATGCTGGACTGCATCGAGGGAATGCAGTCGGACGAGGGCAGATATCTGGTGCTGTCGGTGGAGAATCAGGGGGCATTGCCGCAGCTTCGTCCGGAGGATGTGGTGGAGATGACCTGCCTGGTTTCCAAGGAGGGCATCCGGCCCGTGGCCGTGGAGAATCCGCCCGAGGACTGCATGGTCCTGATCCGCGGTATCAAACATTATGAGAGGCAGGCGGTGAGAGCCATTATGGAGAGTTCCTCCACAGAGGCTGTCAGGGCGCTGATGCTGCATCCTTTGATCAATTCCTATTCTCTGGCGAAACGCCTGGTCAGGGAATATGGGGAAGCCTATGAGGGCATGTTCAAAAATTGAAGAATACGGAGGAAATAGAGAATGCCTTTTGATTTTCACAACAGGGACAGGATGGAGTCCCGGATTGACGAGTTAAAAGATCTCCGCTACCGCTGCCTGCGGGAGATCGGAGAATTTACATGGCACAGCGACGGGGGCGAAATCGGACGCAGGGAGCCGGGAGAGACGGAAAGTCCCGGAAAAGTGGGAAAAGGATTTACCTGGAGCGGTTGGGACCGCTACAACTGGCTGTGTACAACAGTGGAAGTGGGGGAGGACCTGATCCAAAGCGCGGGAGAGGGAGATATTGTGGGGCTCTTTGACTTCGGCGCCAGAGAGGGAACCGGAAACAACAGCCATTTTGAGAGCCTGCTGTATGTAAACGGCGAGCCCTACCAGGGTGTGGACGGAAACCACAAGGAAGTCTTCTTTCCCATAGAGGAGACAGGCAGGACTCTGGATCTGAAGTTCCGGGTCTGGTCCGGGCTCTGCGGCGGGGGAAGACCCAGAGACATGCATATGCGGATCATGCAGGCCCAGATAGGGATTCTGGACAGAGCGGCTGACGACCTTTTTTATCTGGCCCGCACAGCCCTGGACACCTATGATCTGCTGCCTAAGGAGAACGAGTATAAGGAGTGGCTGCTTGGCAGGCTGGTCCGGGCTTTTGCATTGGTGGATTACACTTCGCCCGGGGACAAAGCTTTCTATGAAAGCGTAAAGCAGGCATATGACTTTCTCTCAAAGGAACTGCAGGGGGCGGGCAAGCCGGATGTGACGGTGACCATGCTGGGACACACCCATATCGACGTGGCCTGGCTGTGGCGGATCCGCCATACCAGAGAGAAAGCTGCCCGGTCTTTTTCCACGGTGAACAGGCTCATGGAGAAATATCCCTCCTATCGCTTTCTGCAGTCCCAGGCTCAGCTATATGAATTTATCAAGACGGATTACCCGGATGTCTATGAGCATATCCGGGACAGAGTGGCCCAGGGACGCTGGGAGCCCTCCGGCTCCATGTGGGTAGAGTGCGACTGCAACCTGACCTCAGGGGAGTCCATTATCCGCCAGATTCTGGTGGGCAAGCAGTTTTTCAAAAAAGAGTTCGGTTACGACAATACGTTCCTGTGGCTGCCGGATGTGTTCGGGTATTCCTGGGCGCTGCCCCAGATCCTGAAGAAATCCGGGATAGATACCTTTATGACCACGAAGATCAGCTGGAACGACACCAATCAGCTGCCCTATGACACGTTCCTCTGGAAAGGAATGGACGGAAGTCTGCTGACCACACATTTCATTACCACCACGGACCAGGGATCCAGCTACTACACCTACAACGGCGGCGCCAGGCCCTATGCGGTAAAGGGCGTGTGGGACAATTACAGGAATAAGGATTTAAACAGGGATCTGCTCATCTCCTTTGGCTACGGGGACGGCGGCGGAGGGCCCAACCGGGACATGATAAAGACCATAGAGTGCGTGGAGAAAATGCCCGGTATCCCCCATGTGAAGTGGGAGAGCGCCACGGACTATTTTGACAGGCTGGGCAAGACCTTAAAAGAGAATCCTCTGGGAGGCTATCTGCCTGTGTGGGACGGGGAGTTGTACCTGGAATTCCACCGGGGAACCTATACCTCCCAGGCATACAATAAGAAGACCAACAGGCAGCTGGAATACCGGCTGCGCCGGGCCGAGATCCTGGGCGTTCTGGCGGGAGAGGCAGCCGGCCGCAGAGACCTCTACGACAGAGACAGGCTGCTTCGTGCCTGGAAGATCGTGCTCTGCCAGCAGTTCCACGATATTCTCCCCGGCTCCTCCATTCATGAGGTGTATGAGGACAGCCATGAGGAGTACCGAAAGGCGGCGCAGCTAATCGAAGAGGCGGAGAGCGCAGTCACAGAAGCCCTGCTTGCGCCCCAGGCGGATACCTATACCGTATGGAACAGCTCCAACTGGACGCTTTGCGGCGCAGTGAAGCTGCCCGGTTCCCTGGAGCAGGGCGGATATACCTATCTGGATGAGGCGGGAAAGAGGCTTCCCGCAGTGTGGGGAAAAGAAGCGGACTATGTGTGGATTGAGCAGGCAAAGCCTTTTGGGGCAGAGCTGATAAAGGTGTGCGGCAGAGAAAACGTGCCCGGGACAGAGGCGCCGGGGACTATCGGCGCTTCGGAATCCGGTGCCCCGGCAGTTCAGGGCAGTGCGGCGGCAGTGGTGGACACGCCTTATTACCATGGGGAATGGAATGCCTCCGGCCAATTGACACAACTTTACGACAAAACCGCAGGCAGAAATGTGCTGGCTCCCGGAAAATGCGGAAATATTCTGCAGATCTTCGAGGACAAGCCCCGGTGCTTTGACGCCTGGGAGCTGGAGCCCACCATCGACGAGAAATGCATACCCGTGGAGGACTGCAGAAAGCTTACCGTAGAGCGAAACGAATTGGGCACCTTTGTGCATACAGAGCATGTGTGGCATGATTCTCATATCCGCCAGACCGTGTGCTTCTATGAGAGAAAGCGCAGGATTGATTTCGTCACTCAGATGGACTGGAGAGAGCATCAAAAGCTTCTGAAAGCAGCGTTTCCCGTGGATATCAGGGCTGTCAGCGCCCGGTATGATATTCAGGAGGGCAATATCGTGCGGCCCATCGTGTGCAACACTTCCTGGGATGCGGCCCGGTTCGAGACAGTGGCCCATAAGTGGGTGGACTTCTCGGAGACTGGCTATGGGATTGCCCTGCTTAACAATTGCAAGTACGGACATGATATTAAGGACAATACTATCCGCCTGTCTTTATTAAAGTCGGCGGTGGATCCGGATTATGATGCGGACAACGGACAGCATGAATTCACCTATTCCCTTTTGCCCCATGAGGAAGAGTGGTATGCGGCAGGGCTGGAGCAGGAGGCCTTTTCGCTCAATGAGCCTCTGACAGCTTTCCCCGGCAGCTGGCGGGGAAGCACACAGAGCGCTATCCGTCTGGATCAGGATTTCGTGGAGGTGGACGCCGTAAAACGCGGGGAGAACGGAGACGAGATGGTGCTTCGCTTCCATGAATACACCGGAAGACGGGGAAAGGTAAAGCTGGAGCTCGCCTGGAAGCCCGCCGCCTGGTGCGAGTGCAATCTCATGGAGGAGCCCTGCACGCCCTGGCAGGACAGTGCCGTGGAGGTGGAAGTGACGCCTTATGAGATTAAGACATTGCTGTTTCAAATGTGAGAAGAAGTTTTGGGCGCGTGAGCGAACTCGTTCGCTTTGAAAGTATTGTGCGGCCGCTATGCCATGACGGCAGGGCTGAACGTCTAGGTGTGGTGATTGGAAAAATGGGGGTGGCAGAATGCGGTTTGAATTAGGAAAGAGGATGGAAGAGGAAGTTCCCGTACTTACCTGGGAGGGGACGGAGCCTGACCGGGCGTCCCTGCGGGATTTGGTGAATCAGTGGGGATATGCTCTGGAGAGGGACTGCCAGATCGATCTGGATGCCTTTGGGGCACAGCAGTTTCGGGGGAAAGTTTCGGAGGCGGCATATTTTCTTGTGGAGGCTCTTATGCAGGGGGCTTATCGCTTCGGGAAAAAGGCTTTGGTCCCCGGCGCTTCGCAGCGGCTCTTTGAACTGCGGGACGAATTGGCGGTGCTGCCTCAGGTAACAGTGTATCTGATATTTTCCGGAGAGAAAACGGATACGGATGAGGGGCAGGGAAGCGCCGGAAGCGGCAGGGAGGCCGGGAATGAGGCAAAGGATTCATCCGAAAAGAATGCGCGGGAGCGTGCAAAAGAGGCCATAGAGCATGCGGTGGAGAGGGCCAGGTGCCTGGGAAGATGCAGAAATTACGCCAGGATGCTTGGGGATTTGCCGGCTAATTACCTGACGGCTGACGATCTGTGTCTCTATGCCCGGAAGCTGGCGGCAAAGAAGCCTGCCCTGTCCTTGGAGATCTTCAGGGATCAGGAACTGCAAAAAATGGGCTGCGGAGGGATCCTCGGGGTGAACCAGGCCTCCGGGACAGAAGCCGCGCTGCTGCACCTGCGTTATCAGGGGGCAGGGAGAGGCCCTGTGACGGCGCTGGTGGGCAAGGGCGTTATGTTTGACAGCGGCGGCATCCATTTAAAGTCCATGGGCGGCATGGAGGGCATGAAATACGATATGTGCGGCGCGGCGGATGTGCTGTGCCTCATGGAATACGCGGCGGATACAGGCTGTGTGGGTCCGCTGACGGCCGCTATCCCTCTGGTGGAGAATGCGATAAACGAAAAAAGTCTGCGGATGGGAGATGTGATCACCATGCTGTCAGGCAGGACCGTGGAGGTGTATAACACGGATGCGGAGGGCAGGCTGATCTTGGCGGACGCTTTGGCCTTTGCCGCCAGGGATGCGGACAGGCTGGTGGATATGGCCACATTGACATACTCCTGCCAGGAGGCTCTGGGGGACGAGACCACGGGGTATTTCTGCAATGAGGAGGAACTGGCAGAACAGGTGGAGAGGGCCTGCGGGGCCGGCGGAGAGCCGGTGTGGCGCCTGCCCTTAGGAGAGCGCTACAGGCGCCAGCTTTTGTGGTCCAAGACAGCGGACCTGGCCAACTATATGCCGGACAAACGGGCCGGCGCCAGCGTGGCGGGCTGCTTTTTGCAGGAGTTTGTGAATGGCCGTCCCTGGGTGCATTTTGACATGGTGGGACCGGCAGTGCTTCGAAAAGAGAACGGCAGGCTGGAAAAAGGCGCCACCGGGCGCATGTTTGCAGCGGTGGCAAGGCTTTTGGAGGCATGAAAGGCACACGAGAGGAAGTTTCACGAGAGAACTTTCGAGAGAAAATTCCTCTCATGGATTGTGTGCCGAAAGGACTTTGTTCTTTAGAGCCATCGCGCAGCGA
>CATKYJ010000064.1 GCA_949840885.1 uncultured Acetatifactor sp.
TGGATGAACGGGCGCAGCGGTTTGTTTCCGAACTGGAGCAAGTAGCTTTTCCGAATAGCGGCGGTTTGTTCGACCAGCTTCTTCAAGATACGGAAATCAATTCCGTTGAACTGTATAATGGCAAAGGCGAGTTCGTGCCCTTGCCAACAGAACTATTTGCCGAAACGTGGGGCGGTAGTAACACGGCGTATATTGAGCAATCGCAGATTAATGAGTTGCGCAAAACTGTCCCCCTTCTGTCGGGCAGCTACCACTTTTCCTTTTCTGATAGCAATGAGCGATATATGCTCATCGTTTACGGAGCTGCAGAACAAATCGGGGAATTGCAGCAGTCTTTTATCCGTGTATTTCCTTTTATCCTATTGATTGTTTTAGCAGTTGCTTTTATTGTGTCTTGGCTTTACTCTTGTATGATTACAAAGCCCGTGCTGGAAATCAGCCGTATATCCGAAAAGATGTCTGACTTGCAGTTGAATTGGACGGTTGATGAACAACGGACTGATGAATTGGGAACACTTGGGAAAAGCCTGAACCGGCTATCGCACAATCTTTCTGTCACCCTCTCTGATTTGCAAAGCGCAAACAAGAAACTCGAAGCCGATATTGAGCATAAAAAGAAATTGGAACAGGCCCGTACAAATTTCTTTTCAGCGGTGTCCCATGAGCTGAAAACACCTGTAACCATTATCAAAGGCCAGTTAGAAGGAATGCTGCTCGGTATTGGGGCATACAAAGACCATGATAAATATTTGACGAGATCGCTGGAAATTGCAAACACCCTTGAAACAATGGTGCAGGAGATATTGACAATCTCTCGGCTGGAAACTGCGGGGGCAGAGTTTAAAAAAGACCATTTGGATTGTGTTCAGATTATCAAATCCTATTTAAGTGAAACCGAAGACTTGATTGTGGGCAAAGATTTGCAAATATATCTTGATACTCCGCCATCCGTTCTTATAACTGGAAACAAAATGTTGATGGAAAAAGTGTTTTCCAATCTGATCGGAAACGCGATCAAGTATTCCCCGCAGGGCGCCTCCATTCGTATCTTTGTCCATATGGAACATGAACAGATAAATTTTTCTGTTGAAAACACAGGCGCCCATATCCCGGAGGATAGTATTCCCAAACTATTTGATGCGTTTTATCGTGTGGAGCAATCCAGAAGCCGTAAAACCGGCGGAAGCGGGTTAGGGCTGTATATCGTGCAGGAGATACTACACCTGCATGGAAGTGTATGTACGGTCTGCAATACACAGGCCGGAGTAAAGTTTTCTTTTACAATCTGACAGATATAGAAAAACGGCGGACGATTGCCCCGCCGCTTTTCAACTACACATAAATCACAAACTAATCCCACATGTATCACAAAAAGAGGTGATATGATATGGGCATACTAAGAAAGGATGGTGTTTTCAAATGAAGAAAACAAAGAAAATCTCATATGCACTTCTGGCCCTGCTTCTTGCAGCCTGCCTTGCCGGATGTAGTTCGGCTGCTGCATCGGTACTTCCGCATGGAAGCGGTGAAACGTCCGCTTTACCCTCGGAGTCCACATCTATGTACGATGTGGGCTATGCAGAAAATGGTGTCGAAGATGCTGCCCACGATGAAGCGGTATTGAAAGCGCAGCTCAAGCACTATGAAGAATTTGGCATGGTCTACGATTCGGATAAAGATGTGCTGTATTACAACGGGAAGTTGGTCAGATGGTTTGAAGATTATTACGAGTTGAGTGCTGAAGAGCGGGCAGGCATAGACTTTTTCAACGAGAACGGAGTGATTGATGTTTATGCTGTCCGGGATTTTAGTAACCTCATTCAAAATGATGACGGCTCCTTTGACCCCAGCGGCAAAATAGTTGGATTGAAAGAATTTTCTGATAAGGAATTTGCTGAACGGGACATCAATGCCATAAAAAACCCGCCAAGAGCGGTGTGTTACGCCGACGAAAGTGGGCCGCTGACGCCAGATGAGGCACAGGCTATAGCAGACGAATATGCCGCATTTGGTGTTACCTATGACGCCACCATTGACCATTGGTATTTTAACGGCGAAAAAGTACGGTTTTTCCAAGATGTGCTGACCTCCAATGGCGAAAGCCTAACCGGCGGAAATTTCCATGGTGCAATCCGCAGTTCGTGGAACACGGACGGAACCATCGACATTTATACAGTCCGCGATTTTACAAATCTGAACACTTCCGGGAATGGGACGCTGACCGGCGTAGAGAAATTCAGCCAAGCGGAATTTGACGAACACACGCGGAACTTGACAAGCACACAGAGGGAAGTACAAACCAGCTCGGGTGATTGTGTGGTAATTCAAGAGTAAAGACTGCCGCGCGACGGCAAAAGCAAAAACCACGACAGAAAAAGGAAAGAGCCTTGATATGCTACAAATATTGTCCCACATATAAGGCCCGGTTTCACTACATTTTTTGTTGATCTACCACCACACATAGGGCTGATCCAGCGGCCATTCCCTGCCAATGTCCGGCAGTTCCAGCGGCTTTTCGCCCTCCATGTAGTAGTAAATATCCAGCGCGTCCGGGTCGCCACCCTCGCCGGTAAATCCCATTTGCAGCGTCTTTTGGGTGCTGTCTAAAATGGTCTGTGCAAGCTGATCCGCACTGAACATAAAAAATTCCTCGTTCTGCGGGTCGGGCGGCCCGGTAAAGAGCGCGGAGCTGTCCGCAAAGTATACGCTCATGCCGCCTTTGCCAGTGGTTACATTTTCGGCAAGGGTCATATCCCAGCCGGTTAGGTCGGCAATCCCGGCAATTAAAATCTCCGGGGTCAGGGTTCCTTCGTAGGTCATAGGGTATTCGGTAAAACCGCTGTCCCTTGTGCCGATATAGAGAATGGCTTCCTTTACGGCAGCGTCCGGCGTTTCCGGCTGCACGGTTTCTTCCTGCCCCGTTGATACGGGCGGGCTGCTCTCCGGCAGGCTGCTTTCACTCTGCCTGTGTGAACAGGCGGAGAGGGTAAACAGCAGAATGAGCAGCAACACAGCCGCCCCGAACCGTTTATTATTTTGTGGTTTCATAGGTTATCCTCCTTTTTCTCATACTTTTTTCCTCTTTCCTGCAACCCTTTTTCAATCAATGCTGTCAGTTCCTCCCGTATCTGGGTATAGCGCATTTTCGGGACGGGAAGCACCTCTCCCGTTACCAGCGTTACGGCATAGCGTTCAATCTTCGTCACATAGTCGCTGTTGACGCAGAAACTCCTGTGGATGCGGTAAAAGTTCGGGGGAAGCTGCTCCTGCAGGTCTTTCAATGCCCGCGAAACCTGTTTCCTCTCGTTCAGCATATGGAGAATGCAGTCCCTGTCCGTGGCCTGTATATAGATTACCGTGTTGGTATCCACAAACTGATTGCAAAGGTCAGTCTTAATCACCAGCATAGGGGGCTTTCTGCTCACGCTTTCCGCCAGCAGTTTTTTGACATAATGGTAAGTCTGCGTGCTGATCCGGACGGGGAAGATTTCTTCCTCCACCAGTTCGTTCCACTCGTTGGAAATGTGCATATGGTAAAGCCGCCACTGGCCTTTTTCCTCCCGGAAGCAGAACGTAGACCGCTGTTTGACTGCGTTGATAAGCTGCGCGTCCCCGTCCGAGTAAAGGGCGTACTGTCCAAGGACGATCAACTGCCCCAGGCACCCGGTTTCCACCAGCCGGAAGTCCGGCTCCGCCAAGCGGCAAGGCGGCATGACAAAGCCATCTTCGAAAAATCCCCGAATTGCCGCTGCGCCGGAGGCAAGCACATTTCCTGTCCCCATCCATACGCAGTCATCGGCAAGGACGGAGAACAGCGGCTCCGTATTCAGACGGTAGTATTCCTGAACAAATTCCAGCGTATCTTCACAAATGGTTTCCCGTTTCAGTTCCACATTGTCCGTCCTCCTTTTCAGCTAAATTTCTATCCGATACAGTATAGCACAACAAATTTCCAGCGTCTACATTTTCGGGTGAATAGTGCATTTGGCGTTGTGAATAGTAATTTGCGACAAAAGCCCCTTTGCCTTTAGGGACAGCTCTTTATTGCGTAAGTGGTGGTTGCTCATACGGTATAGCCTTTGCTGCGCTCTACTCGGAATACGGCCATTGTCAATCGTTCCTTTGCTGTTGGTCTGTGACGCATTAGAATGCGTTCTTTAAGGGTGTTCCGCGCTCTGGAAGCCCTGTAAATCAAGGCCCTTTTCGCCCCTAATGCGTCACAAGGGGTATGAAAAAAGCAGCGTTCCTGCTCATATTAAAAGATAGTCACACCATATGCCTATCTTGTATCCTTGCACAATCTTTACAACGCCCTAACTCATCTAATTCCAGTTTACATAGTGTTTTTAATAGCTCGCTGTAAATTGCCTTATTTTCATGGGTAATGCAAAAATCGTCCCTTTCTATTACAGTGTTGTAACCTTTGTGTCCACATATGCAGCAAATATTTATGTACTTTTTGGCAGAGGGGTTCCATTTTTCGATGTATAAAGAGTAACTCCGCTTTGTATGTTTGCTATGTGACATTTTGCCTCCACAATCACTGATTTCTGGCTTATTTTCGGGTTTTGCTGCACGGAATTGGGATAACTTTTCACTTTATTCCAACATCACGGATGGGATAAAGGTCTAAGCTGTCCGAACAAAATTTAATCAGCGTTTCCACATCTTTGGCAGCTGCTTTTTTATGAAAGGTTATCTCCCAGCCCTCTGCCTCCGCATAGAAGAATATTTTCAGCAAGTGGTTCTCGGAAAGGGATACAGCAAAGTTTGGTTCTGTCCCGTTCCATGAAACAGATGGCAGCGCCCCGGACCGGAACTGCTGTAAAAGCATTTTCAGACGGTGGAGTTCCATGGTCATAAAACATGGAAATTCCCCGTACATGGCTTTGCCGCCCTCAGTAAGCCGGCAGGAAAGCACCAGCCAGTTATTATCCCAATAGCTTTTGGCCGGTAGGGGAACTTCATATCCCTTTACAGCCAGTTCTATTTCCTGATTATCGTTTTTCAGAACAATTCCCATGGATATTCCCCTCTTTTCCCGTTTCCAAACAATAAATCACATCTTTATCCCATAGGATGCCAGATACTCTTTTAGCCTGTCCATGTGCACCAGGTAGTTCCATTTTACCATATACGGATGAGCTTTTCCACTTTCTCAGATGCGTTCTCAGATGAATCAGCGATAAATTAGCGGCATCAGCTGTACGCCAATGCCGCCGTTCCTCCTGCTTTACACCTCTTTGGTAAATCACATTCTCACAGCCAGTATCGCCATGTCCTCCTTGCCGGGCAGTTCCACTTTTACGGTGCCGTTTACGTTCTCCATCACCACTTTCCGGGTCATGTCCCAGGTGTCGATGACTTCCACCCGGTAGCTGCCCTCCTGGGGGAGCTTTAGCTCGGTGAGGGCAGCGCACTGTCTTTCCATGAATTTCAGGTAGGCTTCTATCCCGCAGTGGCCCACGGCAGTGCGCTCTTTTGTCACGAAAGGCTTTATCCGGTCTTTGGGCATGTTCAGCATGGCCATGGCAAAGAAATTGTTGCGGACCTCCTCCGGCGCGCCGTTTTCTTTCATGTGGAGCAGCTGTACCGCTGTCTGACTGCCCAGCCCCTCTCCCTGGAAGTCCAGGGGGCCGGGCAGCGCCTCCACGATTTCTTTCAGGAACCCGATCCTGGCAGGACTCTGGCCTTTCAGTATGCCGCCCCTTGCCCACCAGAGGACTTCGTCGTCGCTGTAGAACGTCTCCCCATGGGTGCAGTAGCCCCCGCAGCAGACTGCTGTCCAGAACCGCCGCACCAGTTCTTTGGCGGAAATATTGCCCCAGGGATGGATGATGTTGCCCTCGTAGCGGACTTCGTCGAATACTACAGGCTTGCCATACTGTTCCCAGAGCTCGGGCACTTCGTTTACATTGGTATCCTGGATGCAGCAATGGGTGATTTCTTTCTGGGTAAAGTCCCAGTAGGCCATGCAGTTGTGGTTGCTCAGGCAGTGTTTGTAGGGGTCGTGCTCTGCCACGAACCTAGCAAAGTCCGCCCAGTCCTCATAGCTGTAATTGGGCATCAGGTCGTATTCATTGGCCAGGGACCACCAGAGGTTAGGCATGGCGGAGAGTCTGCGCAGCAGGTAGTCCAGGTAAACCAGGCTATCCTCCTTTGAGAGTTTGGCAAAGCCCCATCTGTCGTAAGGATGGAAGAGAATCAGGTCTCCCTGAATCCCGCTGGCGTCCAGTTCTCGGATTCTGGCCTCCAGGGCTTCCCAGTATTGGGGCACCGGCTTATGGACATCCCATTTTTCCCCGGTTTTTTCAAAGGGATAGTAGTCGGGGTCGTTGTGGTTGAAGTCATAGTGTTTGGGGAAGACGCAGAAGCGCACTTTGTTGAACGGTGCTTTGCGCAGCGTCTCCATGGTGGTGTCTATCAGCGTTTTTTCCTGGTGCACCAGGGCATATACTGTGGTGCCAAAGGGCCGGTACCAGGCGCCGTCCTCATGTTTGAAATGTTTTCCCTCCACACGGACAATGCCATGGGAAATGGCTTTTTGCCCGTGGGCCGCATTGTCTGGGGTCTCCCCGGACTTTGCAGGCTGGCAGTTTTCCTCTCCCTGTGCGTTTACGGCTCCCCGGACTTTCCAGCTGCAGGTTCCGGGGGCAGCGGGGTAGAACCGGACTTTGTACTGGCCCTGTCCTGCGTAAAAGCCGCTTACCTTTTTGTTCTCTCCGTTCAGGGTAAATTCTGCCTGTAAGTCCACCAGGGCTTTGGAGCCCTCTGGTTCCGGGCCCGGAAAGGTCAGTTCAAAGGTTTCGTATTGTCTCATTTTGGCTTCCTCTCTTTCTGCATTTTCAATTTGGTGTTTTGTTTCCATTTGTATTTTTTAAAATTGTAATCAGACATGATTCCATATTTGGACACCTTGAGCCCACAGGTGCCTGGAATGCTCTTCTTCCATGGGATGCACTTCTTCCATTTTCATAATACACCCGCATTCCCTACAGCACAAGTCCAACTGCCGCTTTCCAGCGGCCATACTTTTCCGCCCGCTCTTCCCGGGGCATTATGGGAGTATACTTTTGGTACCCCATTTTTCCGAACAGGTTCTCTCTGTCATAGATGCCGGCAGTAATGCCGGCCAGGTAGGCTGCCCCTATGGCGGAAAGTTCTTCTCTTTCGGCCACATACACTGCGGCCTGTGCCATGTCGCTCTGGAATTGCATGAGATAGGGGTTTGCGGCAGGGCCGCCGTCTGCCCGCAGTTCCCGCACCTGCCCTCCGCAGTCCTGTTCCATGGCCTTTAATACGTCTGTGACTTGAAAGGCAATGCTGTCCAGCGCCGCCCGGACTATCTCCGCCCGGCCGGTGGTACGGCCCATGCCTGTGAGAAGCGCCTGTGCGTCCTGTTTCCAGTAGGGGGCGGACAGACCGGTAAAGGCCGGCACCAGTACGGTTCTGTCTGCTGGGTTTGCGCCCTGTGCCAGGGCTGCTGTCTCACCGGCAGATTTGATTAGTCCCATGTCTTCTTTTAGCCAGGTTACCACGGCGCCGGTGTAGTTGATATTTCCCTCCAGAACATACTCTACTTTCCCATCAATGCTCCAGGCCAGGGAGGTGGCAAGTCCCGCCTTGCTTTGCACCGGGGTTTCCCCTATGTGCATCATGATGGAGGAGCCTGTGCCGTATGTGGCTTTTACCATGCCTTTTTTGTGGCAGCCCTGTCCGAACAGCGCGGCGTGGGAGTCTCCCAGCAGGGCCAGAATGGGAATTTTATGCTTCAGGAAGCCCTGAAAATCCGTATAGCCAAAGCAGCTGTTACTGTCCCTAATCTCAGGCAGACAGTTTTTGGGAATGCCGAATATCTGGCAGAGCTCTTCATCCCATTCCAGGGTCTTCAGGTTGAGGAGTTGGGTCCGGGAGGCATTGGAATAGTCTGTGAGGTACTTTTCGCCTCCTGTGAGGCGGTATATCAGAAAGCTGTCCATGGTGCCGAAGCAGGCTTCTCTGTCAGGATCTGTATGGTCTTTGAGCCAGGCCATTTTGCAGGCGGAAAAGTAGGGGGACAGGGGGAGGCCTGTCTTTTCGTATATGACGTCTGCCTGGTGTCGGAGCTTTCGGGCAACATTTTCCGCCCGGCCGCACTGCCACACCACCGCATTCGCCAGGGGATGCCCGGCCCGGTTCCAGACCAGAGTGGTCTCCCGCTGGTTGCTGATGCCCAGGGCCGCAATGTCTTCTCTGGGGATGCCTGCCTCCTCCACCACCTGTCTCACTGCCCGGAGCAGGTTTGTGTAGATTTCCTCTGGGTCATGGGAGACCCAGCCGTTTTTGTCCACAATCTGTCTGTGGGCCGCGTCCGCCCGTCTGAGGATATTTCCCTCTGGGTCAAACAGGATGGCTTTGGTGCCCTGGGTGCTCTGGTCAATGCCCAATAGATAGCTCATGTTCTCGCTCACCGCCTTTTTTGTTATCTGGTTTTCTGCGCCAGCGCGCTTTCCGCAGAGCAGGCAATTCCCGCTGCATCCAGTCCGTATGTTTTAAAAATCTCCCGGTTGGTTCCGGCTGTCAGATGGCCGTCCGGAAGCGCCAGGTTCACGATTCTTTTCGGGCAGGCGGCGCTGACTGTCTGGGCCACCATGCTGCCCAGTCCGCCGTAGACCGAGTGTTCTTCCACGGTGATTACTGTCTTTACCTGCTCTGCAGCCTGTAACAGGGTTTTCTCGTCAAGGGGTTTCACGCAGTACATGTCCAGGACGCCGGCGCTGATTCCTTTTTCCCGAAGCAGGCTGGCTGCCTCCAGGGACTCTGCCACCATCTCGCCGCAGGCCACCAGCAGCACGTCTTTTCCCTGGCAGAGAAGTTTGGCCTGATTGAGAGTAAAATCCATGTTTTCTCCGTAAATGTCTTTGCTGGCTGTACGGCTGACCCGCACATAGGCAGGGCTGTCATCTGTAAGCAGCGCTTCTATGAGTCTGGCTGTCTGGAACCGGTCGCTGGGCAGGTATACCCGCATGTCCGGCAGGGCGCAAAAGGCGGCAATGTCCTGGCAGGAATGGTGGGTCATGCCCAGGGCCCCATAGCTGACGCCGCCGCTGATGCCTATGAGGGTTACATTGGCCCGGGAGTAGGCCACGTCCACTTTCACTTGTTCATAGCTTCTGGTGGAGAGGAAGCAGGCCGGGGAGGCGGCGAAGACTTTTTTCCCGCAGGAGGCCAGTCCCGCGGATACGGTCACCAGGTTCTGCTCCGCAATGCCCATCTCCACCAACTGTTCCGGGTATTTTTCCGCAAAGGCGGACAGGGAGGCGGAGCCTCTGGAATCCGAGCATGCAACTATGACATCTCTGTGGGTTTCTGCAGCTTTTATCAGTACATCGCATATTGCCTGACGGTTTGTGATCTTATTTTCCATGTGATGCCTCCATCGCTTTCCGGTTGTCTGCGGCAGATTCTCTGCTGCCCGCGGTGGTTTTTCCAGGCACGTTCGTATATGTTTCTGCGCCCGGGTTATCCGCTTCTGTGTCGGTTGTCTTCTCTCCGGCTGTCGCCTGCTGTCCCGCGGCTTTCTGTGCTCCGGTGAGCATCTGTGCTCTCTCCTCCAGCTCCTCCACAGCCTGTGCGTACTGTTCCGGTTTCATGACGCCGTGATGCCAGCTGGCCTGGTCTTCCATAAAGGATACCCCTTTGCCCTTTACGGTGTGGGCGATAATGGCTGTGGGTTTTCCCCTGTATAGCGCCACGGCCTCGTAGGCCGCCAGAAGCTGCCCGCAGTCGTTGCCGTCCTCCACCTCTGTCACATGCCAGCCAAAGGCCCGGAACTTCTGGGCCAGACTGTCGCTGCACATCACATCCTCTGTCTTTCCGCTGATCTGCAGACGGTTTACGTCCACGGTGGCGCAGAGATTGTCCAAATGGTAATGCCCTGCCGCCATCATGGCCTCGTAGTTGGAGCCCTCCGCCATCTCGCCGTCCCCCAGCACTACATAGGTTCGATACGCTCTGCCGTCCATCTTTGCCGCCAGGGCCGTGCCCACGCCCAGAGCCAGTCCGTGGCCCAGAGAGCCGGAATTCATCTCAATGCCAGGCACCTCCCTATTGGGGTGGCCGATGAATTTAGACCCATATGCGCTGAACGTCTCAATGGCTTCCTGCTTGTCAAAAAAGCCTTTCTCCCCCAGCACCATATACAGAGCGTCCACGCAATGCCCCTTGCTCAAAAAGAATCTGTCCCTGTCCGGGGACTCCCAGTTCTTCGGAGATACATTCATCACCCCAAAATACAGCACTGTCAGAATATCAATCACGCTCAAGTCCCCGCCCACATGGCCTGCCCCGGACCGGTACACTTCCTCGATAATATCCCGCCGCAGGGCATATGCTCTTTTTGTCAAATCATCCATGTCTTTCTCTTATCCTCCTCATACCAAAACCCTGTATGCAAGCTTTTCATTATGCCGCCTCCGGCAGCAATACCATCAAGAATGCCGTATTCTTCTCACGCTCCGCACACCCTGCTTTTCACCTCGTCCTCGTTATCATCATACAAATCCGCCCGAATCCCCAGGTACTTACAGGCCTCGTACAGCACCGGCACCACATCCTTGTGAATGCCCACGCAGTGATGTATGTAAGGCCCCTCCACCAGCTTTGCCTCCAGCTTCTTCCAGTTCTTCACCTCCACCCACACATAGGTGCCTTTGGTATAGGGTCCCTGGATGCCTCTGGCATTGCCCAATAGCAGGGAATACTCCCCATTGTCCCCGTCGAAGCGGCAGAGGCTCATCTCTCCCCCTTTGGCCACAGCCTCCACCGCGCCCGGGTGGGAGAACGCCAGGGGATAGCCGATGACAGGCTGGCAGGCCGCCACGGATAGGGGCCAGGGACCGCAGTGCTGCAGCAGTTCTCCGTTCTCATTGTCAGGATGGCGCACGGTCCAGTCCGCGAAAAAGCTCCTGGCCTCATCCATGCCTGCCGCCTCCACCAAAAGGGCAGTGATAGCGCCGTGAATGTCTGTCTCGCACACCACGGGCAGCCCCTCCTCATTCAGCAGGCTGTTGGCCGCACAGGGCATGATGCCGATTTCGTTTTGGAGGGCGTTCCAGCACTGGATGGCGATGGCATTGCAGCCGTAGCGTCCGGCCAGATTTCTCATGGCCACTTTCAGCGCAGCCACTTTTTCCAGCTCCTGCTCTTTTATGGCAATTCGGAAATGTTCCTTGCAGTAGGCAACCGTCTCCCGAACTGCAGTTCCCTGTTCCACGGCCCGGTCCATCTCCTCTGTAAGCTCCGGCAGAGGCACCGGGGACAGCTGAATCCCGAATCTCTCCAGCAGTTCTCCCTCGTTGCACATGGTGGACCAGAAGTCAAAGGGTCTGGGGCCGATCTGCAGAATCCTTGTGCTGCGGAAAGTCTTTACCACATTGCAGACTGCCAGGAAGTTGCGGATGCCTTTTGCAAAGATCTCGTCCTCCAGTCTGCAGTTGCACAGATAGGTGAAAGGAATCCGAAAGCGCCGCAGTACCTTTCCCGTGGCGAAGAGGCCGCACTGGCTGTCCCTGGCCCTGACGCCGTTTTCGTCCGGGCTCTCGTCCCTGGGGCCCCAGAGCAGCACTGGCACATTCAGCTCCTTTGCCAGTCTTGCCACCTCATACTCTGTGCCGAAATTCCCGTGGGGGAAAAACAGGCCGTCCACTTTTGCCCTTTTGAATTTCTCTGCAATTCGCATTCTGTCATTGTCGTCATGAAGCAGTCCGTCAGAGGCTATATCCTCTATGTCCACGAACTCCACCCCCAGCTCCCGCAGCCTTTGTCTGGTGAGATCCGCGTACCGCACCGCTTCCGGCGCCGAGAACAGATTTCTTCTGGTGGGCGCGTACCCCAATACCACTTTTGCCATGTCAATTCTCCTTTCCCGAATGTCCCTGCAAGGCGTATTCCACTTTCCCTTTTTCGGGCTGCCCTGCCGGATCCCCCTGTGCCCTGTAGGCCTATTTGGTTTGTTCTGCCTCTCATTATTCAGTTTTTACAGCTTAATTTCAACATAAAATTAAGTAATTATTTAGTATTTTCTTGACTAAATTTACTAAATTATTTACAATACAGACAGGAATCCCCTTTCCTGGCAATGGGCGGAAGCATAGAATGTTCCGGCATGGCCTGAAAAGGCAAATTCATCATGGGAAGACAGGAGGATATTATGGCGATTACCGCAAAAGAATTGTCCAGACAGTTGCATCTGTCAGAGGCAGCCGTGTCCATGGCCCTGCGGGGCAAGCCCGGGGTCAGCACGGCCACCAGAAAGCGGGTGCTGGAGGAGGCGGCCAGGCAGGGCTATGATTTCAGCCGTCTAAAGGAAGACAGCGCCCCTGGGGCGGACCTGATGGGCACCCTCTATTTTATCATTTATAGGAAGCACGGCGCTGTGGTGGCAGACACGCCCTTTTTCTCCCAGTTGTTCCAGGGCATTGACACAGGCTGCAAGAAGCAGCATTATTATCTGAATATGTTTTATCTGGATGAGGGGCCGGATATGGAGCTTCGACTGAAGCAGATGATTCACTTTGACTGCAAGGGCATTTTGCTGTTGGGTACGGAAATGGTGGAGGGAGACCTGCTTCCTTTCCTGAAGCTGGAAGTGCCTTTGGTGGTTCTGGATACGTATTTTGAGACTCTGCAGGCGGATTATGTGCTGATTAACAACATACAGGGGGCCTATCTGGCCACGGATTACCTGATTTCCCGCCGCAAGAGCCAGCCCGGATATCTGCGCTCCTCCTATGCCATCAACAATTTCCAGGAGCGGGCGGACGGCTTCTACAAGGCGGTGCGCTCCCACGGCATGTCCACGGCCAAATCCAAAGTTCATCTCCTGTCCCCCTCCCTGGAGGGGGCCTACGCGGACATGCTGGAACTGTTGGACGCCGGGGAGGAACCTGCCTCCTGCTATTTCGCGGACAATGACCTGATTGCCTGCGGGGCCATGAAAGCCCTGAAAGAGAGGGGTTTTTCCATCCCCCGGGACATTGCCGTGGTGGGATTTGACGACATGCCTGACGCCGCCTGTATGGAGCCTGCCCTGACCACGGTGCATGTGCCCAAACAATACATGGGCCAGGCAGCGGTCCGCCGTCTGGCCCAGATCATTGAAGAGGGGCAGGAAGCTCCGCTGAAGCTGGAGGTCTCCACTGCATTGGTTAAGCGAAAGAGTGTGTGACCAGGTTGCACAAAATCCCCAGACATGCGGACAGGAGTATCATCCGAATGGGGGAAATTTTTTTCCGCTTTGCCTTTCTTGCCACAATGTCTATACCAACAAGGATGAAAAATATGAAGAGGCCCACATAGTCTATATTGAGGGAATCGGCAGTCTGTCCGATGCCCAAAAAGGCGCTCAGCCCCATAGTCACTGCCGTTGCCAGTATCAGGGCGGCAACGCAGGGACGGGCCCCTGCCAGAAAGGCTTTCACCCCTGGATATTTCAACAGATTTCGGATGCAGGCTACAATAACGAGTATGATGAAAAACGCCGGTGAGATAACCCCCAGGGTGGCGAGAAAAGCCCCCGGGACGCCTCCCTGTGAAGCGCCGATAAAGGTGGCCATGTTCACAGCCAGCGGGCCCGGTGTGGATTCCGAAACCGCAATAAATGCCATGAGTTCGCTTTCCGTCAGCCATTGATTGTCCAGCACGGTTTCCCTTATCAGAGAAATCATGCCGTACCCCCCGCCGAATGAGACTGCGCCGATTTTAAAGAATTGCCAGAATAATTGAAAATATATCATTTCTTATGTTTCTCCCGGAATATGATTTTTATCCCATGCGCCCCAACCCCTATCATACCGCAAATCAGGATATAGAATACCGCTGAAAAATGGATGGCGAACAGGGAAAATAAAATCATGGCGAGAAATACCGTGCCAAAAATTGCCCTGTTCATAAAGGTCTTAGGCACTTCTTTTAACATTTGTATGGCTGCGGAGAGGATCAGGTACACAACACAGGCCTGTATCCCGTCAAAGGCATACTGAACATAGGTTAATTTCAGAAAGCGTTCAAAATATAAGGAAATGATGTAAATGATTGCAAAAGACGGCATACAGACAGCACATGTCGCCGCAAGCGCCCCCCGAAAGCCTGCAATATGATACCCGATATAGGTAGCGCTGTTGATGGCCACCGGCCCCGGGGTGGATTCCGCAATGGCAACCATATCCAGAAACATCTCATTTGTAAGCCACTGTTTTTTGGAGACAAATTCGTTTTTCAGCAAAGCAATCATGGCATATCCCCCTCCAAAGGTGAATATGCCGATTTTGAAAAATGTCAGAAACAGGATTGTGATTTTATTCATGGAGGCGCCCTCTATCTCGTCAAATCTATGTATCCTTGAACAGATTATGTTTTTCCATTTCCAGGAAATCATGGCCCTCAAAGGAAAGCTCCACAATCCAGGGCATCAGGTTCCTTATCTGGTTGAATGCGTGGTAGCCGAAAGAGGCATCAAAATAGTGGAGAATGGTACTCAGGGCCGTTCCATGGCTTCCGATTGCTATGTTTTCGTCTTTGTGTTTTTCCAGTATCTGGCCCAGCGCGTGGATATTGCGCTCCTGTACCTGCCTCAGGGATTCCCCCTGGGGCAGCTTAAATGCAAAATCCTCCCACTGCCTTTTGCAGAAGCTATCAAAATCCTCTATCCACCCGGCTCCCACCTTTCGCTCCCTGAAATCGCTGACAAGGGTTATCTCCAGCTTTCTGGCATGGGCGAATTCCTTTATGGTGTCAACGGCTCTTTTATAGGGGCTGGAATAGACGGCGTCTATCCCCTTATCCCACAGAAATTTTGTCACCAGTTCTCTGTCTTTCAGCCCCTGGGCTGTCAGTTCCCTGGTCAGGTCGTCATGATTGTTAAAATTCGGCGCTGCATGGCGCACAAAATAGACTTTGGTCATTTTTCACCTACCCTATCAATACGGTTTTCCCCTGGAACGCAAAACCATAGCAGCGAATATGTTCCTCCGGAATGCCTTTCTCCAAAAGCAGCGCCGCATACTTTTTCGACCCAATCTGCCCCAGTGCAGCCTGCACCGTGTCCTTTAGCGTGTCTTCCTCCTCCGGGTCGAACACCTTGAATTCCATAATAATTGCATCGGATTCTTTGAAGTTCTTTGGTTCCAGCATCACGTCATACCTGCCGAATCCGCTTTCCCTATTGGAAGTAATGACATAGCTTCCCCTCAAATCCACTATCAGTCCCAGGACAAAGCCATGGTAAAAACGCTCCGGCTCCTCCTCTGAGGGCTTCTTTCCGGTATCAAAGTAACTGAACGTATGCAGCGCCACACGGTTCATATACACATTCATGGCTTTCCTGTCCCCTGCCAGCAAGGCTTTGATAAAGTCATTATAGTCTGCCTCGGCGCATTTAAACCACTCCCGGACCATGCTCTGGAACATAAGTTTTACCTCCAGATTGGTCAGCGCAAGCTCATACATGGGCTCCGCTCCCTCTGCAATATCCAGGTAGCTCTCATAAGAAAGCACTTTCAGGTATCCGCTTGCCAGCAGCAGGCTCCAGATAGCGCTCTCATTTCCGTCCAGCCGGTTATATACAATCTGTTCGTCAACGGGAGACAGAATCGGCTTTCCCTCCAGCAGGGTCTCGAACTTCTCCTTTACCCTGCGGCTCCCCTCCCGGACCAGCTTCCCCGCCAGGCTGTTGGAACTGGTGTTGGCCCAGTAGGTGGAAAATTTCCCTTTATCCATAAAGTTTAAAATTGACCATGGATTATAAATGTCTTTATATTTTCCAAAGATAAATCCGTCATACCAACTCTTTACCAGCTCTTTTTGTTCTGAAAGACCGCATTCCTCCAGCGCGGCAAACACTTCGGCTTCCGTGAAGCCAAAAGAAGCGGCATATTTATTGGATGTAGTCGTTATGACTTCAAGATTATTCAGGTCAGAAAAAATTGACTCTTTACTTATTCTGGTGATACCTGTCATAATGGCCCGCTCCAAAAAGGGATTGGTCTTAAAGGACGAGTTGAACAGGCTCCTGACAAAGGAAGCCAGTTCTTCCCAAAATCCCCCCACATAGGCCTCCTGCATGGGCGTGTCATATTCATCCAGAAGCACGATGACCTTTTTCCCATAATAGCGGTGCAGAAAGTCCGACAGCTGGTACAGCGCGGATGTGACATCGGGAGTGCTGACCTGGGGCTGGAGAATCCGGTCAAAATAAGCCCTATCCGCATCGGACAGTCCGCTGCTCTCCCTGAGAAATAAATGCTTTATATAAAGGTTCCTGATGATCTCACAGATCTTTGCCCTGGTATCCCGATAGTTTGTCTCTTTCACCCTGGCAAAAGACAGGCTGATGACAGGATAAGTCCCCTGAAGCGCCCTGTAGGACTCATCCTGCCAGATGGAAAGTCCCTCAAACACTGCTCCCTGTCCGGCATACTCCACAGAAAAAAACTGCTCAACCATGCTCATGTTCAATGTCTTCCCAAAGCGGCGGGGCCGGGTAATCAGCGTCACCTCATCCCTGGATTCCCACCATTCCCGGATAAAATCCGTCTTGTCCACATAAAAGCAATGGTTGGTGATGACCTTTGCAAAGTCCTGGATTCCGATTGCCACTGTCCGTCCCATAACTGCCTCCTCCCGCTTCTGCCTGTTTTACAAATTGTCTGCCTGCTTTCAGTATAGCGGATTGGCAGCGGCTTTACAATCATTATGTGGAAAGTTTCTACAGTTCCTGGCACCTGGAGCAGAAATACACGGTCCCTCCCAGGTAGCTGGCTTTCTGAATCAGGGTTCCGCAGTAGGGACATTCCCTGCCCACCGTGTTTTTGCAAAGCATCACAGGATATCTGCCGGGCCTGCCGAACAGGTCTTTCTCCGTACTCCGGCCTCCTGCAGCCGTCATTTTCTCCAGCGTGTCAGTAACCGCCTGATATACCTGCTTCCAGCGGCTCTCGGGCACAGTGCCCACTTTCTTTTTGGGATGGAGCCCGGCTCGGAGCAAAATGTCCTGGAGCACGCCGTTGCCCAGCCCGGGAATCCGTTGTTGTGTAGCCAGAAAGGCTTTCATGGACAAGGTTCCCGATGCCTCTTTCTTCAGCTCCTGAAAATAGGCGTAGTCAAAGTCCTCTGTGCCGGGCATAGGCTTCTCTTTTGCCACCTGGTAGTAGAAATTGTCGTATTCCTCCGGGCGGATCAGGAACATGGAGCCGTACATCTGCACCGTGCACACCAGGCTGCTGCCATCCTCCAGGGCAATCCTGGTCTGATATCGTCCCGGAAGCTTCTCGTTCGGCCCATAGTATCTTAAATTCGTACCGTCTCCTACGGCAAAGCAGTAGTCTCCCAGAGAAATTTCCACATAGCTGCCCCAGCCTGTGGCCCCCTCAATCTTTTTGCCCTCCATGACTTTGGAATAAAATTCAGGCTCTCCCGTGTACCAGGCAAAGGAATGCTTCGTATGGGCCGCTTCTACGCTGCGGATTTTCAGTCCTTTTACGGTTTCGTTAAGTTGCTTTGCTATGGTCAGGCTTTCCGGTATCTCCAGCATTGGCTGTCTCCTCTCTCCTTTTTTCTATCGCAGTGCCTTTCGTCCGAAAAAACGCAGCCGGAACCCAAAAGCATGTCCCGGCTGCATCTCTGCTATGCTCTCCAGCGCTCCAGCGTAGGGAAGTATTCTCCCAGCATGGCTTTGGCTTCCTCCAGCGTCTTCGCCCGGCCGCCCTCCACTTCAAAGGGCGCGCAGAAGTCTATCATTTCCTCCAGGCTGCAGTCCTGGGCAAAGGTCCCGTCCTTGTAGCAGTAGCAGCAATAGGTCTGATTCCTGCTGCCGTCCTCATTGGTTCCGTACTGGTCCTCCTGCATGGGCATGCCGCAGCTCTGGCAGATTTTCAGTTCCTGTTTGGTGTTGTTTTCCATGGTGTCTTCCTCCTGGTATTCTTTTTGCAATGGATTTTGTGTTCTCTTCCGGTTCAGAGCAAGGGGTAATAGGCTGTCCGCTCCGCCTGGCCCTGTCAGGAATAAGTCCATCATACGCTATATAATATGACATCTGCATGTCATATTTCAAAATCTGTTGCTTAAATTTTGTGGCCAGGCATGTTACCGTAATGCAATCTGTTTCCCTGTGGTACTGTCTGCTATGGCTATACCTCACTCACCACATGCGCCGTGCAGGAAACAGAAACCGGCTACTGTCTTTCTCTCAGCAGTTCCAGCCCCTGTTTTCCGCAGATATGTTCGATGGACAGCTCCATCATGCACAGGGTCTCCCAGAACTTTTCGATTTCCCTCTGCCGCCCGGCTTTCTCTCCGTTTGGATGGTATTTTACGGCCAGTGCTTCCACCGCCTTTTTGATTTCCGCCTCCTCTTCCAGTATGCGGATTCTGCCAAAGGCGATTACACTTCTATAGGCGGTTGTGTATTTCTCGGGAATCACCTTATCCTGGGCAATCACGCAGAAAGAGGCTTTGTCCTGTCTCTTGACTGCGTCTGTCTTATGCCCGGTTTTCGCCCCGTGAAAATACAGTTTTGAGTCCATGTACACGTAGCTGATGGGAACGGCGTAAGGGTAACCCTCATGGCCGGACAGAGCCAGAACCCCGGACGTTCCTTTCCTTAAAATGTCCATGCTCTCTTCAGGCGGCAGCTCCTGTTTTTTTCTGCGAAGTTCTCGGAACATATTTTTCTCCTCTATACTTTCTGTAATTTTTTCACTTTGGCCTGCTTTTGATAGAAAGCCACTCCGTAGCACATAATTTGGTTATAGCCGTATAGCCCCTCCGCATACTTCTCCGCGACTATCTGGTCTATGGCTTCCCTGCAGTCCCTGTCCATATGGGATTCTTTCTTTGATTTCTTTGACTCTATGATAATTGCCCGGCGGTTTCTTTTATCCTTGAGCAATATATCCGGTCTGCCCAGGCATTACTTTTCCGCATTTCCTCAAAGTCCGATTTGCCAATTCCCACTTTAAATGCCATATAGCCCCTCCTTTCTGCCAACGGCACTGCTACTACCCTAAACTTTACCATAAAACCCCTAAAACATCAATCCAAATTGACGGTGGCTACATTTGCCATGGAATGCTCTTCTTCCATTGGAATGCTCTTCTTCCATTGTCCCCCGACTCACCAGCGTCAGATGCTACAAACCGATGGCAAACTTTATCCCTTGCGAGTATAAAAATGCCCTGTAGCATTTCCCGC
>CATKYJ010000065.1 GCA_949840885.1 uncultured Acetatifactor sp.
CTGATTACAGCGTCACCTTATCCAAATGCCAGATTTCATCCACATACTGCTGAATGGTTCTGTCTGAGGTGAACTTCCCGGAGCATGCCACGTTCAGGATGGCGCTCCTTGCCCAGCCCTCTCTGTCTCTGTAGGCAGCCTCCACCTTTTTCTGCGCCTCCGCATAGGGCTTGAAGTCTTTCAGAATGAAGTAGGTGTCCGCTTTGGAGGTGGACAGCTTGTTTAACAGAGAATTGTACAGGGTCAGGAACAGATCCTTGTCCTTATCGTAGGTGCCGTCTATGAGCTGGGTCAGCACCTTGTGAATGTCCTTGTCACTGTTAAAAATCTTCATGGGGTCATAGCCGCCGTTGTTCTCATAGTTTATGACCTCATCCGAGGACAGGCCGAAGATAAACGCGTTCTCCTCGCCTACCTCCTCCACAATCTCCACATTGGCGCCGTCCATGGTGCCTAAAGTCAAAGCGCCGTTTAACATAAACTTCATGTTGCCTGTGCCGGAGGCTTCCTTGCTGGCCGTGGAGATCTGCTCGGACACATCCGCTGCGGCAAAGATAATCTCCGCGTTGGACACATTGTAATTCTCGATAAACACCACCTTAATCTTGCCGCCGATGGAAGCGTCATTGTTCACCACTTCCGCCACTGCGTTGATCAGCTTAATGGTCAACTTCGCATTCTTATAGCCCGCAGCCGCCTTTGCGCCGAAGATAAAGGTCCTGGGGAAGAACTCCATCTCCGGGTGAGCTTTCAGCTCATTGTACAGATACATCACATGGAGAATGTTCATCAGCTGCCTCTTGTACTCGTGGAGACGCTTTACCTGCACGTCGAAGATGGAATTCGGATCCACGTCGATGCCGTTATGCTCCTTGATATATTTTGCCAGGCGGAGCTTATTCTGGTACTTAATATCCATGAACTCTTTCTGGGCCTTTTTGTCATCCGCCAGGGCCTTGATGCCTGCAATCTGCGGCAAATCCGTAATCCAGCCATCTCCTACTTTGGAGGTAACCCAGTCCGCAAGCAACGGATTGCCGTGGAGCAGGAAACGCCTCTGGGTAATGCCGTTGGTCTTGTTGTTGAAGCGCTCCGGGAACATCTCATAGAAATCTTTCAGCTCCTGATGCTTTAAAATCTCCGTGTGCAGCCTTGCCACTCCGTTTACGGAATATCCGGCCACGATGGCCATATGAGCCATCTTCACCTGCCCGTCGTACAGAATGGCCATCTTGCGAATCTTCTCCTGCATATCCACCCCGTGGACACCCCTGTACTTCTGCTCAATCTGACGGATGAACCTGCGGTTGATCTCGTCCACGATCTGGTACACTCTGGGAAGCAGTCTGGAGAACAGGTCAATGGGCCATTTCTCCAAAGCCTCCGCCATGATGGTGTGGTTGGTGTAGGCGCAGGTCTTGGTCGTGATTTCCCAGGCCTCGTCCCAGGTCAAATCATAATCATCCAGCAGAATGCGCATCAGCTCCGGAATGGCCACTGTGG
The DNA here is from genome assembly GCA_949840885.1 of uncultured Acetatifactor sp. Classification (GTDB taxonomy): domain Bacteria; phylum Bacillota; class Clostridia; order Lachnospirales; family Lachnospiraceae; genus Acetatifactor. The sequence goes on from CATKYJ010000065.1 coordinate 1,504, forward strand.
GATGGGTATCATTGAGCTGGAAAGTCACTTTCTCATGGAAGTGACGGATGTCGTCATGCTTCCTCATATATTTGTCCACAGCCTCCTGAACGGATGCTGAGATAAAGAAATACTGCTGCTTTAACCGAAGCTCCTTGCCCGCATAGTGATTGTCGTTGGGATAGAGAACATTTACCAGATTTCTGGCCAGATTCTCCTCCTCTACGGCCTTGCTGTAGTCGCCCTTGTCAAAGGAATCCAGCTGGAAGCCGCCCATAGACTCTGCATCCCACACCCGCAGGGTGTTGACAATGCCATTGCCATAGCCCACGATAGGCATATCATAGGGGATGGCCTTTACGGACTGGTAATCCTCCTGCACATAATGATTCCTGCCGTTTTCATCTGTGCGCACGGTGACATAGCCGCCGAATTTTACTTTCTTCGCATACTCCGGCCTGCGCAGCTCAAAGGGATTGCCCTCTGACAGCCAATCATCCGGAATCTCTATCTGGAAGCCATTCTCAATCTTCTGCTTGAACAGGCCGTAGCGGTAGCGGATACCGCAGCCGTAAGCGGGATACCCCAAAGTGGCAAGGGAATCCAGGAAACAGGCTGCCAAACGGCCCAGACCACCGTTGCCCAAAGCGGCATCCGGCTCCTGATCCTCCAGCAGATTGATGTCCACGCCCAGCTCCTCCAGAACCTCTTTTGCCCCCTCATAGGCCTGGAGGTTCACCATATTGTTGCCAAAAGCACGTCCCATCAGAAATTCCATGGACATATAGTATACCATTTTGGGATCTTCTCTGTCATAGGCTTTCTGGGTATTCATCCAGTTGCCGATGACCCTGTCCTTGATGGAGAATGCCGCTGCCTGGAAAATCTGCTGGGGCGTGGCCTCCTCTAAAGTCTTGCGGTACATATTCATGACATTATACAGGACACTCCTCTTGAAAAGCTCCTTATCGAACGTGGGCTTCTTCTCAGAGGCTTCCGGCATGTCCGTCCGCTTCTTTGCTTCCGTCGTGTTCGTGTTCTTCACTTTTTTCTCCTTTCACACTCTTTCTCTATTTTAAGACAAACTTTAATGAATCGGCCTTATTGCCCGACTGCTCCTATTATACCAAAATTCACCATGCATTCCAACTGCTTTTTGCACAAATTTCAGATACAAATTTTCGGAATTACCCACTTTCCTTTCCATACAATGTTAGTGCTATCCTTGCCGTCATGGCTCTGTCTATTCACTTTATACAGAAAATTTTCCACCGGTGCGGCTGCAATCCACAGGTGGAAAATTTTTTCGGGCCGATACATTATAATGCCTCTCTCTGTTATACCCTCTCCACCGCAATGACGACTTTCTCGCCGTTTACGTTCCATTCTTTCGCTACCGCGAACGCTTTCTCATTCGTCAGCTCCTGAGCCAGCACCTTGCCGCAGATGGCATCCGCGTTTCTGGCGGCTATCTGTGCCAGCTTCTCGTTTCCGTTCACGGACACTTTGATGTGGTCCATGACCTCGAAGCCCGCGTCCTTTCGCATGGTCTGGATCTTGCTGATCAGCTCATAGACAAATCCCTCCTCGATGAGCGCTTCCGTCAGGTTGGTGTCCAGCACCACGGTCATCTTCCCGTTCTCCTGGGACACATAGCCCGGCTTCTGGGTCATGTCGATCAGCAGATCCTCCTTTGTCAGCTCCACTGCCGTGCCGTTCACCTCAAAGGCAAGCTTCCCGCCCCCGTTCAGCTCATCCATGGCGGCGTTTCCGTCCAGTCCGGCCAGGGTCTTCTGGATCCCTCCCAGCTGCTTTCCGTATTTGGGACCCACCGTGCGCAGCTGGGGCTTGAATGTGTAGGTGGTGTAGTCCCTCACGTCCTCCGTGTAGACCACATCCTTTACATTCAGCTCGTCCCGGATGATGGCGGTGTAGAAGCCGTCCAGTCCCATCGCTGTCTTTGCGTCCTCTCCCGCACCAGCGGGATCCGCACCGGCGGGATCCGCACCGTCGCCCTGTTCTGCTCCGGCCCCCATCTTAACGTACATCCGGCCGATGGGCTGGCGGTTCTTGATGGCGGCGGTGTTCCGGCAGGCCCGGCCCAGCACCACGGCCTCCAGCACCTCCTCCATGTCCGCCTCCAGCTTTTTGTCAATGAAGCGTTCCTCCACTGTGGGGAAATCGCACAGGTGGATGCTCTCCGGCGCGGAGGCGTCGCAGGTGCACACCAGATTCCGGTAGATCTCCTCCGTCATGAAAGGAATCATCGGCGCCGCCGCTTTGCACAGCGTCACCAGCGCCGTGTGCAGGGTCATATAGGCGTTAATCTTGTCCTGCTCCATGCCCTTTGCCCAGAAGCGCTCACGGCTGCGGCGCACATACCAGTTGCTCAGCTCCTCCACGAAATCTTGCAGGGCCTTTGCCGCCTCGGGGATGCGGTATCTGTCCAGATCCGCGTCCACCTGGCCCACCACGGTGTTCAGCCTGGACAGAAGCCATCTGTCCATCACGGGCAGCTTATGATACTCCAGTGTATATTTCGACGCGTCGAACCCGTCGATATTGGCGTAGAGCACGAAGAAAGTGTAGGTGTTCCAGAGCTTATCCAGGAACTTGTGCTGTCCCTCCAGCACGGTCTTGCCGGAGAAGCGCTTGGGCAGCCAGGGGGCTGCGCTGGTGTAAAAGTACCACCGGATGGCGTCCGCCCCGTACTCATCCAGGGCCTCGAAAGGATCCACCACATTCCCCTTGGACTTGCTCATCTTCTGGCCGTCCTCGTCCGCCACCAGGCCCAGCACGATGACGTTCTCATAAGGAGCCTTGTTGAAGAGCAAAGTGGACTCCGCCAGCAGGGAGTAAAACCACCCCCTGGTCTGGTCCACGGCCTCGGAGATGAAATTGGCCGGGAACTGCTGTTCAAATAAATCTTTGTTCTCAAAAGGATAATGGTGCTGGGCAAAGGGCATGGCCCCGGAGTCGAACCAGCAGTCGATGACCTCCGGCACCCGCTTCATGGTCTTCCCGCACTTGGGGCAGGGGAAAGTCACTTCGTCGATGTAAGGGCGGTGCAGCTCCACGCTTTTTGTCTTCTCGCTGCCTGTCAGGGCGGCAAGCTGCTCTCTGCTGCCCACACTCTCCATGTGCCCGCACTCACACTCCCAGATATTCAAGGGCGTGCCCCAGTAGCGGTTCCTGGAGATGCCCCAATCCTGGATGTTCTCCAGCCAGTTGCCGAAGCGCCCCTCGCCGATGGTAGGGGGGATCCAGTTGATGGTCTTGTTGTTGCGCACCAGGTCGTCTTTCACCGCGGTCATCTTGATGAACCAGGACTCTCTGGCGTAGTAGATCAAAGGCGTGTCGCAGCGCCAGCAGAACGGGTAGTCATGCTCGAATTTCGGCGCGGAGAACAGTTTCCCCTCCTTGTCCAGGTCCTTTATGATATCCGGATCCGCGTCCTTGACGAATTTTCCGGCATAGGGAGTCTCCGCCGTCATATGGCCCTTGCCGTCCACGAACTGCACCAGAGGCAGGCCGTACTTTCTGCCCACATTGGCGTCGTCCTCACCGAAAGCGGGGGCGATGTGCACGATGCCGGTGCCGTCGGACATTGTGACATATGTGTCACAAGTGACGTAGTGGGCCTTTTTGCCCTGGCGGGCGGCCTCCTCCCCGGCGCAGGCAAACAGGGGCTCATACTCTTTATGTTCCAGATCCGTGCCCTTGTAAGTCTCCAGCACCTGATAGGCCGCCGTTCCCTCTTCCGCCAGGCCTCCCAGCACAGTGTCCAGCAGGGCCTGGGCCATGTAATAGGTGTAGCCGTCCGCGGCCTTTACTTTCACATAGGTCTCATCCGGGTTCACGCACAGAGCCACGTTGGAGGGCAATGTCCAGGGTGTCGTAGTCCATGCCAGGAAATAGGCCTCCTCCCCCACGCATTTGAACCGCGCCACCGCGGAGCGCTCTTTCACCGCCTTGTAGCCCTGGGCCACCTCATGGCTGGACAGAGGGGTGCCGCAGCGGGGGCAGTAGGGCACGATCTTGAATCCTTTATACAAAAGCCCCTTGTCCCAGATGGTCTTTAACGCCCACCACTCGGACTCGATATAGTCGTCGTGATAGGTCACGTAAGGGTCGTCCATGTCCGCCCAGAAGCCCACGGAGCCGGAGAATTTCTCCCACATGCCCTTGTACTTCCAGACGCTCTCCTTACATTTGTCGATAAAGGGAGCCAGGCCGTACTCCTCGATCTGCTCCTTGCCGTCCAGACCTAATAGCTTCTCCACCTCCAGCTCCACGGGCAGGCCGTGGGTGTCCCAGCCGGCTTTCCGGGGCACCATATAGCCTTTCATGGTGCGGTATCTGGGGATCATGTCCTTGATGGTGCGGGTCTCCACATGGCCGATGTGGGGCTTACCGTTGGCCGTGGGCGGGCCGTCGTAGAAAGTATAGACCGGGCCCTCCCTGCGGCTGTCGATGGTCTTTTGGAAGATATCGTTCTCCCGCCAGAATTTCTCCACTTCTTTTTCGCGTTCTACCAGACTGACATTGGCTGAAACCTGTTTGTACATTGTCGTGTCTCCTTTCTCGGTTTTTCCTTTTCCCGATGCTGTGTTTTCCTGTTTTTCATGACCGCCGGGTCTTCCCCGGCTTCTGTCCCGGACAGCTGGCGCCGCCCTCCGGCAGCGGCTCTTTTTTTGCAAAAAAAGACTCCGTCCCGTAATAGGACGAAGCCTGACGCATTCGTTTCACCACCTGTTACACCGTACGTATCCGTGGGATTCCCTGCCCGGGCACGCAGCCCCGACGTCCGGACGGACGCGGAAATTTTGTCTGTCTCGGATTTCCATGCAAAATACGCATGAAAACACCTGGCGGAGGCACCTGCGAACCGGAATGAATTTTTCCCTCACGGAAATGATACGCTTTCCCATAACGGGGGAACGCCGTGCAGAACTACTCGCCGGGCCGCCTCTCCCCACCAGGCCCGCTGGCCCGCTTTTATAGGAAATCCGGCTCCTGCCTTTTGTCCTGCCTGCTCGGAAGCGATCTTCACTGTCCCTCTACTTGCGCCGGTCTCGCACCCTCACCGGCTCGCTGGAGCTTTCCCGAAACAGCTACTCTCTTCGTCATGGCATTTGCTGTCTGTTACTTTTTCTGATATATCATTATAATCTTACGGTTTTTTATTTGTCAAGTAGAATTCCGGTTTTTTAGCCGTTTTTCGAGATATCAAGGTCACCTTTTCTCCTGCGGCTCTCCCGCCTCTTGCAAATGTGCCGCATTTGGTATATGATTGTAAAAATGCAAAATGCCGAACACGGCAGAAAAGAGGAGTCTATGGACAGACAGAATCTCACACTTATGACGGACCTGTACGAGCTCACCATGATGCAGGGGTATTTCAGGCACAAGGACAGGAACGAGACCGTGATCTTCGATGCCTTTTACCGCAAAAACCCCTGCGACGGCGGCTACGCCATCTCGGCGGGCTTAGAGCAGGTCATCCAGTACATCAAGGAGTTACATTTCGACCAGGAGGACATTGACTATCTGGCCTCTCTGGGCATCTTCCAGGCGGACTTCCTGGAATACTTAAAGACTTTCCGCTTCTCCGGAGACATCTACGCCATTCCCGAGGGCACCGTCATGTTTCCCAGGGAACCTGTGATCAAAGTCATAGCCCCCATCATGGAAGCCCAGCTGGTGGAGACCGCCATCTTAAACATCATCAACCACCAGAGCCTCATCGCCACCAAGGCCGCCAGGGTCTGCTATGCCGCCAGAGGGGACGGCATCATGGAATTCGGCCTGCGCAGGGCCCAGGGGCCGGACGCCGGCACCTACGGGGCCAGGGCTGCCATAATCGGAGGCTGCACCGGCACCAGCAATGTGCTCTGCGGCCAGCTCTTCGACGTGCCGGTAAAAGGGACCCACGCCCACAGCTGGATCATGAGTTTTTCCGACGAATACACCGCTTTCAAAACCTATGCGGAGATGTACCCTACCGCCTGCATTCTCCTGGTCGACACCTATGATACCTTAAAGTCCGGCGTACCCAATGCCATCAGAGTCTTCACGGAAATGCGTGAGGCCGGCATCCCTCTTTCTTTCTACGGCATCCGTTTAGACAGCGGAGACCTGGCCTACCTGTCCAAGCAAGCGAGAAAAATGCTGGACGCCGCAGGCTTCCCGGACGCTGTGATCTCCGCCTCCAACGACCTGGACGAGTACCTCATCGACAGCCTGAAAGTACAGGGTGCAGCCATCACCTCCTGGGGCGTGGGCACCAACCTGATCACCTCCAAGGACAATCCCTCCTTTGGCGGCGTCTACAAACTGGCTGCCATCCAGGACGAAAACGGACAGTTCATCCCCAAAATCAAGCTCTCCGAGAACAGCGAGAAAGTCACCAACCCGGGAGACAAAAAGATTTACCGCGTCTATGAAAAGGACACCGGAAAAATCAAGGCCGATCTCATCTGCCTGACTGAGGAAACCTACCGGGAAACCGATGATCTGATGCTATTCGACCCCCATGAGCCCTGGAAGAAGACAAAGCTGAAAGCCGGTACATACACCCTGCGCCCCCTGATGGAGCATATCTTCCACAAGGGCCAGTGCCTATATACCTCCCCCAAAGTCATGGACATCCGGGCCTACTGCCAGCAGGAACTGGACACTCTCTGGGACGAGACCAAGCGCCTGGTAAACCCCCACGAGGTCTATGTGGACCTGTCCCAGAAGCTGTACGACACCAAGATCCGCCTGCTGGAGGAGCTCAGCGGGAAATAGCCTTTCCACGCTTCACAAGTATTCTATTGCCAAAGGAGCAGGGGAATGACTTTCTCCACTGCTTGCGCGCAGGCGCCCGTCAGCCTCTGCCGGCATATTTCCAAGCGCTTTGGGTGCCCGTGTGTATAAAAAACGGGGCACTTTGGAATCCAACCAACTGTGCCCCGGCCAAAGCCAGATACTCCTTATATTATATTTCTCCCAATTCGTTTATTTGTTGCTACTGCCTATTTCCACTCTACACTGCAGATGTTTTCTAATTGCTGAATCTGTTCGTCTGACGCACATATGCTTTTACTGCTCCATGACCTGTCAAAATCTGATATTGTTCTGTATAGCCGTTCCATAACAGACTCCGGCATCCCTTTAAAATTGTACCATTGAAACCTGCTTCCCCATGAACCCGACAGCCACATCACATCACCTCATGCCTGGCAAAAATATTTCCGGAAGCCCCATATCCCACAGCCAATAGCCCGGCGCTCACCGGCAGGGCCAGCATCCCATAGGGCACTCCTGCTTTCAATAGTTCCACAGACATCAGAGAACTGAACTGCATCTGGTAGATGGGCAAAAGCACCAACAGCCGAAACAGCGGACCTGTCTCCGGCACAGGCAGCAGCGCCGGCGCCAGACACACCGCCGCGGAAGCCACCATGGCTGCCATAGGGTTCCTGCAGACAGCCGAAAGTACCAGTGCCACCGCAGCCGTCCCCACAGCTCCTGCAAAACTCAGCAAAACCTGATATCCCACCAAAGCGCCGCAGGTAATATTGAACGGAATATACCCCTCCGTAAGTGTCAGCTGCGCAAACAGAATGCTGCAGTCCAGCCCCTGGCTGCCGTACAGGAGAAACGCCGCTCCCACATTTAAAGCCGCCATCACCGCCGTGACCAGAACCGCCGCCAGAATCCCTGCCAGGGCCTTGGCGCTGGCGCATTTCGTCCTGCCGTACCTACTGGCCAAAATGAGATTGTCCACACCTCCGTACTCGCCGCTGTATACCGGCGCCAGCATGATCAGGATCACAAAGGACAGGAACACAAAAGACTTCTCCATGTCCCTGCTGGCTCCAATCCAGCCGTCCACATACCCAATCCGGATTTCCTCCTCCCCGAACACATCCTCCACCCGCAGTCCATTCCAGTTCCCATACATATCCGAAAACCTGGCCGACACCGCCGACTGCATGGCATTCTGATACAGATAAATGGCGTTCAGCCCCTGAGGGCCGGACTTAGGAGCCAGTTCATCCATCATCTGCCGCACCTTTTCGTCTGTCAATACCCCTTCATACTTCGCGGCAATCTCCTTGTCCAGCGCCACCGCCTCTCCTCCGGATGCCTGCCTGCCTTTGTAGGAAGCATACTTATTCTGATAAGTGTAAAATGTAAACAGTGCGGAAACCAGAGCCACTGCCAAAAAGGCCGCCTGGGTCAGCCTCCTGGCAAAAAGCTTGTGCAGCTCAAATCCAATCAGTTTCCTCATCTCTTATCCTCCCCTTTCCATTTATCATCTTTCCCTGCCGCCTGCTCCTGAAAATAATACAGATACAGATCCTCCAGATTCGGTTCGACTATCCTTGCATCTTCCATGGGCTTCTCCGCGGCCACCACCCGCAGCACCGTATGCCCGTCCCTCTCATTGCGCAGATTGCTTACGTTCAGCCCGGCCACATACCTGTCCGCCTGCTCCGTGGAGACCGCGCACTCCCACACCTGCCCCTGTATTTCCGAGGTAATCTCCCCGGGCCTCCCCCAGTGGATGATCCGCCCGGATTTCATCACCAGAATCTTTTCCGCAATGAATTCCACGTCCGACACGATATGGGTGGAGAGAATCACGATCCGCCCCTTGGAAAAGGCGCTGATCAGGTTGCGGAAGCGTACCCGCTCCTTTGGATCCAGCCCTGTGGTAGGTTCGTCCAGAATCAATATCCGCGGATCGTTCAGCATGGCCTGGGCGATTCCCAGCCGCTGCTTCATGCCCCCCGAAAAGGACTTGATCCGGTGCTTTGCCTCACAAGACAGCCCCACCTCCTCCAGAAGCTCCCAGGATTTCCGCTCCGCCGCCTTTCCCTCCAGGCCTTTTAATGCGGCCATATAAAGCAGGAAGTCAATGGCCCTGAAATCCGGATAGTACCCGAACCTCTGGGGCAGATATCCCAACAGATCCCGGTATTCTTCCCCCAGCTTTCCTATGCTTTGTCCGTCCAGCAGGATGCGCCCGCCGGTAGGCCGCTGGAGGGCGCACAGCAGGCGCATCAGCGTAGTCTTCCCCGCGCCGTTTGCCCCCAGCAGCCCGTAGACACCCTCTGTCAAAGTGATGCTCATGCAGTCCACGGCTTTCTTTCTTCCGTACTGCTTCGTCAGCTCCAAAGTCTTCAGTTCCAAAGTTTTTTCTTCCAAAGTCTTTTGTTCCAAAGTCTTTCGTTCCATAAAAAATCTCCTTTCTCTTTTTCAAGGGATAAGGAGATTGTAAAACAGGAATTTCAAGTTTTTATCTACTTTTGGAGCCATTTTGAAAAAATGCCGTCACTTTTGCGCCCTGCGGTTTTCTGTTTTCCACTTTCAGCCATCCGCCGTGGCTCTCGCAGAGCACTTTGCAGATATAGAGTCCAAGGCCGAAATGCTCTCCGCGCTTCTCCTCTCCCGTGACATAGGGCTCTAGCGCCTGGTGGAGCACCTCCTCCCCAAAGCCGGGGCCGTCGTCAGCCACCCGCAAAGCCACTCCTGCCTCCTGCTCCTCCAGGACAAGGGTCACTCGCTTACTGGCGTACCGGACGGCATTTGCCACCAGATTGGCGCTCACCTCCGACAGGAAAGCGCCGTCCAGGCACAGCCGCTTTGACGCGGTTCTGTCCTCCAGGCAGAGGATTTTTCCGTTTTCCCGGCAGATCATATCCGCGCTTTCGGATAGGCCCCCGAGCAAATCCTCCAGGAGAGCGGCCCGGTATTCCGGCTGCCTGTCCTCCAGGCGCCGGAGCTGCCCCATGCTCTCCACATAGCGCTCCATGCGGTCGATGTGCCTCCCCATGGCAGCGGCAATGGTTCTGACCTCGGCATCCTCCCTGCCCTGAAGCAGCTCATCGCAGCCCCGAAGCACCGTCAGCGGCGTGCGCAGGTCATGGGCAAAGGCCGCGTTCAGGCGTCTTCTCTCCTCCATCTGCCGCCACATTTTAGAAAAGCTGTCCCGAAGCGCTGCCCGCATGGTCTCAAAGGATGCACACAGATCCCCCAGCTCATCCGCCCGCCCATACCGCAAAGAGAAATCCAGATCATTGGCCGCTATTTTCTCCGATGCCCTTTTCAATTCCCCAAGGGGCTCCCTCAACCGGTTCCTGTAGAAAACAAAGGCTGCCGCCAGGATGCAGAGCCCGGAATAGACAGGATCCGCCACCATAGGCAGAACCGCCAGCACACGCAGCAGCCTTTCGTCTTTCTCCGAAATCACCCTGGGGGCAGTTCCGATATAGCCGCCCTCCCCCAGCCGCTCGCCTTTCTCATTGGTCAGGTAGTACTTTTCCCCCCAGGGCGGGAGTGCGTCATAAATCGCCTCTCTCGCATGGCTGCAGACACCCTCTGTCCCATAGCACAGCCCCAGGGCTATCATGGTAAACACGATTACATGCAGCACAAGGCTCCCCCGCAGGGACAGACCTCTGGCCCATGTCCTTATCTTACCCATTTATACCCGCACCCCCAGACTGTCTCAATGTATCCTTTGTCTGTATGCTCCGCGATTTTGGCCCGCACTCTGCGGATATGCTCAGATACTACAGAGCTGTCTCCATCTCTGTCATACCCCCATATCCGCTCATAGATACGCTCCCTGTCAAAAATCTGCCCTGGGTTCCCGGCCAGCAGGGCAATGATTTCAAACTCCTTTTTCGTAAGCACAATAGGGTTTCCCTGGCAAAACAGGCAGCGTTCGGCAAAGTCAATGGTCAGCTCACCAAAGAACTTCACCGCAGTCTCCCCCAAATGGCGCTCCTCCCGGCGCAGATGGGCCTGTACTCTGGCCTCCAGCTCCGCAAGGGAGAAAGGTTTTACAATGTAGTCGTCACCGCCGGCGGCAAAGCCCATGACCTTGTCGGCATCCTCTATCCGCGCTGTCAGGAACAGAATCGGACAGGCCACATGTCCCCGGATCCGCTCACAGACCTCCAGCCCGTCCGTTCCCGGCATATTGATGTCCAACAGTATGATATCCGGCGCATGCTCCGCCTGGGCAATAGCCTCTTTTCCGTCACCGGCTTTTAACACTTCATAGCCTTTTCCCGTAAAGAAATGCGAGAGCATTGCCACGATGTCCGCCTCATCGTCTGCTATCAGGATTCTGTACCCCATATTTTATCGCTCCTTTGTGGCATTTCTTTTTAGTATAACGCCAAAAATCCAATTTTTTATCTATTTTTTAAGAAGATATCCGGAATTTCCGGATCAGGCTGTTTAAGGTTCTGGCCTGGTCCGACAGTTCTCTGGAGACCGAGGCGCTTTCCTCCGCCACGGCAGAGTTCGTCTGTACCACCCTCTCGATTTCCCGGATCCCCTCCTCCACGGATACGATCATTTCCGACTGCCGCACGCTTGCCAGGGCCAGGTCATCCATAAGCGTCTTAATGGACTGGATGCACTCGTTGATCGTCTGCACCGCGGAGATCACGTCCCCTGCCGCCGCGGTCCCTGTCTTCACATCCTGCACGGAACTGTCAATCAGGACACCTGTGCTCTGGACAGCCTCCCCGGACTCGGCGGCAAGGCTGCGGACCTCCTCTGCCACAACGGCAAAGCCTCTGCCCGCCTCGCCGGCATGGGCCGCTTCCACAGCGGCATTCAGTGCCAGAATATTGGTCTGGAACGCAATCTCCTCAATGGTTCCTATGATGCTGCCGATTTTGGCGGAGGACTGTTCGATATTCTGGGTGGCCACTTTCAGCTGCGCCATCTTAGCGTCTGCCTCGACGGCATGGCCGTTTGCTTTGTCCACCAGCTCCCTGGCGTCGTGGCAGCACAGGTTGCTGTCCTTAATCTGGGCCGTAATCTCTGTCACATTGGCCGCCAGCCCCTGCACGGAGACGGATTGCTCCACGGTTCCCTGGGAGAGCGTGTTGACCCCTGCGGACAGCTGTTCCGCTCCTGAGTCCACCTGATTGGAGATATGGGAGATGTCCCGCATCAGATCGGTCAGATTGGTGCGGATGGTCTTCAGGCTCTCGGCCAGAACCCTGAAATCTCCTATATAATATGTCTCATTCCGGACCACGTCCACGGCGATGTTCCCGTTCGCCATCTCTCCCAGGATCCGTCCGATATCGTCAACTGTCTTGCGCAGATAGTCGCAGACGTCATGGGTGGTCTGCGCTATCATACCGATCTCATCCTTTCTGCCGTAAAACTTATCCAACGCCTGGTCTGCGGAGAGATTCATGCCGCCCAGATGCCTGATGGCCCGCTCCACCGCCATGAGCTCCTTTCCCTGGCGGTACAAGATCAGGAGAGTCACCAGGATGATCACCGCTGCCACCGCGGCGCATATGGTGCCCACCACAATGCGCACCTCTGCCACTGCCCCGTATACCTCCGCCGCGCTGTCCCGGACCATGAAGACCCATCCGCGGTCTTTCAGGTATTTATAGACCACCAGCTGTTCCACGCCGTTTTCGTCCTGATAAGAATAGGTGCCTGCCTGGGTGTCGCCGCTTTCTTTGATTCTGCCGATGATCTCCTGATAGCCTTTGTCCGCTGTCTCCGTGTTCAGCAGTTCTTCGTCCTCATGGTAAAGGTAGACACCTGTCTCCACATTCAGGAATACATATTCGCTGTTTGGCAGTCCCTTGATGTCCAGTCCCAGCAGAACGTCCATGAGGCTGTCCGCATAGACCCCCGCACCCACATAGCCGATGCAGCTGCCCTGCTCAAAGATCGGATGATACATGGAAAGTATCATGCTGCCGCTTCCCGGCGATTTCATGATACCCGAATTGGTCAGCTCCTCCTGGGCCAGGATGGTGTTTCGGAACTGTTCCAGAGATTCCCCTGTCCGGGTGGTAATTCCGATGGCCTGCTGTGAAGTGTGAGTCAGCACGTAAGTATCCGGAGTGGCGATGTAGAGCCCCTCAAAGATGCCTTTCACAGCCGCAAAGTCCTCTGTATATTTCTGGACCTCTTCCAGTTTCTCCGAATCCTCCGGATCCATGAGCAGGGCGTGCACATCGCTCCCAAGGGCGAAAGCCGTCATATACTCCTCTGCGGACGCCACATAATCATTGATGATGGCAGCCCTGGATTCCACGGCGTCCGTCATCTGATTGGTGATGTCGTTCCTGACTATGGCAGAGACCCTGTCGGAGACAGTGCGCCACAGCAGCAACATTCCCACCAGGGTGATGGCTGTGGTGATAATGCCCATACGAGTTGCCAGTTTGCGGTTTACCAGAAATTTCATGACCCAACTACCCCCATGCTGCAGATTGAAACGCCCTCCTTAGACCGGACGGCCGTTCCACAAGATGTTATACTTATGTTTTTTCAGGAGATATTTTAGCACAAATGATTTTCTTTTTCAATATCTTACATTGCCTTTCCCGCCGTCAGCAGATACCCAGTATTACTTATTCACGGCTTCGACGCTCACAGCAACATACCCAGTTACTCCCGGAGCCCTGTCCCCATGAGGCCGCAGTCCCAGTGAGCAAAAGTATAAAAGTCGGAATCCCTCCGCCTTGACAGAACGCCGGAAAAGCGCCATAATACAGTCAAAACACTCCAAACGATTGCTTATGATTGTCCGCGCAAAATGCGCGCGAAGACACCTCACAGGACATGGGAAAAATCTGTCGATACCGCACCCTTGATAAGGAGAATGCACCATGATCATACGTAGATACAGCTCCTCGGACTGCGCACAGATGGCGGAATTGTTCTACTGGACCGTCCACTCCGTGAACGCAAAAGATTATACAAAAGAACAGCTGAACGTCTGGGCCACCGGGCAGGTGGATTTGGCCCGGTGGGACAAGTCTTTCTCTGAGCATTACACAGTTGTAGCCATCTGGGAGGACGTGCTGGCCGGATTCGGCGACATAGACCGGACGGGCTATCTGGACCGGCTGTATGTCCATAAGGATTATCAGCGCAGAGGCATCGCCACCGCCATCTGCGATTCCCTGGAGCGGGCTTTTCCCGTGGAGAAAGTGACCTCCCACGTCTCCGTCACCGCCAGGCCTTCCTTCCAAAGCCGGGGCTACCTGGTCCAAAGAGAACAGCAGGTGGTCCGGGGCGGGATTCTCCTGACCAATTATGTCATGGAGAAACGGCTCTCCCGAAATGTCTGACGGTGCGCCGCACATGCGCGGCCGCGGCGCCGGCAGTCAGTTCCGCGCGGCGCTTCCGCCTATCCCCTGCCCCGGTTCTTCAGCCGCCACATCACGTCGAACAGCGTATCCATGTCCACCGGCTTGGCCAGATGCTCATCCATCCCCGCATCCTTTGCCATGGCGACATCCTCCTCAAACGCATTGGCCGAGAGGGCTATGATGGGTACCTTTTGCGCATCCGCCCTGTCCAGCCCGCGAATCGTGCGGGCCGCCTCGAACCCGCTCATCACAGGCATCATCAAATCCATCAGGATACAGTGGAACCTGCCCTCCTTTGACGCCGCGAACGCTTCCACAGCCTCTTTTCCGTCGTTGGCAGTGACAACCGCCGCGCCGGCCTGCTCCAGGATGAACTTCACGATCTCACAGTTCATCTCATTGTCCTCCACCAGCAGCACATGCATTCCCTTGATGTCAGCCCGGATATTCTCCTCCGGCTCCGCGGAGACGACGTCGCCCTGCGCGTCCACCGGGATACGCAGCGTCACACAAAACAGGCTTCCCTTTCCGACCCGGCTCTCCACCTCCACCCTGCCGCCCATCTGGTCCACCAGCTTCTTCACAATGGACATGCCAAGGCCCACACCCTTGTAATGTGTCCTTGCATCCGGGTTCTCTTGGGCGAAAGGCTCAAAAATATGCTTCTGGAAGTCCTCCCCGATACCGATTCCGTCATCCGCTATTGCGAATCTGTACTCCGCCAGCCCATCCCGCCAGGAAAGCTCCCTCACCTCAACCGATACAGAACCCCCCCTGCGGTTGTACTTCACCCCATTGTCCAGGATATTCGTCAGAATCTGCCTCACGTGCAGCGGATTGCCGATGAGCCTGCTGTGCCGGATGTCCGGCTCCCCGAACACCAGCCGGACGCCCGCCGCCTCCGCATGGGGAGACATGATCGCAATGCAGTCCTCCAGCGTATTGCGCAGGTCAAAAGATTCCTCCACCGCGGCGGGAAGACCGCTCTCCAGCTTGCTGACCTGGAGCACATCGTTCACCAAAGACAACAGATGCTTCGTGGATACCCGAATCTTCTCCCGGCAGTCCCTCTGCCTCTCGGAATCCTTTTTGGTCCGCTCCATGATCGTCAGCATGCCCAGGATACCGTTGATAGGCGTGCGCAGGTCATGGGACATATGGGAGAGGAATTCGCTCTTGGCCGAATTGGCCCGCCTGACCTTTTCCAGCAGCTCCATGATGGCCTGCTCCTGCTTCTTTCTTGTCACCATGATCTCCGTGATATCCTGGTGATAGCCGTTGAGACAGACCCCGGGCTTTTTGAACTTCCTGTCCGGTATGCCCCCGCAGCGGACATAAATCTTCCCAAGCTCAGGATGGTTCCAGGGATAGACCACCTCGGAACGCCCCTGCTCCAGAATCTCCTGCACCACGTCCTGCACCATCTCCACATAGTCCGGCTCGATGTTATCAAACCAGTGCCGATAGCATTCCTCCGGCTCCGTCTCCTCCGACACACCCAGAAGCATCCGCATGGTCCTGTCTGCGTACATCCTGGGCTCGCAGCCCTCCTCCAGCTCAATGGTCCAGATGCCCGTCCTGGCTCCCTCCAGGATATCCTCCAGACTCTGCCTGGCCTCGGATTTATACCGTTCCTCCTGCTCCACCAGGGCATTCACATCCCGGAACGCAAAAAATACGCACTTCTCCTCCCGCTCCTTTCCCGTGACAGAGAAGTGGATCTCCAGATTTTTCAGGCCGGGACGATTGTCTTTCACCTGGTAGCGGACGAAAAATTTCTTCTTCGTGGCAAGTTGTGCCAGAATGTACTCTTTTCTCGTCACCATGCGGAGTCTCTCCTGGTCCCTGGGAAGCACATACCGGGAAATATACCTCTCCATGGCCCTCTCATAGCCATCCGCAAAATTCATGGGCTGGTCTTTCCCCCGGAATTCGTTCTCCCGGTAAATCTGGCATGCGTCCGTGGCGAAATCCACCTGATAAATCCCCAGATAATCCACATTCAGCGCATAGAGCACATCATGGCTGCGCTTTTCCAGCTCCCGGACCAGGTTGCGCCGCCGCAGGGAGGACACGATGAAATAAGCCGCCGTCTGCAGCATGTTCGATGTGTACTCCAGAGACCTTACCGGCGGATTGTCCACCCCGTAGAACCCGATGATCCTGTCGTCGTCATACAGCGGAACCACCACCAGGGAGTGGATATCCTGCTGCTTGAGATTCTCATACTGAAGAGGGTCGCTGAGCCTGATATCCTCCAGGTCATTGATGACGATATGCCCGCCGATGCTGAAATTTTGATACCAGCTGGCACAGACCTCAGGCGGCACGTTCTGGAGATTCTCCTTTTCCGGCCGCACACCGGGAGCCGTCCACTCATAGGTATTGTCGTCGCATCCCTGGTCATTTCTTTCAAAAATATATGTCCGCTCCCCCTCCAGGGCTTTCCCCAGATATGCCAGCAGCACCTCCAGCGACTGGTCCGGCGTCTCCTCCAGCAGCGCCACCCGAAGCCCCTCATTGATGATGGCCTCCAGGTTCTGGACGCTCTGCATCATGGTCTTCTGCTGCTCGTGGCTACTTACGTCCATCGCCATCTCAAGACGGCACCGTCTTCCTCCCTGAGTCATCAGCGTACTCCGCAGCAGAAAATGCCTGCCCAGGCTCCGGTGGAAATACTGCTGCTCAACACAGCCCTGTCCGGCTCCGCAGCTGGTGCAGAACGTACAGGGGGCATCGCCGTTTCGGAGAATCTCGTAGCACCGCCTCCCTCTCACCTCCTCCAGGGAACCGATGCCGAAGACCTCCATGGCCATCCTGTTCATGTATACCAGCTCATTTGTCTCTATATCCGCAACATATACGATCTCGTTGATATTTTCAAAAAATTCCCACATACCACCCATTCAGTTGCCCTCCGTGTATTTGTGTAGTACTTTTCAGGGACTGCGATACTTTACTGTGAAACCTAACCTTTGTTTTAGCTAAAAAAGCGCAGACTACCCCTATAGTATATTTTTGAGTCTTTTAGACTCTCATGTATGATTAGGCAGGTTGTCCTGCGGCAGAATCTTCCCAGCCT
>CATKYJ010000066.1 GCA_949840885.1 uncultured Acetatifactor sp.
CCCTCATCCAGGCACAGTGCCCCCGTCCGGATTCAATTGCCTCCATCCAGGCGCAATGCCCCTATGGGTACATCGCCGGCTGCCATAAGGTTTTTTTGCATAGGGAAAGTATAGCGGGATTTCCTGAAATGTACTTGAAATAATATGTGTATCTTTTTTGAACTTTTGAATTGGACAACTAGAAATTTCTGTCCGGAAGAACTGCTCTCATAAGAATCCTGTCCGCCCCTGCAGGGCTGGCCTCTATCTTCCCGCCGTGAGCCTGGACAATGGCCTGGGCCATGGACAGCCCGATGCCTGTGCCGCCTGTCTCAGAAGACCTCGACTCATCTACTCGGTAAAAACGGTCAAACAGTCTGTTCAGATCGGGAACTTGGGGCAATGTGCAGGAATTTTCCACCTCTATACAGATTTTCCCCCGCTTTCTGCAGACTTCCATACGGATATCTCCCCCGTCGGCGGCATACTTTACCGCATTGTCCAAAAGGATGGATATCAGCTGCCGGAGAGAATTCCTGTCTCCGAAAAAGGTAAGGTTCTCCTGGATCTTCTGGCGGTAGGTCTTCCCCTTGGCCTTTGCAAGCAGCTCAAAGGGCTCCGCCGCCTCCCAGGCCGCATCGCTTAGGGAAAAACTGCTCCGTTCCTGAAAGGGGTTCTCCTCGTCCAGCCGGGACAATGCCACCAGATCGTTCACCAGCTTCCCCAGGCGCAGGGTCTGCTTTTGGATATTTTCAATCCACTGGTCCCCCTCATGTTCCATGGCGGCAATATCGGCGCTGGCGGAAATGGAGGTAATGGGGGTCTTCAGCTCATGTCCCGCATCTGTGACGAACCGCTTCTGCCGCTCTATGTTTTCCGCGAAAGGGCGGATGGCGTACCGGGAGAAAAACAGCACCAGCAAAAAGACCAGAAACAGACTGCATACCCCTGTGCCCAGAGACACCAGAAGCAGAGTGCGCATGGAACGAAGGGCATCCGCGGCGTTCAGGAAAAGAACCGTGATTCCCATTTCATCCTCTTTTACTACATATCTATAGTTATAATGATAGCCTTTTGACTTCCCTCCGGAAAGCACCTCCCAGGTATATACCCTGGCCAGTTCCTCATCTACAGAGGAAATATGCTCCCTTGCTATGAAGACAATCTGCCCCCGGGGATCACAGTGGACAGAAAAAAAGCGGGTGGTAAACGCCGCCTCCGGCCCGCCTCCCGGCAGCTGTTCCATGGGCGGAAGAGGGGCATGAGGCCTGCGAAAAGCCTCCGATTCCCTTTGCAGGAGATTTTCCGCCATGTCATCCTGCACGGATGTCGTTCTGACATAATTCACCAGATTGACGCCTGCCAGCAAAACCGCCATGACCATGCCAAAAGCCCACATGGCAGCCAGAATGAAACGTCTCCGCATTTTTTTCAACATGTGGTTTCCTCCAGAGAATACCCCGCGCCGCGAACCGTCTTAATCTCCACGCCGCTCCCCAGCTGCCGCAGCTTCTTTCGGACAAACCCGATGTAAGTCCAGACCACATCAATTCCCGCCTCGCAATCCTGCCCCCATACCTTGTCCATCAGATGGTTGGTGGAAAACACGAAATGCGGATGCCGGAAAAATAATTCCGCCAGCTGGAACTCCTTATTGTTCAGGCGCAGGGACTGTCCGCCGCAGCCAAGCTCATACCGATTGCAGTCCAGGACAGCGTCCCCAAAGTGCAGAACACAGTCCGCATATCCTGCGTTCCTGCGGGAAAGTGCTTTCACCCTGGCAATGAACTCCCTGCTGGCAAAGGGCTTGGGCAGATAGTCGTCCGCCCCGGCCTCCAGTCCGGCCACCCGGTCCTCGATCTCCGCCCTGGCCGTCAGCATCAGCACCGGCACTGCGGAACCACTCCTCCGAATACGGGAGAGTACCTCCATGCCGTCCACTTTTGGCATCATAATGTCCAGGACCACCACGTCATAGGCGGCGCCGTAAAAATGCTCCAGCGCCTCCGCCCCGTCACGGACCGTATCCACGGAGAATTTGTTCTTTTCCAACAGAAATTTCAAAGCCTTTGCAAGCTCCCTCTCATCCTCAGCAATCAAAACGCGCATAAAGCTACCCCTGCCATTTCTGATTTCAGAATCCTAACGGACGCTTTTGATCTCTCCCTGCTTTGCATAAAGCATGCCAAAGCACAGCCAATCCAATTCTTTTTGCACCTTGTCCCACAGTGTACCATAAACAGGCATTGCTCATGGCAGTATGGTCATCCGGCCGTTTCCCGTCCGGAATAAGGTCATTGTACCATATCCCCAGCCAAAAGGAAAGCAAGCTTGTGTGACATCGGTCTTGAATTGCTGATTCGTAATTGTTATAATACTAATACAGAACAGCTAATCACATGGGAGCACAATGGACTGAGAGAAAGGACGCACATGGAAATCCGTAATTTAAAAAAAGAACACCGAACAACCTATTTTCTGGTAGGCAGCTTTACCTTGTTTCTGTTGATCAGCCTAGTGGCTTTTCTATTTCTGAGCCGCTATGTGAGCAATGAGAGCGAAAAATCCATCCACACAGTGGGCGATCTGTATATGACCGGCATTAACAACCATATCACCGCGCATTTCCGTACGCTGATCGACCTGAAGCTGGAGCAGGCCGAGGCAATTGTGGAAGTGGTTCCTGCGGATATGACAGACCAGGATGCGCTGCATCAGGAACTGGTCTACAGATCCAGCGTCAGAAGCTTTAACTATCTGGCGCTTTGTTCAGAGGATGGCCGGATGGAGATGCTGGACGGCAGCGATCTCCGGCTGACGGATCCGGAATCTTTCTTTGCGTCTTTAAGGCGCGGCGAAAAGAAAGTGGCCGTAGGTCATGACTCCAACGGCACTGAAGTGATACTGTTCGGCATCAGCGCGGACTATCCCATGAGCAATGGGGAGAAATGCATGGCGCTGGTGACAGCCGTGTCTATGGACTATATCAGCGCCATGCTGGGAACCGACGAGGAGAACGCATTGATCTCCTCCAATATCATACGCAAGGACGGAAGCTTTATCATCAGCGACATGGGCACAGAGTACCCTGATTATTTTGAAAGTCTGTACGCGCGCTTTCCGGCCAGCGACCATCCAAAAATAGACGCTTACATCGAGGAACTTACAGCGGCCATGGAGAAAAAAGAAAATTACGCCACTGTGCTGGACCTTGGTCACAGCAGTCAGCAGATATACTGCAATTCCCTCCCCTATTCAGAGTGGCATCTGGTGACTGTACTGCCATTTGGCGCTTTAAACGAGACAGTGGAAGCTTTAAATCAGCACCGTACCTTTGCCACTTTGCTGGTGGCCGCCATTATCATCACCATGCTGTTAGCTATCTTCTACGCCTATTTCAGAATGACCTGCAAGCAGCTTTATGATCTGGAAGCGGCCAGGCAGGAGGCCCTGGCGGCTACCAAGGCAAAGAGCCTGTTCCTCTCCAACATGAGCCATGACATCCGCACGCCCATGAACGCCATTGTAGGCATGACAGCCATCGCCACCACCCATATCAACGATAAAGAGCAGGTAATGAACTGTCTGAAAAAAATCACTTTGTCCGGCAAGCATCTGCTGGGGCTGATCAACGATGTCCTGGACATGTCCAAGATCGAAAGCGGCAAAATGACCCTGACCGTGGAACGGGTTTCCCTCCAGGAGGTGGTGGAGGGGATTGTGGGCATCGTACAGACCCAGGTAAAAGGAAGAAACCAGAATTTCAACATACACATTGACAATATTATAGCGGAGGATGTGTATTGCGACAGCATCCGCCTGAACCAGATCCTGCTCAATCTCCTGTCCAATGCCGTTAAGTACACTCAGGAGGGCGGTACCATAGAACTGTCCCTGTATCAGGAAAATGATCCTCCCCAAAAAGGCGATTCCTATGTCAGGACACATATTGTGGTCAAAGACAACGGAGCCGGTATGTCCGAAGAATTCCTGACCCAAGTCTTTGACTCCTATACCAGGGAGGACAGCCTGCGAGTACACAAGACAGAGGGCGCCGGACTGGGTATGGCCATCACGAAATATATTGTGGATGTCATGGGCGGCACCATCTCGGTGGAAAGCAAGCTTCATGAGGGCACCCGGTTCCATGTGACTCTGGATCTGGAAAAGGCTGATTCCCAGGATATCGACATGATTCTGCCCCCATGGAAAATGCTGGTGGTGGATGACGATGAGACGCTCTGCTGCACGGCAGTGGATGCGCTGAAATCTATCGGCATCCAGGCCGACTGGACTCTGAGCGGCGAAAAGGCCATCTCCATGGTGTCCAAGCATCATCAGACCCGGGACGATTACCAGATCATTATGCTGGACTGGAAGCTGCCGGGCATGGACGGTCTCTCCGTAGCCAGGCAGATCAGGCGTATCGTAGGCACGGAAATGCCAATTATCCTGATCTCGGCCTATGACTGGAGCGATTTTGAGGAGGATGCAAAAGAGGCCGGTATAGACGGCTTTATCGCAAAACCGCTGTTTAAGTCTACCTTGTTCTACGGGTTGAAAAAGTATATGAATACGGAGGAGCTGACGGACAAGCCCGGGGAAGGCGCGCAGCTGGCTGGCCGGCGAGTGCTGGTGGCAGAGGACAATGACCTGAATTGGGAGATTCTCCAGGCTCTGCTGTCAGATATCGAAATGCAGCCGGACTGGGCAGAGAACGGTCAGATCTGTCTGGAAAAGTTCCAGGCCACTGAGGCCGGATATTATGACATCATTTTCATGGATGTGCGGATGCCTGTGATGAATGGCTATGAGGCCACAAAAGCCATTCGCGCCTCGGGCCATCCGGACGCCCAAAAGATTCCTATCATCGCCATGACGGCGGACGCTTTCTCGGAGGATATCAAGAAGTGCCTGGACTGCGGCATGAACGCTCATACCGCAAAGCCCATTAATTTTGAAGAAGTGATCGTTTTGTTGAAAAAGTATATTTTACAAACCTGATTACTTGATCCTCGCCAGCGCTTCTTTGGACAATATCTTCCGGATATTCAGCGCAAAGAGCAATGTGGCTATGGTAGCCGAGATGGCATCCGATACAGGCTCTGCATAGTAGACACCCATGACGCCTACGAAGCGGGGCAGGATCAGCGCCAGGGGAATCAGCAGAATGATCTTGCGCAGCACAGCGATGAACAGGGAGATTTTCGCCTGTCCCAGTGCCAGGAAAGTGGGCTGGATGCCGTTCTGCAGGCCGAAGACGAGCATACCTGCCATGAAGACCGGCATGACTTCCCTTGTCAGCGCCACCAGATCCGCCTCATTGGTAAAGAAGCCCGCATAGAACCGGGGGAAGATCATGCTGGTGGCTGTGGTAAGGAACCGGAATCCAAAGCACATGCCGATCATCCAGCGATACAGCTTTTTCACCCTGTCAAAATTCTGTGCGCCGTAGTTATAGCTGATAATGGGTGTCATCCCCTGGGTAAACCCGCCGATGGGCGCGGAGAACAGCTGCATGATACTCTGCATAATGGTCAGGGATCCTACATGCATATCCCCGCCGTAGGCCTGAAGCCCATGGTTTAAGACAATGCTGATAAAGCTCTCCGTGGCGTTCATGATAAAGGGAGAGATACCCAGGGAGAATACGCTGCCCAGTACCTTTCCCTCCAGCCTCATACAGTTTCTGCGGATCTTTAAGGAGGATTTTTTCCCCATCAGAAAAGATACCACCCAGGCCGCGCTGAGCCCCTGGGATATCACCGTGGCCACGGCCGCTCCTCTGACCCCCATACCCAATAGGAAAATGAAAATCGGATCTAAAACAATATTTGCCACAGCCCCGATGAGAACGGAGAACATGGCCGTTCGGGGCTGGCTCTGGCAGATGATAAAAGCGTTCAGCCCAAGGGCCAGTTCCACGAAAAGCGTTCCCGCCAGATAAATGGACAGATAGTCCGTGGCATAGCCGATGGTGGCATCGCTGGCGCCGAACATGTAAAGGAGCGGTCTCTGAAACAGGTAGAAAAAGCCCATCAGCGCCACGGTGCAGATCAGCAAGAAGCTTACACTGTTGCCCAGAATCTTCTCCGCCCGCTCCTTGTCTCCCTTTCCCAGCCAGATGGCGGCAAGAGGCGCCGCCCCATTGCTGATGAAAGCGGAAAAAGCCGAAATGAACACTGTGATACAGAAAGTGACTCCCACCCCTGTCAGCGCGTTTGCCCCTACTCCCTCCATATGCCCTATATAGATTCTGTCGATAATACTGTACAGAATATTGATGATCTGTGCCAGTATGGCCGGCAGAGTCATGCTTGCCATCAGCTTGCCGATAGACTCTGTGGCCATCCTTTCTTCCCGCGTCTTCATCGCTGCTGCCATGTCTTTTCCACTCCTTTTACGTATTTCCTTTTCCGGTGTCTGTGTACTGCCGCAAAAAGGGACGGAAATATCCGTCCCACTGCGCAACATCACTATCCTAGTTATAGTATATCTCCACCGTATTTGTCAAGAGGAAGAATTACACCAAATCATATTTCACCACATCCAGCACAGCTTCCCCGTCCGCATAGAAAGAGATGCCTCCGGCGCTTAAGGGCGTGTCGATGGTGGCTGTGAGCACCTGCTCCCCGTCCCATACAAAGACCTCCGCGCTGAACCGGTCCAGAATGATCCGCAGCTTCAGCCCGGGACCCTCATGGCCTATGAGACTACGGCGCTGGTGGATGATGGCCCTGCGGGAGCCGGAGAACTTACGGTCTATCTTCAGTATGGATTCATGGGGCCGGAAGCTGACCGCCGTGTGGCGTTCCCTGTCCTGGGCGAACCTGACGGCGAATTTCCGGTACAGCTCTTTGTCCCGGACCGGTGCGATCTCAAGCTCCATATCCACCATACGCCCCTCTATTCCCTCCAGCCTCAGGGCTTCCCCTGCCACCCTGATCCCATGATATTCCACCTTACTTTGCCGCAGCGCCTCCAGTTCCCGGACGGGCTTCTGGTACAGCCTGCCATTGTGTACCGAAAGCTCCCTGGGCAGAGACATCTGGCCGAACCAGGTTTTTGGCTGGGAGCGCATATTGCAGGTGTCCCAGTTCTGCATCCAGCCGATCATGACCCTCCTGCCGTCCGGGGTGAGTACGGTCTGGGGCGCGTAGAAGTCAATTCCGTAGTCAATTGTCTGATCATACTCTTCTGTAAACGTATGGCTCTCTTTCTCATAGGAACCGATCAGGCACAGCGTACCGTTTCCGTTGTGATACTCGAATCCCCGGGGCAGCATGTCCTGGGGACTGGTGAGCAGCACCTGCTTCCCGTCCAGCTCAAAGAAATCCGGACATTCCCACATCCTGCCGAAGCGTCCGTTATTCTTGGCCAGAATCTTCTCATACTGCCAGTGAATGCCGTCTGCGCTGCTGTAGAGCAGGATCTGGCCGTCCTTGTCCCCGGTGCAGTTTCCTGCCACGCAGTAATAGCGTCCGTCCTCCGAATACCATACTTTCGGATCCCGGAAATCATATCTGCTGCCTCCCTCCGGCAGATCCTTTTTTGTGAGCACCGGATTTTCCGCCAGCTTTTCGTAGTCAACGCCGTCTCCCAGGGCAATGCACTGGGTCTGGACTTCCCGAAAGCTTCCGTCCGGTTCAGGCTCATGGAGCACGCCGGTATACAGTAACATCTGGGTGCCGTCGGGCAGCGCCACTGCACTGCCCGAAAAGCATCCGTCTTTGTCATAGGGCATATCCGGGGCCAGGGCCGCAGGCAGGTACTCCCAGTGCAGCAAATCTCTGCTCACTGCGTGTCCCCAGTGCATGGGGCCCCAGTAAGAACTGTAGGGATGGTACTGATAGAACATATGATACATTCCCTGATACCAGGAGAAACCGTTGGGATCGTTCATCCAGCCCGCCCTGGGAGACAGGTGGAACGAGGGGCGCTCCTCCCGTGCAATCTGTGCCTGTGCCATTTCTTCGTATTTTCTTGCCTCTCGCAATGTCTGACTTGCCATATTCCGCCTCGTTTCCATGGCTTTTCTGCCATATGTCTTTCTTGTCCACGCTGTGCGCTCTGCTCTGTTCTCGCCTTTCATGTCTTTTTCGGCTGCCGCTTCTTTGCGGTTTCTTCTGCCACAGGCCTTGTCCGCTGTTCTTATCTATGCTTACTCTTTCCGTCCCCGGAGCCGGGGAAGACAAGGGTTCCCCGGGCATTTATGAAGCTTTGACCTGCGGCTTCTTCGGCATTTCTTTTTGTTCCGGATGCGCCTGGACTTTCGCCTGGCTGTCCGCTTTCTTCAGATAATAGAATCCAAAGGCCGGCACCCGGACCTCTTCGGGCCTTGTCTTTTCTCCGGAAATCAGATCCACGTACTCGCCGTCCGCCTCGTGAATCCAGGCCGTCTTCTCATATTCGCTGAAATTAAACAGACCGATAAGCTTTTCGCCCTTATAATACCTGCCTATACACAGAATCGCCTTATCCCAGGTCTCAATGGTCCAGGTATCCGCTCCCGACACGAATACATTTTCCCGTTTGCGGATCTCTTCCAGAGCTTTCAGCATCCCGAACAGCCTCCCCTCCACGGTATCCGGATTATCAATATTCCTTGCCAGTTCCCAGTTCATAGGCCCTCTGTGGATGTATCTGGAGTCCGCAGCCTTGTCCGGATTGTCCTTGTAGGTATAATCGTTGACCTGGCCGATCTCATCCCCGCCGTAGAGCACCGGAATTCCGGACTGCAGGAACATATAGGCATGCAGCATCACATCCTTGCGGATGGCCACTTCCATGGCCTCTTTATTCTGTTCGAAGCCCGCTTTCTCAATGCCGCACATAGATGCCGTGGTCCCGCAGAACCTGGCGTCCCCTGTCACCGGATCCGCGTTGTACAGCTCTCCTCTGCTGTTGCTCTCCCCGGCATACCCCTGGAAGTAATCGTTGAGGTATTTCTTGTGAGAGCGCTCCTCAATGCCCTCATCCCTCAAGGTAGGGTAATCCAGTCCCCAACCAATATCGTCATGACAGCGCAGATAGTTTAGGAATACATATTCCTTGGGCAGGGAATTCACGATATCCAGCTGCCGCTTCAAAAGCCTCACATCCCTGGTGGCCACCGTATGCCAGGTGGTAGCCATGGTGGTCACATTGTAGAGCATATGGCATTCCGGCTTCTCCACCGTGCCAAAATAAGGCACCACTTTCTCCGGCTCCATGACCACCTCCCCCAGCAGCAGAATGCCCGGGCAGACGATCTCTCCAATCATGCGCATCATGCGCACGATGGTATGTACCTGAGGGAGATTCCGGCAGCTGGTGCCCAGCTCTTTCCAGATATAGGGCACGGCGTCAATGCGGATAATGTCGATTCCCCTGTTAGCCAGGTACAGGAAATTGTACATCATTTCATTGAATACCCTGGGATTTTTGTAATTCAGATCCCATTGATAAGGGTAAAATGTAGTCATCACATAATGGCCGCAGTCGGCCCGCCATGTAAAGTTCCCGGGAGCCGTGGTGGGGAATACCTGGGGCACAGTCCGCTCATACTGAGAGGGAATCTCATGATTGTCATAGAAAAAATACCGGCTTATATATTCCCCTTCCCCCTGGCGGGCGCGCCTTGCCCACTCATGGTCCTCCGAGGTATGGTTCATGACAAAATCCATGCATACATTGATTCCTTTTTTATGGCAGGCTGCCGTAAGCTGCTCCAGATCCTCCATGGAACCCAGGTTCTCCTGGACTTTCCGAAAGTCCGACACGGCGTATCCCCCGTCAGATCTGCCTTTCGGGGTCTCCAAAAAAGGCATCAGATGGATATAGTTCACATTACACTGTTCAATATAGTCCAGTTTCGAGGCTACTCCTTTCATATTTCCCGCGAAATTGTCTATATAGAACATCATGCCCAGCATATCATTGCTCTTATACCAGTCCGGGCGGCTCTCCCTGTCTGTGTCTATGGATTTCAGCGCTTTGTCTCTCTCATTGTAGAAGCGCTCCATATTGTCACACAGTTCGGCAAACATATCCCCATTATGATACAGTTCCATATAGAGCCAGCGCAGCTCGTCATGATGTCTTCCAAGCCTCTTCTCAAAAGTATGCGTCTTACTCATATGCTTACCTCTCTTAGCTTTTTCCTGATATATTTTTATGAAAAAAGGGCTGCATGCAACAGCCCCCCTTTCACTTTTCGTAACATAAATTCTTTACTTCACTGCGCCGGAAGTCACGCCTTCCACGATGTAGCGCTGCAGGAACATATACAGAATCAGGATGGGCAGCATAGCAAGCAGCAGGGCTGCCATCACCAAACCGATGTCTGTAGAGTAGGTTCCGTAGAAGATCTGCGTGGCGATGGGGATTGTATACAATTCCTTTCTTCCCAGTACCAGGCTGGGGAGCAGATAGTCATTCCAGAACGCCATGGCGTCTATGATGGCCACTGTGGCGATTGTGGGCTTCAGCAGAGGGAACACGATCTGCCAGTAGGTCTGCCACTTGGTACAGCCGTCAATGGTGGCTGCTTCCTCCAGGGCTATGGGTACATTGGTATGAATCGCCCCGTGGAACATGAACGTAGCCATGGAAAGGGAAAATCCCACATGCATGAAGATCAAAGTGATTCGGCTGTTGAGGACGCCCAGGGTACCGCCGTAAAGAGATACCAGAGGAATCATCAGCACCTGGAAAGGAATGACCATGGAGGCGATCATCATTCCGAACAGAGCGCCGCAGGCTTTCCATTTGTTGCGCACGATCACATAGGCTGTCATAGAGGCCAGCAGGATCGTGATTACCGTGGAGGATACCGTGACGATCATGGAGTTCCCAAAGGATCTCCAGAAGTTCATCTTCTTCATGGCCTCCGGGAAGTTCTTCAGCGTAAAGCCATGGGAGCCCACCAGTGCCAGGGGATTGGAGTTGATGTCCCCCTTTGTCTTAAACACATTGATCAGCACCAACAGGAACGGGAAGATGAAGGAAGCGAATAATACAATCAGTAATACCATGAAAACGGCATGTTTGATTTTTCGGTTTCTGGCTGCTCTTTCATTTAAATCATCCATTATGCTGACACCTCCGCTTTCTTACCAATGCTTACCTGAAGCACGCCTACCACTGCGCATACAATGAACAGGATCAATGCTTCGGCCTGGCCGGTACCGTAATTTTTGTATGTAAACGCCTGGTTATACACATGCATGGCTGCCATAACCGAGCTGTTAAAGGGCTCGCCGTTTGTCAGGGACAGGTTCACATCGTACACCATGAAGCATCTGGTGATGGTCAGGAACAGACACTGTACAAAGGACGATACCATCAGGGGAATGGAGATCTTTATGATAGACTGGGTATTGGTACATCCGTCGATCCTTGCGGCCTCCAGCACATCGGCGGATACGCTCATGAAACCTGCCACATAGATTAACATCATATATCCTGCGTACTGCCAAACGGACACGATGATCAGACAGAGCATGGCGCCGTTTGTGGTGGCCAGCCAGGAGGTGGACAGGGCGCCGACGGAAAGGGCATTGCCCAGAGCCACGAAAGCGCGGTTAAACACGAATTTCCATATGTAACCAAGCACGATGCCGCCGATGAGGTTCGGGATAAAGAAGCCTGCCCGGAAGAAGTTCTGGCCCTTGACGCCGCTGGTCACAAGGAATGCCAATATAAAGGCCACTACGTTCACCAGGATCACTGCGATGGCAGAGTAGATGACAGTCCTGCCCAGAGCCTGCCAGTAAGCTCCGTCCCCAAAGGCCGATAGGTAGTTCGAAAGTCCCACAAAGGGCTTCTGGGCGGATACGCCGTCCCAGCTGGTAAAGGTCAGGTAAAAGCCGTAAATAAAGGGAACAATGACGACAGCAGCGAATATAAAAGTCGTCACCCCGGCAAACATCATGAATTGCTTTAATTTATAGGACATGGTATTTGTATTCATAGTCTTGATCCCTTCCTTGTTTCCGCGGGCCCGGACCCGATGCACAGCCTGCCTGCGCCCGCGGAAGTCATGATGTCATAGTTTCTATGTTAGTGCTCAACAGGCGCTGTATTTTTCCAATAGTCCTCAATCTCAGCCGCAAATCCTGCCCTGTCTACTTCATCTGCCAGATATTTCTGGAATAAGCCGCCGCACTTGGACAGATGGTCGTCCGGGAAGTAGTTGTAGTTGTCAATGAGCTTTCCGGCATCCGCGTATTTCTTTACGGAAGCGGACAAAGGATCCAGAGCGTCGGCATTGATATTGCTGAATGCGGGAACAAGCGCGCACTTCTCGGTGAGGAATGCGTTACCGTCCGCCTCGAACACGATCCAGTTTAAGAAATCCTTAGCTGCCTGTCTCTGCTCCTCGGAGGTATTCTCGGAGGAATCGATGAACATGTACTTGGAGCCGCCGCCTACCAGCTTCTCGTTGGCGCCGTCGTCCGTATTCTGGGGAACGGGCATCATGCCCATCTTCTCGGAATAATCATAGGCATTGATCACGGACCAGTCCCAGTTGCCGCCGAACATGAAAGCGATCTCTCCCTCGGCCAGCTTCTGTTCCGTCACCTCGCGCTCCGCGGCCACAGGGGAACTTGCCGCATAATTATATTTCTTCAGAACGTCAAAGGTGTCCATCTTGGCATTCCACTTTGCATTGCCTGCCAGGTCGCCGGTGCCTGCGTGGAGCGCGCTGATGTAAGCTTCTACATCCGGCTGTTCCTCATAGACCTCGCCCAGGAAATGTGCGCCCAGGGACCAATCCTCTTTCATGATGCCCGTGGGTGCGGCCATTCCGCCTGCCACCAGCTCATCCAGCAGCCCCTGGAATGCATCCAGCGTCTTGTAGTCGTCCGGATTGAATTCCTTGCCGGTGATGCCCTCGATGGCTTCCGCATTGTAGATCACGCCTCTCGCTTCCACACATACCGGGAAGCCTACCACCTTGCCGCCTACGGAGATGGCGTAATCGGTGTTCTCCACCCACTTCTCATTGCTTAAGTCGGCGGCATGCTCCTCTGCCAGGGAATAGATATCCTTTGCGTCCACCATGGAGATGGTGTAGGGGTCATTTGCGGAATACTTTGTGGCCATGTGTGCTGCTACCGTATCGCCGGAATAGTAGATTTCCACATTGACGCCCTTTGCCTTGCTGTACTCTTCAGCCATGTTCTCAAATTGCTCCTGCACCTCTACCTTGGAGTTAAAGATCGTGATGGATACCCCCCCGTCTCCTGAAGAGCCGCTGTCTCCGCCGCATGCTGCAAGGGAAAGAGTCATTGCTGTGGCCAGCATCATTGCAAGTAGTTTCTTTTTCATGTTGCATTTCCTCCTTATTATGGCGCCCTGCGCCTTTTTCATGATTTTGAACTGTTTCCGCCTGACTTTCTGTCAAGCGGTGTTCCGTTTTTCATGGTATGAGCATAGCACAGGTCTTTTAATATGTCAACCGGTTAACATATTTTTCGTCATAATAGTAAAAAACAAGGGCTTTCTTCGATGATTTTTACCCTGTTTTTTGTATATTTTTACTATATTTCATTGATTTTACTAAGTCTATAAAATATGATAACCCTTTGTCATATTTATTTACTATGCGATGGACAATTTCCTTTTTTACCGTCCCTGCGGCAGAATATTTCCCCTGAAAACCAAGGCCGGAACTCCCGTCATCCGGGGCTTTATCGTCTACTTCGACATTTTTATGGACCTTTGCCCGGCACATAGGGTATCTTTTTTATATTTATGCCCCTACTGGGACAAACATTCCTTTGTCACAAAAGAAAGAGCCCCTGTTCCTCCCGGAACACAGGGCTCTTTCTTTTGCAGATCCATTTCAAGGGTCTAAGATCTCTATGTAGTCTCCCGCTCCACCAGCCTTACAGGCAGTACAGTCCGTTTGGGAACCACCTTGCCGGAAACCGAATCATGCATAAGATTCATAGCGATCTCTGCCATTTCCTTAATAGGCTGATGGATGGTGGTAAGCTGGGGCGTAGTAAGCGTGGCCAGGAAAACATCGTCAAACCCTATGACTTTCAGCTGCTCAGGCACGCTGATATGAAGCTTTCTGCAAGTCTGCAGGGTTTGGGCCGCGATCACGTCACTGTTGACGAACAGTCCGTCCGTCTTGGGATATTTCAACAGAGCTTTCTCTATCATATCGCCGTACATCATGCTGTCGTACTGAATTTCCTCCGTGAGCAGCTCCTCAAAGGGGACATGCTCCCTTTCACAAACCTCTCGAAACCCCTCTGTGCGCATATCCGCAGGCATAAAGACGCCTCCGATATTTCCCACATGGAGCAGATGCCTGCAGCCGCAGGCAATGAGTTTTTCCGCTGCCAGCACGCCGCCCTGTCTGTTGTCGCATTCCACCGCTGCCATGCCATTGTCCAGAAACCGCTCAATGGTGACCACCGGGATTCCGATCTTGTCGAACACTTCCACAGGCACGGTACCGCTGCACAATATGATCCCCGCCACCTTGTTGCTGGTACAGATATCGATATATTCCTTTTCTTTCTCCTGTACGTTTCTGGAATTGCACAGCAGTATCCTGTACCCCTTTTGATAGGCCTCATATTCCAGCCGGCTGATTATCTCCATAAAATACGGGTGCCGGATATGGGGCACAATGAGCCCGATGGTATTGCTGCTGCTCTTGGACAGGGAACGCGCCACCTCATTGGGCTGGTAATGCAGCTTCTTCATTGCCGCATCCACTTTCTCCCGTGCCTTGTCGCTGATATAGCCCCTGTTGTTCAGCACCCTGGACACCGTACCTACCGTAAGCCCCGCCTCTCTCGCCACATCCTTTAATGTCGCCATTTCCTCACTCCCTTTCCTGTGCTTTATCCCCCGTATGATAATCGGTTATCATCTCTTCAACAGTATATCACATTATCGCTCATTCGTAAATGATAACTTTTTCATAGAGGTCGGAGTGTCGGAGTGCCGCTTGAAAAGTTTCTGTTCACCAGCAGTTCCGCGAAATGTTTTCCTGCGCATTTTGCACGAAAATTACGAGAACGCAGGCGCCATACAATAGAATTCTGCTTTTGAATTCTATTGTATGTGTGCATCATGTCGCTGTGAGCGGCGAAGCCGTGAACAAGCTTGTAAAGATAGTAACAGTTCAATGCCCTGTCTGGTTTCTGCATAATTTTAAATTGAAATCTAAGATCTTTTCAGTTAAAATGATAGAGAGAAAGATGCCCCATACAAAACTTAAAAACTCATCAAAGGGGGCAGATAGGAGCAGAAATGTTAAGAATCGTTTTAATGGTACTCTATAATCTCCCCTTTGTACCCTACTGGTGGTGGCAGCTCTGTCACACGGCGAAGAATCCGGAAGCCTACAGTGAGCAGAAACGCTGGAAGCTGCTGCAGAAGATCACCACCCACGCCAACAAGGGAGGCCGGGTAACCATCGAGTCCTGGCAGGAAGAAAATATACCGGAATCGGAATCCTTTATGTTTTTCCCCAATCACCAGGGAATGTTCGACGTATTGGCCCTGATCGAAAGCTGTCCCCGCTTTTTTTCCGTTGTGAATAAAAAGGAGGTCTCCTCCGTGCCGCTGTTAAAGCAGGTGTTTAAGATTATGGGCGCTTATGAGATCGACCGGGACAATCTGCGCCAGTCAATGGGTGTGATTCAGCAGGTAGCCCAGGACGTGAAAAACGGCAGGAACTTTTTGATCTTCGCAGAGGGAACCCGGGGAAAGCAGGGCAACAAGACCGGCGCCTTTAAAGGCGGAAGCTTTAAAAGCGCCTACAAGGCCCAGTGCCCCATTGTTCCCGTTGCCCTGATGAATGCGTTTATTCCTTTTGATAAGAACAGCATCCGGAAAGTAACGGTAAAAGTCATCTATTTAAAACCCATTCCCTTTGAGGAATATAAAGATATGAAAACTGTGGAGATCGCCGCGCTGGTAAAGCAGAGGATAGACGAGACAATTGCAGCTCACTCTCCCTCTGCTGACGGCTGATTTTAAAGCAGCGAAATCCCGCTGCCGTCCGGCAGATTGATATCCAGAAGCACCAGGTCGTATTCCGTCCGGGCCAGCAACCCTGCGGCAGTATCGGCATTCGAGTCCGACGCGGTATCGCAGCCCTCGGAGAGCAGATTGTAAGTCAGCGTTTTATTTAAAAGGGCGTAATCATAGTATGGCAAGCCTTTCCGTCTTTTTAGCCAGGCCGTGGTAGTACCGCATGAACCGGCATACTTCCTCATAGGTCTCCCGGATTGCGTCCTGGCGTTTCTGCGCGTCTGGAATCTCCTTTGTTTCCAGAAAGAGCTGTGCATTACGGTACATTACCGCCATGGGGTCTCTCGGATCATTGCAGGCATTGGGGAACTCTTTCAGGTGGTCTTTCATATAATCGGAATTATATTTCACGCATTCGTCAAGACGCGCATATCCTTCCGCCTCCTTTCCGGTGAGCAGATCCCATACGCCAAACAGATAGTCATCCGCTCTCCAGGGGTCCGGTTTTCCCTCCATATCCAGATTCCACATAGGCCGGCCAGTTCTCGGATCGTTGTGGCCTTTCTCTGTGGCTTTCAGATAATCCCGGCGCTCTTTTGCAAAGTAGGTCTCCAGGCTGTCGATTTTCTGCCACTCCGGCAGCATGCCGTCGGCCAGGAAAACCAGAATATCGTCAAATTTTCTGTTGATACGTTCCAACATGGCGGCATCTACCGCCTCCCCACCGCATTCGATCACACCCCAGTCTTCATGCATCCTTTGGAAGCGCTTTCCCTGGCAGATGTGGCCCGGCACCCCTAAGATGCCGTACTGTATGGCATATATGGGACAGAGATAACAGATCACGGCCTCATATCCGCCTCCCCTGAAATAACCGATAAACTGAATCCGGGATACCAGGCCGTTCTTTT
>CATKYJ010000067.1 GCA_949840885.1 uncultured Acetatifactor sp.
GAGCTTTCTGGAGTGGCGGCTGCCGGGGAGCGGCTTAAGGACAGTCCTGTTTTCCAGCGGCATGGGGGACGGCATCTACAGCGGCTATTGGGGGCTGGACGCAGAGGGGGAGATCGCCTGCCTGGTGACGCTTTTCCTGAATCCGGCGTATTTCTGAGGGGAGATCTCCGCGATGCCTGTGCGGCAGGCAGCATCCTCGCCACGGACGTATTTGGGGACAGGCCGGGCGAGGAGGACATCTGTGAGAGCTACCGGAATGCCGGACTGCAGATCCGCGCCATGACCATAGATGTCCTGGCGGGGAACCTGGAAGACATCCGGCAGAAAGACGTCCAGTGGAGACGGGAATTTACTTCCGCGGGGTGGGTAAAGTATGACACCGATAAATCTGAACAAGGAGGACTGATGGAATGATTGCATTTGATTTTGGAAATAAGTGTTTTAATATAAGTGCTTCGGAGCAGGATATTTTGCTTGTTGTGGCTTCCCAAAAGGAATATTCATCCTTAGATGATTTTATAACGGCAGCTCCATGCACTGTCCGCTGAATATGTGCCGGAAAACTGCGCTGCCATTGATTTTGAGGATGGCATGTACCACTTTTTTCTGATGGATTTGGAGCAGGCTCCGGACGCGCTGCAGAAATCATTCCTCCGGACAGGCAAGCGGGAGCCAGGACAATCTGCGTTATGTCTGTGACGGGCTGAGCGTGATATACCTGCTTCAGGCAGACGAGGAGAATATATACCAGAAAAATATAAAATTCCCTCTTGCCAAACAGGTGCAATTATGGTATTATAAGTTTCGGGTCATCGGGTAAAGGGTGGCTCGAAACTATCGATCTGGCTGGAAAGGCATGGCTCATACGGCTCCATGGTCAAGCGGTTAAGACATCGCCCTTTCACGGCGGTAACACGGGTTCGATTCCCGTTGGAGTCATTTTTCTGAAAGCAGTAACATATTATAAGAATAAGGCGCAGTAGCCAAGTGGAAAGGCGTGGGTCTGCAACACCCTGATGCACCGGTTCAAATCCGGTCTGCGCCTCTGAAAAACCCCGATTCATGCGGGGTTTTTTGCTGCCCAGTACAGGCCCCCGGCCCTAAGAATGGCGTTCAATCGTATCTTTGATATCCTGCATATGGGTGTCCAGGACGGAGCTCAGCTTTGCGCATTCGTAGAGCTGGGCTTCTGTCTTTGCGATGACCTCCGGCGGCAGGTCCTTTTTATAGCGCAGCTGGTGTTCCAGGTTCGCCCAGAATTCCATGGCGATGGTGCGCAGCTGCACCTCCACTTTCATGAGCCGCTTTTCGTCCTGCAGGAAGATGGGGACCTCCACGATGAGATGGAGGCTGCGGTAGCCGTTGGGCTTGGGATTCTCGATATAGTCCTTGCGCCGGATCAATCGGATGTCGTCCTGCTGCAGGAGGCAGTCCGCCAGCATATAGATGTCGTCTATGAAAGAACAGATCACTCGGACGCCGGCGATGTCGAAGATATTCTCCGCGATGGCTTCCAGCGTAAAGGGCAGGTTCTTGCGCACCATCTTGTCCAGGATGCTGGCCGGGGACTTCAGGCGGTTCTGGATGGCATCAATGGGGTTGCGGTCATGGTGCAGGGAGAAACGCTCGTTCAGGACGCGGAACTTTGTCTCGATCTCCATGATGGCACAGCGGTAGCAGGACATCAGGTCCCTGGAGGTGGCGTTGAGCCGCTGGAAAGCCTGGATTGTCTCCTGGTCCAGGGCTTCTATCAGTTTTTCGGGGAAGAGCTGCGAGGATTCCTTTGTATCCATGGCATTCATATCCTTTCTGGATGAATCATCTGTGTATTGCTGGCTTTCACTTTACACTGATTCTGAGCTGAGGTCAAGAGGGTGTTTTTCCTTTGAGATGGAGCAGGGAGAGAATCTCTGGTATGGCAGAAAGGCAGTGCGTGGAAAGCAGCGTATGGCAGCATGATTCCCGGAAAGACGAAACCGTATGACTACAAATAAGTATTCTGCATAGTCAGGCGCAATGAGGCTGGAGCTTTTGGAGGCTGTCTGCCGGTAGGCGCTTTTCTCATCATGTGCGCCGAGGCAGCCAAGGCCGGTATTTGAGTTATAATATTGTTCCATCCGGGAGAAACAGCCGCCCATGGATATGGAATGGCAAAGATGACGCGGCAGACAGCGCGCCTTTGCAGAAATTATCCATGCTCCCGGTACTGCGCAGGCGTCATTCCCTCTATTCTTTTAAAAGCGCTGCAGAATACGCTTTCACAGGAAAAGCCGGTGGAATAGCAGATATCTTTCACCGGTTTTTCCGAGTTCTTGAGCAGATAGCGCGCCAGGTTCATCCGGGTATTCAAAAGGTATTCATGGGGCGTAAAGCCGGTATGCTTCTTGAAAATCCGGATGAAATGGTAATCGCTTAGGCCGGCCAGGGACGCAAGCTGGCTGACAGAGAGATTTTCCGTACTATGCTCACTGATATAGGCGGTAATTTTCTCCACGATGCCGATATGGGCGTTTGTCTTCTCATCAGAGGGAGCATAGAGCAGGATGGCGGTCAGGATATCTGTCAGGTATTTTGACAGCAGCGGTTCCCGGACAAGACTCCCGGAGTCAAAAATGTCGTAGATGGAGGTCAGCTTGCTGATAATCGGCAGAGGGTCGGGGACGGTAAAGACATTGCCTACACGGCTGACAATATTACTATACCAATGCCTGGCAGTAATGCCGTCAAAATGGCACCATATGCAGTCCCAACCGGTGTCTGTGGAGTAAGAATGGCGCGTGTAGCAGTCCAGAAGAACCAGCTGCCCTTTTCCGGCATTCAGAATCTGTCCGTCCGTTTCCAGGCACAGTGCCCCTTTCCTGACATACATCAGCAGGAAACTGTCAAAGGACTCTCGGGAAAGACGGTATCCGGGCAGATAGGTGAAATGCCCGCACTGTAATGGGTACAGGAACATCTCCAGGGCGTTTCTGCTGGGGGAATAGATATAATATTTGGAATCTGATGTAATAAAGTTCTCCTGTGAGTGCATGGCTGCTTTCTGCCTCCTGCGGGTTTCGTGTCAACATTGTACCATGTGCACAGCACCGCACATGGTAAGATGGCCATCCGGCCACTTCCGGCCGAGAATATGGACATATTGTAGCATCAAACATAGGAATAAACAAGAGCAAAAAAACTAAATAAGACAACAATTTATCCTATTGAGAGGCTTAATTGTCTGCAGTAAAATAGATGCAATCTGAAAAAAACCAAGGACGGAGGAAAGCAAAAATGAATAATGCAGCAATTTGGGCCGAGAAAGTCATGATTCCCACCTACGAGATCGGAGAGGCAGAGAAGAACCCCATCTTCCTGGACAAGCGGGTCTACCAGGGGAGCACGGGAAAGGTATATCCCTATCCTACCATCGAAAAGATCAGCGATACGAAAGCAGACAAGGAGTATGAGGCGGTCTTCCTGGAAAACGAATACCTGAAAGTGATGGTGCTTCCCGCTTTGGGTGGGCGCATCCAGAGGGCTTATGACAAGACAAACGGTTACGATTTTGTATACTATAACCATGTGATAAAACCTGCCCTGGTAGGACTCACCGGCCCCTGGATCTCCGGCGGCATCGAGTTCAACTGGCCTCAGCACCACAGGCCTACCACCTATCTGCCTGTGGACTATGTGCTGGACGAAAAGGAGGACGGCAGCGTATCAGTGCTCCTGCATGACGTGGACCAGATGTACGGCACGAAAGGAATTACGAAGATCAGCCTGTATCCGGGCAGGGCATACATTGAGATTACCGGGCAGCTCTACAACCGGACGGCAATGCCCCAGACTTTTCTGTGGTGGGCGAATCCGGCAGTCCCGGTGAACGAGAATACCCAGTCCGTCTTCCCGCCGGATGTCCATGCGGTGATGGATCACGGCAAGAGGGACGTGTCCCGGTTTCCCATCGCCACCGGCGTCTATTACAAAAATGACTACAGCGATGGCGTGGATATTTCCCGCTATAAGAATATCCCGGTTCCCACTTCTTACATGGCGGAAAAGTCCAAATATGACTTTGTAGGCGGATATGACTACGGCGTGGGGGCCGGTATCCTGCATGTGGCGGATCACCATGTCTCCCCCGGCAAGAAGCAGTGGACATGGGGATGCGGGGACTTCGGGAAAGCATGGGACAGGAATCTGACGGACGAGGACGGCCCTTATGTGGAGCTGATGACGGGGGTATTTACAGACAACCAGCCGGACTTCACATGGCTGAAGCCTTTCGAGGAGAAAGTGTTCCGCCAGTACTTCATGCCCTATAAGGGCGTGGGACAGGTGAAGAATGCCACTACAGAGGCGGCGGTTAGCCTGTCCTATGACGGGAGGTTGGCAGAAGTAAAGGCATACGCCACAAGCGTCCGGAAAGGGGCGGTGGTGAAGCTGTGGGCAGCCGGGCAGTTGGTTCTGGAGGAGAGGGCTGACATGAGCCCGGTTGCAGTATATGAAGCCAAAGTGCCATGCCTACGGATAGGGCAGGAGAACCCTGCGGCGGGAGCGGAACTGTCGGAGACGGAATCATGCCCTGGGGTAAGGGAGGAGGAACTGCGCCTTGCGGTCTACAGCGCAGAGGGGGAATGCCTGGTGGAATACCGCCCGGAAGCGCCTGAGATTCCCAAACTGCCAAAGCCCGCCAGGGCGGCAAAGGAGCCTGCGGAGATTCAGACCTGTGAGGAACTGTACCTGACAGGACAGCACATCGAGCAGTACCGTCATGCCACTTATCTGCCGGATCCTTATTACCTGGAAGGGCTGAAGCGGGATCCCGGCGACATCCGCATCAACAATGCCTACGGCCTGCTGCTGATGCGCAGGGGATGCTTTGAAAGGGCGCAGAAGTTCCTGGAGAAAGCCCTGGAGCGGCTTACAGAGCGGAATCCGAACCCCTACCACAGCGAGACTTATTATCTGCTGGGGCTGTGCCTGCTCTATCAGGGAAAGGATGATGAAGGATATGATGCCTTTTATAAAGCCACATGGAGCAGCGAGCAGCAGGAGAAGGGCTTCTACTACCTTGCGGCCATCGATGCAAGGCATGGGCGGACAAAGCGCGCCCTGGAGCATGTGGAACGTTCCCTTGTGAAGAATGCCCATAATGTGAAAGCCAGGGGGCTGAAAGCGTATCTGCTGCGCAGGATGGGAAGGACGCAGGAGGCCCTGGCTCAGGTGCAGGACAATCTGAAGCTGGATTGCTTTGACTTCGTCTCCGGCAATGAGCGCATTCTTCTGGAGGGCGACGAAAAAGGAGAAAAGCGGCAGGCACTGAACAGCCTGATGCGGGATTTCGCTGAGAATTACCTGATGGCGGCAAGGGATTATGCGGAATGGGGCGCTTATGGGGAGGCGGTCACGCTGCTGGACAGCTGTACGAAAGAGTGGCCGATGCTCTTCTATTATAAAGCATACTATCTGTCGCTGAAAGAAAGCCGGAAAAGGGA
Source organism: uncultured Acetatifactor sp. (assembly GCA_949840885.1). Lineage (GTDB taxonomy): Bacteria > Bacillota > Clostridia > Lachnospirales > Lachnospiraceae > Acetatifactor. The sequence goes on from CATKYJ010000067.1 coordinate 5,481, forward strand.
GAAAAACGGTATGCAGGCTGGGAATCAGAGGGCAGGCTGCGTCCAATCGGAGGCAGCTGGCATGCAGCCGGAGGGGACAGAAAGCACGATTGCCAATCTGCTGGTCAAGGCGGAAGAGTGCAGGCCCGACTACTGTTTCCCCAACAAACCGGAAGACATCTCGGTCTTGTACTTTGCCATCCGGAGAGGGTGCCATGCAAAAGCGCCCTACTACCTGGGCTGCCTGTACTATGACAAGCTTCAGTGGCAGGAGTCGGTAAATCTGTGGGAGATGTCGGCCCGGACAGATGACGCTTTCCCTACGGTACACCGTAACCTGGCGCTGGCTTATTATAACAAACGGAAAGAACCGGAGAAAGCAAAGCAGGAACTGGAGAAAGCCTTTGCCCTGAATCCTACAGATGTGCGCATCTTCCTGGAACTGGATCAGCTCCATAAAAAGCTGGGGTGGAGCTTCGAGGAACGTCTGGCGGATTATGAAGCCCATACAGAACTCCTGGAAGAAAGAGATGACCTGTATATTGAATATATTACTCTCGTGAACCTGACAGGGAACCATAAAAAAGCCTACGACCGCATCATGGGCCATAAGTTCCATCCCTGGGAGGGCGGCGAAGGGAAGATTACAACCCAGTACACGCTGGCGCTCTTAGGCCTGGCCCAGGCGGCGCTTAGGGAAAAGGATTACAAAAAGGCCGAAGAACTGCTGCGGGGGGCCTTCGCCTATCCTGAAAATCTGGGAGAAGGGAAACTGGAGGGGACGAAAGACAATCATCTCTACTACCATCTAGGCCTTGCGCTGGAGGGCCAGGGCAGGGAAGAGGAAGCGAAAGAATGCTTTGAAAATGCCGTTTTGGGCACCGATGAGCCTGCGGGAGCAATGTACTACAATGACCAGCCTGCCGATATGATTCTCTACCAGGGACTGTCTTACCTGAAACTGGGCAGGGTGCGGGAGGCAAAAGCCAGATTCTACCGTCTGATCGATTACGGTGAGAGGCATCTGGAAGACCAGGTGAAGATTCAGTATTTCGCAGTCTCCCTGCCGGAGTTCCTGATTTTTGATGAGGACTACACTCTGCGGAACCGCGCACACTGCTATTATCTGATGGCCCTGGGGAACATGGGGCTGGGGGATGAGGGGAAAGCGGCCGGGTATCTGGGGGAGGCCGTAAAAATAGAGCCCTCTCATATGATGTGCAGGGTGTACCGGAGCCTGATGGCAGACAACGGATAAACGGCTCCTCAGATTTTACAGCTGTCATATGAAAGGACATGTGAAAGTACTGGACAAAACCATGATAATAGGGAGGCAATATAAATTGGAATATTCTTTGGAAGGAAAGTGGCAGGCAGATATAGGAGACGGGCAGCTATACCCCGTAACGCTTCCGGGGACTCTGGACGAAAACGGAATCGGCGCAACGGATAATGGGTGCAACCAATGGCATCCGGACTCTGCCCTGGGCAATCAGCAGGGCCTTATGGGGGAAAGGGTTATCCTGACCCGCCTTACCAGAAAGCATACTTACGAGGGAGTGGCCGAACTGTCCAGAAAAAGTTCTTTTGAAGCGCCCCGGGGGAAAAGAGTCTTTTTGGAGGCAGAGCGGGCCAGATGCCTGCAGCTATGGGTGGACGGACAGGAGGTTCCTGATTTCAGGGAACCGTCTGTCAGTACGCCCCATGTATTTGAAGTGACGGATCTCCTATCCCCCAAAGAGGGCAGGGGCACAGAGCATACGATTGTCCTGATGTCGGACAACAGTTATCAGGGACTGCCCCATGATGACATTCTCTATTCTTCCGCAGCTACGGACGAGACCCAGACCAACTGGAATGGCGTGTTGGGTTATCTGCGCATGAGGGTGGAGGAACCGGTATTTATCGAGAGGGTAAGCGTATATCCGGTGGGAAGCGGGTTGAAAGTGATAATCCGCATATCTGCCAACAGGCATTGGAAAGGTAATATTACAGTTCGTTCCGAAGCCCTGGCATCGGCTGGGTCAATGGAAGCATATGGGGAAGCCGGGGACATGGAAGTCATGCTGGGAGGACGGCTGGCGGCAGATCACCTGAAACGCTGGGACGAGTTTGAGGGGAATCTGTATGGACTGACGGTGAGCCTGGAGGGAGCTTCTTTTTCAGGGAAAAACGAAAGGAAGCCTTTCCGCTCGGAGAAGAGCGTAACTTTCGGCGTCAGGGATTTTGGTACAGACAGCCAGGGAAGGCTGACATTGAACGGCAGACGGATTTTCCTGCGCAGTGAGACAAACTGTGCCGTCTATCCGGAAACCGGGTATTGCCCCATGTCTGTGGACGAATGGATGGAAATCCTGACCACCTACCAATCCTATGGCGTCAACTGTGTGCGTTTCCATTCCCACTGTCCCCCGGAGGCTGCCTTTCTGGCGGCAGACAGGCTGGGGATGCTGATGCAGCCGGAATTGTCCCACTGGAATCCGAGGGATGCTTTTGAGACAGAGGAAAGCGCTGCGTATTACCGGGCAGAGCTCACAGGGATTCTGAGGATGCTGGCCAACCATCCCTCCTTTGTCATGCTGACCCTGGGAAATGAACTCCATGCATCGCAAAAGGGGCATGGCCATATGAAAGAATTGCTGGAGACGGCTCGCAGGATGGATTCCACCAGGCTGTATGCCAACGGCTCCAATGTCCATTATGGGGCTGCAGGCTGTGACGGGAACAGTGATTTTTATACGGCTTCCAACTATTATGAGAAAGAATTAAGGGCATCTTTCGCTAATATGAAAGGGTATCTGAACGGGAACTATCCTGGTGCCATGGCAAACTATGGCGGCGTGATGCGAAGCTTAAGGGAAAGCTATCGGGGGCCTGTGTTCGGGTTTGAAGTAGGACAGTATGAGGTGCTTCCCGATTTTGACGAATTGGCGGATTTCCATGGGGTAACTGACCCTGCCAATCTGCGCCATGTACAGGAGCGTGTGGAAGAAAAGGGGCTTGCCCCTGTATGGAAAAGGTATGTGGAGGCCACAGGAGAACTGGCGAGGCTGTGCTACCGGGAAGAGGTTGAGGCGGTCTTGCGCACGGAGGATATGTCCGGGCTTTCCCTTTTGGGACTGCAGGACTTTCCCGGGCAGGGCACGGCTTTGGTGGGGATGCTGAATTCCCATCTGAAACCGAAACCCTACCCCTTTGCCAGGCCGGAAAGGTTCAGGGAGTTTTTCACGGATAAGCTGCCGCTGGCGCTGCTGCCTAAATATACCTTTGAAAATACGGAGATTCTGGAAGTGGAAGTAAAGGTGGCGAATTATGGGAGAGCTCCCCTGGAGGGGAGGGTGAGATGCACGCTGCAGGAGCCGGGCATCGCCCTTGAGAGGACAGAAATGCGGCCGGGGGAAGAGGTCCTGCCGGGAATAGAAACGGGAAAAATGAGCAGGGGTGATGCAGCGGAAAGTGACAGCAGGAAAGTGACCTGCCCCTGCGGAAAGCTGACCAGTGTGGGCAGGTTCTCGTTTTCCCTGAATAAAATCCAGGCTCCCACACAGCTGGAGCTGGTGGTGGCTCTGGGAGAGGCGGTCAACCGTTATCCTGTCTGGGTTTATCCGCCGGTAAGCCCTGTGTGCCCTGAAAGCGTATATGAAACGGCTCGTATGGACCAAAAAGCGGAAGCCGTATTGGAGGCGGGGGGGACAGTGTATCTGGCGCCGCCCTCAACAAAGGAAGCCCTGCCCGAATCTATACAGGCACAGTTTTCCACAGACTTCTGGTCCGTAGGCACGTTCCAGGGGCAGGAAGGCGCCATGGGGCAGTTGATTGATGCTGGACACCCGGTTTTCAGGGAGTTCCCCACACAGTTCCATACCAACTGGCAGTGGTGGCCTATGGCGTCCCAAAGGGCTGTGATTCTGCCGAAACGCTATCAGGCGATTGTAGCGGAAATGGACAGCTATGCATACCTGCGCCCAATGGCGCAGCTTCTGGAATGCCGCTGTGGCAGGGGGAGACTGTTGTTTTCCTCCATGGGGCTGCAGGATCTGCAGATGTATCCGGAGGCGCGGACGCTGCTGGCGGCCATTTACCGTTACATGGAGTCGGCGGAGTTTGCTCCGGAACAGGAAATCGGCCCCGATGTGTGGAGGGAGCTTGTGCGGTAAATCTGTAGATGAGGAAAGCTATCCTGATGTGCGGAGAGAGTCTGGGCGTGATAAAATGCGGACACTGCGGCGGGCTGCAGGGAGCGGAGGGGGAGGCCCATATGCGCAGCCTGACGGCGCTGGCAAAGGAAAACGGGTTCCGGGTTCCCTATTATACGGCCACCGGCTGGGGAGGGGCCTGTATCGGGGATCTCCTGCCTGTCATGGGCGGCTACTGTGACGCTCCCTGGAGCCCTGGGACGGCGCCTCTTCCGGCCAACGAGAACTATGTGTTTACCGATATCCGAAACGACACCGGGATTGGAAGCGACTATCACACAGAGCAGCAGCTTACTTTTGACGAGACAAGGTTTCCCTACCTGACGGCGGAGCTGGGGGGCGGCGTGCAGGTGACTGCCCACAGGCGTCCGGTGGTAAGCGGCAGGGACATCGGAGCCATGTCCCTGGTAAAGCTGGGAAGCGGCGTGGCTCTTCTGGGATATTATATGTACCATGGGGGAAGCAACCCCAAAGGGCGGCTTTCCACCCTGCAGGAGACCAGGGCTGTGGGAGATTTCTGCGAGCTGCCGGAGATCAACTATGATTTCTATGCGCCAATCCGCCAGTATGGGACGATTTCCGATGCCTGCCGGGAAATAAAACTCCTGGCTCTTTTCGTCCAGGACTTCGGAGAGGACTTTGCAGCCTTAAGGACAGAAATTCCGGACGCCCATGCAGACCCGGAGGATACGGATGGCTTAAGGGTATCCTGCAGGCACGATGGTTACCGTGGATACGTATTCTATAACAATTATCAGCGGGGGAGGGAAATGAAAGAGCATCCGGGCGTGGTGCTTCAGGGCAAGGCCGCAGATGGGGATATCCTTTTCCCCGGGACGGACATCGGCAACGGAGAGTATGGCTTTTTCCCATACCGCATGAGGCTGGGGGAGACAGTGTTGGACAGCGCCCTGGCTACTCCGCTGTGCCGCCTGCATGGAGCGGAAGACGATGCCTGGGTGTTTTACGGAAAAGGCAATCCCTGTTTTTCCTGGAAAGACGGAGAAGCGGCGGATGTCCTGTACCTTTCCCGTGAGGAGGCGCTGCAGGCGTGGAAGATAGGACTGTCCAGAGAATATCTGATATTGGCCGAGAATTTTGTGTGGGTGCAGGACGGGAAAATGAAAGTAACGGGCGGCGCCTGTACCTGGATAAAGGCTTTCCCGCCGCTGCGGAGGGAAGAGGTGCCGGAGGATTTCCGGGAGACAGGGCTGGAGGGCAGGTTTGCCACATATGAAAGAAATCTGTCAGTGACACCTCCTGCTGTCTCTGTGGGACAGGGTGTTCAGGCAGCGTCCGGCAGGGCGACCTGGGATGTGGAGATCCTGTATCCGGAAGCCGGATGCAGGGAGGACAGGGACTGCATCCTGTGGATTTCTTACGAGGGAAACAGTCTTACGGTATTTCAGGGGGAGGAGAAGATAGAAGACCATTTTTATACCGGGGAAGAGGTGCCTGTCAGCCTGCGGTACTTCGGATTTCCCGAAAAGCTTCGGATAGAGGTGGAGCCATTACTGGAAGAGGACGAGATCTATCTGGAAAGGGCGCCGCGGTATGAACAGGGCAGGGCCTGCAGCCTGAATTTTGTAAAGGTGACAGCGGAATTCCGATAAACATGACAAGGAAAAGCAGGGAGGAAAACAAGATGCAGCTCTATAGCCGTTCTACAGATGCGGAGATTACAGTATGGTGGGAGAAGGTGGGGGAAGCGCCGGAAGCATATGGCGTCATTGTGAATGGAGAAGAAATATGCAGGGTGGAGAAGACTCATGCCACTGTCAGGAACCTGCAGCCGGATACCTTATACAGGATTCGGATTGAGCCGCTGCGCCTGGAGACAGAAGTCAGGACAGGGCGCAGGAAACAGTTGCTGGACGTGACGGCAGCGCCTTATTGGGCAGCAGGGGATGGGGAAACCATGGACACCGCCGCACTGCAGGCTGCAATCAATGACTGCGGCGCGGAGGATGCGGTGTATCTGCCGCAGGGGGTGTACTTGACAGGGGCCTTGCGTCTGCACAGTGATATGGAGCTGTATCTGGCGGACGGGGCGGTATTGAAGGGCAGTGAGAAAGCGGAAGACTATCTGCCCCGTATTGCCAGCCGGTTTGAGGGGATTGAGAGGGAGTGCTATAGCAGCCTTTTGAATCTGGGAGAGTTGAATCATAGGGAAACCTATAATTGCAGAAATGTTCTTATCCGTGGACAGGGAACCATTGAAGGAGGAGGACAGAGGCTGGCAGAGGATATGATGGACAGGGAAAGGAAACGGCTGAAAGAATATATTGAGACGCTGGGGGATAAGATCGGTGACTATGAGAACGAAAATACCATACCGGGCAGAGCCAGGGGCAGGCTCATCAACATAAGCAACTGCCAGAACATATGGATATCAGGCCTCTTGCTGAAGAATGCGCCAAGCTGGAACGTGCATATGGTCTATTCGGATCAGGTTGTGACGAACGGATGCAGGATTTATTCCCGGGGAGTCTGGAATGGCGATGGATGGGATCCCGATTCATCAACCAATTGTACGGTGTTTGACACAGTGTTTGAGACCGGAGATGACGGAATAGCCATAAAATCGGGGAAGAACCCGGAAGGGAACCGGATAGGGCGCCCCACAGAGCATATCAAGATTTTTGACTGCAGATATGAAAGCGGAGGAGGCATCGCTATTGGAAGCGAGATGTCGGGGGGCATTTCGGATGTCTGCATCTGGGACTGCGATATGGGGAATACCCGATGCGGAATTATTGTGAAAGGAACTGAAAAGAGGGGAGGCTATATCAGGGACATCCATGCCAGGGACAGCCGCGTGTCGGGCATCCGTTTCCAAAGTGTTACTTATAATGACGATGGAGAAGCCGCGCCATGCCCGCCTGTATATGAGAACTGCAGCTTTACCGGAATGTACCTGACGGATACACGCAGCATTCCATCCGATTATGAAGAGGCCGCTCCGGCCATTGAATTACGGGGATTCGGGCATAAAGGGCATGGACTGAAGGACATCGTGTTCCGTGATATCGTAATAGGCAATTATGGGGCAGAGGGCGTAAAAAAGATAGCTATGGAGTGCTGTGAAGGAATCAGTCTCTGTAACATATGCACTGAGATGGGATAGAAAGGATTGCGGTCTGCGAAAGCGCCGGCTGCCAAATCTGTAATAGGATAGTGCCAGAGGGGCATAAACAGTGGCTGCTATGACAGCAGCAGAGAGGGGAAGCAATATGCTTCGGTTGGAATATGACAAAGGACAGGTTGAACAAACGATTGACAGAATCGTGAAAAAGACCATGGATATGGAGCTCACATGGGGCTGGCTCTGGCGTTCTTCGCCACGCTTCTGATATCGGAAAATATAGAGAAAGACGGGGCGCTTTGAAATGTTTTATCAGAGATTCGTATTTGGATTGGAAAAAGGGGAAAGGGAGCTGGATGCCATTCATGTCACGGCAGGGGACTTTTATGGACAGGGCAAAGGATATGGATTTGTGGCTGAAAAGGACAGACGGGAACAGGAAAGGCTGCGTCTTCCTGAGCTGAATTCGGCTTTCGATACGGTTGAGTGGTACAGGGAGGAAGACCTGACCCATCTGGAGCAGGACAGGTTTGGCTGCTTCCTGGATTCTGACCGGGAGATTGCCGATCTGGAAGAGGAGGCAGGGGAGCCGTTTATGGGGGAGCACAGACGGATTCCCCTTTCCTTTAAAATGGATGTACCCTGTCAGGGCAATTATAGAGTGACAGTGGAGATTCGTACACTCCGGCCCATGGAGGAAGTACTGATTTATCTGGGACGCAGGCGGCTGGGGTACCGGGGAACGGTTCCAGTCTGTGCAACGGGACGGGGCAATCAGGCCGGCTTTACATACACGATGACGGCAAACATTTGCGATATTATCCCCAGAGGCCTGACGGGAAAATATGAGGACAGGACGCTGGACATTACCATTTTGGCAGACTGCCCCCGGATTAGCGGGCTTACAGTGGAGGAGACCCACTGTCCTACCCTGTTCATCGCAGGGGACTCCACGGTAACGGATCAGAGTGCCACATACCCTTACGCCCCTGGAACCAGTTATGCTGCATGGGGACAGATGGTGTCGGGCTATCTGGCTCAAGGGATTGCTGTTTCCAATCATGCCCATTCCGGCCTGACCACGGCAAGTTTCCGGGAGGAGGGGCATTATGCAGTGGTGGAGCAGTATATTCGCAGGGGCGATTATTTCCTCATCCAGTTTGGCCATAACGACCAGAAGCTGGAATCGCTAAAGGCGGAAGAGGGATACCGGAGGAACCTGATTCGTTATATCCGGGAATGCAGGGAAAAGGGCGTTTTCCCGGTACTGGTGACGCCGCTTGCCAGAAATACTTGGAAAGGCAGCGATGGGAGTTATAATGACCTGCTGGAGGAATATGCGACGGCCTGCGTCTGCATTGGGCACCAGGAAGATGTGCCCGTCCTTGACCTCCATAAAAGGAGTATGGATTTTATCAGGGAGATGGGGCTGGAGGCTTCCAAAGCCTATTTTTTCCCGGGAGACTATACCCACAGCAATGACTATGGCGGGTATTTTATGGCGGGGCTGGTGGCACAGGAGATTCGGAAGGTCTGCAGCAGACGGAAAGAACCGGAATACCGTTTTTGGCAGACTGCGTGACGGATGGTTTCGGGGTATGGCGGCCTGCGGAGCGCATTGTGCCGTTGACGAGACCGGCGAAGTGCGGGCAGGGGCCCGAATCGAAAGGGATTCCCATCCTTTCTGACGTAAAAGATTTATCGGAGCCTTTGGACAGGGTATCTGCCCTGGAACTGATAATCAGGACCGCAGGCTTTTTCCCAATAAATGTCTACAATGACATGTTCACTGATGTGGTGGGGCATGAGTGGTATGCGGGAACGGTGGAATGTGCTTACCAGAATGGGATTATTGATATGAGATTGGCTGAAGACAGGAAATTCCGACCATTGCAGCTTGTCACGCTGGAAGAGTTCCTGATTTTCGCAGTAAACGGGTATAGGAGCCGGAAAGCGATTCCTGAAAATGGGGATACCGGGAAAACATGTGCCGCAAAAGGCTGTCAGATGCAGACAGATATTTCGGAATCCAGAATTGAAAAAGGAGTGCCGGAGCGATGCTGTGCCTATGACGGAAAATGCAGTGAGCTTGCGCTGCCTTATGTACAGGCCGCCTGTAGACTGGGGCTGATTCCTTGTGATGGCAGCGCAGAGCTGAGGCAGGGGATTTCCAGAGGCGCTGCTGTGGAATTTTGCAGAAAACTGGAAATATGAGGGAAGGATATTGAATCTGGTATAGGGGAAGGGGGGAGCTGGCGTTAGATTATTTCGTTTTGTTATCTATATGCATAGGGGAATTCAAATTCTGAGATAGGAATCATATATAGATTATTGCCAATATGGAATCGGACAGATGTTTGTACATATTTACTGTGAAACCTAACCTTTGTTTTAGCTAAAAAAGCGCAGACTACCCCTATAGTATATTTTTGAGTCTTTTAGACTCTCATGTATGATTAGGCAGGTTGTCCTGCGGCAGAATCTTCCCAGC
>CATKYJ010000068.1 GCA_949840885.1 uncultured Acetatifactor sp.
CTGGTGGATATGGATAATTGTTACTGGACATTTCAATTATACCACAGACCAGTGAGGAGTTGTTTTATTTTGTAACAAAGAGAATCCCGTATTTATGCGGGTTCTGGCGTTTCGCAAACGCCTATTTTTAATTACTTTGAAAGGAGGGGGATTGGAGATGGTAAAAAAACGTCGCTTCGTAATATACTTAATCGCTGGTATTGCAATAGGTTTTTTAAGTGCTTTGTTATGCTTGTCACTTCTCAAATACCGGGAGAATAACGCTCGATATAAAGCTTGCTTGGTACGTGACTTTCATGGGTTTGACCTTAATAAGGCAAATTACGTTTTATCAGACAATAATACTGGCGCCACTACTTTCTATTTTGATAATGTGAGAATCATCAAGTCTGGCGATAGCGAATCAACTTTGTTTTTTGATTCTTGGTCTGGGCAGATACGAGAATATCATAAAGGTGTATTGGTTACAGTATCGGTCGGCGAATATGAAGAAATAGGTATCGGATATAAGCAATACCAAATCCATACTATTGAAGAGTGTGAGGCTATTCGGCAGGAAGTAAACGAAGTCGATGTCCAAGACATTAATCCAGATTATGGATATAAACTTTGGGAAAGTGTTTCGGGTGAAGTTTTCATTGATTGCATTGATTCATATTTGTAATCAGACAAAGAATGGGCAAGCAAGGTCTTTTGGAGCCAAAAAAACAGAAATCGGAGTCTCTGACAAGGCTCCGATTTTGCTTGTGTCACAGTAAAAAATAAACCGCCGGCTATGCCGGTGAGTCCCCAGATTGACATTTTCGGCGGGGCATATTATGATGGAGATGGGAAAGCGGTGAAAAGAGCAAGAGCGCGAGATAAACTTGATGAGATCGTCAGAAAAAGGGAAAGCGTATCGGGGCAACGCGAGGAAAGAGAAGAATTTGAGACGGGAAGTTTAGAAATCTTTAAGACTTCCTTGGTTTTTTTCACATTTCTGCTATTGATTTATCAATAAGTTGTATGTAAAATAGAATCTTGGCAATAGAAAATACTTGAATAAGCCCCATTGTGTCAGGTCTGCAAGTCTGCCCTGGGACAAAAGGCGGAGAAACCTAAAAAGAGATGCAACGAAACGGAGCTGCTATGGATAATCAAATGAACCAGTACGACAATGGCGGAGGCTACAACAACGGCGGACGGGGCAATGGGCCTGGCGGAAACGGCGGCAATGGCAACGGCAATCAGCCGCCCAGAAGACCAAACATCATGATGCTGCTGTTAGCCGGGCTGAGCACGGTGCTGTTGGTGTTCATGCTCTGGAACCTGCTGTTCGGCTCTTCCGGGAATACCCAGGAGGTCAGCTACACCAAATTCCTGGAGCATATAAACGCCGGCGAGGTGGAGGCCGTAGAGGTGCAGAGCACCGGCCAGGTGCTGTTTACCCTGAAAGAAAATAAGAAAGAAGAGACGACGAATCCCCCCGGAATGATGCCGGGCTATTCCTTTTACGGAAATATGCCCGTGACCTACTCCACTATTATTATGGAAGATCTGGACACGCTGACCGCGCGGCTGGAGAAGCATGGCATCGACGGCACCCGGGTGCTCAGCGACAACTCGGGGCGCATCCTGGACATTCTCGTGTATGTCGTGCTGCCGGTATTGCTGATGTGGATCCTGCTGGGCGTGGTGTTCAGGAAGATGGGCGGCGCAGGCGGCCCCATGGGCGTGGGCAAGAGCAACGCTAAGGTCTATGTGCAGAAAGAGACGGGAGTCACGTTCAAGGATGTGGCGGGCGAGGATGAGGCCAAGGAATCTTTGGTGGAAGTGGTGGACTTCCTCCACAACCCCGGCAAGTATTCCAAGATCGGCGCAAGGCTCCCCAAGGGCGCTTTGCTGGTAGGCCCTCCCGGAACTGGCAAGACCCTGCTTGCCAAGGCGGTGGCCGGCGAGGCTCATGTGCCTTTCTTCTCCCTGACAGGTTCTGACTTCATCGAACTGTATGTGGGCGTGGGTGCAAGCCGTGTGAGGGACCTGTTTAAGGAGGCCACCAAAAACGCCCCCTGTATCATATTCATAGATGAGATAGATGCTATCGGGCGCAGCCGTGACTCTAAGTATGGCGGCGGCAACGAGGAGCGGGAGCAGACCCTGAATCAGCTGCTCTCTGAGATGGACGGCTTCGACAGCTCCAAGGGCATCTTGATTTTGGGAGCTACCAACCGCCCTGAGATCCTGGATAAGGCGCTTCTGCGCCCGGGCCGTTTCGACAGGCGAATCATTGTGGATAAGCCTGACCTGAAAGGCCGTGTGGAAATCCTGAAAGTCCATGCCAAGGATGTGAAAATGGACGAGACCGTGGATTTGGATGCCATTGCCCTTGCCACCAGCGGCGCGGTGGGCTCGGATCTGGCCAATATGATCAACGAGGCAGCCATCAACGCCGTGAAAGAGGGCAGGGACTATGTGTGCCAGAAAGACCTTTTCGACTCAGTGGAAGTCGTTCTTGTAGGCAAGGAAAAGAAAGACCGCATCATGAGCAAGGAGGAGCGCAAGATCGTGTCTTACCACGAGGTAGGCCATGCTTTGATCAGCGCTTTGCAGAAGAACTCAGAGCCGGTGCAGAAGATTACCATTGTGCCCCGCACCATGGGCGCTTTGGGCTATGTCATGCATGTGCCGGAGGAGGAGAAGTACCTGAACACCGAGGCGGAGCTGCGGGATATGCTGGTAGGCCTGGTGGGAGGGAGAGCAGCGGAGGAAGTGGTCTTTGATACAGTCACCACAGGCGCTGCCAACGATATCGAGAGGGCGACAGATATTGCGCGGAATATGGTCACCCGGTACGGCATGAGCAAGAAATTCGGACTCATGGGGCTGGCCACGGTGGAGAGCCAGTATCTGGAGGGCAGGACGGCGCTGAACTGCAGCGATGCCACGGCTGCCCAGATCGATGCGGAAGTGGTGGAAATCCTGAAAGGAAGCTATGACAAGGCGCTGGAACTGTTGAAAGAGAACCGGGCCGTCATGGATAAGCTGGCAGAGTTTTTGATCGAGAAAGAGACCATTACCGGCAAGGAATTCATGCAGATCTTCCGCAGGGAGAAAGGGCTGCCTGAGCCCGAGGAGACGGAAGCGGGGACGAAGGGACAGGAAGCAGAGGCGGCTCCTGCCCAGGAAGAGAAAGCGCCTGCCGTTTCTGCCGGGGGTGCGGATGCCCCGGTGAAAAAGGAGGAAGCAGGCAGCGAAAAGGAGCAGGCGCCGGAGGCTGCGGTGAATGAGGAAGAGCCGGAAGCTGCGGCGGATCAGGAGGAACCGGTAGCCATGGATGTTCCGGACGCGCAGACGGATGCCCAGGCCCCTCAGCCGGAGAACCCCACAGAGGACGACCGCCCAGTAGGCAGGTTTTCCAACGGCAGGATTGATTAAGGAAATTCAAAAATGCAGACAAGCCTTTCTCATGTATTGGGAGAGGCTTGGTTTTTCATGTGTGGGGAGGAACGCGGATTTCATATGCCCGCCAAAGCCCCGCGCCGCTGCAGGGCAGCAGCCGGCGAGAGAGCACGCCGGAAGCATGCGCTGAGAGAACACAGCGAGAGAGCACTGTGAAAGAATACAGCGAACGGACGCAAGGACAGAATGCAGTCAGCAAAGGAGCCAGACATGTTCAACTTTGAAGAGGAATTGAAGAAGCTGCCCAAAGAGCCCGGCGTATATATCATGCGCGACCACAAGGACACAATCCTTTATGTGGGCAAAGCCATAAACCTCCACAACAGGGTGCGCTCCTATTTCAGGGAAAATATCGGCAGGGGGCCTGCCATTGACAAGATGGTGTCTCTGATCGCCCGGTTCGAGTACATTGTCACGGATTCCGAGCTGGAGGCCCTTGTGCTGGAAAACAACCTGATCAAGGAAAATTCCCCCAAATACAATACCCTGCTAAAGGATGACAAGACCTACCCCTATATCAAAGTAACCCTGGGGGAGGACTACCCCCGCGTCCAGTTCTCCCGGCTCATGAAAAAAGACAGATCCAAATATTTCGGCCCCTACACCAGCGCAGCCGCCGTAAAGGACACCATCGAACTGCTGAACAAGCTTTACAGCCTGCGGACCTGCAACCGGAGCCTCCCCAGGGACATAGGACTGGAGCGCCCCTGCCTGAACTACCATATCAAGCAGTGCAAAGGCCCCTGCCAGGGCTATGTCACAAAGGAGCAGTACAGAGAGCAGGTGGAGCAGGCGTTGGAGTTCCTGAACGGCAACTACAGTCCCATCTTAAAAGAACTGGAGACAAAAATGCAGAAAGCGGCGGAAGAATTGGACTTTGAAACCGCCGCCGGCTACCGGGATCTGTTCAATAGTGTAAAGCAGGTGGCCCAGAAGCAGAAGATCACGGACAGTGCAGGGGAGGACAAAGACATTATCGCCCTGTACCGGGACGACAGGGAGGCTGTGGTACAGGTGTTCTTCGTCCGGGACGGCAAGCTGATCGGACGGGAGCACTATTATATGACACATGTGTCATCTGAGAGCAAAGCCGAGATTCTGGAGAATTTCGTGAAGCAGTTCTACGCGGGTACGCCCTTTATCCCCAGGGAGCTGATGCTGCAGTGCGAGATCGGAGACAGAGAACTCATCGAAAAATGGCTCACCGGCCGCAAGGGAGGCAGGGTCTATGTCCGCGTGCCCAAAATCGGCGCCAAGGAGAAACTGGTGGAGCTGGCGGCTCAGAACGCGAAGCATATCTTAGAGCAGGACAGGGAGCGGCTCAAGCGGGAGGAGGGGCGCACCATCGGCGCGGTAAAGGAAATCGCAGGCCTTTTGGGGCTGGAGCGCATCGAGCGCATGGAGGCTTTCGACATCTCCAATATCAACGGCTTCGAGAATGTGGGCTCCATGATCGTCTTCGAGAAAGGAAAGCCAAAGCCCAGCGATTACCGGAAATTCCGCATCAAGACCGTGTCCGGCCCGGACGACTATGCCTGCATGCGGGAGGTGCTCACCAGGCGCTTCCTCCACGGACTGGAGGAGAGCAGGCAGCTGGAGGAAAAAGACCTGGACCAGACCTACGGCAGCTTTACAAAGTTCCCGGATCTGCTGATGATGGACGGCGGCAGAGGCCAGGTGAACATTGCCCTGTCCGTGTTAAAGGAACTGGGGGTGGAGATCCCTGTCTGCGGCATGGTCAAGGACGACAACCACCGTACCAGGGGCCTGTACTTCAACAATGTGGAACTGCCTATAGACACCCGCTCCGAGGGCTTTAAGCTGATCACACGGATTCAGGACGAGGCCCACCGCTTCGCCATCGAATACCACAGATCCCTGCGCAGCAAAGCCCAGGTGAAGTCCGTCTTAGACGGCATCCCCGGGGTGGGACCGGCCAGAAGAAAGGCTCTGATGCGGGGCTTTAAGTCCATTGAGGAAATCAAGTCCGCCTCTGTGGAGGAGCTTAGCAGTCTGCCGGAGATCAACCATAAGGCGGCAGAGGCAATCTACGCCTTTTTCCATGGGCAGAACCATGCATAAAACTGTTCTTTTTTCAGGAAAAGCTTCACATTATCTTTTTCTTGTGTTACAATCAAGTTAAAATAACCGAGGGAGACAAGCCATGGAAAGCGTCAGACTGACCCGCCTCATTGAAAAAATGAAACTGGAGAACCTTACGCCGGAGATTGATGTGTCGGATATCCGGCTTACCCAGCCCGAGATCAACCGCCCCGCCCTGCAGCTGACGGGATATTTTCAGCATTTCGATGCCACAAGGCTCCAGATCATCGGCTTCGTGGAGTACAGCTACATGGAGAGCCTTCCTGATGAGAGAAAGCGGGAAATCTACAACGAGTTCATGGAATACGATGTGTCGGCAGTGGTGTTCTGCCGGGAACTGAGGCCGGACCCCATTTTCATGCAGGCGGCCCTTGTCCACAGGATCCCGATTCTCATGTCAAAGAAGACCACATCTATCTTTATGGCCGAGTCTATCAGGTGGCTGAATGTAAAGCTTGCCCCCTGTATTTCGGTTCACGGCGTACTGGTGGACGTGTACGGCGAGGGTCTGCTGATCACGGGCGAGAGCGGCATCGGAAAGTCCGAGGCGGCACTGGAGCTGATCCGCAGAGGCCATCGCCTGGTGACAGACGATGTGGTGGAGATCAGAAAGGTTAGCGACGACACTCTTGTAGGCTCCGCTCCCGACATGCTCAAGCACCTGATCGAACTGCGGGGCATAGGCGTGGTGGACGTGAAAGCCTTGTTCGGCGCCTCCTCCGTCATGGACACCCAGAACATTGACCTGGTGATCCGCTTAGAGGACTGGGACAGGGATAAAGAGTACGACAGGCTGGGACTGGAAGAAAACTATACGGAATATCTGGGCAACAAAGTGGTGTGCTACAACATCCCTATCCGCCCGGGCCGGAACCTGGCGGTGATCTGCGAGTCCGCGGCGGTGAACCATCGTCAGAAGAAGATGGGCTACAACGCGGTCCAGGAACTCTACACCCGGGTACAGAATTCCTTTGCCAAGAGCAGGGACGAGGAAAGCTGGTAGAACCGAAAACCAAACCCATAGAAAGGATAGATAAACGTATGAGCAAGTATGCATTTGGAGTGGACGTAGGAGGTACGACCGTAAAACTGGGCCTGTTTAGCGCAGAGGGGGCACTCCTGGACAAATGGGAGATTCCCTCTGTCACGGAGAATGACGGCGCGGCCATTCTGCCGGACGTGGCGAAAAGCATTACAGAGAAAATGGAGGAGAAAGGCTTAAAAGAGGAGGAAGTGGCCGGAATCGGAATCGGCGTGCCGGGATCGGTGGACCAAGACAGCCGGCTGATAGGCCGGGCCGTGAACCTGGGCTGGGATTCCATTGACATACCAAAGACTTTGAACGCATATATTAAGGTACCGGTAAAGGCTGCCAACGATGCCAATGTAGCCGCTTTCGGCGAGCAGTGGCAGGGCGGCGGCAAGAAATATAAGAATATGGTGGCCGTGACCCTGGGAACCGGCGTGGGCGGCGGCATCATCGTGGACGGCAGGATTTTGACAGGGGCCACGGGCGCAGGCGGTGAGATCGGACATCTCCATCTGCAGGACGGTGAGAGCGAGTTCTGCAACTGCGGGAACAGAGGATGTCTGGAGCAGTACACCTCCGCCACGGGTATTGTGCGCCTGGCGAGACGCCGGCTGGCAGAGGACGGGAAGCCAAGCGTGCTGCGTGAGGGAGAGGTTACGGCCAAAGCCGTGTTCGATGCGGTGAAAGCGGGCGATGATGTGGCTATCGAAGTGGCAGAACGCTTCGGGGACCACCTGGGCAAGGGGCTTGCCATCGTGGCCGCAGTGGTGAATCCGGAGGCGTTCGTCATAGGCGGCGGCGTGTCCAAGGCCGGAGAGATATTGCTGAATTTTGTGGAGCCGAATTTTCAGAAATACGCGTTCCCCCAGTGCCGGGGAGCGAAGTTCGTCTTAGCCCGCCTGGGGAATGATGCCGGCATCTATGGCGCGGCGGCACTGGTCTTAAGTGAAAATGGATAATGCCGCCGCAGGGGCGGATTTATCAGGCAGTCTATAGAAAAGGGAAGTCAATTTAAATGATCAGTGGAGCAGTGGTTGAAGCATTACAAAGATACGTGCCCCGGGACAACATCCATCTGCAGGAGCCAATGGCAGGCCACACTACCTTTCGGATAGGAGGACCTGCCGATTGCTTTTTGCAGTTGGAGGACGAGGAACAGCTTAGGAAAGTGCGGCGGTATCTGGGTCTGGCAGGCGTGCCGTTTTTTGTGTTGGGCAACGGGAGCAATCTGCTGGTGGACGATGCCGGTTACAAAGGCGTAGTCCTGCAGATAGGACAAAAGATGAGTCAGATTACTGTACAGGGATGCCATATCATCGCAAAGGCAGGCGCCACCTTAAGGCAGGTGGCAAGCGCCGCACTGGAACACGGGCTTACGGGACTGGAGTTCGCCTCCGGCATACCCGGCACGGTGGGGGGAGGCGTGGTGATGAACGCCGGAGCCTACGGCGGGGAAATGAGCCAGGTGGTAACCCAGGTCTGCGTGGTAAGCAACGAGGGAGAATCCATGGAGCTGGACAATGACACCATGGAATTCGGGTACCGAAACAGCGTCATCCGAAACAGCACCTTTACAGTGACTCAGGCCACGTTCCGCTTGGAGCGGGGAGACAGGGATGCCATCCGGGCGAAGATGGAGGAACTGGCCGCAAGGCGCAGGGGGAAGCAGCCTCTGGAGTACCCCAGCGCAGGCAGTACTTTCAAGCGGCCGGAGGGGCATTTCGCCGGAAAGCTGATCATGGAGGCGGGGCTGGCGGGATACAGCATCGGCGGCGCAAAGGTGTCCGAGAAGCACTGCGGCTTTGTGATAAATACCGGAGATGCCACGTCTCGGGACGTGCGCAGGCTGATAGCCGAGATACAGAAGCGGGTGAAAGAACAGTTTCGGGTGGATTTGGAGCCGGAGATCGTATTTTTGGGATAAACCCATTGGTGAGGACAGTATGAGATTCGTAGTAGTCACGGGGATGAGCGGCGGTGGGAAGAGCACCGCCCTGAAAATGCTGGAGGATGCGGGCTTTTACTGCGTGGACAATCTTCCGGTTTCGCTGGTGGAAAAATTTGCGGAGTTGGTGTCCATGCCGGGCAGCGAGGTGGGCAAAGTGGCGCTGGGGCTGGACGTGCGCTCGGACCAAAGCTTTGAGGATGCCACCAAGACCCTGGAAAGGCTGAAAAGTGCAGGCTACAAGCTGGAAATCCTTTTCATGGATGCGGACGAAAGTGTCCTCATCAAGCGCTACAAGGAAACCAGGCGCGTTCATCCCCTTGCAATGGACAAGCGTGTGGAGGATGGCGTCAGAATAGAGCGCAGGGTACTGGAGAATATCAGACATCATGCCGATTATGTAATTGACACCTCTAATCTGCTGACAAGAGAACTCAAGGAGGAACTGGATCGCATTTTCGTGGCGGGCGAGGGATACAACAGCCTCATGGTGACAGTCATGTCCTTTGGCTTTAAGCACGGAATCCCCGCGGACGCGGATCTGGTGCTGGATGTGCGCTTCCTGCCCAATCCGTTCTATATAGAGGAACTGAAATGCAAGACCGGCAATGACAGGGAGGTACAGGAGTACGTTTTAGGCTTTGAGGAGGCAGGGGTCTTTCTGGATAAGCTGACGGACATGATACAGTTCCTGATACCCAACTATGTAAAAGAGGGAAAGAACCGGCTGGTGGTGGCCATCGGCTGCACCGGCGGCAAGCACCGCAGCGTCACCCTGTCAAACGAATTGTACAAGCGTATGAAAGACAAAGGCAAGTACGGCTGTAAGCTGTACCACAGGGACATAAGCCAACAGGGGAAGTAGGAGGGCATATGTCGTTTTCAGGCGAAGTAAAGAAAGAACTGGCAAAGCGCATCAGCCCGGCCCGGCACTGCCAGATAGCGGAGCTGGCGGCCCTCATGAGCTTCTGCGGGGAGTATGGGCAAAGCGGAGAGGGGTTTTTCCTTGGTTTTCAGACGGAAAATGAGGCTGTCTTAAGAAAAGGCTTTACATTGTTAAAAAAAACATATAATATAGATACGGACAAAGCACTGGGCGAGCCGGAGATGCAGACGCTGCTTACAAAGATCGGAGGTCCGGGGGAGCCGGTGAACATGCTTCTGATCAAAAACTTCTGTTGCAAGAGGGCTTTCCTGCGGGGTGCCTTTCTGGCGGTGGGCTCCATGAGTGATCCGGCCAAAGGGTATCATCTGGAATTCGACTGCACGGATGGGACAAAGGCCAGACTCCTGCAGGAACTGATCAGGAGCTTTGGCATCGAATCCAGGATCATCCTCCGGAAGAAATACCATGTAGTCTATTTAAAGGAGGGAGCCGGCATCGTAGACTTGCTGAATGTCTTTGAAGCCCCTGTGTCCCTGATGAATCTGGAGAATATGAGAATTCTGAAAGAAATGCGGAATTCCGTG
Organism: uncultured Acetatifactor sp.; assembly: GCA_949840885.1. Lineage (GTDB taxonomy): Bacteria > Bacillota > Clostridia > Lachnospirales > Lachnospiraceae > Acetatifactor. Next base: position 9,987 of record CATKYJ010000068.1, read on the forward strand.
AACCGGCGGGTGAACTGCGAGACCGCCAATATCGCCAAGACCGTCACTGCGGCTTCCAGACAGGTGGAGGACATCGAGTATCTGAGGACATATTACGGCTTCCAGAACCTGCCGCAGCCTTTGCGGGAGATGGCTGAGATCCGATTGGAATATCCGGACGCCCCTTTAAAGGAGCTGGGCGAGTATTTTAACCCTCCGTTGGGAAAGTCCGGAGTAAACCATAGACTCCGCAGACTCAGCGAGCTGGCGGAGAAAGCAAGGTTACAGGTAACATAGAAACGAGAACCAAAACCAGGAGGAGATTTTAATGAAAAAGAAAAGTATCAACATCAATTTGGAAGGAGAGCAGATGGCCAGGAACATCGCCATGCTGGTGCAGAAAGCCAGCAAGTATGAGAGTTCCATCTATATCCAGTCCGGCGACAAGCGGGTGAATGCCAAGAGTATCATGGGCATGATGACCCTGGGAATGGATCTGAGTGAGAACCTGGAAGTCTCTGCAGAGGGCGCCGATGAGGAGACTGCCCTGGAGGGGATTACCGGATTTCTGGCCGGCGAGGAATAAAGGCGATAGCCTATGAGCAAGAGACTGTTTTTTGTATACAATCCGAAAGCCGGCAAGGCTCAGATCAGGAACAAGCTGGCTGACATTCTGGACATCTTTGCACAGGAGGGGTATGAGATCACCGTTGTGCCCACCCAGAAGAGAGACGATGCCAGAGCCGCGGTGGCAGGGCGGAGCGGTGATTACGACCTTGTAGTGTGCAGCGGCGGCGACGGCACTCTGGACGAGGTGGTGACGGGAATGATACAGAGCGGTTTCCGCACGCCCATCGGCTATATCCCTGCAGGGAGTACCAATGACTTTGGCGGCAGCATCTCTCTGCCGAAAAACATGGTGCGCGCTGCACGGACAGCAATGAGAGGCAGGGTGTTTCAGTGTGACATCGGTACTTTCCGCTATGATGATGTGGAGGATGTATTTGTGTACATTGCGGCCTTTGGCCTTTTCACGGACGTGTCCTATGAGACCGGACAGGAAATGAAAAATGTGCTGGGGCACATGGCTTATCTGCTGGAGGGCGTCAAGAGTCTGCCGGGCATACGCTCTTCCCACATAAAAGTCAGCTGGGACGGGAAGACGCTGGAGGATGATTTCATCTTCGGCATGATAACCAATTCCTTTTCCGTGGGGGGCTTTAAAAATATCACAGGCAAAAACGTGAAGCTGGACGATGGCCTGTTCGAGGTGACGCTGATCAAGATGCCGCGCAATCCCCTGGAACTGAGCAACATCATGATATCCCTGCTCAATCGCGATATCGATACCGATGCCATGCATTGCTTTCGCACTGCGGAACTTACGCTGGAATCAAAAGTGCCGGTGGCATGGACCCTGGATGGGGAAAACGGCGGCAGCCATACAAAAGTCACCATTCGGAACGTGCAAAAGGGAATGGATATCAGGGTGAAACCGCTTCCCGAATAAATAAGATAAAACTAATGCCGGGCTTTGGCTTGGCAGTAGTCATAAATTAAAAAATGGAGGTAAGTAGTCATGTTAGTATCTGCAACAGAAATGTTGAAAAAGGCCAAAGCAGGCCACTATGCAGTAGGACAGTTCAACATCAACAACCTGGAGTGGACCAAGTCCATCCTGCTGACCGCAAAAGAGTGCAAGTCTCCCGTTATCCTGGGCGTGTCCGAGGGCGCAGGCAAGTACATGGGCGGCTACGACGTAGTAGTGGGCATGGTGAACGGTCTGTTAAAGGATCTGGACATCGATGTGCCCGTAGCGCTTCATCTGGATCACGGCTCCTATGAGCACTGCTATAAGTGCATCGAGGCCGGCTTCTCATCCGTCATGTTCGACGGCTCTCATTATCCCATCGACGAGAATGTTGCCAAGACCACTGAGCTGGTAGCTGCCGCTCACGGCAAGGGCATCTCCATCGAGGCTGAGGTGGGCTCCATCGGCGGAGAGGAAGACGGCGTAGTAGGCATGGGCGAGTGCGCGGATCCCAAGGAGTGCAAGGCTATCGCCGATCTGGGCGTGGACTTCCTGGCAGCAGGCATCGGCAATATCCATGGCAAATATCCCGCCAACTGGCAGGGACTGAGCTTCGAGACTCTGGATGCGGTTCAGCAGCTCACCGGAGATCTTCCCCTGGTACTTCACGGCGGCACAGGCATTCCCGCCGATATGATCAAGAAAGCCATCAGCCTTGGCGTGGCCAAGATCAACGTGAATACAGAGTGCCAGCTTTCCTTTGCAGCCGCAACCCGCAAGTACATCGAAGAGGGCAAGGATCAGCAGGGCAAGGGCTTCGATCCCAGAAAGCTTCTGGCTCCCGGCGCTGAGGCCATCAAGGCTACCGTCAAGGAGAAGATGGAGCTGTTCGGATCCGTAGGAAAAGCGTAAATATTGATCTAAGCCCAAAGAGAGTTTAAGAAAGGGCAGTCCCCGGCATAAAGGGCGGCTGCCCTTTTTGCGCATTCCAAAGCAGAAAGCCGCCGTTCATATTTTGTTTACAGAACATTCAAGCAATCTTTTTTTTATCATCATTCTTTATACATTTCTGTTTACTATACTAATAAATGTAACGAGGCAGAGTGCTACTGCCAGCCACAGCTTACTGAATAACTTTTTCATAATTATTGCCAGGGAACGAAAGTTTCCTGGCATCCTCCCTTTTTAGGGAGATTCTCCCTTTTTAGGGGTTAGATATCCACGAAACATTCTCTTGTATAAACTGCTGACATAAACACACAAAACAGAAAATCCAATATTGACGAACCCCGCCCCTGTCCCTTAAAATGGTGTATACAGAATGGAGGTGCGGAAATGGAACTGGGGAAATTTATGGAACGGACTGAGAAGACAGGGATCCTGGGCGTGAAAGTTACGCAGAACGGCAGGGACATCGCAAAGCATCTGTGGGACGATGAATGCCGCCGCAACGTGTATTCCGCCAGCAAGAGTTTTACTTCCGCGGCAGTGGGAATTGCCGTCAGGGAGGGACTGGTGTCTTTGGACGAGAAGCTGGTGGAGGCTTTTTCAAAGGACCTGCCAGGGGAGGTGAACGAATACCTGGAACAGGCTACGGTGCGGGATCTTCTGACCATGTGTCTGGGACAGGAGAAAGCGCAGCTGATGGGGGCACAGCGCCCGTTATATGAGCAGGAGGACTGGGTGAAGATGTCTCTGGCCTTTCCCTTTACCTGCCCTCCCGGGACGAAATTTGTCTACAACAATGTAGGCCCGTATTTGGCGGGTGTGCTGGTGCAGCGCCGGGCAGGCTGTGACCTGGTGGCCTATCTGATGCCGCGGCTCTTTTTGCCGCTGGGCATTCACCGTCCCACCTGGGAGACGGATCCCAAAGGATACACTTTTGGAGCGGGAGGCCTGTTCCTGACTCTTTCCGAGCTGCATAAGCTGGGGCTTTTGTATCTGCAGAAAGGAATGTGGGACGGAAAGCTGCTGATTCCTGCGGACTGGGTGGCAGAGAGTCTGAAAGTTCAGGTTCCCAC
>CATKYJ010000069.1 GCA_949840885.1 uncultured Acetatifactor sp.
GATTCGAAAATAGTATAGAGAATTGGGAAGGTGCCTCCTATGGATTTTGATAAAACAGCAATTGACAGAATTATGGAAAAACTTCAAATACAACCCGTTGGAAATGGATATATAGACATGATCTGTCCTATGCAAAATATCGGTGAATTTATTGACTGTATGGATGAGCTGGGTATAACAATTACAGGTTTTACCTGGTGGTGCCACGTTCACGGACATCATCGGCCATGCGGCCTTGGAGGGCCTCGGAATCGATATGGGGAAGGGTGGTTTAGTGAAATCCCTATGGACAAAGTAATCTGCTTTGAAAGCAATGAAAAATTAAAACAGTATTTGTTAGTGGATTATCCTGGCAGCCATGAATGTAAAGAATGCTACGTACCGGCGTTTTGGATTGACGTTCCCTGACGAATTTCCAGAAGACGGAGAGAGACTGACTGGCAGGGAGAGAATGGGTTTGCGGAGTCGGGAGTGGATTGCCAAAGATTGCATTGACTTTTCACCTGCCGGGACATAAACTGGAGGAAAGGGCATGGATGTACTTTCGCTTATAGGATGGAGGTGGTTTCAATGGGAACATATTTGAATCCGGGAAATAAGGCATTCCAGAAAATCTTACAGTCAGAATATGTGGATAAAACCGGTATGATTGCATTGATCAATAAGACCATAGGGACATCTGAAATGCTTCTGTGTATCAGCAGGCCAAGGCGCTTTGGCAAATCTTACGCGACGAAGATGCTTTGCGCATACTACGATTGTTCCTGCGATTCTCGTGGGCTTTTTGACGACAGGGAGGTTGCACGGACTCCGGGGTATCTGACACATCTGAACCAGTATCATGTAATCAATCTTGATATTACCGGTTTTATTTCCGAGGCAAAGAGGCAGAGGAAACCGTTGGCGGATGTACCCGAAAGAATCGTGGAAGCTGTCCATAAAGAGCTGAAGGACATGTTCCCGGAGTTGCCTGCGGGGGAAAGCCTCATGGAGAATTTGTCACGCTGTGTGGAAGAAACAGGCAGAGAATTTGTATTCATCATCGACGAGTGGGATGCCCTGATCCGGGAGGCGAAGGGGGATGGGGAGATTCAGTCGGCATATTTGAATTTGCTCCGGGGATGGTTCAAGAATAATAATTTTACGCCCAATGTGGTGGCGGCGGCCTATATGACGGGAATCCTGCCCGTCAAAAAGGATGGTTCCCAGTCGGCTATCTCGGATTTCAAAGAATATACCATTCTGAACCCTGGCCGGTTTGTGGAATTCACCGGTTTTACGGAAAGTGAAGTCCGGTTATTGTGCGGAAGACATGGGATGGATTTTGAAGAAGTCAGGCAATGGTATGACGGCTATGATTTTCCCGGGCATGGAGCCATTTATAATCCTTATTCCGTGATGTGCGCCATGCAGGATCAGAAGTGCCGTTCCTACTGGCAGAAGACCTCGGCGGCGGAATCGCTGATGACGTACATCAACATGGATTTTGAAGGATTGCAGGAGGTTGTCTCCCGGCTGATTTCCGGGGAAGAGATAGAGGTTGACACGGAAAGCTTTGAGAATGATTTTGAAACGTTCAGGAGCCGCAACGATGTGCTGACGCTGCTGATACATCTGGGGTACCTGACGTGGAATGAGGAAGACGGCACGGTGCGCATCCCCAACGAAGAGGTGAGGGGAGAATTTCGGAAAATATTGAACGGTACGAATGCAAACAGGAAATGGATGGAACTGATCAGCCGTTCCCGGAAGCTCCTGGAGGATACGATTGCGGGCGAGGGAGAGGCAGTGGCGAAAGCCATAGAAGAGATACGTGACACACAATATGCCCCTACGTTCTACAACAACGAACAGGCGTTGAGATATGTCATTAAGTTTGCCTATATCGCTGCGATAGACCAGTATCTGAAGGTGGAGGAGCTTCCATCCGGAAAGGGGATTGCAGATGTGGTGTACCTGCCAAAACGGAATTCCATGCTCCCGGCACTGGTGGTGGAGCTGAAATGGAATAAGTCATCTGAGGGAGCTATCCGGCAAATCAAAGAAAGAAATTATCCGGCAGTATTGGAGGGATTCGGCGGCGAGGTGGTCATGGCAGGCATCAGTTACGACGCAAAGAAGAAGGCTCACAGCTGCCTCATTGAAAGAAATCTTATGTACGGATAACTTTAAAAAGGAATGTGGCATATTACGGGTATATTTACGCCGACCGGATGCCGATATTCGGTCTTGACAAACCGGCGATGATTTAGTATATTGACAATATTAGGGAGTAGCTTGCGCGGTGAAACAGGCGCTGCGTAATGTGTTTCGTCAATACGAGGGGATGACCCTCCGGAGCATATTATAAAAAGCGAGACTTTTATTGCATTTTACATGCAATGAGAGCCTCGCTTTTTGCTTCCGGCGAACCCAAATAACATCAATGGAGGAGAAGAGATGATAGTATTACACATGTTGCTGCTTGCGGCGGGATTTGCCGCCCTGATAAAGGGAGCCGACCTGTTTGTGGACGGGAGCTCGGCCCTTGCGGGAAACTTTAAGATTTCCAAGGTCATCATAGGCCTCACGATCGTGGCAATGGGTACAAGCGCTCCTGAACTTGCGGTAAGCATCTCGGCAGCGCTGCAGGGCTCGAATGAGATCGCGCTGAGCAATGTGGTGGGCTCCAACATATTTAACCTGCTGGGCGTGCTGGGAGTCTGTGCGGTCATCCACCCGGTGCCGGTAGATAAGGCGATTCTAAAGAGAGACATCCCCGTTTCCATTGCGGCCACGGTGCTGCTGCTATTGATGTCCGGCGCGAGGGCCCTGCTTCAGGGAGCGCTTCCGCGATTCGGGATGAACGATATCGTGGGCAGCGTGAGCAGGGTCACAGGTGTCGTTCTATTCCTCATCTTTTCGGGTTATACCGTCTATCTCATAGCAGATGCGAGGAAAAGGGCAGGCGGCGAGGAGGCCGGAGAAAAGGTTCCGCTCTGGAAGTGCGCCGCGCTTATTTCGGCCGGCCTGGCTTTGATCATCGGAGGCGGTCAGGCAGTGGTATATGGCGCCAGGGCCGTGGCGAGAACCTTTGGGATGTCCGAGACATTGATAGGGCTTACGATCGTGGCCGTGGGCACCTCCCTGCCGGAGCTGGTCACATCCGTGGTTGCCGCCAGGAAAGGAGAGACAGGGCTTGCGGTGGGAAATGTAGTCGGCTCCAACATATTCAACATCTTAATGATACTTGGCATCTCCTCCGCAATCCATCCCATTGGGGTCAATGGGGCCTCCGTCTATGACATGGCCATATTGATCGGAATCAGTATTGTGGCATATCTGTTCTCGCTGAAAGGAAAGGACATCAACCGGACAGAAGGGGCTATCATGCTTTTGCTATATGCGGCAGATATGGCATTTGCGATTATGCGGTAAAACCGTGTGCGGAGATATCTATTGCCTTATGGGATTGCCCATGTTACCATAGAGATAAGCAGTTCTCTTTGATGAGTCTGGTTAGGATGGGGTGGGCCATGGATTTGAGAAAAGATGCTGACATAATCATAAAAGAGGCGTTGCGGAGAGTGATGCCGGATGAGGCGGTGGCGCAGGCCCTGGCGGGAAAATGTTTCCATGAGGGCAGGATATACCTGGTGGCGGCAGGAAAGGCGGCATGGCAGATGGCCGGGACGGCAGCCGCTATTCTGGGGGACAGGCTGCAGGCAGGGATATGCGTGACGAAATATGGGCATGTAAAAGGCGATATACCAAAGGTCCGGTGCTTTGAGACAGGACATCCCGTGCCGGACGGGAATTCCTTCAGAGGCACCCAGGCGGCCCTGGATTTGGTGAGCGGCTTAAAAAGAGAAGACACAGTTATCTTCCTGTTGTCAGGAGGAGGCTCTGCCCTTTTCGAAAAGCCCCTGACTTACGAAGAGGAGCTTTCTGATATAACGGCACAGCTCCTGGCCTGCGGGGCGGACATCACGGAGATGAACATCATACGCAAGAGGCCCTCCGCCGTAAAAGGCGGACGGTTCGCGAAGATATGCGCCCCTGCAAGGGTGTACAGTATCGTACTGAGCGATATATTGGGAGACCCGCTTGACATGATCGCTTCCGGCCCCGCATATCCCGACAGCAGCACCTGTGAGCAGGCTCTGGCGGTTATAGAAAAGTACGGGCTCCGGCTCAGCGACCGGGCGATGGCGCTGTTAAGGGAAGAGACGCCCAGGGAGCTGGACAATGTAGAAACCGTGGTCACGGGAAGCGTGAGGAATCTGTGCCTTGCGGCGGCACAGGCCTGTGAAGACCTGGGGTATCAGCCGTAACAAAGCTGGGGCTAATTGAGCTGTTAAAAAAGAGAAGCATATCATATATTATTTTGGCTTTCTGTTTTTTGCCATAGGAATAACCTCATTACCATCTGCGGTTTTTTAAAGGCCGATAGCGGAACAATCGCTTTGGATGACAAAGTGCTCGGAATTATTATATGTGTAACAACCAGGAGGCCAACCGCTTTTTCTCCAACAGCGCGGTAAATGAGAGGACTATACGGGAAATTTATTTAAAGGGCTTTGAAATCTGCGTGAAAAAGCCCGTCCTCTTGCGCTCATGACATTCTATAATCCACTGAACGGCGAGGAGGACAGGCAGGATATCCTGGCCGCGCTTAGAAGTCTGGCCCATCCTTACGCGCTGACTAGGGAAGAGCTGCTCACATGCGCAAAGCGGGTCTGCGACATGGTGCGGAAGCTGCGGATCGCTGCGGACGGTTTTTCCGGGCCTCAATCCTCATTGACATAAATATGAACACGGCTCTGGATGATCTCCGCCGCTTCCAGGGCCGTCTTCTGTCCCTGATAATAGCCTTCCGCCTCTTCGCCTATGATGCCCAGCACTTCTCCGGCTTCGGCAAAGGACACCGGCCTTGCCGCCTCTATCAGGCGAAGCGTCAGCTCCACCTCTTCCCGGGTGGGGATATGGTATTCATACTCCCAATCGGCGTAGGAAATCGCCATGCCCGCGCCGGAAGAGTCCGGCTTTACGGCATCCGCGGCCTTTTCCGCCAGGATATCCTTTCGGGTGGGGAAAAAGGAGGAGGAGCCGTCCTCAGAGGCCAGGAAGCTTTCCAGAAAAGCCCAGGCACCCTCTCTGCACTCGGACTTCGCCGTGATGGCATAGGCCCCATAGGGGATGAGCATGCATCCGGCGCTGCCGTCGGCAGAGGGGAAGCCGATGCAGCTGCCCTCATTGTCAAAGATTGCCATAGGCAGCTGAACGGAAGTAAAATCCGAAATGTCCTCTACCAGGAGAAGCACTTCCCCGTTCCGGATTCGGACAGGCGTGGACGACCGCTCAGGGCTTTGCTGCGCCTCATCAGGAAAACGGCCCACGAATTCCAGGAGCCTTAGGAAAGCCGCGGAATCGAAAAAGCATTCCCCGGAAGACCAGTCGATAAAGGCATCCTCATTGTAGCTCATCAGATACCGCATCATCTCGCTCCTGGACACATTGTCGAAAAGCTCCGCCTGGGGATGGGCGTCCGCGTAGGCCATCAGCTCGTCCAGAGTCCAACCGAAGCTCTCCCCTACTTCCCCGCGCCATCCGAACACCGTCTTCATGGAAAAGCATGACGGAATCGTAATCAATCTGCCATTTACAGTATAGGCATCCAGGAGGTTGTCCAGGAAGTCGGAGCGGTCCAGGCTGCTGCTGGGTTCCAGATATTCATTCAAATCCACGAAAAGCCCCTTGGAAGCCAGGGCCTTTAAGTCAAGGTCGGCAATGTCCAGGATGTCGGGGCAGTCCTCGGAGAGGATATCCGCGTTCAGCCGGGCAATGGCATCCGCCTGGTCATGGGTCTCGGGATCCAGATACTCCCTGATCTGCACATGGTATCTGCCGTTTCCCCGGTTGAATGCCGTCACCGCGTTTCGCAGGGTGGAATTGCTGTAGAGGGTGCCCAGGACGATGGTCTCCTTTCGCGCTGCCTGGGAGCCGTCCGCCTTTTTCAGCAAAGCCAGCTCATAGCTGCCGCTGGACAAATCCCTCATGACCGCCAGGATTGTGCCTGCTTCCGGCACATGGACGGCCGTCACATAGGAGCCGTTGATGCCCTGGTCCAGCCAGTCGAACAGGGCCTGGCCCCTCTGAGCCGTCAAATCATAAGCGTGGGCGGATGTCCTGTCATAGGACAGGAGGCTGTTCTCCATGCCGGGAACCAGAACGGAACTGTCCCCTTTCGGGAAATCGGGATACACAGTCCCCATTTTCCCATTGTCGAACTCGATTTCGGCCAGGAAAGAATCGTCCCCGTTCGGGCTGTCGTCATGGCAGCGGGCATACATCATGCCATTCCCTGCGCGTCCCATGGCGCTGATCCTGGCCGCGTCAGGATAGACAGCGCCCCTGTAAACGCCCTCTGAGGTATACAGCCAGATGCAGGGGCTGCCGGAAGCTCTGCCCGCTATGTATGCGCGCCCCTGGCCGTCCACCGCCAGCAGGTCTGGGCTGTCTGTCTCCCCGGAGATGTCCGCATCGTACAACAGGCTCCCCTCTGCATCGAATTTGCATAGATGGGGCGTGGAACCGGCACCTTCCGTCACATAGGCCATGAGATAGAAGCAGCCGTCCCCGTCCATGGCAAAGAGGGTGGTGACGAACCTGTCCTTACCGTCCGGCCAGCGCAGAGGAATGTCGGGCAGGGGGCCGCCTGCCGGGGAGCCGCCGTCCAGCGAGCCGTCCGCCAGGGAATAGCCGCTCAGCCGGTAGCAAAACCCATCTCCCTGCCGCTGACAGGAGATATAGTAAAAGGCATCCCCAAAGAACTCTATGCTGCTGTAAGCATCCTTATCCAGCTCGATAGGCAGGAATTCCGGAACCCATACCTGGCCGCCGCTGTCCCCAATGCCGCCGCCCCTGCCGCAGGATGCGGTGAAAAGCAGCAAGAATAAGGCAATCAGCCCAATCCGGAACCGCTCCGCTATCTGTGTCTTTCCCTCTGATCTGTTCTCCATCTCTTTCCCTCCGGTGAGTTTTTGCAGCGCCTGTTGGAACCGGCGCTGTGGACAATCTGTCCTAGGAACTGTGCAAACCGTTCCTTATGCCGGAATGATACCATGGAAATCTCAGATCTTTCTCAAATATATCTCAATATATCCCAAATCCATTTCAAATTTTTCCCGTAAATACTTTCTGGAAGCAGGCCATTTTCACAGTGACCCGTGCGCCGCCCGCCTCGCCATTGGCCAACTGCAGCCTGCCGCCCAGCTTCCCGGCCAGCAGGCTGCAGATATACAGCCCCAGGCCGAAATGGGACGAGGACGCGGGCTTTCCCCTGTCCCCTCTGTAGTAAGGGGCAAAGGCATTCTGCAGGTCTTTCGCCGTAAACCCCACGCCGTCGTCCGCCACCTGGAGAACCAGAAAGTCCTGCTCCCTGTAAAGCCGGACACGGATGCGCTCCCTTGCGTAACGGGCAGCGTTGGAGAGAAGGTTCTCATAAATCTGGGAGAAGGCCTCCCTGTCCATCCACAATTCCTGCTCCTGCAGCTCGAAGCGGATTGCGGTCTCCACGCCTTTTGCGCCACCCATGGCTGTCTTTTCCCGGGGAAAGAGGGATGCGGCGGTCTCTTCCAGCAGCTCTTCCAAGGCTTTCGCCGAAACCGCCCTCAGGCAGGGGGCGTAGTCCTCCAGCCTGCGCAGGGAATTCATGGTGTCCAGATAGGAATTCATGCGCGTGACCTGATTGGAGATGGCCTGAAGGTCGGAGAGGATTTCCGGATCGGCATCCTGCTGGCCGGCCGTCAGGGTATCCAGGAGAAGGTCCGTGTGCCCCTGCAGCACGGTGAGGGGCGTGCGCAGGTCGTGGGCGAAGGCTGCGTTCAGCCGTTTGCGCTCCTCTACGGCATTCCACATCTTCCGGTTGTTCTGCTCCAGCTCCCCACGCATGGACTCAAAGGCCTGACAGAGCCTGCCCAGCTCGTCCGTGCCTTGATAGTCAATCTGGAAGTTCAGGTCATTCTCGGCAATCTTCCGGGCGGCCTGGTTCAGGACCTGGAGAGGCTTCTTCATTTTCCAGAGGTAGAAGACCAGGGAAAACAGACAGAGGCAGAGGGAATACCACAGAATGGCCGCCATATTGTCCAGGCTCTCATAGAAGTCATACTTTTTCCGCTCCTCCTCGGGCAGCATGGCTTCCTCGAAGGGAATCAGGCCCAACTCTGCTATGGAAGCTTCCTCGAAGGGAACCATCTCCAGCTCTTGCCCAGCATCCAGGGTGGAAGCGTCATCCTCTGGCAAAGCCTTCCTGGACGGGCCGGCTTCCGGCTCTGTCATGGATGAATCCGACTGTTGCTCCTGTTCCGAGAGCGCTTCCTGAGGGGGTATGGCTGCCAGTTCCACGTAGCCTGCGGCAATCTCTCCCTTGTTCTTCTGGGCGAACCACATGGTGGCTCTTGTGAGGGAGAGGGCGCAGAGCAGAGCGGCCATGCCGCAGAGCACGAAGGCGGCGGGTATGGGAATCTGTCGAAGCTTCTTCTTTATCCTATCCATTTATATCCAATCCCCCAGACTGTCTCTATGCATGGCCCGCATCCGGCAGCGGCAAGCTTCTGGCGTATCTTGCGGATGTGTTCCATGATTACAGCATCGTCTCCGCTGCCCTCCAGCCCCCAGACCCTGTCGTAAATCCTGCACCGCTCGAAGGTCTGGCCGCGGTTTAAGGACAGCAGCCGGATGATTTCAAATTCCTTGCGGTTGAAGCGTATCTGCTCCCCGCGGACATCGATCTCCCGGGCGGAGTAATCGATGGTCATATCGCCGAAGACCTTCCGCTGTATCTGCTTTTCCCGGCGCTCCCTGCGCAGATGGGCCTCGATGCGGGCGCTCAGCTCCGGCAGGGAGAAGGGCTTCACGATGTAATCGTCCCCGCCTGCGGAAAACCCCTCTACCTTATCCGCGTCTTGGTCCCTGGCGGTCAGGAAGAGGATGGGGCAGGAGACCCTGTCCCGGATGGCCCTGCAGACCTCGATGCCGTCTATCTGGGGCATATTGATGTCCAGCAGGATCAGGTCCGGCTGGCTTTCCGCCATGCGCATGGCCTCGGCGCCGTCCAGGCAATAGTCCGCGATGTAGGATCTCCGCTGCAGGAAACGCTGGAGCATGGACGCCACCTCTATCTCGTCATCGACAATTAATATACGGTATGACATATGATTTTCACCTCTCCTAGATTTTAGTTTACACCACTCTTTGGTGTCCTGCAAGGCTGCCGGAAATATTTTGGCATGCAAAAGCATAAAAAAGATAGAAAACTGTACGCCCGAATGATATAATTTTAATAATATGGATATCGGTGCACCACATTTTATTTCCATACGACATAAAAAACAGGAGGAGCGATAGCGTGATAATCGGGGCTGGTGGCCAGCGGCCTCATCTATGAGCTGTTCGGCATGGAGAGCAGCCCCTATCGGAAAGAGAGAGAAGGAGGAAATCATGCAGAACCCATCCATTGAATCCTATTTGAACTGCAGCTTTACATGCCAGTGCGGGCGGACGCACAAATCCCTGTTTGCCCACTATATTTTCGAGCCAGGCGCTATCGAAAGGCTGCCGGCGCTTTTGGTGCAGCTGGGCTACACAAGGCCCTATCTGATCTCCGACACCCATACAGACAGCATCCGCTACGGCAAGGAGCAGCGGGACCGGTATACCATCCTGCAGCTGATGTGGGATATCGACAGGCTGGAGGCAGAGGCCGGGAGGCTGGTGGAGAAGTATTGTGGCTAGGGAAGCGTGTAGGCATACGACAGCCTGTACAGGGAATACAGGACACTGCACGACTGCTTCGGCACAGGGGGCAATGAAGTGACGCATCGATTAAGAGGGCTTGGGTGACGGAGGGCCAGAGGAGAACATGAGCAGAAATCTTATTATTTTTACGGACAGCGGAGATACCATCATCGATGAGGGGACGCAGATATTTGACGAGAGGGGCATCGTCGTCAGTGCAGACCCCATTCCGGGCGCAGGAGAGGTGCTAAGGCAGCTGAAGGAAGAGGGATACCGCATTGCACTTGTGGCGGACGGAGCGTGGGAATCCTTTCAGAACGTGTACAGGGAAAATGGTCTGGCAGACTGCTTTGAGGAGTGGATCGTCTCGGAGACAGTGGGAGAGCAGAAGCCTGCCAGAGCCATGTTCGATGCCGCCATGGAGAAGATGGGGCTGACCGAGGCCCACAAGCCTTTTATCGACATGATCGGCAATAACCTGAGTAGGGACGTGGCGGGAGCCAACCGGTACGGAATCATCTCTGTGTGGCTGGACTGGTCTCCTAGATATTTCCATACCCCACAGGAGCCGGACTGGCAGCCCGACTACAGGGTAAAAACTCCTGAAGAGCTGAAGCTGCTTATCTGGCAGCTGGAGGAAGGCTGCGGCAGAAAGAGGGAGCTGGCGGACAGGATCGCCTGTAAGGGGAAGCAGCCCTTTCCTATCTGAGGGAAGGCATCGACTGTAATGAAGACGGTGAATTCGCTGAGAAATCGGCAGGAAATTATAACAGGATCAATAATGACGCCATGATCATGCTGTCCGAGGCCATAGGGGACTGCTCCTATGAGCAGCATGCCGTCCGCAACCTGCGGATGATGCTGACCTACTGGGAGCCGGACGACAGCATCTTCACGGCCAATTCCACCCGCTTTGACAGGGACAGGCTGATTTATCCGAAGGACTATTACATGGAATACCTGAAGATGGGCATGAAATACGGGATACCGGAGTTCCTTCAGATGTGCAATACGATTTTTGAATTTCCTCTATTTCCACAACGGGACCATGAAGCTGGGGATGAAGGTGGCGGGGAGCTTCTGCGAGCATCGGGCGTTCAAGAGCGACAGGATGGAGCGGGCATCCTGGGGAGAATACCATCTGAGCCAGACCATGCGGGGCTGGTACTATCTTCCCTTCGCCCAGAAGCCGCCTGTCAGCGACTGGTGAAGGATGGACAATGCTTCCAGGGATAAGTTAATGGGGCCGGACATGCAGGTCGATGTCTGGGTGAAGGAGACTGAGGACGGGCTGGATGTGAGGGTGAAGACATCCGGCGTGGAGGGGGCTCCATGGAGGATTGAGCTGGCGTTCACAGGTGTGGAGTTCCTGACAAATGAGTATGTGCACCTGCCGCTGACGGGAAGCGAGGCAGTGGTGGTGAAGCAGGGGTATACGGAACTCGGAAACGAGAGGGACACCCTGATTGTGGGGCCCTGCTTCGGCGGGCATCGCTTTATCCAGGGAAAAGAGGACAGCGAGGCAAAGATACCCGGGGCTGCCACCGTTTATCTTACCGATTATACCCCTTTCGACCATGAGATACGGATTCGGGATAAGATGGCAGGGAACGGCGGCACCGGCGGGGAAAAGCCCTGACGGAGGCCTCATAGACATAATCCCCATCGCCTGTTTAGGTTATGCTATAGGAAGCAAGCGCAGCTTCCTATAGTCAATCGGCTAAGGTAACTGTAAGTTCTTATAGGTTATACTACTGCATCATCCTGCGTATAACCCTCAAGGGAATTCTCCTTTACCTGGATGCAGACATAACTGATGGCCGAATCCTCGGCTGCGAAAAACTGGCGCTTTGCGGCAGGAGAGACGCGGATCCAGTCCCCTGCCGTGAGCGCCACTGTCTCCCCGTCAATGACAGCTTTGCCGCTTCCGGATAGGATGGCGTAGATTTCTTCATTTTTCCTGTGGGAATGGACGAAGGGCACTCCTGCGCCTGCCGGAAGATGATTGACGCTTACCTCTGCGCCAGTCAGACCGAGCAGGTCATGAAGCTCTGTCCTCGCTTCCGGCCTTACGCTTACTTTGTTAAAATTTGCCATGGTATTACCTCCAGTCTTGTTGTAATAATATTTGTTACAACTATATTTATAACACTGACTGGTTGTAATGTCAATAGTTACATTAAACTTTTTCTTCTGCAATCATTTTCTGACTGTCATTTACGATATCCTGTATCGTCACTGACTTCATTTCTTTTTCCAATGCCATTTGTATCTGTTCCAGCCGTGCATCTAAAATAGAGTGGATATTCCGGCCCACAGGGCAGAGCGGGTTGGGATTTTCATGAAAATGGAAGAGCTTTCCGTCCTCTACGCACTCAACAGCTTCATAGACATCGAACAGCGTAATGGCATCCAGGGACTTGCAGATATCCGCGCCGCCGCTGCCTCGTATGACAGCTACGATTCCGGCTTTCTTCAATTGCTGCAGCAGCTTTCTGATGATGACAGAGTTTGCGTTTACGCTGGATGCAAGGAAGTCGCTGGTTATTTTGTGTTCTTCTTTAAAGGTCTCAATACAAATGAGTACGTGGACGGCAATGGTAAATCTGCTGGAAATCTGCATGGGGCACCTCGTCTGTGTCGTCAGGAACGACCGTCTTTTTATGATAGAGTATAGCAGACATAGGCTGATTTCTCAATGCTGTTTTTAGGGCTTAGGGATTTTGAGAGGGGAGGCGCTGTTATCGAATCCGGATGGAATGGAGCGGAAGAGGATTTAGGTTCAGGACGGCTTCGAGGATTTCCTCTCTGCGGCCTTTCGAATCTCCTTTTCAGGCACGCGGTAAAAGGCCTTTGCCATGGCGGCATCGAACCATACGGTTCGGTAGGCGAACCGCTGGAGCAGGATTTTCAAAGCCTCCGTTTTGCTGTATCTCTGGGTGTCCACGTCAGGGAACATCTCCGCGAATCGATACCATC
>CATKYJ010000070.1 GCA_949840885.1 uncultured Acetatifactor sp.
TTCTAAATGACATATTTATCAACCGCCTTTGTTTGATAGATATAGTATACCACATTTGGCGGTTGATGGGAATCTGTGTGAAGTTTTCAAGGTGCTATATTAGGGGACTTTTGACCCTTACATCATGTAATCAGTTTACCGGAATATCGGGAGAAATGCAAGGAAGACACTGCAGCTTTGAAAAAAATTTGATATCATAAGCATATTATGGTATAGTTGCTAATGGTTTCATATAAATATAGGAAGCAAAAGACTGGAAAGGACGGCAATAGATATGCGAAGCAATCTGACTACGCTCTGCTACATAGAAAATGAAGACAGCTATCTCATACTTCACCGGGTAAAAAAAGAGGTTGATATCAACAAGGACAAATGGATAGGCGTAGGCGGTCATTTTGAAGCCGGGGAATCGCCGGAGGAATGTCTGCTGCGGGAGGTGTATGAGGAGACGGGGCTTACGCTGACTTCCTGGAGGCTGCGGGGGATAATTACTTTCAGTACCGATACCTATAGTACGGAATACATGTTCCTCTACACGGCGGACGAATATACCGGCGTCATGACGGACTGTAATGAGGGGACGTTAGAGTGGGTGAGGAAAGAGGCGGTGTGCGAGCTGCCTATCTGGGAGGGGGATAAGATTTTTTTCCGGCTTCTGGAGGAGGATGCGGACTTCTTTTCCCTGAAGATGCATTATGAGGGGGACAGACTTGTGGAGGCCGTTCTGGACGGACAGGACTTATTGAAATCGGAAGCGGTTTAGACGGTAGAAGCAGTTAAGACAATGGAACCGGCTGAACCGGCAGCAGCGATTGAGACAGCTGAAGCAGCTGAACCGGCAGCAGCAATTGAGACAGCTAAAGCAGTTGAACCGGCGGCACTGGTTGGAACGGTGGAGCCGGCTGAACCGGCGGCAGCGATTGAGACAGCGGAAAGAGAGGTTGAAATATGTGCGGAATAGTAGGTTTTACGGGAAACAGACAGGCAGCTCCCATCCTTTTGGACGGACTGTCCAAGCTGGAGTACAGGGGATATGATTCGGCGGGCATGGCAGTCCGCGACGGGACTGACGATGTGGAGATCGTAAAGGCAAAGGGACGTCTGCGGGTTCTGGCGGAAAAGACCAACAATGGCGCCGCCCTGGCAGGTACCTGCGGAGTGGGGCATACCCGCTGGGCCACCCACGGCGAGCCCAGCGAGGCAAACGCCCATCCCCACTGCAGCGACGATCTGAATGTGGTAGGCGTCCACAACGGCATCATTGAAAACTATCAGGAGCTGAAAGATAAGCTCCTGCGCAAGGGCTACAAGTTCTATTCCGGCACGGACACGGAAGTGGCCGTGAAGCTGGTGGACTATTATTACAAAAAATACGAGCATACCCCGGTGGACGCCATCAATCATGCCTGCGTGCGCATCCGGGGCTCCTATGCGCTGGCGCTGATGTTCCGGGACTATCCGGGGGAAATCTATGCCGCCCGCAAGGACAGCCCCCTGATCATCGGCGTGGCGGACGGGGAATCTTTCCTGGCATCGGACGTGCCGGCGATCCTGAAATATACCCGCAGCGTCTACTACATAGGCAATCTGGAGCTGGTCCGCCTGCAGAAAGGCGCAGTGACATTCTATAATCTGGACGGGGATGAAATCCAAAAGGAGCAGGTGGAGATCACATGGAACGCAGAGGCAGCGGAAAAGGCCGGCTTTGAGCATTTCATGATGAAAGAGATCCACGAGCAGCCCCGGGCCGTGCGGGACACCCTGAACGCGGCGATTCGGGACGGGAAAATCGACTTGGGCGACGTAGGGCTGTCAGGGCCGGAGATCGGGAAGATTCGGGAGATACATATCGTGGCCTGCGGCTCCGCTTACCATGTGGGGGTGGCGGCTCAGTATGTGATGGAGGATTTGGCGGGGATACCGGTCAGGGTGGAACTGGCATCGGAGTTTCGCTACCGCAGGCTGTTTCTGGATGAGGAGACCCTGGTGATCATTGTAAGCCAGTCCGGGGAGACGGCGGACAGCCTGGCGGCTCTGCGGGAGGCAAAGACACATGGCGCCAAGACCCTGGCCATTGTCAATGTGGTGGGATCCACCATTGCCAGGGAGGCGGATCATGTGTTCTACACCCTGGCCGGGCCGGAGATCGCGGTGGCTACCACTAAGGCCTACAGCACCCAGCTTGTGGCCTCTTATATGCTGGCCATTGAGTTCGGCAGAGTCCGGGGCGTGCTGGACGAGGAGAGGTATAAGGGGCTCATTGCGGAGCTTCTGACCATTCCGGTCAAGATCGAGCGGCTCTTGGAGGACAAGGAGCGCATCCAGTGGTTCGCCTCAAAGCAGGCCCACGCCAAAGATGTCTTCTTCATCGGCCGTGGCATCGACTATGCCATCAGCATGGAGGGGAGCCTGAAGATGAAAGAGATCAGCTACATCCATTCGGAAAGCTACGCGGCAGGGGAGCTGAAGCACGGCACCATCAGCCTGATCGAGGACGGTACCCTTGTGATCGGCATCCTGACCCAGCAGGAGCTCTATGAAAAGACCAGGAGCAATCTCCTGGAGTGCAAGAGCAGAGGGGCCTACCTGATGGCGCTGACCACCTACGGCAATTACAATATTGAAGACAGCGCAAACTTCGTCTGCTACATCCCCAAGACGGATCCCCACTTTTCCGCCAGCCTGGCGGTGATTCCGTTACAGCTTTTGGGCTATTACGTCAGCGTGGCAAAGGGGCTGGACGTGGATAAGCCCCGGAATCTGGCCAAGAGCGTGACGGTGGAGTGAGCCTCTTTTTTTCGGAATCGAAAAACAGAATGGCATTGTTCGAAAAACTGGGATTTGAAACTGTGCAAGAGAAAGAACGATAACAGAAGAAAGATGCTGCCGAACCTTGACAGCATCTTTTTTGTGTGTTATAAGTGTATTAAGAAGATTAATACACTTATGTCCTTTAATACAAAATAGAAATGCAGCTTAGAAGCACCCAAAGTGCGCAAGGCCCCCGGAGAGCCGACACCAGTGCGCTGGCGGTGCACCGGGCGGGAAAGGAAGAAAGGATGATTTTGTTGGATTATCGGGATAAGCGCCCCATCTATGAGCAGATGGTGGAGAAGCTGGAGAATCTGATTACAAGCGGCGGCTTGGAGGCCCTGACCAAAATGCCCAGCGTGCGAAGCCTTGCCATGGAGCTCTCCGTGAATCCGAACACGGTTCAGCGGGCCTACGCCCAGCTGGAACAGGACGGCTATCTCTACACCGTGTCCGGCCGGGGCAGCTTTGTGACGGCTCCGGAGGAGTGGAGGGAGAACAAGCAGGCAAAAGTCCTGCGGGAATGGCAGACTGTTACCAGGCAGGCCAGGGAGGCCGGGATTTTGGGAGAGCGGCTCTTTCGGGAACTGGAAGAAATCTATGGGAGGGCGTACCATGATTGAATTTAAGAGTATAGTCAAACGCTTCGGCGACATTCAGGCCGTAGACAATGTAAGCGCCTCCATAGAGGAGGGCCATGTGTTCGGCCTCATCGGAACCAACGGCGCGGGAAAGTCCACCCTGATGCGGCTTGCCGCCGGGGTGCTGGAAGCAGACCAGGGCAGCGTGTCCGTGGACGGGGAACCGGTTTACGACAATCCTGGCGCAAAGGGAAAAATCTTCTATATCTCCGATGACCAGTATTTTTTCAAAAACGGAACGCCGCGAGACATGCTGCGCCTCTACCAGACCTACTATCCGGACTTTGACGGCGGAAAATGGCATGAGCTGATGGAGAAGTTCGGCCTGGATGAGAGGCGCAAGGTGAACACTTTCTCCAAGGGCATGAAGAAGCAGTTGTCCATCCTCTGCGGCATATGCGCGAACACCAGATACCTGCTCTGCGACGAGACATTTGACGGGCTGGATCCTGTCATGCGTCAGGCGGTAAAGGCGCTGTTTGTCAGCGAGATCGAAAAGCGGGGGCTGACGCCGGTCATCGCTTCCCACAATCTCCGGGAACTGGAGGACATCTGCGAGACCGTAGGCCTCTTGCACAAGGGCGGGATTTTGTTTGAAAAGGATCTGGACGAGATGAAGCTGAACCTCCACAAGATACAGTGCGTCATAAAGGAGGAGGGGATGCTTGACAGGATACGGGAACGCCTGGAGATCCTGACCATGGAGAACAGAGGCTCCCTCTACACCTTTACGGTGAGGGGGCACAGGCAGGCGGTGGACGGATTTATGGAGGGGCTCTCCCCGATTTTCTACGAACTGCTGCCACTGTCCTTAGAGGAGATTTTCATCAGCGAAACGGAGGTGAAAGGGTATGACGTCAAAACGCTTCTTTTTTAAAGTTCTGCGGGAGGACTTAAGACATAAAACCTGGATGCTGGCGCTGTCCGCCCTGGGCAGCTTCCTGATGATCCTGGTGGTGTGGCTGATCTGGTGGAGCAATCAGAGAGAGGTAACGGAGGCGGTGGAAAACAGTCTTTCCCGCTTTGAGGCAGACAACAGGGCCTTTGCCATCAGGGAGACGATTTCTTTCTTCGGGGACTTTGTGACCATGATGGGAGGGATAGTGGCCATTTTCGGGGCGGTCATAACAGGACTCTTCGGCTTCCGGTATGTGTTCCACAAAAACATGGCGGACGTATACCACAGCCTGCCCGTAAAACGGGACACCCTGTTCGCCGCAGGCGCCTTGAACGGCTTCCTGATCTGGTTTGTGCCCTTTCTGGCCTTTTGCCTGCCCACCGTGGCTCTGGCGGCAGGGTTCTTAAGGCGGCTTGGGGCGGCCGGGGAGGACATGGGCCGGCTGCTTGGGACGGCGGCCGTGACCACAGCGGTTCTGGCAACGGTTTTTCTGCTGGTGTACGGCTTGGTGCTGACGGCGGTGATGCTTGGAGGCAATATCCTCAACACCCTGGCAGGAATGATGATCCTGGGATTCGGGTCTGTCAGCATATATGGGCTGGTGTACGTTTTTTTCGCGAATTATATGGAGCGGTTCTTTGGATCCTGGAACTGGACCCGGATGGCATACACCTCGCCGTTTTTTTCCGCCCCGGTTCTTCTGTATCGGCGGGCGAACATGAGCGATGATCCGGGGGCGTTCTGTGCGGGAATGGCAGTGAATTTATGCGTTGCCGCCGGGCTTTTGGTGTGCGCATGGCTTCTGTACAGGCGCAGGGCCTCGGAACTGGCGGAGCACGGAACCAGGAACAGGACGGCCATGGCCCTGATGCGGGTGGTGACCGGGGCTGTAGCGGGCATGGGAGGATGGATCCTCTTTATGCTGTTTACCGCTGACTTCACCGTTCTCTGGGGGACTTTCGGCCTGGTATTTTGCGGGGTATTGTGCCTGGGGGTGCTGGACATCATTTTTGCCATGGACTTTAAGGCCTTTTTTGCCCATAAATTTCAGATGGGAGCCGTGCTGGGGGCGGTACTGCTTCTGTGCTTCGGGTTTTACTGGGACTGGGCGGGCTATGACGACTATCTGCCAAAGAAAGAGAGCATTGCCGAAATCGGTATCGGCGCCGCAGGGCAGTTCTGCAACCGATATATTGACGATGACTCCGAATATTCTCCCCTTCAGACCATGCATTTTCAGGATGCGGACGCCTTTTACGCCTATCTGGAACAGGCAGTGGCCACGGATGAGGGCTGGCAGGTGGCGGTTCCCACAAGGGTCACGCTGCAAAACGGCAGAAGCTATTACAGAAGGTACTTCATGGCCAGGGACCACAGGGAGCTGCTCTGGCCTCTGGTCAGCAATGAAGAATATCTGAAAGCCGCATTCTGCCTGGATCGGGAGACGGTACAGAGCTGTGCGGAGTTCGAGCTGCAGCGGGCAGACGGCAGGGAGTCGTTCCGGCTAAAGGACTGCCGCAGGGGCACATTGGAGGGAATCATAGAGGCCTATAATCAGGACATCCTGGAGGATCCGGAGGGAGCGTTTCTGGGAAAGGGCAGGCGCCTTGTGGGCATGAATTTTGTCATAAAGGACAGGGAAGGTTCCAGGGTCTCCGTCAGGATAAATGTCTATGATACCATGGAGCGCACCGTGGAGGCTCTGGAAAATGCCGGCTTTGGGGAATGGGTGTCCCCTGTGGATCCGGCGGAAATTACATGCATAAAACTGGGACTGCCGGGAGGCCTCCCCGAGGAGGACGTGACCGCCAGAGACCGGATCGCCCTTGCCGGAAAATACTACGGAGTGTCGGGGGCTTGGGCATGGGAAGAGGAAGAAATGTATGAAGCCGCCGAGACCAGGGATGGTTCGTATGAGCAGAATTACGTCGTAGAGATCACGGACAGGGTGCAGATCCGGGAGCTGCTGGAGCTGATGCATTACACGGAGCCCTGCCGCAGCGACGTTATGTTCCAGGATGGCTGCATAGAGATTGCCTGCGTAAACAGGGAGGGAGAGTTCTTTTGGCTGTATCTTCCCAAAGGCGCGCTTCCGGAAAAATATATCCGGATGTTTGGGGAAAGTTCATAAATTATTGATGAAATATTCATATCTTGGGGCAGCTTTATATTGAATACAATGGACAAATCTGGTACAATAGAGGATAGGGTTCTGATAGACAGCCAAAGAAAGGTATGAATAACTGTGAAGATAATCGATAAGGTATTTGGCACCCACAGCGAGAGAGAACTGAAGCGGATCGCGCCACTGGTAGAAAAGATCGAGGCGCTGCGGCCGAAGATGATGGAGCTGTCCGATGAAGAGCTGAAAGCGAAGACACCGGAATTCAAAAAGAGGCTGGCGGAGGGGGAGACGCTTGACGATCTGCTCCCCGAGGCCTATGCCACGGTGCGGGAGGCCGCCAGGCGCGTGCTGAACATGGAGCACTTCAAGGTACAGCTCATCGGCGGCATCATCCTCCATCAGGGACGCATCGCGGAGATGCGTACCGGTGAAGGAAAGACGCTGGTGATGACGCTGCCCTCCTATTTGAACGCCCTGGAGGGAAAGGGCGTGAATGTGGTGACGGTTAATGACTATCTGGTAAAGCGCGACTCGGAGTGGATGGGACAGATCCATGAATTCCTGGGGCTTTCCGTGGGCATGGTCTTAAACAGCATGACCAGCGAGGAAAGGCAGAAAGCCTATCAGTGCGACATCACTTATGTGACCAATAACGAGCTGGGCTTCGACTATCTGCGGGACAATATGGTCATCTACAAGGAGCAGCTGGTTCTGCGGGGGCTGCACTACTGTATCATAGACGAGGTGGACTCGGTGCTCATAGACGAGGCCAGGACGCCGTTAATCATTTCAGGTCAGAGCGGCAAATCCACCGCCCTCTACGAGATGTGCGACCTGCTGGCCCGCCGGATGCAGAGAGGCGCGGACATGGCTGAGCTGACCAAGATGGACGCCATCATGGGCGTGGTTCAGGAGGAGAGCGGGGACTTTATTGTCAACGAAAAGGATAAGGTCATCAACCTCACCGAGGCCGGGGTGAAAAAGGTGGAGGACTTCTTCCACATCCAGAACTATGCGGATCCCGAGAACCTGGAAATCCAGCATAATATCATATTGGCCCTTAGAGCCCACAATCTGATGTTCCGTGACCAGGATTATGTAGTCAAGGATGACCAGGTGCTGATCGTAGATCAGTTCACAGGGCGCATCATGCCGGGGCGCAGATATTCTGACGGCCTGCACCAGGCCATAGAGGCCAAGGAGCATGTAAAGGTGAAGAGGGAGAGCAAGACCCTGGCCACCATCACGTTCCAGAATTTCTTTAATCTGTTCGAGAAAAAATGCGGCGCAACCGGTACGGCCCTGACGGAGGAGAAAGAGTTCCGTGAGATCTACGGCATGGACGTGGTGGAGATCCCCACCAATGTGCCGGTGATCCGAAAGGATTTGCAGGACGCAGTGTACAAGACCAGACAGGAGAAGCTGAAAGCCATCGTGGACGCGGTGGAGGAGGCTCATGCCAAGGAACAGCCCGTACTGGTGGGCACCATTACCATCGAGGCCAGTGAGGAGCTGAGCAAGCTCCTGAGCAGGCGGGGCATTCCGCATAAGGTGCTGAACGCCAAATTCCACGAGATGGAGGCTGAGATTGTGGCAGATGCCGGTATCCACGGCGCAGTCACCATCGCCACCAACATGGCGGGCCGTGGTACGGACATCAAACTGGACGAGGAGTCCAGGGCCGCAGGGGGCTTAAAGATCATAGGCACGGAGCGCCATGAGTCCAGGCGTATAGACAATCAGCTCCGGGGACGTTCCGGCCGTCAGGGAGACCCGGGCGAGTCCAAGTTCTATATCTCCCTCCAGGATGATTTGATGCGTCTGTTCGGCTCCGAGCGTCTGATCGGTATGTTCAACAGGCTGGGCGTGCCTGAGGGACAGGAAATCGAGCACAGCGCCCTGACCAATGCCATCGAATCCGCCCAGAAGAAGATAGAGAACAACAATTTCGGCATCCGCAAGAACCTGTTGGAATACGACAGGGTCATGAGCGAGCAGAGGGAGATCATCTATGACGAGCGCCTGAGGGTATTAAACGGCGAGAGCATGCGGGACTTCATCTACAAGATGATCACGGATATCGTGGAGAACTGTGTGGACATGAGCATCAATGACGATGCGGATGTGGCGGATTGGAACTTCGGCGAGCTGAACACCCTGCTGATTCCCACCATTCCCCTGGAGCCCCTTACGCCGGCGCGCGTGGCAAAGCCCAAGAAGAACAGCTTAAAGCAGCAGCTGAAAGAGGAGGCGGTCAAACTCTACGAGAGCAAGGAGGCCGAATTCCCCAATGCGGAAGCCATCCGGGAACTGGAGCGGGTGATTCTGCTAAAAGTCATCGACAGAAAGTGGATGGATCACATTGACGACATGGAACAACTCAGGCAGGGCATCGGCCTGCAGGCCTACGGCCAGAGGGATCCCCTGGTAGAGTACAAGATGAGCGGCTACGACATGTTCGATGAGATGACCCAGAACATCAAGGAAGAGACTGTGCGGATGCTGCTGCACATCAAGGTGGAGCAGAAAGTGGAGCGGGAGCAGGTGGCCAAGGTCACAGGCACCAACAAGGACGACTCCGTGGCAAAAGCCCCCACCAAGCGTGCTAACGCCAAGATTTATCCAAACGATCCCTGCCCCTGCGGCAGCGGAAAGAAATATAAGCAGTGCTGCGGAAGAAAGTGACATATAAGTTGAATTTATAGGAAGAAGGTGACGTTAAGTGGTAGAATTAGATCAGATGAAGACAGAATTACAGTCCTACGAAACTCCATTAGCGGAAGTGAGGGATTCACTTTGACCCCGCTAACAAAGAAAAGCGGATCGAAGAATTAGAGCGGGAGATGGAAGCCCCTGGCTTCTGGGACGATCCCGACAGTTCCAACAAGAAGATGAAAGAACTGAAAGAGCTTAAGAACATCGTGGAGGGCTGTAATAAGCTTTCCGGCCAGTACGAGGATATCCTCACCCTCATCGAAATGGGCTATGAGGAGAACGATGCTTCTTTGATCCCCGATATCAGGCAGGAGCTGGACGAGTTTGTCAGCGAGTTTGAGTCCCTGCGCATCGGCACCCTCCTCTCCGGAGAGTACGATGACAAGAATGCCATCCTGAAGCTGAACGCAGGCGCAGGGGGCACCGAGAGCTGCGACTGGTGCAGCATGCTCTACCGCATGTATACCAGATGGGCGGAACGCAAGGGCTTCGCGGTGGAGGTGCTGGACTTTCTGGACGGGGACGAGGCCGGTATCAAGTCGGTGACTTTCCAGGTCAACGGTACCAATGCCTACGGATACCTGAAATCCGAGAAAGGCGTGCACAGACTGGTGCGTATTTCCCCATTCAACGCCCAGGGCAAGCGGCAGACCTCCTTTGTGTCCCTGGACGTAATGCCGGACATCGAGGAAGACCTGGATGTAGAGATCGACGAGAAAGACCTGCGCATAGACACCTACCGCAGCAGCGGCGCCGGCGGACAGCATATCAACAAGACCTCCTCCGCCATCCGTATCACCCACATCCCCACGGGGACGGTGGTGCAGTGCCAGAACGAGCGCAGCCAGTTCCAGAACAAGGACAAGGCCATGCAGATGCTGAAAGCCAAGCTGTTCCTCTTAAAGCAGGAGGCCAATGTGGAGAAGCTTTCTGACATCAGGGGAGAAGTCAAGGAGATTGGCTGGGGGAACCAGATCCGCTCCTATGTGCTCCAGCCCTATAAGCTGGTAAAGGATCTGCGGACAGATGTGGAGACGGGCAACACGGACGCCGTGCTGGACGGAGCCCTGGATCCTTTTATCAATGGATACCTGAAATGGATTAACCTTTCCGCAAAGCAGGAGTGATATGTATGGAATGACATGCGGGAGTAACATGCCTGGGCGGGAGAGCGGCGAAACAGCGCATGATAATACAGCATAATAATACCGGGTGCACTGTTGTCTGGGACAATGGTGCATCCGGCATTTTTTTGCATTTGGGGCAGATCTTTCGACCTGGTTGACAGGGTAAAATCTACGCCTCTTTGGGATTCATCAGGTCAAGAAAGAAGCAGGTGTAAGTCATCTGCATATAGGGCTCCAGCCATAAAAAGCCGATGCCAAAGCTTAAGACGCACAAAAGCATGGGAGGCAAGAAACTCAGCTCCAGCAGGAACAATCTTTTTCGGTTCCCTTTCATGACGCGCCAGCAGTGCTGCAAAGTCTCTTTCCCGGACTGCTGGGGGAAATCCAGCATCAGGAAGAAAGACATTGCTATCCCCAATGAAACGGGAATGTATAGACAGGTTCCGATTGCCGTGGCGACAAGCGCAGGAACCACCCATTTCATATCCCGGGTATCCAGAAAATGCTGGGTCAGGCGCTGGCCGGGGCCTAAGAAGAGGGCATTGCACAGCGTAATGGCAGCAGAGATGATGAGGGCCTTTTTCGAGTCGTTCTGGAAGCCGTAGAACAGATCTTTCGAGGAAGAGGGCTGTCCGCAGGCCATATTCAGGAAATACAGGGCAATTCCCGCATTCATAACGCCCAAAAGGATGCTGGCCACAAGGCCCACTACATCGAACAGGATCCTCAATGCATACCCCACACCCGCTGATCCGCCCATGGAATAGACGGAAGTTAAGGTGGAAGCGGCTATGGAATCGATGAAAAGCCGCACGACCCAGGAGATCAGGGTGTATAGGAGCAGGATTAGGATGGCACCCTTGTATCTGCCCTCCATCCTGTCCCTGGCCGTGTTCTTCAGTTCATAGTTTTTCTTGTATAGTTTCATGTGCCGAGTCTTCTCTCCCTATGGTATTTCCCTGCTTTCCAGACACAGAGCCTACACCGCGTAATCCAGGTTCATGCCCGTATATTTGGCCCGATCCGCGGTCTTCAGATCTTGCTGATAGGGATTGTCTTCATTATAATACTTGATCTGGGTATGAGTGGTGCCGCCGGACACATAGGAACGTCCGCATTCCGGACAGATGGCTGTGTGGATGGACACGGAGGCAGAGACTACTTTGCCATTGTCCTTTGCCGCTTTCTTGTAGGCATTGGACACATGCTCCTGCTCGTGGGCGCGCACTGCAGTGGCCGCCATTTCAGGGGAGACATGCTGAGCCGTCTTGAAAGAGACCATCTCATCGGAGCCGTCCTTGTACTTGCGCCTCTTGCAGGTCTGGCATTCCTCTGTGGGGTCTTCGAAGCCATATTTGCCATGGGCTTTGCCGTCCCTGTCTTTTCCCAGGGCCTTATCCCCCGGGAAAGAGCGTCCGTCTATCACGGTTTTTCCCTGATCGTCCCCGGATTGACTGAAACGGTCAGAGGTCCCTTTCGCCCGAATCCCGTCAAAGTAAGAAAAACCCACATCATTTACTGGTGATATCATCATAAGAAATCCCTCCGCCATTATTTTTCAAAGGTATATCCGTAAAACTGTTCCATAAATTCCTCAAAATCCACGCCGTAGATCTGCTGGCTCACCGAATTCACCTGATTGCGGAATCTTTCGTCCTGCATCAGGGTCGGCAGCGAGAGGAAAGAATAGACGGTCATACACACCACGGAGACAAGGGCTGCCCCGGACAGAACCATCCCCATGACACAGTTGGTGTTCATCCGCTTTTTGGACCGATGGGACAGATACGCAAAAAGCAGCCCCAGCGAACCCAACACCAAAGGCAGGACAACCGTACAGAGGGTAGTCACGGAAAGCAGGCCGCACACCATGGACGCCACGGCGAAAGCCTGCCCGTAAGGCCTGTGGGTAGGCTGATTATAATAGCTGCTATGGGAGGCATCGCTGTTCCATCTGTCTCTTTGCCCATCGTTTCCGTTCCAGCCGTTTCCGTTCCATTGATTGTCCATGAATCAGATTCCTTTCTGCCTTTGTGTTATGGATTCTATTATAGAATCTGGATAATAGAATCCTCCCTTGGATTCTATTATAGAATTTGGATAATAGAATCCTCCCTTGGATTCTATTATA
>CATKYJ010000071.1 GCA_949840885.1 uncultured Acetatifactor sp.
AGGGGAGCGTCAATAAGCTGAAAGTAGTGAAACGCATCATGTATGGCCGCAACAGCTTTGAACTGCTGAAAGCGAAGCTGTTACGGCTCGAATTAAAACGCAAAATCAACTAACTTTGGAAAGAACCTGCTTTTTTACAATTTTTTCTCATATTTTTTCCACAAGTTTTCCGCAACTTTAAAAAAGGCATTCCCAGCCCCAAATTAAGCCCGGAAATGCCTTTTTTCTGTTATCCCAAACAATTACTGAATCGGCTTACAGCGTCCCCTGCGTGAACAGACTCTTCACATGAGCCACCTCTTCCGCCGTTGCTTTGCTGGCGGGCACATAATAGGACTTTTCCCTTGCAATCTGGTAAAGCTCCTCCTGGGACTGCTCACAGGCATTGCGGATCTGCTTCAGGGTCTGCTTCAGTTCCTTGTTCTCAGACTGAGCGATCATGCCCGCGTAGCGGGTCAGCTCACCGTTGATGCCTGCCAGTGTATCTGCTACCATTGTCTTTTCCTGCATGTCTTTACCTCTCATTCTGGAATTTGTTCAACTTCGTGGTTTAGTTCAAAAACTTCATCAGCTGCTGCTTGTTATCCATGGCAGACCGGGCACCTTTCTCAAAGAACTGCCTGATCTGGGGATCCTCAGCCTCTTTTGCATAAGCCTGCATCTTGCAATGGGTGGTGTCGAATCCGCCTATAAGATGGCGCAGATTCTGCAAATCCAGTTCTGAAATATTGCTCATTTCCTTACCTCCTACTTCCCGGCAACGGACATTGTGGCCAAAGCCCTGCCTCCGTGAACCTTATATGCGACCTTTCTACTATCAGGAACTGTATTTCATGGGCGCTGCTATCAGCCGTCTGACGCCTCGCACCGTCTGAATACAAGCTTATTATTGTCTCTCCTCCAAAAAATATCCTGCGCAAAATATGGAAAAAGTATAAAAAAAGCCCGAAAACCGGCAATTTCGCCGGCTTTCGGGTCTTTTCTCTCATATCTGGTGTCTGACTATCTCGTACTCATCGTCCAGCCTGTAATAAGGACATGCATTCTGCTTCCCTGACAAAAATCGGTACATTTCATCCTCGTCCAGATTCACCAGACAATAATAATATTCGTAGTCCTCATCGTACACATAATTGACACATGTGTCACAACTGTTCGCTGCCATACTCTCTCCTGCTCCTGTCCCATGTATTTCTACAATGTCTTATCAAAAGCGCGCATTTTGCCTCTGATAAAAGGCGCGGCCTTTGCGTGCCACTCACTCTGCGCTTCCCCCATGCAGATAGGCATATATCTCCCGCTTCCCCACGCCTCTGTCCTTTGCCACCTGCTTCATGGCGGCTCTGTTGTCCATGCCCTGCCGCTCATAGTGCTCCATATGCTCCTTGATGCTCATGGATTCCCAGGCGGCAATCTCCTCCTGCCGCAGCTCCTCCGCGCTTCTTCCCTCCACCACCAGCACATACTCGCCCCTGGGCTCCTCCTTTTCATAAAAGGACACAGCCTGGAAAAGCTTGGTAGGCATCACGGTCTCAAACTTTTTCGTCAGCTCCCTGCAGAGGGTAATGCGTCTGTCCCCCAAGATTTCAGCCAGATCCGAGAGAGTACCTGCCAGATGGTGGGGCGCTTCATAAAAAACCATAGTGCGCTTCTCTCCCGCCAGATCTGCCAGGATGGCCCGCCTCTCCTTTTTCTCCCTGGGCAGAAATCCCTCAAAGCTAAACCGCCTGGTGGAGAGCCCCGACAGCGTCAGGGCAACAATGCAGGCAGAGGGACCGGGCAGACTGGTCACCGGCACATTGCTCTCGTGGCACAACTGTACCAGCACTTCCCCGGGATCCGAGATGGCGGGAGTCCCCGCGTCCGTAATCAACGCAATGTCCTGACCTGCCGCCAGCTTTGCCACCAGCTGCCTGGCCTTTTCCACCTTATTGTACTCATGGTAGCTGGTCATGGGCGTGTGAATGTCAAAATGGTTCAGCAGTCTGATGCTGTTGCGGGTGTCCTCAGCCGCGATTATGTCCACTGCCCGCAGGGTCTCGATAACCCGCGGCGTCATGTCCTGCAGATTTCCAATTGGTGTGGCACATAAATATAAAGTTCCCGCCATAACGCCCCTCCTGATTCCATTTCTTTTCCTATGAAGGAACCGTTTGAATGTGCTCAATCGTTCCTTAATACCCGTAAATCGACCGGACTTCCGGCATATATTCCCCTGGTGCCCGGAATATGATCAACGGCTTTTCCACCGTCATCCTGGACCGTCCGCCCCTGACTGCCTCCAGCAATACCATATTGGGCTCTCTGTCCACATATGGGTATACCAGCTGCATCCGCTTCGGCTCCAAGTGGCAGCGCACCAACACTGTCATGATTTCCGCCAGCCGAAAAGGCCTGTGCACCAGGAAAAAATGCCCCCCTGGCTTCAGCAGCTTTTCCGTCTGCCCCGCCACATCCTCAAAGGTACAGAGAATCTCGTGCCGGGCGATTGCCTTTGGGGCATCCGGGTTGGCGATGCCATGCTGCCCGATCATATAGGGTGGGTTGCATGTAATGCAGTCAAAAGAAGCAGACGGGAATATATGGTCTGCTTCTTTGATGTCTCCTGTAACAATGTCTATTCTGTCCGAAAGGCCGTTCAGTTCTACACTTCTCGCCGCCATGTCCGCGCTGTCGTCCTGGATTTCCAGGCCTGTCAGGCGGGCGCAGTGATATTTGGCTTCCATGAGGAGAGGAATGATGCCTGTCCCGGTTCCCAGATCCAAAAGCCTGTCCGAGGCCCGGGCATGGGCGAACCCTGTCAAAAGCACTGCATCCATTCCGAAGCAGAATTTCTTCGGATTCTGGATAATGCGATAGCCGTTCCGCTCCAGGTCGTCTACACGCTCACCGCTTTTAAGCCTGACTGTCCGCAGATTCCTGCCGTCTGTCAGCAGTTCTTGCCCCATGCCTGTTTCTATTGTCATAACGGTTCTTCCCATTCTGGCTGTCTACATGATTTTCATGGTTCTGGTCATTCTGGCGGTTCCTGTCCTGCCGCTTTCTGTTGTCATGGCGGCGCCTGCTGTCCGAATGCTCCTGCTGAGGCTGCCTGGGCTCAGAGTGCAAAGCCGCCTGCCTGGGCGCCTCCCCGGAGCGTTTCCCATTCTGCCTCTGCTGGCCCCCTGTCCGTTGACCCGGCTGTTTCTGATTCCCCTCGGGGCGCTGAGGCCGCCTGCGCTCTGCCTCCGGCCTGTTGCCCAATGTCTTTGTACCCTCTGCGGAGTGTTGGCCGGGCTGCTTTTTGTTTCCCTGCCTGTTTTTTGCATTCTGCCGCTGTGCTTCCTCCGCCCTGCCTGCCAGTTCCTGTTCCTGCCTCTGCCACTCTTCCTCTTCTAAGCGCTCAAGTTCCTGAAGTTCCTCTTTGGAGAGTTCCATTCTCTCCTTTTTGCTGTGTCTGCGCCTGAAATGAAGCTTTTCCACCGGGTATTCCTTGATTTCCTTCTCATCCCCTGAGTTGATGACCACTTTCACCAGCTGGCGCAGCACATTCACGCTCTGCACCTCGCCCTTAAGGCCCTCCTGCGTAGTGACCGGATCGCCGATGCCAGGAAGCCGTCTGTTCAATTCCTCGTAAGTCTCCTCCTCGTTCTTCAGGCAGCACATGAGTCTGCCGCACACGCCGGAAATCTTTGCGGGATTTAAGGACAGGTTCTGCTCTTTGGCCATCTTAATGGACACAGGGATGAAATCCGAAAGATAACTGTGGCAGCACAGCGGCCGTCCACAGATCCCGATGCCCCCCACGATCTTCGTCTCGTCCCGGACGCCTATCTGGCGCAGTTCAATCCTTGTCTTAAAGATACTGGCCAGATCTTTCACCAGTTCGCGGAAGTCAATGCGCCCGTCCGCGGTGAAATAAAAAAGCACCTTGTTGTTGTCAAAGGTATATTCTGCATCGATCAGCTTCATTTCCAGTGCATGCTCTCTGATTTTCTCCAGGCATATCCGGAATGCTTCTTTCTCTTTATCACGGTTAGCGGCCTCCTGCTCCACATCCCGTTGATTCGCAATGCGGATCACGGGCTTTAAAGGCTGCACCACTTTCTCCTCCGGCACCTCCATAAGGCCTGCCACCACTGTGCCGAACTCAATTCCTCTGGCGGTCTCTACAATGACATGATCGCCCTTTTTTATCTCAAATCCCAGCGGGTCAAAATAATAAACCTTGCCCGCTGTCCGAAATCTCACACCTATTACTTTGATCATCTATCTACCTCACTTTGGCTATATGCCCTCTTCCTCAACGGATGCAGTGCTATTTTAGCACATTCCGCCGCAATTGGCCATAGTTTATTAATGGAAAACAGGCCTGGGCGGTCTTCTCTAACTGTTCTCTTGAATGGTCATCATCAAAAGTTCCATGACCAGTTCGAAGTTCACATTGGCATCCAGGCGCCTCTTGGCGGTGTCCAGTGCCTTTATAATATTCTCGATGCCCTCATAGCTGCTGCGCTGGGCAGTCCGTCTCAGCGCATGTATCTCTTCCCTGAAAATCAGATGGTTCATGTCGCTGGTGGCCTTAAACAGCAGCGCATCCCGGTACCAGATGGCGCAGATATCCAGGTAATCCTGGATTTCCAGCTTGTACTGCATGATTTTCTTCACTGCGGCCACGATTTCGTTCAGATCCATATCCTGTATGTATTTTAACAGCGCCAAAGCTTCTGCCTTTATGTTCTCGAATTCCTCACTGGTGGCCAGCATCTTCGCCTTGCCAACATTTCCTCTGGCAAAAGCGGCGCACACCTCCGCCTTGTAGTCCGGCACTGCAAGCCGGCTGCACAGATATTCCTTTACCAGTTGATCCGCCACCGGCTTCATGTCCAATACC
Source organism: uncultured Acetatifactor sp. (assembly GCA_949840885.1). Lineage (GTDB taxonomy): Bacteria > Bacillota > Clostridia > Lachnospirales > Lachnospiraceae > Acetatifactor. The sequence goes on from CATKYJ010000071.1 coordinate 4,874, forward strand.
ACGCAGCGGCTGCGGATCGTGGGCAACAGGCTGTTCACATTGGCGGTAAGCAGCAGGATCACGGCATACTCCGGCGGTTCCTCCAAAGTCTTCAGAATGGCGTTCTGAGCCTGGGTAGTCATTTTCTCCGCCTCGTTTATAATGTAAATCTTATATACGCTGCTGTACGGCTTGATCGCCACATCCCCGTTCACTTGGGTACGGATATCATCAACACTGATGGAATTGGGCTTTTCATGAACCACCTTTATGATATCCGGATGGTTGCCCGACAGGGCCTGTCTGCAGGAATGGCATTCCTGGCAGGGCTCCGCCTCACCCTTTTCACACTGCAGCGCCATGGCAAACACTTTTGCAATGAATTCCTTTCCGGAGGATTTCTCCCCATTGATGATGTACGCATGAGAAATCTTCCCCGTGGAAAGCACGTTCTGCAAATGCTCCTTTATCGGTTGCTGCCCTATGATATCCTGAAATCCCGCCATAATACCCCTCCTGTTTTTCGTACCTCTCCCGACTAAGTGAATATATCCAAAAGCAATCCTCGAATCTCCCCAATCGTATTCAGGATTGCCAGATGATCCTGCTCGTCTTTCATCAGTTCCTGTGCCAGATGGTCCAGGTTCTCATCCACCAGCCGGATAATGCCGTAAACCCTGTGGCGTCCCCTCCTGTCCAGGAAATTTTCCCTGGAAAAAGCATGGGAATGGGTCACCACCTCGTTCATGAACTCCTTTACCAGTCTCCGGTAATGCTTCATGTCCTTTACGTCCCTGCGCTTGGCCAGCTTGTCGCCCTGCATGGTGATCTCTTCCATAAGCGTCTGCAGTCTGGCCTGGAGTTCGGCACCCTCTACATGGCTGGCAAGCATAAATTTAAAGCTGCCGTCCGCAGGCGGCGTGTTCTGTACCTGCTCTATCGGGGCGCTCTTTCCCACCTGCGTCACCTTTATATCCAAATGCCTGCCCTCCTTTCTGCTATCACCGAAAGACCGCCAGCCATTTGTCTCGCATTAGGCAGGTTCGTGAATTCCGGCGGTCTTGCGTTTTTAAGATATCCCCTCTGAAATATACCCTTTGATCTCTCCAAGGCATCTCTCCAAATCATCGTTTACAAAACGCCTGGCGATGCCGGCCCGGGCTATCTTTTCCTCCGTATAATCTTCGCTGTCCGCCAGGAACCTGCGGCACATCTCCTCATACCTGGGATGTTCCTGGGAAAGTTCTCTGGAGAGCGCTCTCTGAAGCCGCAGCCCGTCTTCCAGCTCCACCAGCACCGGCAGGAGCCTCCCTGTGCCGAAATGGTTCTGAAGCTTTTGGTAAGCCTCCAGGGTCCCGATCATCAGGCAGCTTTTTTTCCTGTCCTGCAGCTGGGCGTCATCCACGGTAAAATACCGCCACAAGCCGTGATAAGTGTGGTAGGCTCTGTCCTCGATGACTCTCCCCTGGTTTTTTAGCTGCCGAAAGCCCTCCTCATCGGTGTAAAAGTATTCCACACCTTCCCGCTCCCCTTCGCGGATAGGCCTGGTGGTATAGGGTACGACTTTCAGCAGGTTCAGTTCCCTGTCTTCAAGCAGCCTTTTATAGATGGTGTCCTTTCCCGCGCTGCTCTTTCCCATCAGGCATATGATCTTACCCATGACCTATCCGACCTCGACCACATGGATCATGTTTGTAGTCCCTGCCATTCCTAACGGCACCCCTGCGGTGATCACTACCACATCGCCTCTTTTCACATAGCCTGCGCGCCTGGCCTCCTCCACTGCATTGGCAAACAGCGTCTCTGCAGTATTCTCCTCCTGAATCATCAAAGGACTCACGCCCCACAAAAGATTTAGCTGCCTGCAGACTTTCTCCTGAACCGTGCAGCCTATGATGTGGCTCTGAGGCTTGAATCTGGAGATGGCCTCGGCGGTAAAGCCCGACATGGTCACTGTAATGATTGCCGCTGCCTTTAGGTCCAGGGCAGCCGTACAGGTGGCGTAAGCCAGTGCCGTGGTAATGTCTGCTCCCTGTTTATGCCCATCCTGCCACATCCGTGCGCCATAGTCAATATCTTTTTCGGCACATTCTGCAATTTTCGCCATGGTTTTGACCGCTTCCACCGGATATTTTCCCGCCGCGCTCTCACCGGAGAGCATGATCGCAGTGGTGCCATCGTAAATGGCATTGGCGATGTCCGTGGTCTCCGCCCTGGTAGGCCTGGGGTTCTTGATCATGGACTCCAGCATCTGGGTTGCCGTAATGACATGCTTTCCCTGGTCATTGGCCAGTTTGATCATCTTCTTCTGCAGGATGGGCACCTCCTCAAAGGGAATCTCCACACCCATGTCTCCCCTTGCCACCATGATACCATCAGATACGCTTAAAATTTCCTCCAGATTCTGGATGCCCTGCATGTTCTCGATCTTGGCTATGATTTTCATGTAGCAGCCATGATCTTCCAAAATCTTCCTTACTTCAAGTATGTCTTCCTTGCATCTGACAAAGGAAGCTGCCAGAATGTCAAAGCCCATCTCAATGCCGAACAGGATATCCTCCCTGTCCACCTGACTGATATAGGGCATGGACAGCACTGCCCCCGGCACATTGACACCCTTATGGTTGGAGACGAAACCGCCGTTCACTACCCGGCAGACGATCTCCTCTCCCTGAATTGCCTCCACTGTCATCTCGATGAGGCCGTCATCAATCAGAATTGTGGTTCCTTCTTTGATGTCATCCTTTAGATTCTTATAAGAAATGGTTGCCCGTTTCGCTGTGCCCAGGATTTCCTCCGTAGTCAGTATAAACTGCTGGCCGCTCACCAGTTCAGCCCTGCCTCCCTCAAAATCCCGCAGACGGATTTCCGGCCCTTTCGTGTCCAGCATAGTGGCCACCGGAAGCCCCAGTTCCTCTCTGGCCTGCACCACTTTGTCCAACTTAATCCGCTGCTCTTCATGGGTGCCGTGTGAAAAATTGAATCTGGCCACGTTCATCCCTGCTTTCATCAGTTCGCGCAGACGCTCCACGCTGTCGCTTGCTGGTCCAATTGTACAAATGATTTTGGTTCTTCTCATATCCGAAACCTCCGCTTTCTATGTTCTGTCCATTTTCTATATCATAAGCTGTTCTGTACCTGATAAGTATCTGTCCTGCCCCTCCCTGATAGCCGGAACCAGGATCCTGGGCGCAGGCTGATCCCTTTCCTCCCGGGTCTCTACTCCCTGCACTTCAAGCCCCTGCTCCAGCGCCTGCGAAATCCTCCCACACAGCTCCTCTGTCATCCGCTCTCCCGGCACCAGCAGGGGAATGCCGGGAGGATACAGATTGATGAATTCCCCAATATGCCTCCCAACGCTCTCTCCAAGTCCTGTCAGTTCTGTGGGCATGTCCCAGGCCGCCGCAAGGGGAATGGCATCCCGCTGTCCCGCAGCCAGAGTATTTATACAATTGTAATCATTATCTCTTTCTGGCCCAAAGGCTTTTTTCGTCATGTCCGCAGCCGTTGGCGCATTGGATCGCTCTTCCAGCCAACGGTCAATGGAAAGCAGCGCCTCTGTCATGCGCCCATACGCCTCCTCGCTGTCATTTACCGTAAACATGGCCAGCGCATAGCTTGTGGAGGCCATCTCCAGCTGCAAATGATATTTTTCCAGCAAAATGTCGTACAACTGCTTCCCTGTAATCCCAGACTGCTTTACGGATATCAGCAGCTTCCCCATATCCTGCTTTTCCCGCACGTCCCTGAGAATTCTCAGATGTCTGCATCCTGCCAGCCTGACGAGCATTGTCTCATATCGCGACTGAAAACACCTGAACATTTCCTCTCCCTGGAGGCCAATGTAGCGCACCGCATTGTCAATCCCCGCCATCAGCAGGTAGGAAGGGCTGCTGGATTGGTAGATTCTTAAGAATCGTTTCAGGACTCTTTTGTCAATCAATTCTCCGTTTACATGCAGCAACGCTGTCTGGGTAAGAGCCGGAAGCGTCTTATGCACGCTATGGATCACCAGATCCGCCCCCATCTGACAGCTGTTTCGGGACAAAGCCTCCCCCAGGCCCAAATGCGCTCCATGGGCCTCATCCACTATCAAAGGAATCCCTTTTTCATGGACGACTTGAGCTATAGCCCGGACATCCGCAATCCTCCCCTCATAGGTGGGGGACACGATCAGAACAGCTTTGATATCCGGCTCCCTCTCCAGCGCCTCACGAACCTGGCATGGCTCTATAGCGTCATAAATGTCATATTCCTCCAGGTAAGGCGGATACAGATAGGTGACATATAAGCCGCGCAGATAGGCCGCATGATATGCTGCTTTATGGCAATTGCGTGCCATGAGGATATGACCGCCCGCGGGCAGCGCACAGCTGACTGCACTCAATATCCCGCTTGTGCTTCCATTCACCAGATAGAAGCTTTCCCCGGCTCCATAAAGTGCGGCAGCCTCGTGCTGGAGGCTGCAAAGGATCTCCCGGGGATGGTGCAGATTGTCAAAGCCCTCTATCTCTGTAATATCCAGTTTATACATTTTTTCGGGAAGCATTCCAAAGCTACGGCGCTTATGCCCTGGCATGTGGTAGGGATAGATGTCGCTGTCCGCATATTCTGACAGCTTCTCAAACAAATGCTCCACCTCGCTCAACCGTTCCCTCATTTCATCTGCCTGTTCCCTATACTGACATACATCGCGCCATGTCCCCTGTAAATATACAATGTCTCCAACAGCGAACACCATTTGTCCGCAGCGGTGACGATCCATGCCTCCCTGCAGGCTGGCGGCACTATGGTCAGAGGCCACATATGCCGCTTAATAATGTTCTCCTCCCTGCTGGTCAGCCGGTACTCCATTAGGGCATTGCGCAGCGCCGTGCCCGGATGGTAGAAACCGTGGAGTCTGTGAGGATTCTCCCTGTCCGGAACATGCCAGTCATAAAGGAAATAATCATGAAGCAGCGCTCCCCTGATCAGTTCCCTCCGGCTGCAGGGGATATGCAGGTATTCGCTGAGGGCAATGCTGCATCTGGCCACGCTTAGCACATGGGCATTCACAGTCACATCTCCGTGCTGGATAAATTCTTTCATCCGGTTGAAATTCTGGGATTGCAAAATGTCGGAAGCCATTTCCCTGATCTGCCGCTCTTCCCGCCGAAAACGCTCCAGTTTTCTCTGCCATCTTCTAGCCTGTCTCTTTGTGCGTTCTCTCATCACTCTTTTTTTCATATTTTCCACGTCACTCTGCCTGTCTTCATCCTGCCTGTTGCGGATTCTCCTGTCCCTCCGGGTTTGTCTGTCCCTCCGGATTTATCTGCCCCTCCGGATTCTCCTGTCCCTCTGGATTTGCCTGTCCCTCCTCTGGTGCCGGTTCGGCAATAGGGCCTATGTAAGGGATTCCCTGCGGATAATAGCACACCACCGGAAAGCCCTTTGACATATACTGGTAAATCTGCTCTGCCTTGCTGGGGGGAAGATTGATGCAGCCGTGGGATCCATTGGTTATAAAAATATCCCCTCCGAAAGCGCCCCTCCAATTGGCATCGTGCATCCCATAGTTTCCGTAAAAGGGCATCCAGTACTTCACGGGCGTCTCATAGGTTTCTCCCCGAAGCACCGCGTCAGTGGTCTTATACAACAGGCCGAACACCCCCTCAGGTGTAATGCAGCCCCTGGAGGAGACCATGGTGCCGGATACGAAATCTGTCTCCAGTACAAGATTCCCATCTATATACAGATATAGATGCTGGCTGTTCAAATCCGCCTCCACATAGGAATTTCCGATATCATTACTGCCTTTCTGCCCGGCGCTGATGCTATATATCGGTTCCCTTTCTATATTGCATCCCTGGTATATCAGCTCGATCAGTTCTTCCGTCTCGCCCTCTATATCGGTTTTCCATCCATAATTACGCCCGGGCAGCGAGATTTCATATCCGGCCGTTGTCATGAACTTCTTCTGCCTGCCATAAGTGTCGTAGGCATTTGCCTGCTCCTTTACATAAGTCCCTACAGCCTCTTCATCCAAAATTGCCTTTCCGCCCTCAATGGAAACCCAGTCTTTCAGAGTCTCATTGTCCAGCATCACTTTGGTACCATTCCAGTCATAGATAATTTTCGTGCCAAGCCATTTATTGACATTGCCCACGACCTGGTTCATCCGCTTATCATCGCTTTTGATTGTTGCCTGTCCATAGCAATCCATAGCCTCCAGATCAATGGATGTCTTCTGTCCGCTGACTGCCTCATTGATCAAAGAAATTGCTTTCTCTATGTCGAACTCTGTTCCGTTTGTCTCCGGAATGATTTCATAGCCTCCCGCCTCTTCAGAATATTCGCCGATATAGGCGTCCTTGGGCTTTCGCATATTCTTTCTCTTACAAGCCTCCCATGCTTTCACGGCATTTTCCAGCAATTCCTCATCAAAAGTCAGCGGCTGCTCCAGGAAATATTCATACTTTCCGTCCAGATATGCCTCTATCCAGAGCATCTCATCCTGCTGCCGCAGCAGAGATTCCACGGCCTCTCTGATACCCACATACCGCAGTTCAATGTCCTCCGGCACGATACTGCCCAGAACCGTACCGGATTCGCCTGTCCTGTAGTCCCGGCCCACAACCGACAGGGCGTACCCATCAATGTGCCTTTCAAGGGCATCGATAATGGGTCCAGTCTCCATATCGCTGCAATCTATTCCGTTGATTTTCGTATTTGGAAAAAAGTGAGTCCGATAATAGTCCACTCCTCTGTAATATAGATATGCCACCACCGCCAGTGTTGCCACAAATATAAGGAGAAATACGATAAGAATATACTTTTTCTTGGATTTCTTTTTTTGTTCTTTTGCCTCCGGATTCTTTTCCGTTTCCGCCATTTCCCCAGTCTGTCTCGCTTCCATAATCTTTCTCCCTGAATGAATGATTTCTCATACATACATTTCACTCATTATAGCATATATTCTTGCAAAAAAATAGCATCAAAAGGCTGAAATTATACCTTTTAACGCTTTTTATCAGCAAAAATGCCCAGAACCGGAATCGAACCAGTGACACGAGGATTTTCAGTCCTCTGCTCTACCAACTGAGCTATCTGGGCATAAAGCCTTTCCACATCAAAGACTTAGTAGCGGGGACAGGATTTGAACCTGTGACCTTCGGGTTATGAGCCCGACGAGCTTCCAGACTGCTCCACCCCGCGTCATTATTTAATTATGTCTTCCTACAAAAGGAAATGGATGGAGGTGGATTCGAACCACCGAAGCAATTTGCAGCAGATTTACAGTCTGTCCCCTTTGGCCACTCGGGAATCCATCCATGAAGCCGATGATCGGACTCGAACCGATAACCTGCTGATTA
>CATKYJ010000072.1 GCA_949840885.1 uncultured Acetatifactor sp.
GTAAGCGTGGCATAAAGTCCACGATAAAATACAGAAACAACGGATGTACCCGGCAGGCGAAAAATCCACAGCATGTAGCAGAAAATCTGTTGAACCGTGAATTTACGGCTGAAATGCCAAATGAAAAGTGGCTCACGGATGTAACAGAATTCCATTACTACACGGGAATGGAGAAACACAAGGTGTATTTGAGCGCCATTCTGGACCTGTACGACAGACGGATTGTGTCATACATCATAGGGGATTCAAACAACAATGCCCTGGTATTTGATACTTTTGATGCTGCTGTAAAGGCAAATCCGAAAGCCCACCCGCTGTTTCACAGCGATAGGGGATTTCAATATACCAGCCGGACATTCCATGTAAAACTGGAAACCGCCGGAATGAAACAGAGCATGTCGAGGGTGGCAAAATGTATAGATAACGGTCCGATGGAAGAGTTCTGGGGAATCCTGAAAAGGGAACGGTATTACGGAAAGCGGTTTACAAGCCGGAAGTCTGTTGTGGAAATGATAGAGAATTATATTGATTATTATAACAATAAACGTCTGCAACGGAAGCTTGGAGTTTTAACCCTAATGGAGAAACATAATCATTATCTGCTGGCGGCATGAAAACTGCCACCAGCTTTGCAGCTGATGGCAGAAAAAATTTATATTTTTTTCACTGTCTACTTGACGGGGAGCAGTTCATTGTGGAATAATTCAGGCTGTTCTAGCAAGTTGTTCCCGCAATAATTCCACAAATCGCTTCAGCAGCGGATGCCCTTTCAAGGTCTTATAGTATACGCCAAAGGAGAGAAGCGGCAGCCCGTCTACCGGGATGCAGGCAAGAGAATCATCTGCCGGAATCGACAGCCCGGCATGGATTGCAATGCCGAACCCCGCTCTTACAAGAATCGCAGCCGCTTCTGGTGAATCGCAGATACGAAAGTCGGAGGAGGTCCGCCCGCTCAGCAGGGATGTCCGCAATTCCAAAAGATTGGAGGGTCCGATGAAAGGACTTTCCAACAGCAGGACTTCCTGTTTCAGATTGTCGATACGGATCATGTCCCGTCCTGCCAGCGGATGTTTCCTGGGGCAGATGCACAGCATAGGCGCCTTCTGAAGCTCCTTGTAGATTCCATCGAACTTGGGGCTGACGATGCCCTGGAAGCCCAGCAGGACATCGATCTGCCCTTCCTCCAGAAGTCGGTCCGACATAGGGGCAGGGACAAGCTGAAGCCTGGGATGGATATCCGGATATTCTTCCCTCATGATCTGGAGCACGTCCGGCAGCAGGAGCATGGGCGCATAGTTGCAGCACCCCACAGAAAATATCTGCCCGGTCTGCCGGTCATGGCTTACAATCCTTGCCTTTGCCCTGTCGGAAATGGCAAGCATCTTCCTTGCGTCATCCAAAAACAGAAAGCCGTCAGTTGTCAGCTCCACGGTCCTTGTGGTCCGCCGGAACAGCTTCGCGCCAAGCTCGGATTCAAGGGAGTGAATCTGGTGCGTGACAGCAGGCTGCGTGATGTTCAGTTCCTCCGCGGCCCTGGCGAAATTCAAGGTCTGAGAAACTTTCACAAAACAGGTGAGCTGAAATGTATTCATAACTAAATCTCCTTTCCAAATCGTTTGATTGATAAAATTTTTTTATTGATGATAACATTTTTTTATTTCATTTTCAACCTCCCATCATGTATACTGATAGAGAAATAAGCAAGTTCTGCCAATGCGCAGTATAAATCTATCATGAAGACAGGAGGCAACCTATGGTAAGAACATTATTAGGGCAGCTTAGGGAATACAAGAGAATCTCCCTGATCGCCCCCCTGCTCACGGCCGTGGAGGTATTTCTGGAAATTCTGATCCCCTATGTCACGGCATCCATCATCGACAAGGGCATCAATGCCGGAGACCTTTCGCAAGTCTATTTTTATGGCGGCATCATGCTTGGCCTGGCGCTTCTCAGCCTTTTGACCGGGGCGCTCTCCGGCAGGTTCTCCGCCATCGCATCCGCAGGCTTTGCCGCCAACCTGCGGGACGGCATGTACGAGAACATACAGACCTTTGCATTCTCCAATATCGACAAGTACAGCACCGCGGGCCTGGTGACGCGGATGACCACCGATGTCACCAACGTGCAGAACGCCTTCCAGATGACGCTGCGCATCGCGGTCCGCGCGCCGCTGACGCTGCTGTTCGCCCTGATCATGTGCTTCACGATCAATGTCAGGCTGAGCCTGGTCTTCCTCCTGGCAGGGTGCGTGCTGGCCGCGGTCCTGGCGATGGTGATCCGCACCGCCTACCCCGTCTTCACAAGGGTATTCCGGCAGTATGACGACGTGAACGCCTCCGTACAGGAGAACGCCTCCGCCATTCGAGTGGTAAAGGCTTTCGTGCGGGAAGACCATGAAAAGACGAAATTCCGCACTGCGGCGGAGCAGCTCTACCGCCTGTTCTCCAAAGCGGAAGGGCGCACGGCCGTAAACAATCCGGTCATGATGCTGATGGTCTACGGCTGCATGATCGCGCTGTCCTGGTTCGGCGCACAGTATATCGTGGTCGGCGACATGACCACCGGGAACCTGACGTCCATGTTCACCTACATCATGTCCATCATGATGTCGCTGATGATGTTCTCCATGTTCTTTGTCATGATGACCCTCAGCGTGGCCAGCGCCGGGCGGATCGCGGAAGTCCTGCAGGAAGTCCCTGACTTGAAGAATCCTGAAAAGGCGGAGACCGTGGTAAAGGACGGGAGCATCCGGTTCAGCCATGTCTCTTTCTCCTATAAGCACGGAAGCGGGGAGGAGACGCTGCACGGCATCGACTTCTCCGTCTCCTCCGGGGAGACCATCGGCATCATCGGCGGGACCGGCAGCGGCAAGTCCAGCCTGGTGAACCTGATCTGCCGCCTCTATGATGTCAGCAGCGGCGCCGTCTATGTAGGGAGCCGGGATGTGCGCCAGTTTGACCTGGAGACGCTGCGGAATGAGGTGGCTGTGGTCCTGCAGAAGAACGTGCTGTTTTCCGGGACCATCCTGGAGAACCTGCGCTGGGGAAAGGAAGATGCCACCTTGAGCGAATGTGAGGAGGCCTGCAGGATGGCCTGTGCGGACGAGTTCATCCGGCGGTTCCCGGACAAGTATGACACCTGGGTGGAACAGGGAGGCACGAACCTTTCCGGAGGACAGAAGCAGCGCCTGTGCATCGCCAGGGCATTGCTGAAGAAGCCGAAGATCCTGATCCTGGACGACTCCACCAGCGCGGTGGACACCGCCACAGATGCAGCAATCCGGGAGGCTTTTTCTAAACATATCCCCGGCACCACTAAAATCATCATCGCACAGCGCATCTCCAGCGTCCAGAATGCCGACCGCATACTTGTCCTGGAAGACGGAAAGATAGACGGATATGATACGCACGAACACTTATTGAAAAATAACAGGATTTATCAGGAAATCTACGAGACACAGATAAAAGGCGGCGGCGACTTTGACGAACCGGCCTTACAGGAAAGGGAGGCGAACGCATAATGGAAAAAAGACACGAGACAACCCCCAGTCGTACCATGCTCAGAATCCTGCGGTATATGATGAAAGATTATACCCCGCATATCATCCTGGTGGTTCTCTGTATCATAGGGTCTGCCTATGCCACGCTGCAGGGAACCCTTTTTATGAAGAACCTTGTGGATGACTACATCACGCCGCTGCTCCATGCGCAGATGCCGGACTACTCAGATCTCGCTTCCGTCCTGTGTGTCATGGTTCTGATTTTCCTGGGTGGCACCGTATGTTCCTATGGCTACAACAGGATCATGGTCACGGTGGCTCAGGGGACCATGCGGAACCTTCGGACACAGCTGTTCGAGCACATGGAGTCCCTCCCAATCCGGTATTTCGATACCCATACACACGGGAACATCATGTCTGTCTATACGAATGACGTGGACACCCTGCGCCAGCTGATCAGTCAAAGCCTCCCGGAGGTGGTCAACTCCGCGTTTACGATTGTCATGACTTTTATCAGCATGATTGTCCTAAACCTTCCCTTGACTGCCGTCACAATCGTCATGCTGGCTGTAATGCTGCTTGTGACCTCCAGGTTCAGCCGCAGAGCCGGTAAGTATTTCGTAAAGCAACAGCAGGATCTGGGAAATCTGAACGGATATATCGAAGAAATGATAGAGGGCCAGAAAGTTGTCAAGGTATTCTGCCATGAGGAAAAAGCAATCTCTAAGTTCAGGGAGGTCAACCACGTCCTGCGGGACAGCGCGGCTACGGCGAACAGTATCATCAATATGATGCTGCCCATCAATGCCAACCTGGGCAACGTCAGCTGTGTCCTCTGCGCGATCGTGGGAGCGGCTTTCGCCTTGGGGGGATATGCCGGAACTACGCTGGGGACCCTGGTATCTTTCCTGACCCTGAATAAGAATGCCCTGCGCCCGGTGACACAGATCAGCCAGCAGCTCAACAGCATCATCATGGCCATGGCAGGCGCGGGACGGGTCTTCGATATGATGGACGAGGCTCCTGAGGAGGATCAGGGATATGTGGAGCTTGTCCATGCCAGGGCAGACGCAGACGGCAATCTCACAGAAACGGATCAGCGGACAGGGCTCTGGGCATGGAAGCATCCCCACAAGGCGGACGGGACCGTCACGTATTCCCGGCTCATGGGGGATGTGGTATTTGAAGACGTGGACTTCGGATATACCAGTGAGAAGACCGTCCTGCATGATATATGCCTGTATGCGAAACCGGGACAGAAGATTGCATTTGTAGGCAGTACAGGTGCGGGCAAAACCACAATCACGAATTTGATCAACCGTTTTTATGACATTCAAGACGGAAAAATACGCTATGATGGTATCAATATCTCCAAAATCAAAAAACCGGACCTGCGGCATTCTCTGGGAATGGTGCTGCAGGACACAAACCTGTTTACCGGAACGGTATTGGATAACCTGCGCTATGGGCGTCTGGACGCAACAGATGAGGAATGTATCGCGGCGGCAAAGCTGGCGAACGCGCACGGATTCATCAAGCGCCTACCGAACGGTTATCAGACGATGCTCACCGGGAACGGGGCAGGGTTAAGCCAGGGGCAGCGCCAGCTCCTTTCCATTGCCCGGGCTGCAGTAGCAGATCCGCCAGTGCTGATCCTGGACGAAGCCACGTCCTCCATCGATACCCGGACAGAGCAGCTGGTGCAGGACGGCATGGACCGCCTGATGCAGGGGCGTACCACCTTTGTGATCGCCCACAGGCTTTCCACGGTCCGCAATGCAGACTGCATCCTGGTTCTGGAGCAGGGACACATCATCGAGCGGGGAACCCATGACCAGCTGATAGAGGAGCGCGGGCGTTACTATCAGCTTTACACGGGAAATAAGATTTAGCTGCTCCTGCAGACTTTACAAGGATTTGAAGTAGAAGCTGTCTATGACGGTGAAGCCGGTGAAGAATATGCAGAACTGGGAATCTACGATCTTCTGATTTTGGATGTGATGATGCCTAAAATGAACGGCTACGAGGTTGCCGGAAAAGTCCGTTCCAGGAAATGCGGAACACCTATTTTAATGCTGACTGCAAAATCCGGTCTGGAGGACCGCATTACAGGACTGAACTCCGGAGCGGATTACTATCTGACCAAACCTTTCGATACCAGGGAACTGCTGGCCTGTATCAATGCGTTACTGCGCCGTCAGGGAACACAGGTGGATGAAGTCGCTTACGGCAACACTTCCCTTGATTTATCCTCCGGTATGCTTGTATGCGGTACAAACACAGTACGTTTATCTGCAAAAGAATTTGACATTATGCGTTTTCTTCTGCAATCAGGCAACCGTAATCTTTCCAAAGAGGTCATTCTTGCGAGGGTATGGGGATATGACTCTGAGGCAGTAGAAAACCATGTAGAAGTCTATGTGGGCTTTCTACGAAAAAAACTGGCAAGCATCGGTTCCAATATCCGCATGGAAGCTGTCCGCAGAATGGGATACCATCTGAAGGTAAAGAAAACATGACACAAAAACTGCGCTATCAGTTTATCATTATGAGCATTGTGACCATTATGCTCTGTATCTTTTTGTCGATGATTTATTTTTTCACAAAAATGAATCTTGAAAACAACAGCATCACTATGATGCAGAACATTGCCAGCCACCCATTTCTGCCCCGTCTTCCCAATGAACTGCAGGATGATATTCGCCTGCCGTATTTTACCCTGCAGTTAAGCGTACAGGGAGAGCTGATTGCAACAGGCGGAGGGTATTATGACCTTTCCGATGAAAATTTCCTGAAAGATTTATTATAGAAGCAACGTTCTCGGACTCTAACCGCATTGGTATTATAGAGGAATACAATCTGCGCTTTTACCACAAAAGTACCTCCGCAGGCAGAAGCGCCGCCAGTGTAGTGCGTGCCCTTGACGATCTGGAGCGCCGGTATGGTGAAATGTTCCCGATCATCTTCAAGAGTATTACCTGCGACAATGGAACCGAGTTTTCTGACTGTGAAGGCGTTCTGCTTTGAGATCGCGGATTTCCATCGCCGCCCGGTTTTCACCTTAAAAACAGGGCTTAAAACTTGTTGTCCTTCACCGATAAATACAGACTTTACAAAATACCCGAGGGAACAGTGTTGCCCGTTTTGTGGTAAAAAATAACGCGTTGGGAGGCTTTCACTTCCTTTCGCATTTAATGTAACCACAGCCGTACCAGACGGAAACGTGACGGTCGCAGGCATAAGTCTGAAAAACCACACCCATACCGGCGTGCATGGAGAAACCAGCGGGTCGAACTAAAAGGAGGGATTGCATGGCGATAATGGCAAAATGGGGCTTAAAAACATGGGCCGTATCAATAAAAAGTCATCGCTCTGGAGGGGCTGGTCTTTTCTTATTTTCAGGTAGCAGACAACAACACCAGCACCGAGGAAAAGAAAAACACCAACGAGCGCGGCGCCGATCTTTTCCCGCTCAGCTTCACCACCCTGCTGCATTCTGGGGCGGGCGTAGACGTGCGGGTCGAGATTGAGAGCTGGAAAAAGCTTGTTCCCATGAGCCTCAGGGCATCACCCCTGCTTGCAATTATAGTTGAAATAGAGATATGTTTCTGATATGCTTATAATGGGCTGGGCGCCGCATCTTTGTGCGGAATATACAGGGAAAGGAAGGGGAGGAATATGGGGGAAGATACAGAACGGGGCATTGAGGAAATAGTGGCAATCTTGTGTGACAGTGAAGTTTTCAGCGATGATGAGATCAGCCTGATCGAGGATTATTTTGAGGACGGGGATGACGGAACTCTGGGAAAGCTTGCATACAAAGAAGATTATATGGAAAGTGCATGGAGAGAGGCAGTTCGGGAGGAGCTGCGCTGGCTGATCCAGAGAGGGATGTATGAAGCTGCCGGGAAGGTGTGCAGGGTTATTTTTACAGTGTGGGAATCAGGCATGAGTTCTTGCTGCCCGCAGGAAATGTTCTCGGACAGATGCAGTGTGCCGGGATTGGAACCGGCGGTAAAGACGGCGCTTTATGCATCCAATATCTGTGTGGATGGAGCCAGGTTGAGTAAGCCATACCTGAATAAGCTCATGGATTATGCGCAAAATAATCCGGAGATCATAAAAAAGGCGTATGGATACAGGGGGAGAGGCACGTTGTCGGGCATTGTGCTTCTGGCAATGTATTTCCTGCTGAAATATCCGGAGATTCTGCCGGAAGATAAAGCGGGCGGACTGGAGGGATTGCTGGAGAAGCAGGGGATCACCGGGGATGAGGCAGAGCAGGATCTTGCCTTGATGAGGCAGTATGAGGATCTGCTGTTGGAAATTTTTGGCGAGATATATTTTTATGAGCGTCCAGAAAATGAGACAGATGAGATCGAAAAGGCCATCAGGGAGGATCGGGTAGATGGGGAAATCCTGAATCAGGCTGTGGCGAAAGTGCCGGAAAGGTCCGTTAAGAAATATCTGGATGATGACGGGAAATGTCAGGTGGGCGGAATGGCATTTATCAATTATCCGCTTTCAGGATGCCTGAAGAATATCATATCGGTATGTTTTGCGGCAAGAACGGATGAGATGCTTTATGCTGTTTCACGCATGGACATGAGGGGGATTTTTGAGGACAGAGGCATGAACTTCGACCGGATCTTTGGCCTGGACAGTTACTGGCTGATCAGATGTGCTGCCGTAATGAGGAAAGAGAAGATCCTGGAGGAGCAGTTTGGGCGTAATCGCGAAATCTATCTTAAATGCATGGATGACTTGAATTTAACGCTTTATCATTCTATGAGTGAAGTGATCCGGCAGACAGACCCGGAGTTCCATAAGGAAAGGGAACAGGCGGAACTTGCCAGGCAGCAGGAGCTGGTCATTGATGCGCTGACGTGTATTGTGGATAAAAAATTCGGAAAGGAAATGAAGAAATATTTGAGCGGCAAGGCCAGGCTGGAATCGCTCTATGCCTCCTGTGAGGGAGTCTGGCATGGACGTGAAAGCTGGCATTGGACGGCACTGGGCCTTTACAGAAAGTTTTATGGTCATGACGCTTTCTGCCGGAAATGTGAAGCCGCCCTGATGATGTGCGGAGGATTTGAGAATTTTGATTATCTG
Source organism: uncultured Acetatifactor sp. (assembly GCA_949840885.1). Taxonomy (GTDB): domain Bacteria; phylum Bacillota; class Clostridia; order Lachnospirales; family Lachnospiraceae; genus Acetatifactor. Next base: position 8,612 of record CATKYJ010000072.1, read on the forward strand.
CTACAGGACGGGGAGCTGGATGTGGAAGGCATCAGGGAACTGTACCGGGCGATGGATGAGATGGGGCTTGCCCTGCGTTTTCAGCTGAAAGGCTATGCGGATATGTACTATGCCCGGAACGGTAAGGGAAAATGCATGGCGTCTTTCCTGGCTGCTGGAAGGGAAATTTTCGGCGCTTATTTTAAGGACAGGCAAGAGGAGATGCAGGATGCCTTCATAAAGGCAGGAACACCGGGAAAGCTGATCATGCTGCAGATATTGTCACAGGGGCTGGAGGATGAAAGGGAGCAGGAGCAGAATTCCGCTATGGAGCAGATCCTTTCTTTTTGCCGGGAACCGTCAAAAATTGTGCAGAATGCCCTGGTGGATATTCTGTGCAGGGCGAAAGGCCGGGAGGAAGCCGTGATGGATATGCTGTCTTCGCAGGTGCCGGAGGAACGCAGGGTTGCCGTCAGGGTGCTGTCAAGGTGGCGGGATGACAAGTATGTTCTGGCTTTGAAGGAAGCGTTCCGCAGGGAAAAAAGTGCGGAGCTTCGGGCATTGCTGGCGGCTGTGCTCCCTGTGGACAGGCTGATAGAGCTGGAAGGCGACAGGGGCGTACAGGAGATCATAAAAGAACTGCACAAAGGAAATAAAAAGCGTACCCTTGCATGGACGTGTGAGACGCCTTTTTCCAGGGTATGTAAAAAGGATGGTAAAGAGGCTGACGAGGAATATTTACAGGCAATTCTCCTTGCCTATGCCGCCATGGCGCCCCATGGAGAGCTTGTGCCATATGGTGTCAGCGCCACCGCGGAAGCCCTTGCGGGGCAGCTGAATGAGGAGGAATATGCTGTTTATGTAAATGAGCTGCTGGATAAATGGATTGCAGCGGGTGCGGATACAAAGAAGCGCTGGGTGCTTTTTGCGGCCGCAAATCATGGCGGAGCCGATATGTCAGGCAGGCTGTTGGAGGCAGTCCAGGAATGGGCGCGTAAGCGCGCACCCATTGCGGTAGAGGCGGTGCGGGCGTTAAGCCTGAGCCGACAGTCCGGCGCGCTCCTGATGGTGGAGGAGCTTTCCAGGAAGTCCAAGGTCAACAAGATAAGGGAGGCGTCAAGAAAGGCACTGGATACCACTGCCTCATGGCTTGGAATTACCAGGGAAGAACTTATGGACGGGACACTTCCGGATCTGGGCTTTGATGGGAAAAGGGAACGGAGCTTTGATTATGGAGAGCGTAAGTTTACCGTGGATGTGGATTCTGATTTTGCGCTCCGGGTATTTGACGGCAATGGCAAACAGATTAAGAATCTGCCGGCCCCTGGGAAACGGGATGATGAGGCGAAGGCTGGGGCGGCATATGAAGCATTTAAGCTGTTGAAGAAGCAGATTAAGATGGTCGCGCAGAGTCAGGGGGAGCGGCTGGAGACAGCGCTGCAAAACGGGAGAATATGGAATACGGATTCCTGGAAATCATATTTTATGGGAAATCCCGTCACATACCGACTTGCCATGGGGCTTATCTGGGGGCTATATGAGGACAGGAGGCTTGCGGCTGCTTTCTGTTACAGGGAGGACGGTACTTTCTGCATGGAATTGCCGGTAGAGGAGCCTTCCGGGGGTGAGGGGCCTATGACGGAGGAGGAAGCTTTCGCGGCAGACGGGGGAGCCTGTGAAGACAGGGAGCATGCGGCAGGCGGAGGAGCCTGTGAGGACGGGGAGTATGTGGCAGGTGGGAGAGTTTCCGCGGATGGGGAGCCTTACATGGATAAGAAGGTTCTTATAAGGGAGGTACCTTCCCTGGAGGATCTGATACAGCTCGCGAGAGAATGCGGTGTATCAGAAAGCGCAGGGATTGGGCTGGTCCATCCGCTGGAGTTGTCCCCGGCGTCCCTGGAGGCATGGAAGGAACATCTGGAAGCCTGGGGGCTTGTCCAGCCCATCGAGCAGCTGGACAGGCCCGTATATCAGGTGACGGAGGAGGAGTCAGGCCAAAAAGACCTGAATCGCTTTAAAGGTATGATCCTGGAGCGGAGAGCCTTTATAAAAGAGCTTCGGGCGCTTGGCTGGAGTACGGATCTGGGAGAAGAAATGTTCTGCAAGGAGAATCCGGAGCTTTCCATAGGCGCTGAGCTGGGCCTGACAGAGCGACAGGATTATTACGAACCGGAGGAGGTGCAGCTATATGAAGTGAACTTTTATGACCTGTCCAGCAGAGAGGATTATGATTATGAGTACTATTTATTGAGGGATGTGCCCAAGCGGTATTTCAGCGAGATTGTGCTGGAGCTTACGCGGGCCACAGAGGACTGATACAATATGTGAAACGGCGGCGGATATACACGAATCCGCCGGGGAGCACGGGGCTTCGCAGCGCAGGTCCGGCATGGGAGGTGCTTTGGGTGGTGCTTTTAAAACTGACAGCAAATTATAATAATGGAGGTTACTATGGAATTTAAAGACAAAGTCGTGATTGTCACCGGAGGGAGCCGGGGCATTGGTTTCGCCACTGTTGAGGCTTTTTTGAAGGAGGGTGCAGCGGTAGTGCTGTGCGGCAGCCGTCAGGAGACTGCGGACAAGGCTGTTGCGCAGTTGAAGGAAACGTATCCTGGGGCGAAGGTGGAGGGCATCTGGCCTGACCTGGGCAGCCTTGAGGATGTACAGGCAGCATTTGACAGGGTTGTGGAGAAGTATGGCAGGATAGATGTTCTGGTAAACAATGCCGGTATTTCTGAGAGTACTTCTTTCGCCGAATATACCCAGGAGATTTTTCAGAAAGTCATGGATCTGAATGTGAACGGTATGTTTAACTGCGCTAAGGCGGTGGTGGGAGTCATGGAGAAGCAGGGCGGCGGCGTCATTTTGAACACCTCCTCTATGGTGAGCATCTCCGGACAGCCCAGCGGGGTGGCTTATCCCACCTCCAAATTTGCCGTCAATGGTTTCACGGTTTCTTTGGCCAGGGAACTGGGTCCCAAGGGAATTCGTGTGAATGCGGTGGCGCCCGGCATTACGGCGACAGATATGATGCGTGCTGTTCCCAAGGAGGTCATCGATCCCATGATCGCCCGCATTCCCCTGCGGCGTCTGGGACAGCCGGAAGACATTGCCAATGCGTTCCTTTTCCTGGCATCGGATAAGGCATCTTATATCACGGGAGTGGTGTTGAGCGTGGATGGTATGATGAGGGCGTAGAGAACAAAAAATGGAAGCAAAGGGGCTCGAACCCTTGGCCTCCCGCTAGTCAGGCGAGCGCTCATCCCAGCTGAGCTATGCTTCCATGGCTTTTATTATATTCCAGGCAGCGGAAAATGTCAATATCTCCGCTGCTTTTTCATGGGGCGTATAAGCCATTTATGATAATGTCTCAGTAGACCACAAATAAAAATGTCCCAAAGTGTGGTACAATAGCCTCCTGAGAAGGGAGGAGATATTATCAGAAAGGTAGCTCTTACAATGGATGAACAAA
>CATKYJ010000073.1 GCA_949840885.1 uncultured Acetatifactor sp.
ACTATTATGAGAAATTCAGGGATACGGAGTCGGTTGACCTGACCATGGCGCGTATGGTCGAGAACGGTATGGTCACCTATCATACTTTTATCCCCGGACTGGATCTTGGCGCTGATGTGTACTGGAATATCAATAAGGACAATACCCCTGCACAGCAGGCTGAGACGATCAGGAATACATGGGCAGCATATCTTGAAGAAGCCAACAAGTAAGGATTCGGTTTAAGGCGGATGCGGGAAAAGGGTGGTATATCTGATACCATCCTTTTTGCCCGGCCAGGAAAGAATATGCCCGCGCGTAAGAAATCGGTGATAGAAAGGAAGAAATTATGTCAGTTGTTGCACACAATCCAATCATGCCGGGATTTTATCCCGATCCTTCCGTCTGTGCGGTGGGAGGAGATTATTATCTGGTGAACTCCACCTTCTCCTATTTTCCCGGGCTTCCCGTCATGCACAGCCGGGATCTGGCCCATTGGGAGCAGATTGGGAATGTCATGGACAGAGAGTCGCAGCTGCCCCTTGCGGGGGCAGGGCATTCCCAGGGGCTGTTTGCGCCCACGATCCGATGGCATGAGGGGGTATTCTATGTAATCTGTACCAATGTATCCTACGGCGGAACTTATGTCGTGACTGCGGAAAATCCGGAAGGCCCCTGGTCGGAGCCTTATTATCTGGAAGGGGCGGACGGTATCGATCCCAGCCTGTTCTTTGACAGGGACGGGAAGTGCTATTATATAGGGACCCATCCCAATCCGGCGGGCTGCAGGTATGACGGGGACTGGTATATCTGGATTCAGGAACTGGATATCGGTTCCATGAAACTGGTGGGGGAGAGGAAAGATGTGTGGAACGGCGCCATGAGAGATATCATATGGCCGGAGGGCCCTCATCTGTATCAAAAGGACGGGTATTATTATATCCTTCATGCCGAGGGCGGCACCGGGCCGGATCACGCGGTGGCGGTGTGCAGAAGCCGCAGCGTCTGGGGGCCTTATGAGAACAATTTCTGCAATCCCATCCTGACCCACAGGCATCTGGGGAGGGATTATCCGGTGAAATATGTAGGACATGGGGATATGATTAAGACGCCGGCGGGGGAATGGTACATGGTGATGCTGGCAGTCCGTCCCAGAGAAGGGTATACCACCATGGGAAGGGAGACTTTCCTGGCGAAGGTGATATGGGAAGAAGGATGGCCTGTAGTCAATCCTGGAGTGGGCATGCTGACACAGGAGGTGGAAATCGATCTGCCCAAGTGGGATCCGGGGAAGGAGAAAGGGAGCTTTACCTGCCGGAGCGGTTTCCGGAATTGCGTTCCCGGGAGCGACAGAGAGTACGATTTCACGAAGATCGGCCGTTTGGGGGATGAATTCCTGTTTCTGCGCAATCCGGAGGAGGGCATGTACCGGCTGGCGGAAGGGGAGGGGCTGTATCTGAAATACGGCGCTGCCACGCTGAAAGGATTGGAGAACCCGTCCTATATCGGCATCCGGCAGCAGCACCATGGTTTTGAGTCGGCTGTGTGCATGGAGGCCGGGGAACTCGCGGGCGGCCATAGAGCCGGGCTGGCCCTGGTACAGAGCAATGAATACAGCCTTCGGCTGGAAGTCTCGGCGGGAAAGGCGGAGGTTATCCTGTGTGAAAAGGGGCTGGATCATGTAGTGGGAGAGACGGCTGCGGAACCTGGGGAAACGACGGTATTTCTGCGGGTAGACGGACTGAAGGCCACGCTGGGGCTTAAGGAAAGCGGAAGAGAGAGAGTAGTAGCCGGGGATGTAGACATCAGGGCGCTGTCCACGGAAACGGCAGGCGGGTTTGTTGGCTGTACCGTGGGTATGTATGCGATAGCGGACGGAAAAAGCGCGGTGACGGACGGAGAGGCGGCAGAGGAAATCTGCTTCAGGCGTTTTTCTTATAAAGCCTTATGAACAGACGGCATATCGGAGAGCTGTGCCGGCTGTGAGACAGTTCAACGGCGCATTGTCCGGGCAGTAGGGAACGGAATAACCGTTGCGGGAGGTGCACCGGGCGGTATTGGCATTGTCCGGTCAGCGGGGAACGGAAACAGAGGAGAGCATGAGGATGAGAAAAAGGATGCTTGTACTGCTACTGGCAGCGGCAATCTGTATGGGCGGATGCGGGCAGCGCCCGGGAGGGACAGAGCCTGTCGCGAACATGGAAGAAGACGAAGAGCAGAAGGATTCCGGGGCAGAACAGAACAGGAAAGAGGACGGTTCGGATGCCGCGTCGGAAGGGACGGACAATACGGAGGGAGAGGACGGGAATATCGTGAGCGGAGAACCGGCAAGCGGTGCGGAAGAGGAAAAAGGCATTGTCCAGGCGAAAGGGCTGGCGGAGCTGTATCAGGAGAATTTCCCCATAGGAATTGCCCTGTCCGGCTATATACTCCAGAATACGGAGCAGTATGGGCAGGTGATACTGGAGAATTTCAACAGCATCACCTGTGAGAATGAGATGAAGCCGGATTCCCTCCTGGATCAGGCGGCCAGCCAGGCGAATCTGGAGGATGCCTATCTGCATGCGGCAGTTCATTTTGACAATTGTATGCCGGCCGTGAAATTTGCATCGGAACATGGAATGAAAATACGGTTCCATACCCTTGTGTGGCACAGCCAGACACCCAAATGGTTTTTCACGGAGGATTACACGGACGAGGGACGGCTGGTGGACAGGGATGTAATGCTTGCCAGGATGGAGAACTATATCGCGGATGTGCTGGGATATTTTCAGGAGAACTATCCGGGACTGGTCTACGCCGTGGATGTGGTAAACGAGGCCTTTGACGTTGGGGACGGAGATGAGACGGGCATCCGAATGAATAAAAATCTGTGGTATGAGACTGTGGGGGCGGATTATTACTATCAGGCGTTTGTTTTTGCGCGGAAATACGCGTCGAAGGACATGAAGCTGTTCTATAACGACTACGGATGCATGGACAAGGCAGATCTGATTCTGGAGCATCTGGCCCGGGCCAGGGAGGAGGGGCTCATCGATGGAATCGGCATGCAGTCCCATTTGAGCACGGACGATAAGATCCAGCACAAATTCATGCTGGCGGTGAAGAAGTTCTGCGATGCCGGATATGAAGTGCAGGCAACGGAATTGGACATCGGGGTGAAGGAGGACAGCGACAGTGCCTTTCTGCTGCAGGGAAGAAAGTACCGCTCTTTCTTCAAAAATATGAAAGCTCTTCAGGAGGAAGGATATCCCGTGACGGGAATCACGGTCTGGGGGCTGAACGACGATCTGTCCTGGCGCAGGGATGAGAAATGTCTGCTGTTCGACGGTGACATGAATCCCAAGAATGCGTACCTGGGAGCCATGATGGATCCCTCCATCCCGGATGTGGAGTGAGGACGGAAAAAGGCGGAATTTGCGGTAAATGATAACAAAGCTACTGTCATTATAATGGATTGTATGAAAGCGGAGGTTGCTGTAAAGTGAGAAACAGGGAAGAGGCAAGAAAAAGAGCACAGGATCTGGTAAGCAGGATGACGTTGGAGGAAAAGGCCTCGCAGCTGAGGTATGACGCCCCGGCGATTCCCAGATTAGGCGTACCGGCTTACAACTGGTGGAATGAGGGGCTCCATGGAGTGGCCAGGGCGGGGGTGGCGACCAGCTTTCCCCAGGCTATCGGCATGGCGGCGGCTTTTGATACCGGCCTGATGCAGATGGTGGGGGATGTGATAGCAGAGGAGGGGCGGGCAAAGTACAATGCCTACAGTGCCCGGGACGACAGGGATATTTATAAGGGGCTGACATTCTGGTCGCCTAATGTGAATATTTTCCGGGATCCCAGATGGGGCAGGGGACATGAGACCTACGGCGAGGATCCATACCTGACAGGTGAGTTGGGGAGCGCTTTCGTGAAAGGGCTGCAGGGGGACGGAGAGTATCTGAAAGCTGCCGCCTGCGCAAAGCATTTCGCAGTCCATTCCGGCCCTGAGGCGGTGCGCCATCAATTTGATGCAAGGGTCTCGAAGAAGGACTTATACGAAACCTATCTTCCCGCTTTTGAAAAACTGGTGAAAGAAGCGGATGTGGAAGCGGTGATGGGCGCCTATAACAGGACCAATGGGGAACCCTGCTGCGGCAGCAGAACCCTGATACAGGATATCCTGAGGGAAGAGTGGGGCTTTCAGGGGCACTATGTCTCTGACTGCTGGGCAATCCGGGACTTTCATGAACATCATATGGTGACGGACACGGCGGAGGAATCGGCAGCTATGGCATTGAAGAATGGCTGTGATGTCAACTGCGGCAATACCTATCTGCACCTGCTGAAAGCCTGCCAGGACGGACTGGTGACGGAGGAGGAAATCGGAAAGGCGGCGGAAAGGCTGTTTACCACCAGGTTTTTGCTGGGATTGTTTGATGAGACCGGGTATGACGGGATTGGATATGACCGGTTGGAATGCGCGGAGCATGTGGAGACAGCCGCCCGTGCCACGGCAGAGAGCCTTGTGCTTTTGAAGAATAACGGCATCCTTCCGCTGAAAAAAGAGGATATCAGGGCAATCGGCGTAATCGGCCCCAATGCGGACAGCCGTAGCGCTCTGATAGGAAATTACCACGGGACATCCTCCAGGTATATCACGGTTCTGGAGGGGATTCAGGATTATGTGCCGGAGGGCACAAGGGTTTATTATTCGGAAGGCTGTCATCTGTTTCGGGACAGGGTAGAAGGCCTGGCATGGCGGCAGGATCGCATCAGTGAAGCGCTCAGCGTGGCGAAAAACAGTGATGTGGTAATATTGTGCCTGGGGCTGGACGAAACCCTGGAGGGAGAGGAAGGAGACACCGGGAACAGCTATGCTTCCGGGGACAAGGCAGACCTGTTGCTTCCCCAGGTGCAGAGGGAGCTGGCGGAGGCGGTGATGCAGGCCGGAAAGCCTGTGATTCTGTTAAATATGACCGGGAGCGCCATGGATCTGCGGTATTTTGAGGAGCATGCGGACGCGGTGATGCAGGTATGGTATCCGGGAGCCAGAGGAGGAAAAACCATTGCGGAAGTGCTGTTCGGGGAGATATCTCCTTCAGGCAAGCTGCCGGTGACCTTTTATAACAGTATAGAGGAACTGCCGGAATTTGAAGATTATGGCATGAAGGGGAGAACCTACAGATATTTTGAGGGGACGCCGCTGTATCCTTTCGGCTATGGGCTGACTTACGGCGATGTGAAGGTGGACATGGTAGAGTGCGGCGGCATTGTGATTGCGGCGGGAGCAGAAAAGGTACGCGGAGAAGCCGGCAGCCAGGGCCGGATACATCCGGAGGGAATAACCGCGGACGATTGGAAAGCGCCCGGGAAGCGGGAAATTCTGCGGATGGATACCGCCGGGGATTTGACGATAAAGGTTAAAATCTCCAACAAAAGCGATGTCGCAACAGGTGAGGTGATTCAGGTATATGTAAAGAACCTGGATTCGGAATATGCGCCTCCCAATGGGAAGCTCTGCGGGGTCAGCCGGGTGTTCCTTTCGGGAAAAGAAAGCCAGTGGGTGACACTGACGGTGGATAAGGATGCATTTACTGTGGTAGATAACGAGGGGGAAAAGAGAATGGACGGCAGCCGTTTCCTGATCAGCGTGGGATTAGGACAGCCTGACGCGAGAACCAGGACTCTGACAGGGAAAGAAAATATCATATTTGCTTTGCACGGAAAGGGAGAACCACAGGGAGATTGAGGAAAGATGAGCGCATTTACTACAGGGATTTATCGTAACGTATTTAAGGAAATCGGGAAGAGTCAGAAAGAGGTAACGGAGAAAATTCAAAATGCGGCGAATGTTTTCTTTTACGGAAACGAGGAGGAGCGCATCTACCATCCGGCTGGAGAGGATATGGGATACCTGGAGGACACCGGGAACCATGATGTGAGGACGGAAGGGATGTCATATGGGATGATGCTGTGTGTCCAGCTGGGGTGGAAGGAAGAATTTGACCGTATCTGGAAGTGGTCCAAAACTTATATGTACCTGGAGGATGGGGAAAACGAGGGCTATTTTGCCTGGAGCTGCAGGACAACCGGAGAGAAGAATGCCTGGGGACCGGCGCCGGACGGTGAGGAGTATTATGCCATGGCGTTGTTCTTCGCCTCCCATAGATGGGGGGACGGAGAAGGAATCTTCCATTATTCCCGGGAGGCCAGAAACATCCTCCGGGCCTGCCTGCACAAGGGGGAGGGAGGAAGAGCAGGACAGCCCATGTGGAACAGGGAAAATAAGCAGATATTGTTCGTACCGGGATGCCCGTTTACGGATCCATCGTATCATTTGCCGCATTTTTATGAGCTTTTCGCGTTGTGGGCGGACGAGGAGGACCGGGAGTTCTGGGAACAGGCTGCGGATGTAAGCAGAAAATATCTGGCAAAGGCGTGCCATCCGGTTACAGGGATGAGTCCGGAGTACGGTGAATTCGACGGCACGCCCATGGGCGGCAGGGAGCCCCGGGAGGGTGACAGACATGACCTGTTTTACAGCGATGCCTACAGGACGGCGGCCAATATCGGGTTGGACTGCCTGTGGTTTGGAAAGGACGCGGGGCATTACAATGCGCCCCTGCGTCTGATGAGATTCCTGGAGACAGATCTGGAAGCCGCCAGGTGTGTGTATGAGGTGGATGGCACCCCGGTGGACAGGACGGTGCTGCATCCGGCAGGATTGCTTGCGGCTACAGCCCAGGGAGCGCTGACCGTTGCGGCGCTTCAGGAAGAGATGGCCGATAAGGCGGGGGACAGTGACCGGGACGTGGCGAAACGGTGGGTGGAATGGTTCTGGAACCAGCCTTTGCGGAAAGGCGTGAGAAGATATTATGATAACTGCCTGTATTTGTTTGCGCTGCTTGCGCTGAGCGGGAATTACAGGATATATTGACGATGTGGAGATTCGTATGGAAAATGACGGCAGAGGAAAGAAAGGGCCGGAAGAGGGAAAAGGAGTATGGGCATGGGTGAGAGAGGGAGCTGGTTGGCAGAAGGGAAGAAGACGGAGTTCCGGAATCAGGTGGAGGAGCGGACCCTGCGGCATTCCGCCATTAATCCGTTGATGAGGCTGGATTATCCGGATCCGGATGTCATCCGGGTGGAAGATACTTATTACATGGTGAGCACAACCATGCATTTTATGCCGGGATGCGAAATCCTTCGTTCCTACGACCTGCGCAACTGGGAGCATCTTGCCTATGTGTACGATAAGCTGGACAGTACGCCGGCCCGGCGGCTGGAGGGGGAGGAGAATATCTACGGCAAAGGTATGTGGGCTGCCTCGCTGCGATATCATAAAGGCATCTACTATGTATGCTTCGCGGCAAACGACACCCATAAGACTTATCTCTATACGGCCGGACAGCCGGAAGGCCCCTGGGAGAGACACTATATCGAAGGCTTTTTCCATGACTGCTCCCTGCTCTTTGACGATGACGGGAGGAAGTATATTGTCTATGGAAACCGGGAAATCTGGCTGACCCAGTTGAAAGAGGACTTAAGCGGCCCCCTGGAGGGTGGGCTGCACCGGCTCCTTGTGGAGGATAGGGACAATCCGAATCTTGGTTATGAGGGAAGCCATTTTTATAAAATAAAGGGGAAATACTATCTCTTCCTGATTCATTCCAGGCCGGATCGATGGCGGAGGACGGAGGCCTGCTTTGCGGCGGATTCTCTGGAAAGCGAATTCAGGGGCGGAGATGTATTGGACGATGACTGCGGGCTGCCGGACAGGGGCGTGGCTCAGGGGCCTGTTGTGGATACGCCGGACGGAAAGTGGTATGCGATACAATTTCAGGACAGAGGGGCGGTGGGACGTATTCCGTTCCTGATTCCTGTGGAATGGCGTGACGAATATCCTGTCTTCGGGGATGACGGAAAGATTCCGGAGATATTTCCGGTGGAAAGCACAAGGCCGGGATATGTTTATGCGCCGCTTGTGGGAAGTGATGATTTCAAGGGGGCGTTGAAGACGTACTGGGAATTCAATCATGAGCCGGACAGGACGCTGATACGGCACGACAGAGAAACAGGAATTTGGCAGGTGCGGACAGACAGGGTATGCGGATGCCTGCTGCAGGCAAAGAATATGCTGACGCAGAGAATGCTCTGGCCAGGCTGCGCAGCTGAGGTTACCGTGGACGGCAGTGAGCTGAAGGAAGGGGATTACGCGGGGTTATGCGCTCTGCAGGCCTGCTTCGGGTTCGTGGGACTGGTCCGCAGGAACGGCGGCCTGTTTCTGGTTGTGAGAACCGTGGAACCGGGAGAATCTGAAAAGATGCCGTCGGAAGAAAATCCGGAACAGGAATGGGCCGCGGTTCCGGTGGGGGAGAAGCCCGTCCATCTGAAGCTGGAAGCGGATTTTTCTTCGGGAAAGGATGTGTGTGCTTTCTGTTATAAAGAAGAAAGCCATGGCAGGCGCTGGCAGAAGATAGGGCCCACGCATCAGCTTATATTCGGGCTGGACCATTTCTGCGGATGTCGCTTCGGACTGGTGGTGTATTCCACGAAGGAAGCCGGGGGCAGTGCAGGGTTCCGTGAGTTTATTTATCGGGAAAGCGACCTGTAAGGCATGATTGGGGGCGGACTGAGTCTCGCTGGAATAGCGGGATGGCAGTCCGCTCGTTTTTGGCTTCGGAGAGTGTCTGTGAGCAACAGGGCAATTTCCGATAAGAGGAAAGCCGTGGCGGGCTTTGCGGTGAGTTGAAGCATAAGATGGCCTTTCGATGGGAAATGCCGAAAGAGGAGGCAAAGCTGAGTTTGTCTATGGTGAAGGAAAGAGGTAAAACGGATATGGGACAGATAGATATTTATAAAAATCAGGATGCGGCATGCATCCTGATAGAGCCGGAAGCCTATGAGGGGGTCCGGCGAATCGGGGCGCGGGTCGCGCAGGACATGGAACTGGTGACGGCCCACAGGCCAAAGCTGGAGGAGCATGCTGCCGGAATACAGGGGACGCAGGCAGTGGTGGCGGCAACGCTGGGGAAAAGCCCTCTTCTGGAGGCATGGCAGAAGAGCGGAAAGCTGGATGCCGCTGTCCTTGCAGGAAAGAGGGAGATATATCTGATTCGCGTTGTGGAGCAGCCGTTCCCGGAGAATCCGGCTGTCGAAAAGGCGCTGGTCATTGCCGGAAGCGACAAGCGGGGGACGATTTACGGATTGTTCCGTTTGTCGGAATTGTGCGGCGTTTCCCCGCTGGTATACTGGGGGGACGTGAGGCCGGAGAAAAAACAGGAGCTGGTACTGGATATCGGCGACGGAATGTTGTCAAAAGAGCCATCCGTAAAATACAGAGGCTTCTTCATCAACGACGAATGGCCCGCTTTCGGAAACTGGTGCATGGAGCATTTCGGCGGAATCAATGCAAAAGTCTATGAGGAGGTTTTCCTATTCCTGCTCCGGATGAAAGGAAATTACATGTGGCCCGCCATGTGGGACTCTGTGTTTTCCGATGACGGCCCGGGACTGGCAAGCGCGGAACTGGCGGATCTGTACGGGGTCATCATGGGACTGTCCCACCATGAGCCCATGTGCCGCGCAGGCGCGGAATGGCAGCGGATTTACAGGCAGTATGGGGAGGACAATACCTGGAGCTTCGTGAGCAACAGCGAGGCCATCACGGAATTCTGGAGAGACGGCATTCTGCGCAACCGGCCTTTTGAGAACCTGATCACCATCGGGATGCGCGGTGAGAACGATTCCAGGCTGCTGTCCGCAGACGCTGCCATGGCCGACAATATCCAGGTGGTAAAAAACGCCATCCTGGCCCAGCATAAGCTGCTCCGTGAGCATATGGACAGGGATCTGGCAAAAGTTCCCCGCATGCTCGCAATCTATAAGGAGGTAGAGGATTTCTACTATGGGGACGGCACCTGTCAGGGACTGAAAGACTGGGAGGAACTGGACGATGTGATATTCATGCTCTGCGATGACAATTTCGGCAATGTGAGAGGTCTGCCATCCAGGGCTGACAGGCCTCATCCGGGCGGATATGGCATGTATTACCATTTTGATTATCACGGCGCGCCGATCAGCTATGAATGGCAGAACAGCACCCGTCTCACCAAGACCTGGGAACAGATGACCACGGCTTACGAGCATGGTGTTCGGGAACTGTGGATCGTGAATGTGGGAGACCTCAAGGGTGCCGAGTATCCCCTGAGCTACTTTATGGAACTGGCTTATGACTATGAAAAATGGAGCCGGCCCAATCAGGTGAGGGACTTTGCGGAAACCTGGATAGAGAAGCAGTTTGGCAGCAGGATTTCCCCGGAACAGAAAGAGCAGATGCTCCGGTTATTGGATGGCTGGACCAGGTGGAGTGCCGCCAGGAGGCCGGAAGCCATGAATCCGCAGATCTATCATCCCTGCCATTACAGAGAGGGCGACCGGGTCTGGGAGGAAGTAAACGGGCTGATGGAGCTTGCGGAGCAATTGCATGCCGGGATGCCTGCGGATTGCCTGGCCGCATATGAAAGCATCCTCTATTACCCTTGCATGGCCGGGCTGAATCTGATCTTGATGCAGATAGAGGCCGGCAAGAACGCGCACCTGGCGGCCCGCGGAAGCCTGGCTGCCAACGCTTACGGAGAGCGTGTCAAAGACAGAATCGGACAGGATGCCCGATATGTGGAGGCCTATCACAGGATGCTGGAGGGGAAGTGGAACCATATGATGGATTCCGCCCATACGGGATTCCGGAACTGGGATGACAGAGACTGGAGATTCCCTGTCATCCAACAGGTCATCCCCGTTCGCGGAGGCAAGATAGCGGTGGGGTTCAGGGACAGCGAAGAATACCATTTGGGAAGCCACTGGCAGGACAATGCGCCGATATGCAATGATGATTTTGCCGGAGCGGATACAAAAGAGGTTCTGATTGATTTAGACAGCAGAGGGGATCAGGATTTTACCTTTGCGGTACAGTGTGACAAGCCATGGCTGCATTTTGCGCCGGAAAGCGGAAGGGTAAGTGCTCTGGAGGAAAGCAGGGTGACCATAACTGTCACCTGTGACAGGCAGGGGCTTACGGACAGGGAGCGGGCCCTGATTGAGATTCCGGTACGGTTTGCCGATGGACAGAAGACTGTGGGACGCCTGGCGATAGAGGCGGCCGGGGAAACGGCGGCGACAGGGTATCCGAAAGGCGCTTTTTTGGAGCATCAGGGGGTAATCGCCATGGAGGCGTCACATTTTGCCCGGAAACAGGATGTGGAGGGCAAGGGGTTCCGGGTGATAGAAGGTCTGGGGCGCATGGGAGATGCGGTGAAAGCTTTCCCTGTGACGGAGAGCTGGATTGGGCGCGAGGCCCTGCCCTGTCTGCGGTATGATTTCGCGGTTCGGGAAGAGGGGGATTATGTGGCGCAGTTCTGCCTGGCGCCCCGAAATCCCCGCGGGAAAGGCGGGCACATGCGCTGTCAGTTTTCCGTCAACGAGGGAAAAATACAGGTCCTGGAGACTGTGCCCCCGTCCTTTTACGCGGAGTTCCACTGCGCGGAATGGAACAGGGGAGTTTTGGATAACATACGGATTGCGGAAACGGAAATACAGGTAAAGCAGGGATTGAACCACCTCTGTTTTTACGCAGGCGACCCGGAGATAGTGCTGGAGCGGATAGTGCTGCACAGGGCTGACAGAAAGCTTCCGGAATCCTATCTGGGGCCTGTGGAGAG
>CATKYJ010000074.1 GCA_949840885.1 uncultured Acetatifactor sp.
AAATCCTGGCTGCACAGACAGGACACAATCAGCAGGGCGCTCAGGAACTGGCTGCTCTCATCGATATTCACGCAGATGCTGTTCTTCCGGAAGCCGTGTCCCCGCAGCGTGAAGGGAAAACTCCGGGGTATCCGCCCTTCTGCCCCGTTCCCTTCATATGAGACTTCGCAGCCTAGCTCTGTCAGGGAATCCAGCAGCGGAGCCATGGGCCGCCTGCGCATCTGTTCCGAGGAATCCATATGGTAGACTCCCTGGCTCAGCCCCAGGAATGCCGTCAGAAAGCGTGCGGCGGTTCCGGCGCTGCCCACATGCTGGCTGGCCTCAGAAAGGGGGACCGCGCCCCCTGCCCCTTTGACCGTGACTGTCCGGGCTCCTTCGTCCACAGCCGTCTCGAATCCCAGATCCTGGACGCATTTCAGGAAATGCCTGGAGTCATCGGAGAAGAGGACGCCCCGCAGGGTGGAAGTCCCCTGAGCCAGCGTGGCCAGCAGCAGGGCACGGTTGGTGATGCTCTTGGAGCCGGGGACGCTTACTGCCAGCGGCCGGGAGAGCCCGGGTGCTTTGGCGGATAATGTTTCATATAAATACGGGACAGAGTAGGTGTTTTCCATGGGCATGATTTTCGTTTTCTCCTTGTGTGGTGTATGCAATGCAGAATATTTATATATGTCATGCCGTTCACAGGCATGGCTTCAGGGGTATTAGTACACCGGTGCATGAATTCCCGAGTAATCAGTGCTTGATGTCCGCACCAGGACAAGGCGGAGGAAGGAGGCGATGCGGGGGCATCGTCGACCGATGACAACGCAGTACTGGGGTGGACAGCGAGTGCTGATTGCTCAAGGCTTTCTGCATCGGGGTACTAGGGACATTCTACCACATTTCGCCTCGCTTTTCCACAAAAGACATCATTTGGATGGCCCGGTATTGTATTTCCTGCACCTTTCCATTATACTGTAGATAGAAAGAAAAAGGGGGAGCCTGAAATGGAGATATCAAAGAGCGACTGGAAGCTTTTTAGAGAGAAAATAGCCGATTGGCAGGAAAACTACATGGATCGCCTGAATAAGGAGTATATAGCTCTGCTGAGTTCGGATAAGGGCAATCCTTCCGACAGATTCTGGAAGCTGGAAGGGCGGATCAGGAGAGACAAAAAATCCCCGGGCGTCATGATTGAGAGGGAGAAAGCAAGCGCGGTCTTCGATATTGCGGATCTCATCCGCCTTAAAGTCATCACAGTCGATGACCTGGCTGATTTCAGCGACACATTAAAGGAAGCGGTAAAAATGATACTGGACAGGTAGGCGCGCCTGCGCAGACCAGACAAAAGCCGGCAGGATGGTCTGCCAAAGAAATACCGGAAGATTCTGCCGGAAGAAGGGGTGAAGAGATGAGCTGGAAGAGACTGTTTGCGGCACAGATCCTGGAACGGGGATACGATTATTATTGTGATGACGCAGTGGAAAACATGGAGATTGCCGCGGACAGCATAAGGGCAGATGTCATTGGGACAGAGGAGTATGAGGTGGAGATTACCCTCAGGAACGGGGAAGCCGTGGATATGTACTGCTCCTGCCCTTATGCTGAGGACGGAAACCGTTGCAAGCATATGGCGGCGGTCTTATACCAATGGTCTGAGGAGGGACAGGAGGCGGAAGAGTCGGGAGGAGCCGAAGAGGACGACAGCCCCAAGACCATTTCCGTCGAGGAGCTTGTCCGGGAAGCGGATATTGACGTGGTAAGGTCGTACCTGGTATCGCTTTTGAAAGAAGATGAAAAGCTGCTGCTCCGTTTTCGAGGCATGGTGAAGAAAGGGACGACAAAAGAGGACATAAAAAGGTACGTCCGCCAGATAGACCGTATCACGGACAGATACCTGGGAAGAGACGGCTTTATCAGTTACTATGAGGCGGACGGCTTCTTGTCCGAGCTGGACGAAATATTGGATGCAGATGTGCGCCGTATGGTTGATGATGGAGACTATATGAGCGCCTTTGCGTTGATGAATCACATGTTTACTGTCTTAGGGGATGTGGCCATGGACGACTCCGATGGCGGCACTGGCACGCTGGCCGGGGAGATAGAGCAGTATTGGCGGGAGATCCTGTCCAAAGCCGACATGGATGTAAAGCAGCAGATGTTCCGCTGGTTCACGGAGCATCTGGACGGTTCCGTCATAGACTATCTGGAAGAATATATAGAGCAGGTTATCATGGAGGAATTCCAGGAAAAGGAATTCAGGGAGCCTAAGCTGCAGTTTATAAAAGATATGATAGAGAAGTCATCGCTCCAAAGCGACAGCTGGAGCGGCAGCTACCACACGGGAAAATGGGCCACCAGATATCTGGGAATGATTGAAAAGCAGAAAAATTCCGGAATCCTGATAGAGGAATTCTGCAGAAAGCATTGGCGCAATTCCCTGGTAAGACGGTATTACATAGAATTTTGCACAAAAAAGAAAGAATACGCGCACGCTCTGGAAGCCCTGGACGAGAGCATGGCTTTGGATAAAGAATACAGGGGCCTGGTAGCGGAGTACAGCAATCAGAAAAAAGAGATTTTTCTTTTACAGGGGAACCGGGAGGCGTACAGAAAGCAATTATGGAAGCTGGTTCTGGAAGATGACCCGGGGAAGCTGCATATCTACAGGGAATTGAAGAAACAATATCCCCCCGGGGAATGGAAGGAAAAAAGGGAAGAGGTATTCGCGAATCTCCCGGGACATGTGCGCCCGGACGAGCTGTATAAAGAAGAAAAGCTGTATGACAGACTGCTTGAACTTGTCACGGGGAGTCCGGGGCTGAATATGCTGCAACAGTATGAAGATGTCCTGAAGAAGGACTATCCCGGGGAACTGCTGCAGAAATACAAAGAGGAAGTCGATAAGATGGCGATGCACACTGGCGACAGAAGCAAGTACCGGCAGCTTGTGGCGCTGCTTTGCAGAATGAAGAAGATAACGGGAGGTTCTAAAGTGGCAGAAGAAATCGCGGCAGAATGGAGGGGCAAGTACCGGAACAGGCGCGCGATGATGGATGAGCTGGGGAGGCTTTGAAGGATTGTTTCAGGAGAGGTTCGGCTTCCTTCCTAACGATGTCCAGAAGTGCATGCTGGAAAAGGACATGATTGCCAGAGCTGACCGTGAGGCACAGGGGCAGATTGAGACGCTTTTGGAGGGCGGAACCCTGGAGATACAGGTGCATGAAGAGGTCACCTATGGGGACATGCAGGCCAGTGGTGAGAGCCTGTGGAACTCCCTCTATTTCACAGGATACCTGACGAACAAAGTGAGATTTCCACGATTCATCGACATTTCTACAGATGTGCATCCCCAATGCGGAAGTAAAGACGATCTACTGGAACACGATTCTGGAGTGGTTCCGGAAGAGGATAGAGAAGCAGAATTTCCGGGATCTGTACCGGGCCATGGAGGATGGGGACGCGGAAAGCTTCTACCACGGGTTCCTGGCCGGAATCCTGAGTCAGAGCCAGGACTATCTGGTGAAGTCCAACCGGGAGTCGGGCAATGGCCGTTCGGATATCTGTGTAAGGAGCCCGTCCCTGCGGGGGAAAGCGTTTGTCCTGGAATTAAAGGTCTCGAACAGCATCCATGACCTGGAGGCCGATGCGGAAAAGGCCGGCCCTGCGGCAGGTATATGATAAAAAAGTATATGGATGAGCTGCAGACGGAAGGGTATCGGAAAATCGGCTGCTATGGAATCTCTTTTTATCGGAAAGACTGCGAGGTGCGGCTGGGGAAGCGGGCGGAGTAAGGTTTCAGGAGCAACAAGCCGGTACAGGACAAAAAACTGAGGAATTATGTATAGCAATGGTATGGTATGAGTTCGCAGAGGCGGAGACCTTCGCGGATCGATGAAAAGATAGAGCAGTTCAGGGCCCAGGGATGCACGCTGTTCGCGTAGGGACGGGCAGAGAGGCGGAAGGGGAGCCTGGCCGGAAAGGACGGCCAGGCCGGAAAGGACGGCCAGGCTCCCTCTGTGCGCGGGAATCATTTCACGTTTTCTTTTGCGGCAGCGGAGGCCAGGGCACGGTATTTTGCCTTCTCTTCCGCCATTTCCTCCACGGTCTTGGTGTGGAGCCTAAAGCCCTTGGCGGGATGTAAGGGCAGGCGGCTGTCCGCCAGGCGCTTCTCGGCTTTCGGAATCTCTTCGCTGTACTGGGGCAGCCACTGTCTGCCGGCCACCAGCATCTCGTCCACCATCTGGCGGATCTCATCGGGGGTGCAGACCGCGCCGGTGAGGGGATCCATCATGGCCGCCTGGTAGAGGAGGCTGATATCCCCGTGGACGGCGGCCTCCACGGCCAGCTTCTGTACCCATACGCTGGCGGAGCAGATGGCGGCGCAGCCCAAGGGCAGGTCGCCCACCTTGGGGATGGAGATGCCATTGTAGTCCACATAGCAGGGCACCTCCACCACACATTCCGCGGACAGGTTGGTGATGGCGCCATTGTTCATCACATTGAAGCAGCCCCGATAGACCCGGCCAGTCTCCAGACCTTCGATGATATAGCTGCCGTGCTCGGTGGAGCGGCTTTCCGGCGTGAATTTCCTGGCAGGCTCCTTCAGCCAGTTGGGGAAGTCCGTCTCGAACCAGTTCCGGCTCTCCCGGCAGACCCTTAAGTACCCGGCGGTCTCCCCCTGGATCCAGGAGCTGTAGTTGATCCATTTCTCCATCTCCTCCGGGCGCTTTCGGTACCACATCAGATATTCCGACAGATGGCCGTTGGATTCCGTGGAATAATAGCCGAAATTCCGCATCACGTCCAGGCGGACATTCTCGTCCTTGGCAAAGTCAGCCTGTTTCATCAATTCATAAAGCTCCCCCGTGCGCTCCACGCCGTCTGTCTTCACGCTGACGTACCAGGTCTGGTGGTTCAGGCCGGCGCAGATGATGTCCACGTCCTCCTTTTTCCGTCCCAGGGCCTTCGCTATCTGCTCGTGGCCGTGCTGCACGCCGTGGCAGAGGCCGTAGGTGGGCACTTTTCCGTATTTGTTGCAGGCCCAGGTGACCATGGCGTTGGGGTTGGAATAGTTTAAAAGGATGCACCCGGGGGCAGCCACCTCCCGGATGTCCTTGCAGAATCCCAGCATGGCCGCGATGCCTCTCTGGCCGTACATGATGCCGCCGATGCAGAGGGTGTCGCCCACGCACTGGTCCACGCCGTATTTCAGGGGGATGTCCACATCGGTCTCAAAGGCCTCCAGCATGCCGATGCGGACGCAGTTGATGACGTATTTCGCGTCCCGGAAGGCCTCCCTGCGGTCCAGGGTGGCATGGATCTTGATGGCAAGGCCGTTCTCGTCGATGTCCCTCTGGCAGAGCTGGGTGACCATCCGCAGGTTGTCCGGGTTGATGTCCGTGAAGGACACCTGGATATCATGGAACTCCGGGACTGTCAGGATGTCCGCCAAAAGCCCCCTGGTGAAGCCGATGCTGCCGGCTCCGATGAATGCTACTTTAAAAGACATGGTTTTGCCTCCTTGGTAATTTTTTGATACTCATATGGAATCGGACAGTTCCCCTGCCCGGATGAGCCGCATATATCCGCAGACGATTCCCGTGGTGGTGAAACCGATTTCGGAAATACGTCCGGGGATTTACTTTCATGCTGACAGATGCTATAATAGAATCCGAAACAGGAGCCGGATGCATAATCCGGCATATCCCGCAATCTGTCATCTGCCTCTATCATAGAGAAATGGGCGGCACTTTTCAACGGTAAGTATTTGATAAGGAAGGGTAATTTTTTGATGCAGGAGGAAAGAGCGGACATACTGGACAATTACGCGTTCCATTTCCTGGAGGACGTGGAGGAGCCTTTCATACAGCTGGTGGCCATCGGCAGGGAGGCCAGGCATTCCGCCAGGTATCACCTGGAGAATAGCGGAAGAGGGGAATCCTATCTCCTCCAATATACCCTGGCCGGAAGCGGTACGGTGCGGACAGGCGGCCAGGAGCAGGTGGTGGACGAGGGGAAGGCCTTCTTCCTGCGGATGCCGGGGGAGGAGGGCTATTATTTTGACGAGGGGCGCAACCGGGCTCCCTGGGAATTCCTCTTCGCCATATTCGAATGCCACGGGGCGGAGCGGTACTGCGGGCAGATAGAGAGCCATCTGGGGAAGGTCTTCTCCCTGCCCCGGGGGCATGAAGCCGTCCGGCTGCTGTTCGAGATGCACGCCATGGCGAAGGAGGGGAGGGCGCGGGATCCGTTCCTGCTCAGCAGCCGTGCCTTCAGCCTTCTTTGCGCTCTGTGTACCACACCTTCGGGGGACAGGGACACGGAAGGCTCCCTCAGCGCCCGGGCGAAGAAGTATATCAGGATGCATTTCACATCTCCTATAGGCATAGCGGATGTGGCGGCCTTCCTGAAGGTGAGCCAGAGCCATCTCTCCCGGGAATTCTACAGGGAGACCGGGGGGAAGCCCATCGATTACCTGACCAGGATCCGTCTGGACCAGGCTGTGGACATGCTGACAGCCGGGGGAGGAAGCGTTGGGGAGATAGGGATGGAATGCGGGTTTTCCGGGGGCAATTATTTCAGCAAGGTGTTCAAAAGGCATATGGGCATGACGCCCTTGGAGTTTCGGGAGTACGTGAGGCGGGAGGGGTATTCGAAGACGCAGATATAAGCTGAGAAAGCCTGTTCCAAAAGTCATCAGAATGATATATAATGGTGTTTAGGAAAAACCAGGGAACTGGCGGCGGAACGACAGGGAGCTGTAGTGGACAGCTGCATGCGGGAAGGAGGGGAACGAATGAAGAAAGAAAACAGACGGAGCGGAAAACAGAATGGCGATTGGGAACAGCTGGAAAAGGAGGCGGCTGTGATCTGCCAGGACTTTGGGGCATTTTGCGGCTATATAGCCCAGAATAAGGTAAAGCTGGCTCCAAGGACGAGAAATATAGGCAAGAAGGACTGCTTTGCCATAAACATGCTCTTGCATGGGCGGGAGGAGTTTGAGGAGCCGGTTCATCCTCAGGGCAAGTACCCGCTCATTCGATTTTTCTATTATGTGGCGATAAAATATAAAATCCTGGAGACCAATGGGGCGGGGAACAGACTGGAGCCGGGGAGGAATTACGCAGCTTTCCATGAAGTATCGGTGTGGGAGCAGTATGCATTGTTTTTAGCGGTATTTTTGTTTGATGGGACATTCGCGCGCCAGGACGGTTCCTGGTATGCAGACAGCGTGACGAGGCTGTGGGACTTATATGTGGACAAGGTCATGGAATGGGCCGCGGCGGGGAAGCCCTGGGCCGATGGGGAACCCAGGAGACTGCAGGAAGACACAGGACTCTTTGGGGAGGGCCTGAACCTTCTGGTGACATACCTGGAGGAGCTTGCCCTTATCAGGGTCTGCGGAAGGTCCGGGCCGGAAGAGGACAGGTGGGAACGCTGGTGGGAAATAGAGGCGCGGCCTTTGCTGGAGATTGTCTCGGATATCTATGAAAATACGGAGATAGAAATAGAAGAGGAGGACGAGCGATGGGACGTTGACAGAAGCACAGCGGCAGAGCGTGCCTATAAAGATTATGCCGACAGGTTTCTGCAGGGAGCCGAGGAAAAGCTGTCAGAGATATTTGAGAATACAGCAGCGCTTGATACAAATCAGACCATTGACCTGGAGGTTTCGCTGAGGCATACGGACTGTGTCCGGGTCATCCGGATGAATCTGGATGATTCTCTTTATGCCCTGCATGACGCAATCCAAAGGGCTGTCTCCTTTGACGATGACCATCTTTTCTCGTTCACGGTGGGAGCGGGGATGATGAAGAGGACATATTTGCCCTCGGAGGCCATGAACCGGAATACGGATTTGTCGGTAGCAACGCTGCTGGGGGAGCTGGATCTGCGAAAGGGGCAGAAGTTCAGCTATCTGTTTGACTTTGGGGACATGTGGGAGTTTGACATCCGTGTCCTGGAAATCCGGGAGGGCGAGGTGGAGATGCCGGAGGTGATCAGGGCTGTGGGAGAGGCGCCGGAGCAGTATCTGTGCCTGGAAGAGGACATGGAGCTTCAGGTTCAGGTTTCTGACCAGGTTCACGTAAGCGATATCCTGGCCTCCATTGAAGATGACTTGATTCGGGACGAGCATGCCGCACTTACAGGACGGCGGAGTCCCTGTGAGAAGGAACCGGCAGACACGCTGCGCCGGGAGATGGAGAGGATCTTGCTGGAGGATCCGGACAGAATGTTCCTGTTCATGACTGCCGGAATGAGGGAGATGCTTTCGGAGCTGCTGCAGATGGAATGGATCGACGGCAGCGAAAGATGTACGCTTGCGCAGCTTTACTCCTTCGGATTCTGCGAATTCTCCGGGGAGGACCAGGATACGGTCCTGGTGCCGGAAGCCATAAGAGAAGTGTATGCTTCAAGGATGAAGTCAGGCAGGAAATACGACAAAATCGTGGAAACAGCAGAGGCCTTTCTCAGACATTGCGGTGTGGTGGAGATGGAGGTACTGTATGCGGAAGTGAAGGTGTTTTTGAAAAAAAGAATATCATATGACGAATTTGCGCTTCTCCTGTACAGCAGGCTTCATTATTTCGGTGGTTTCTACAGCGTCCTTTTCCAGGAAACCGAGTACATGAGCAGCTATGACCCGGAAACGACGCAGAGGATTCTGGAGGAGCGGGGGAAACCAGAGAATGCGGCGTTTGCGTATCCCAGGCTGGAGCAAATCTGCGATAAGGAGCCTGGCGGCTTCCAGAGGGTCATGAGGGACTGGAAAGAGTATGTCCATTTCAATCTGTCCGTTGACTGGCAGACAGCCGAAAGGCTGGCGAGACAGATTCCCGCCCTGGCGGCTTCGGGCCTCCTGAAAAAGGAGGAGGTTCTGGCGGCCTATAGAGAGCTGCTCCAGGGGATGGGCAGCAGGGTGACGAAAAAGGCGGAGGGACTGATCGGCGAACTGTGCTCCTCCATGCCTCTTGCGGTGCGGAGAGGGAATACCGGCGGAAAATATACTGCGTAACGATTTCATTTGCCGTGAAGCCAGGCTGCATAACGCTGACTGGTTCAATCGCATGATTGCATTAGGCAGTATTCAGCGTTATGCAGTATAATGGCGAACGAAATTAATCTCAGGTTGACGCATCGAAGTCCGCTGCGGAGAACCTTAGGAATTGTCGGAAAATAACTGATGCAACTTGTTTAGAAGAAAGCCCGGAAATACAAGGAAAACGGCTATCAACTCGCATCAGTTATTTGTAGACAATTCCTTATTAACACAAATGCGTCCGCAATCAGCCGATCTTAGGAAGCGTGTTGCGGTACTGCTCCAGCTCGGCGTCCGTGGGGATGTAGTCCTCCATCTGGCCGTCGTGGAACTTCTCGTAGGCCACCA
>CATKYJ010000075.1 GCA_949840885.1 uncultured Acetatifactor sp.
GCGATATAAACCTGTTGGAATGTTCTATTCCCAGAAAGGCCAGACAGGGGAGAAAGCCCATCCGATAGTCATGCCTCTTCCTCCCGGAGATCATCGCCCTCATCTCATAGGGGAATTCCTCCCTTGGATCAGAGTCCTGCACAAAGGCCCGCAGCTTTTCATCCTCCTCCCCCTGGGGCTCATCGGCTTTCGCGAAAAGCCCGGAGGCGTTGGCTTTCAGGCGCTTCTCTAAAAGCTCCCGCATCTCCCGGATACGCTCCGGACTATCCTCCGCCCTGTCGTCATTCTCCGCAAATGTCCACAACAGGCTCCTGGACTCCTCCGGGGGCTTCACACAGTGAAGATATATCCCTGCCAGAAACATTTCCGTATTGCGGGCATCCTCATAATAGCACAGATCCCGGATCTGAAAGAAAATCCCCGGATCTTTCTTCCCCTCTTCAATCAGAGGCGCCATGGCGCTCTCTTTCTGGGCAGACGTATTCCACGCCACCCAGTCCGCGTACAATCCCACATTCTGCACATGGGACAGAATGTCTTTCAGATACAGAAAATCTTGGTTCCACCCATAATACGCCAAAAGCCTGCGGGCTGTCATCCCCCCGGCCTCCGCCACGAAACGGGTGAAACGGACCGCCAGCTCCGGCCTGGTCCTCCTGAACATCCCCTGGGTGTTGTACACGGACCTAAGCGTCCCCAGCTCTAAGCTGTAGAAGTCCTGATGCTCCACCTCTTGCAGAAGCTCCGGCTTCTCCGGCGCGGACATATCCATGTACTCCTCCGCCAGCTTCCAGTTCTTCGGAGTAAGCTCCAGGAGCTTCAGCATCTCCTCAAATTTCTCCCCCTCTTTGTGATTCGCCCTCTTTTCTTCTCTCCACAGCATCTGTGATACCCCCATTGTTCTTTTCCTGTCTTGTCCGAAAATGCCCGTATTTCCACATGCAATGTCCACGCTTTCCTGGAGAACGGATGCGGCACGCCCTGCATTCTCAGCTGCCGGTATTCCGCCGCCGCTGCCCGGCCTCCCTGGGACGCATCTTTGGATAGGAACTGCACAGAAGCTGTACTTGCTTCCTATTAATATGGATAACGAACTAGCCTGATTATAGCATGACTGGAGGATGGAATCAATATTTTCCAGTACCTGGCCTGAGCCCAGTCCTTTTCGCTTGCCGGACCGGGATATCAATGTTGTATCTTTTTCCTGCAGTCAGTCTGCGCAGGGCCGTCAATGAGATGCCCCTTGCTGTCAAACCGGGAGCCATGACAGGGGCAGTCATAGCTTTCCTCATCCGGATTCCACTCCAGCCTGCAGCCCATATGGGGGCAGTTGGGAATGATCTCTTTGTTTCCCCCAGGCAAAAGATGCTTCGCCAACCCTTTCACCGTATAAGCGCCATGTACCGCCAGCTTTTTTGCCGCTTTCGCCGTAAAATGCCTGCCGGGTGAAAAAATATCCGCTTCCGGACAGTCCCTCCCGCCAATCAGGGCCGTCAGAATCCGGGCGCTTACCATTGCGGTTGTCATGCCCCATTTTCCAAAGCCCGTGGCCACATACCAGCACGGTCTGTGCCTGGAAAAACGCCCGATGTAAGGCAGTCCGTCCAATGTCATGCAGTCCTGGGCCGACCACCTGGCTACCTCATGACATCCGGGATAAAGTTCCCGGGCTCTGTCCCGCAGCATCCCATATCTATCCCCCACGCCTCCTTTGGCGGACATCAATCCCGCGGCTGCCCCGCCCCGCCGGTTCACCCCTGTCCGGTGGCTTCCGCCTCCAAGCAGCAGGAAATTCCCGCATGTCCGAAAAGAAAGTCCGTCCCGGTCAATCCCCAGGTACATGCCCTTTGGCCTCCCGGCATCTTCCAGCGCCACCACATAGCTGCGCTCCTGGTGCATCCTGGCAAAATAATATCCGGGTACATTGATAAAAGGGTAATGGGAAGCGAACACGATATGTTCTGCGGTCACTGTACCTCTGTCCGTCTCCACCTTTCTGTCTTCCACTTTCAGCACTTTCGTCTGCTCGTAAATCTCCACTTCCTCTGCCATTTCCGCCAGGAACTTAAGCGGATGGAACCTTGCCTGATCCTCAAACCTGGTCACGCCTGCCACAGAAAAAGGAAGCTCGCAGTCTGTCCCAAAAGAGGCCTTTATACCCAAGGACTGGGCCGCCTGCGCCTCCTGTTTCAGCAGTTCTGCGCCGGTGCGGGAATACAGATAGGACGGGCATCTGACAAAATCACAGGCAATCCCTTTTTCCGAAATCAATCTCTCATATTCTCCGATGGCGGCTTCATTTGCCATGGCGTAATGCTCCGCCATTCGACTGCCAAAGGCCCGGATAAGCCATCCGTAAATCAGGTTGTGCTGGGAAGTCATCTTTGCCGTAGTGTTTTTCGTCTGCCCGCTTCCGATTCTGTCCGCCTCCAGGACAACCGGCCGGATACCCGCCTGTTTCAGATAATATGCCGTCAGAATCCCCGCCAACCCTGCTCCGATGACGGCAGCTGGCGCCTCCATGTCTCCCGGAAGCGCTTCCCGCCTCCTGATTTTGATATCTTCCATCCAGACAGATTCCATCCTATGCCTCCGCTATCTCCCATCCCTGCATGCTTGTGCCACTTTGCAGGGACAGGGGTGTTTTGAGATAGCATATGTCAAAATGCGGGGATTATACGTCATCCATGCCGTCTATCTTGTAGTCTCTCCCCGTCTGTGGCAGAATCACATGGGGAAGCAATCTATTTTCAATCCCATGGCGGCAAAATGAACCTGTCCGCATTCACTCCCTATATTCATACTCGAAAGAAGCCCTGTCCGTGTCAAAAGCCAGAAGCGTGCGGCCATTCTGCCGAAAGCGGTACCTAGCCCTGCAGGCTGCATTTTCACGGATAGTCCTCACCATATCTCCCCTTGCCGGAGCCCTTAAAGGCTTCCCGGTTCCGTCCAGAAGCTCTGCCTCCAGTTCCATGCTGCCCTGCACTGCCCGCACCAGCCCATTCCCGCTTACGGCTGCCTTTGCCCCCAGATAAGTGGCCAGCCTGTACTCCATGCTGTCCAGGAGCACTACTCCAATAACCCCTTGAAAATGGAAGCCCGCCATAGGGATGCGGGCCACAGAAAGCATCAATGAGCCCCTGGGGAAACTGCACTGTGTCCAGACATATTCCTCCGGAAAAGACCTCCCCCTGTCCCCCTCCCAGTAGCCGTCTCCATTGTCAAAAAGATACGCCTCCCCGTTTATAGAAACGGTTCCGTTCACCCTATGCCTCATGCTCCATATACTGTGGCGGCATTCCAGAAGCGGCACCAGGGAAAACGGTCCCATGATGTTGTACTTCAAAGGATGAAGATCTGCGAATCTAAGCTTTCCTTTTATTTCCAGTCCCGGTGCGTGTACCGCAAGCCGTATCCCCTTTCCCCCAAACCGGTTCTTTCCAATGGAAATCATCCTGCCCCTGCGCCGGAACGCTTTCCCGGGCATGGTAACTGTCCACGACTGCTTTTCTGTGATGACCTGAATGGAACAGCTTCTTCTCTTCCCTGTCTGATGCACCGCCGGTATCACCGCCAATGTCTGTGTATCGGACTGGCATTTGAAATACCATCCGTAGAACCATCCACGCTTTCCTGAAACCATCTCTCCTCCCATCCGCCCGCTGGGGCATGCCTTTCGCTTGATTTTAAATAGCATATGTCGGAACGCAGCAATTATTCAGCGGCCGGAAATAAGTGAAAAAAGGCTCATGGCAGCATTGAACTGAATGCCCGCTTCGGGGGCAGATGAATAACTGTCTCTTTTTTGTTCTTAGCACATCCCATGCAGTCAGCGTTACATCCCTGAACCTGGTTTCTTTCAGCGCTTTTTCCAAATCAGAAAAGAGAAACTCCACCTCTTCCTCCCAATATCTTCTGCCCGCCATCCGGCATCCTCTCTGGCACTGTCAGCGTCGGCATGATCCATACCCAGATGTGCAAATTCGTAACCCAATGCCAGAATACGAATCTGTGTTCGCCTTTTCTCATATTCCTTCGGATCCGGCACAAAAAAAGAAGTATGGCACAAGGCACAGATCTTAGGGCTTTTCATCATCACTGCCATTTCTTCCGTGGACGGCGTACCCACAGGCAGCAGGTTCCTGCACCCTTTCCCCGCCAGCTTACCGAACAGAACCGCGTCAAAAGCGCAGAGCCCCTCCTCCGCCTGCAGAACCTCCTCCGGACAGTGCAGCACTGGCAGAGTAAGCGTTTCCCCCTGTGCAAACAGAGTAATGCTGTCCCCGTCAGACATTACCGCTCCGGCCTTGCCCTCCGCTCCGGGCAAAACAGGAAGAATGCCGCAATTATGCAGCGCCTCTAAAAATTTCATCTGATCCATATAACACCTCATTGTCCGCGGCGCTTAAAAAATCCGCATGGCCTTTCCCTGCAGCCGCAAAATCGCTTCCGTCAGAAAATAATCGCCATAAATTATCGCCAGATTAGAAAGCCTGTCGTCATGGTACATGGTGGAGCCGCCTCCCAATATTCCGTCTGTCTCAGGATTCCAGTCCGCATATTCCGTTTCGCAGGCCCGCAGGATCCGCCGCGCTGCATCCATGTAGGCAGAACCTTCCGATTTTCCAAGCAGCTCCGAAAGTTCCAGCAGCCCGCATGCCAGTATGACCCCTGCACCGCTGTCCATTTTTACCGGTTCCCTGGGCGCACGGAAATCCACTGGTGTCAGCCAGTCCCAGGCAGCCATCTCACCCACTGCGAAATCTGCGGCACGTTTGGCAGCGGACAGATATTCTTCCTTTTTGGTCTCCCGATAAGCAATGGAAAAGCCATACACCGCCCAGCCCTGTCCCCGGCTCCATGCTGAGCCTACGCCATAGCCCTGTCCAGCCACCTCGCCCAGATACGCACCTGTTTCCGGATCCATAGCGGCGATATGACACACACTGCCATCCTCCCGCAGCAGCGTATGCAGAGAAGTGTCCGCATGGCGCCTGGCAATATGGGCAAAACGCGGATCTCCAGTCTCCCCGCTTGTCCAGAACAGCAGGGGCAGATTCATCAGACAATCAACAATCATCAGCCCTCTGGCATCCCCGGAAAAGTTCGACTTATCCCAGGCGCGGATGAAATTCCCGGCCGGATTGAACCGCCCCGCCAGAAGATTTGCGGCATGCAGCCCACGGGTGCGGGCGGCTTCGCTGCCTGTAGCGCGGTAATCCGCTACCGCAGACGGTAAGAACAAAAAGCCCACATCGTGCTCCATATTATAGAAGCCCTGCAGTGGCTCAGCCAGACGCTCCTCTACACCTATGGCAGCCATCCGGAATGCCTCCTCTCCTGTGGCATGATATCCCTGCCACAAAAGTCCCGGCCAGAAACCGTTCGTCCACCAGGCAGCCCCGCCAGGCATCATGCAGTCACGGTAATGTCCCGCAACGGGTACAAAGGGAATGTTCGTGCCCACCCTCCCGCACTCTGCCCGCATCTTGGCAAGCAGGCGGCATCCTGTCTCTTCCAGCCATTGCGCTTCCTGTTTTTTTCTGTCATTCTGAAAGACCCTCCATTTCAATCGATTGTTTTACTATTATTGTAACAAGGTTCTTATTTCAGAATTAGAAAATTTATGCTGTGAATAGAAAAATAGAGTTTTCTTCCTGATCTTTCATCGTCCTTTCTGCCTGAATTCCGTAGGAGTCATGCCATACTGAACTTTGAACACTTTCACAAAGTAATTATTGTCCAGAAATCCCACATTCTGGCAGACATCCTGTACCGGGTAATCGCTGCTCAGGAGAAGCTCCGCCGCCTTTGTACAACGGATTTTGGCGATATACTGCGTGACGGTAAAGCCTGTCTCCTCCCGAAAGCGATGGGACAGATATCCTGGCGAAATGCCCAGCGCCTCCGCAATCTTCGGCACGGTAAGGGGTTCTGCCATGCACAGTGAGATGTAGTCCACAGCGCGTCTGGAGAAAACCGGCAGGGCATCCTCCCGTACTTTTCGAATCGCCTCACAGAATGCCACAATCTGTTCCTTTGCAATCTGGGAAAGCGCATGCCTTGTAGCGGAGGCATAGGTGCGCTGGGCGAAATCCAATGATATGGCATCCACCACTGCCACATGCACCCCCATGCGTTCAGCCGTCTTGCGCAACATGGTGCGAACGCTGGTAACATTGGCCGCCATGGCCTGGTAATTAGCGCTTTTGAAATCCACCACATTGTCCTCCCCCATTTTTCGCATGGCCTCCAGAGCCCCCTGTGTATTTCCGTGTGCAACGCATTGCAGGAACGCATTCTCCCTGCGGTAGCGCTCCTCAATCCTGGCCAGCGCCTCCGGCGTATTGTAGTGATGGCTCTCATCCCCACCCGGCAGCCCATAGAGTACCCTGCGTGCATACTCAGGCAGGTCGGGCCGCAGCGCCTCCAGCGCCGCCCATATCGTTTGAAAGACGGCCTGGACAGACAGAAGCATGTAACCGCAATAGTACATTTTATAAGTCAGCAGCTGGTCCGCAGGGATGCCCTGTTCCAGCAGCAGTCTGGAAAAAAGCGCTTCATCCCACGCTATCTCCGCAAAGGGGCCAACCAGAACCGGCACGCCCTCGAACAGAAACATCAGCATATGGAGCTTCAGCGGAACCTCCCATTCATATACGATCTGCGGCTTCATGGCGCCAAGGAGAAATTCCAGGTTCTGCGCCGTAATCTGTTGCTGACGGCTGGGGAACAGGCAGTGCCGTTTCTCGAAATCTTTTAATTCACCCGCCTGTCCTTTCCATGCAAGAACAGGGATGTCAAGGCTTTTGGATATGAAACGTACCAGCATATCTACAGTATCCATTTTTTATTTTCTCCCAAATAGCTTTATTTTTCTAAGTATAGCACAAATATTCTACCAACAACAGCATTTTTATAGTAAAATAACTGCAGGGGTTCTGCATCCAGGCGTCAATTTCCCTTGCAATTTTACCCCAAATCCTACCGCGGAATGGAGCAAAAAGCCATATACAGACCAGGCGACACAACCCAGCATTCTTTCCTTGACTTCAACCAGCCCATGGGGCTGCATATAAACCCAGACAACTGATGGGTGAAGATGGCTGACAGCATCCCATGGGATGAGTTCGGGACCAAATATGCCGGCCTGTTCCCCAGCGGGACGGGGAATGTCGCGAAGCCCCTGCGCATGGCCCTGGGTGCGCTCATCATCCAGGCGAAGTTCCAGTACTCTGACAGGGAGCTGGTGGAGCAGATTGCGGAGAACCCATACCTGCAACGCTTCTATGGTCTGCCCAGCTATCAGGAACAGGCTCCTTTCAACGCCAGCATGCTGGTGCTGCTTGGCAAGCGCATCACCATGGAGATGGTCATGGAGGCGAACGAATCCGTGCTTTCCCGGAAAAATGACCGCAAAGGGCCGCTTTCATTAAACTCTTCCACTGAAAAAGGGAGTCAGGAAAAAGAACCGGAGAACAAGGGGTTCCTGACCCTCGAGATGTGACCTGCGCGCTGGCCCATATCCGCTATCCCCAGGACATCTCCCTACTGAACGAGGGCAGGGAATTCCTTGAGAGGATGATCGGACACTTCTGCCGCTGCTACGGCCTGCCCCTACCAAGTCGCTAGAGGAGGCAGGCCAGGAAAGAGTACCTGGCATTCGCCAAGTGCAGGAAGCATACGGCAAAGAAAGTGCGGGCAGCAATCCGTAAGCAGCTGGGATATGTACGCCGGGACATCGGATACCTGGAGGGGTTCATGTCGGAGGGCTTTGTCCCTGCGTGTCTTCTTTGGTTGGAATATTCCCCACTGCCACGGTAAAAATACATGTACAGTTACTGCTATTCATATACTCCCTTTTCGGAAAAGTGCTCCTACTAACTACTCCACACACCAGGATTTACCAACGTGTCATATTCTTTTTAAACTTCGCGGTATATGCCTGTTTTAATTCATCAGCAGATATTCCATAACACAGCATGACATCATTGTAATACATAAGAACATCAGCCATTTCTTCCACAAGGTCTTTTCTTAATTCAACATCACTAGATGCCTTTATATCTCCGTGTTTTTTGACAATATCAATCACTTCACCAATTTCACCTATCATCCAAAGCAGCTTGTGTTTACCCGCTTTAGGGGAAATTTTTTCCCATTTATCTTTGTATTTATCTTGAAGCCTTTTTTGCATATCTAACATTTCATTTATACTAAAATCAGACATAAATCTTCTCCTTTCAAATGCGGATTTGTTAGTGTCATCCGGATCCACAATCCCGCTCGTCCGCACCCACTCCCTCGTCCCCTCCACTTTCACTGCCGCCTGGGTATGCTTGGCCAGAAACCGCGTCAGCGGATACACATCAATCCAGATCTCATGTCCCTGTCTTTCAGGGAGTTTCCCCTCTTTCTGGGACTCATCAAAAATCAGCTGCAGACCCCAGTGCAAATGCACCACCTTAATATTATTCACATTCTCTTTCGCGCTGTACCCGGTGTGCCCCATAAGGCAACGTGTCAAGAACAGACTAAACTTTTTTAACAATTTAAAAATTTCAACCTTTTTTTGAACAATTTTTCACTTTCGGCATATTTACTAATTGGGTATAGGGTATTTTGTAGAATTTAACTATACAGAATGAAATACAGCAGATGTGCTACCCTCACTATAC
>CATKYJ010000076.1 GCA_949840885.1 uncultured Acetatifactor sp.
GTATAATGTTGACACAGAAAGGCATTGTGTCAACTTTTGATTCCACGTGCGCCGAGGCGCACAAAATTATGGTATAATGTTGACACAGAAAGGCATTGTGTCAACTTTTGATTCCATGTGCGCCGGAGCACACGAAATCATGATATAACGACCTTATTGCAGGAACCGCTCCGCGAACCCTGTAATCAAAGGTCTATTCGAGGCGGGAAATGCCAAATGGTTTCAAAAGCACCATATCTTATGTGGAGGGAACAATGGATATCTTAATCTGTACCCACGACAAGGACGCTTCACGAATCTTTGAAGATGTGAAAGCTTATTTTTCCCGAGAATTTCCTGACGCAGAACTTTCATGGAATAGGTCAGGCCCCGTCCTCAAGGCCTCGCTGGATACAAGCGCGGAGGAGATTACCAGAGCATTTGAAGCCCTTGTGAAAAGCTATCCCCAGCTGGATGTAGAGGCATCCTATTCCTATGATGTCAGGGAGGACGACAGAAGCGCCCAGTGGTGGGGAACTACCAGAATTTATTCCGAAAGGGAAAACGGAGAGACCAGAATCGTCAGCAATTCAAGCACATACTGGATTTGAGCCGCTGCCTTTCAAGCGGCGATACGAGCGTTTTGCTCCGGCAAACCGGATTTGACGGCAGCAGCAAAAAATGTATCCAAAGAGAGGAGACTACAATGAAAATTCTATTTTACGACACTAAAAACTACGACAAAGAATCCTTTCAGGAAACCCTGAAAACCGGAGCTTTCCCCGACATCACCATCGAGTACACAAAGTCCGACTTAGACCCCAGGACAGCCGCCCTGGCCGATGGCTTTGACGCCGTCTGCGCTTTCGTCAGTTCCAATGTGGGAACCCAGACCATGGAGATCCTCCATGAAAAGAAAATCAGCCTGATCCTCATGCGCTGCGCGGGATTCAACAACGTTGACCTGGAGACTGCCGCAAAGTACGGTATCCGCGTCATGCGCGTCCCCGGGTACTCCCCGGAGGCCGTGGCGGAGCACGCCATGGCGCTGGCGCTGGCCAGTAACCGCCGTCTCTACAAGGCTTACAACAAAGTCCGGGAGAACGATTTCAGCTTAAGCGGCCTCATGGGCTTCAATTTCTATGAGAAGACCGCCGGCATCATCGGCACCGGAAAAATCGGAGCCGCCATGTGCCGGATCTGCCGGGGCTTCGGCATGAAAGTCATTGCATATGATGTATACCAGAACGAATCCCTGAAAGAGTTCGTGGAATATGTCTCCCTGGAGCAGCTTCTTTCCGACAGTGATGTCATTTCTCTCCACTGCCCGCTGATGGATTCCACCTATCATATGATCAACATTGACACCATTAAGCAGATGAAAGACGGCGTTATCCTGGTGAACACCTCCCGGGGCGCCCTGGTGAAAACCGACGACCTCATTGAGGGCATCCGCATGCACAAGTTCGCGGGCGTAGGCCTGGACGTATACGAAGAGGAAACCAACAATGTATTCGAGGATCGCTCCGATGAGATCCTGGAGCACTCCACCACCGCCAGACTCCTGTCTTTCCCCAATGTGATGATCACTTCCCATCAGGGTTTCTTTACAAGGGAGGCGCTGGGAGCCATCGCCGCCACGACCCTGCAGAATGCAGCGGATTTTGTGGCCGGAAAGGACAGCCCTAATGACGTAAAAATCGGCTAGGCGCACATTTCTCCTTATCCGCCGCGCCGGGCATCCGAGAGTTTTCCCTCCATACCCCGCCGCGCCAAACACCCGAAAGAAAGGTTTTTTACTCACATCTTTCTTTCGGGTGTTTGTTATGCACAAACGCTGCTTTTTTATCGCCTTTTTTAGGAACAATAGAAATCATTTATAAAAACCTCTTGCAAATCCAAAATCAATATGATATCATTTTAATATCAATTATAAAAATTTCAACTTATACAAGTGAAGAAAGCGAGGAATTTTTTATGGAAGAGAAAGTCTTAAAAGGAAAAAAGAACGGCATGGCTGTGCTGCTGGCAGTGATTCTGGCCTATGTGGCCGCTACTGCCGCGGTAATTGTCTGCGGCATCAGTCTTGACAAATACGGCGCCTCGGCCTTTCCCATCGCAGTGCTGGTCCTGGGCATCGTGGTGCTGGCTTTTGGGTGGATGCTCCTGCTGGGCCTTAAGGTCTTAAAGCCCCAGGAGGCGCTGGTGCTGACTCTGTTCGGCCAGTATGTGGGTACCTTGAAAGAGAACGGCTTTTACTTCGTCAATCCTTTCTGTGTAGGCGTGAACCCGGCTGCCAAGACCAAACTGAGCCAGAGCGGGGACGTGTCGGAACCGGGCAATGGCCTGCTGGCCATAACGAGTGGGGCCCAGAGCATGAACCTCACCGGCGATTACACCAACAAGAAGCTGTCCCTGAAGATCATGACCCTGAATAACAGCAGGCAGAAGATCAACGACTGCCTGGGCAATCCCATCGAAATCGGCATTGCCGTCACATGGCGGGTGGTGGATACGGCCAAAGCCGTATTCAATGTGGACAATTATAAGGAATTCCTCTCCCTCCAGTGCGACAGCGCTCTGCGCCATGTGGTCCGCATCTACCCTTACGATGTAGCCCCCAATGTGGACACCACCGGGGACGGCGTGGCGGACGAGGGGAGCCTGCGGGGCTCCAGCGACATCGTGGCCGCAAGGATCCGGGACGAGATCCAGGCCCGGGTGAAAGAGGCCGGCATCGAGGTAGTGGAGGCCCGGATCACCTATCTGGCTTATGCCCCGGAAATCGCAGCGGTTATGCTGCAGCGTCAGCAAGCCTCTGCCATTATAGACGCCCGGAAAATGATCGTGGACGGCGCAGTGGGCATGGTGGAGATGGCTTTGGAGCGTCTGAACGAGAAAGATGTGGTACAGCTGGATGAGGAGCGCAAGGCGGCGATG
Organism: uncultured Acetatifactor sp.; assembly: GCA_949840885.1. Taxonomy (GTDB): domain Bacteria; phylum Bacillota; class Clostridia; order Lachnospirales; family Lachnospiraceae; genus Acetatifactor. Next base: position 2,920 of record CATKYJ010000076.1, read on the forward strand.
GTCTCCAATCTGCTGGTGGTGCTGTGCGGGAATCATGACGCCCAGCCCATTGTGAACTCAGGGAGCCTGTACTGACATGGCAGACAGCAAGAAACAGGTGCCTCTGCGGCTATCTCCCAAGCTCTACGACGCCATCGCCGCCTGGGCGGAGGACGACTTCCGCTCTGTCAACGGGCAGATAGAGTACCTGCTGACGGAATGCGTCCGCCAGCGGAAGAAGAACGGGAAATATGCCCCGGAGGAACTGGATGTGCCGCCGGAACTGGATATCTGAGTCTGTGTGACAGATTTAAAGACTTACGGCAATTTAAAAACAGTATCTAGGCGGCGCGGATGTAGTAACAATACTAAGCATATATTAACATGCGCTTTTTGCATCCAAGGAGGAACACGAGCAACAACATTCAGACCAACACCACAGGGCAAGCATGCTGTCACGGAAGCTTCAACAGGAGGCGACAATATGCGCCGGAACCGGGGAAAGTCCAAAAAACGATCTTTCCCCGGCATCCTTGCAAGCCTCAATCCAAGTGGAATACTTTCTGCAAGTCGATGCTCACCGGACTGTTGTCCGGGTTAGTCTCCATGATGTCCGCCATGAAGTCCCACCATTTGCGGTTAATGGCGGTGTCAGCGCCCTTTGCCCACAGCTCCTCGTCCTCGATTTCTATGTAGCCGAAAAGGGTCAAGGTCTCTCTGTCTAAAAAGATGGTATAGTTCTTCCCGCCGTGCTCATGGATCATGTCCTGCATCTCGGGCCACAGTTCATTGTGCCTCTTCTCATACTCAGCCTCCTGGCCGGGATACAGCTTCATTTTGAATCCTTTGATCATTTTCATTTCCTCCTTTTTTAATCAGTTTCCCCCTGTCCATTGTATTCTGAAAGCTTTCTCTCAAACAATTCATGGATACCATTAGATTCTACCACCTGCAAAGAAAATGTCAATGAAGCATTGCCAAAAAAGGCTGAAACCGCTAAAATGGGCATATAAGGTTCCCTGCAGACAGCATGAGCCGTTATCTGGAGGAACCCGGGAGGAAATATGGCCACAATAACAAACATTCATGAAAAATATATGAAAGAGGCCCTACGGCAGGCAAAAAAAGCCCTGGCCCTGGGGGAGGTGCCCATCGGCTGCGTCATCGTCCATGAGGGGAAGATCATCGGCCGGGGGTACAATCGGCGCAACACGGACAAAAATACGCTTTCCCACGCGGAAATCACCGCTATCCGCAAGGCAAGCAAATACATCGGGGACTGGCGGCTGGAGGAGTGCACCATCTATATCACCTTAGAGCCCTGCCAGATGTGCGCCGGGGCTATTATCCAGGCCCGCATTCCGGAAGTGGTCATGGGCTGCATGAACCCCAAGGCGGGCTGCGGGGGATCGGTGCTGAATATCCTGGAAATGCCTCAGTTCAACCACCAGGCTTTTGTCGCCAGAGGCGTGCTGGAGCAGGAGTGCAGCGATATGCTGAAAGGCTTCTTTGCGGATCTGCGGGAGCGGAATAAGGCGGAAAAGGAAAAGCGCCGCAGGCTTTTGGAGCATATCCAAAATCCTTAGGCGCTCCCTGGCGGACATTTGCCGCACCCTTGCATCCATCCGCCGAAAGGCCTGCTCCTTATCCATTCACCAGAAGTCCCTGTCACTCCTCTCCCAGGTCAATGCTCTCCTCTACGAACTTGCGGTCCATCTGATGCCGGAGTTTGCGGTTCTCCACCGTGTCGAAGACAATGGAGAAGTCGTACCCTGCCGGATACAGTTCCTCAGCCGCCACATGGAGTTTTACGCGCTTGTGGTTGATCCAGATCTTTTTGTCCGGAAGTTGGACCCGCAGCACGCCCTTTTCGTTCACCGGTTCGCAGACAATACCGATTTTCTTGTCCGGATATATCATGACGCTGTCTCCAAGGCGGAATTTGCCCGACAGGTCTTTTTTGTGGGACGGCTCTTTCTTTTTCTGGATTTTGGGCCGGGAAACCGGCTCCTGCCTCTGCCCGGAAACGATCATCTGCTGCGCCTTGGGTAAATGACGCTCCCATTCCTCCTGCATTGGTTCCATGCTCTGCCCGTCGGCCTCCGAAGCTGCCCTGCCGAATGCCTTTTCTAAGCCAGGCATTCCTGCTGCGCTATCGTCTGCGCTTTCTGCCTTGCCTGCACTTCCTGCCTTGCCTACGCTTCCTGCCTTGCTCGCTCTTTCTGCCTTGTCCGCTCTTTCTGCTCTTCCTGCTCTTTCCTCTCTTTTTCCCAATTTTCCGGAGCTGTCCGCAAAATTGCCCGCCCCATAGGCCGTCCTAGCTGCGGTTCGAAGCATGTGCTCCGGCATGCCCAGCCTGGCTGCGATGTAGAAAGCGCAGCTCTCCCCTGCCTCCCCTATGACCATCTGATAGGTGGGCTGCAGGCTTTCCCGGTCAAAGGTCATCCTGGCATTGATAAGTCCCTCCGCAGCAGCCGCATACTCTTTCACCTCCGGATAATGGGTGGTCACCAGGAACAGGCATCCGCTTTTCTTCAGTTCCTCCATGATGGCCACGGCAATACCCATACCCTCCGCCGGATCCGTGCCCGATCCCAGTTCGTCCATGACTACCAGGCTCTCCGGCCCCACCTGCTTTAAGATATCCAGCACATTGGTGATATGGGCGGAAAAAGTGGACAAGTTTTCCGACAGATTCTGCCCGTCTCCGATGTCGCAAAGATAATTGCTGTTCATGCAGATGTCCGCCTCCCTGCAGGTGACATGCAGCCCGCACTGGGCCATCATGCAGCTAAGCGCCACTGTCTTGAGGGCCACCGTCTTTCCGCCGGTGTTGGGCCCCGTTATGACGATTCCTCTGTGGTCCTTTCCGATCTCAAAATCCTGGGGAACACAGGTTTCCCGCTCCATCAGGGGATGCCTGGCCTCCCTCAGCGCGATGCGCCGCCCGGTATTGATCCGGGGCTTGGTTCCCTGAAGTTCCATGCTCAGCTTCCCTTTTGAAAAGATAAAGTCCAGTTTCTCCATGGTTTTGAGATTCCGGGCCATGACTTCCCCATTATCTGCCACCATAGCCGTCAAAGTATATAGAATCCGTCGTTCTTCATTTTCCTCATCAATCAACAGAAGAGAGAGTTCCTCGTTGTGCTTCGCCACCGCCGCAGGCTCTATGAACAGCGTGCTGCCCGTAGAGGATTTGTCGATGACGCTTCCGGATATCCGGAATTTATACTCTTTCTTGACCGGTACGCACAAACGGCCGTTGCGGAAAGTGCTGTAGCTGTCTGACATGCACTCCTTATGGCTTTTCATGACGGCATCGGCCTTTTCTTTCATCCGCTCTTTGGTCCGCTGGATGTCCATGCGGATGGTGTGAAGCAGTTTTGAAGCGTAGTCGTCCACCCGGCCGCTCCTGATCTGTACATGAATGGCGTCCCGGATATCCGCCAGATTGTCCAGATTCTCCTCATAATAAGGCAGGGACAGTTCCAGCCCTTTGCCTCTGTTCAGGTATTCTTTCAGCCGCCTGACTGCTGTCAGGGAAAACTCTATCTGTTCCAGCTGGGCCGCAGTCAGGCAGTCGCCCCTCTGTGCCACGGCAACCAATGTCCCGATTCCCTCCATGGACACCAGCGGCGGCGTCCCCTCCTTTTCCAGCAAAGTCCTGGCCTCCGTGGTCTCCTGCTGGCGCAGCGCCAGTTCTGTCTCAGACAGGCAGGGCTCCTGCTCCATGATTTTTTCTTTCGCCCCCTCTGTAAGAGCCAGCTGCGCCCATTTCTCCTTTATTTTGTCGAATTCCAATATTTCCTCTATCTTTTTCATGATAACTCCTTTTGCCGCTTTGGCGGATGCTTTTTCTGACTTTTCGTTCTTCTTCCAGCCATTTGTTCTAACCATTTGTTCTAATCATTCTTTCCAATC
>CATKYJ010000077.1 GCA_949840885.1 uncultured Acetatifactor sp.
AGGAAGAAGGGCTCAATTTATTTGACAGGGTATCGCAGATATTTGGATAAAGAAACCGATGGCTCCGACTGAGAACAGTCTATACCATCGGTTTCTTTCAGTCAAGCCGACGTGTGAACAGTAACTAACATAGGATTTGCTTATGCCTGCAAAACAGAGAATATTGAAATTAGGGCTGAAAAATGGTATTATAGAGTTGGCAAACGAGAGAGGTACTGAATATGGGAAATATATATGATGGGGCTTTCCGGACAATCCTAAACGACTGTAGAAAGCTGATAATTCCAGTCATCAATGAAATATTCTGCGAAAGCTATACCGGGGAGGAAATAATAGAGTTTTTTCCTAATGAACATTTCTTAGATCAGCAGGATGCTGCGGACAGGGAACGGATAACCGATACAAACTTAAGGATTATTGGGAAACATACCAAAAAGTATCATCTTGAGTGCGAGAGCAGCCTGCCAGACGGACGGATAACAATACGGCTTTTTGAGTATGATGCGCAGATTGCCCTTGACGAAGGGGAGGTCAGGGAAGAGACTTTGACAGTGACCTTCCCAAATACGGCGGTCATATATCTTCGGTCATACAGAAAGACACCAGATAAAATGAAATATGTGATTGTTACACCGGGTGGGACGGTACAATATGATGTGCCTCTCATGAAGGTACAGGCATATTCACTGGATGATATTTTTGAGAAGAACCTGCTGTTGTTGATTCCCTTTTATATTTTTTCACATGAGAAGAGTTTTTCAGAGTATAATAAAAATGAACAAAAGTTGGAGGAATTAAAGGGAGAGTATCTTGAAATCCTAAAAAGGCTGGATGAACTGGAACGTCAGGAAGTGATAGGGGCGTTTGATAAGCGGACAATCATAGAGCTTTCTAATGATGTGATTAGAGAGATTGCACAGAAGTATGAAAATGTGCAGAAAGGTGTAGGTGATATTATGGGCGGAGCATTGATTGAGACGGAAGCACGCATTATCCTAACTCAGGGAAAGAATGAAGGCATTAGCGAGACAAAGAAAAAGACAGCACTTAGGATGCTCAAAATGGGAAAACTCACTATTGAGGAGATTGCAGAGTGCTCTGAACTTAGTGTGGCAGAAGTGGAACAGCTTGCTGGGCTTCAGACAGTGTGATATGATGTAACTTATGGGAAAATGAAAAGCAGGTGGCTCTCTGGAGAGAAATATGCCACCTGCTTTTTCTTAGATATTCTGCTTAATGATTCTTGAAATCAACCCCACGGCCACGTTCCGCTCCGCATCGATTCGCGTGACCACGAAACTCACATCATCTTTCTTGCCGGGCATCCGGTTGTCGTAGCAGTTGTGGGCGACGGCATTGACACCGATATGGAGACGGACGAAGACGGTGCCCTTATGGACGTCCGTGACCGCCCCGGCGTACTTGCCCTGGATTCTGCACTTGCTCAGGCTGTCCTTGCTGGTGTTGCCGTTTACGCTCTTGACATCCGCTTTCACGGAGATGTCCTCCAGGGAGCGGACCTTCACGCTCAGGATGCGCACAAGGATTTGCTCGTCCACATGGAAGCGCTCCGAGGCGTCCCCCAGCCAGTCCCAGGACAGGTCGCGGGCCAGGGTGGAGCACTCCGCACCGAAAATCTCCACGCGCACCACCTTTTCGGCCACGGCAATGACCCTCGCCTGCACGATGCGGTCCTCGCATACGCGGGAATTCCCGGCTGCATCCGGCATGTAGAAGATTTGGCGCTTCTTGTACATGGCGTCCTTCCGGCTGGCCACCACGCTGCGGCTGGCGTTCTCAAGCCCCTTGATGATGAAGTCGATCTCGCATCCCAGCATGTTGCCGAGGAGCTTGCTCTGGCGCAGCGCCAGTTCCCCATAGTCGCGGGCTTCGTCCTCCACAAGGTTTATCATCATCTCCGCAAGGGGGATTACCACACGCACCTCCTTATAGTAGATGACCGCGATGGTTCCTCCGCCGACCATCTTCTCGATGCCGCCTAGGATGCCAGTCAGGACTTTCCGGGTGCGGTAGGCGTTCTGCAGCTCATGCCAGATGGTATCCTCCCGGCTTTCGGGCGTCTCCACCTCCGCGTCGGCATTCAGGGGAAGGATGGTGGAAGGGGCGGCTTTCCTTGCCGGGGGCTCCGGTTTTGCTGCAGGTGCAGCCTTTGCTTTCCGTTTTCTGGGAGCGGCTGGGGCTTTAGGGGTATCTTTTCCCGTGCCGCTTTCATTGTTATTCCTGTTCTCAGGAGGAATTTCCGTGACAAATCCGTCTGCGTTGGCTGCCGCATCTTCTCCGGTCTCAAGAGAGGCATCCCTGCATCTTCCGGCTGTAGTTCCACTCCACCAACATTGCCGATTTCTGTTTCTTCCATGAAAAGATGGGCTTTGTCCGGTTGATTTCCATCCATAAGCACATTGCCAGAAGCGGAGTCATCGCTTTCTGCATCTTCGCCAGAATTGGGCAGTACCTCTTTCGCTTCAGCTTCGTAGGAGCCGGACAGTTCCTTAGTTATGGAAGCTTCGCCAGAACCGGGCAGTTCTCCATCCATAGCAGCTTCACCAGAACCAGGCAGCTCACCGTCCATGAAAGCTTCGTCAGGATCAGGCAATTCTCCATCCATAGCAGCTTCACCAGAATCAGGAAGCTCATCATCCATGAAAGCTTCGCCGGGATCCGGCAGCCCATCATCCATAGCAGCTTCGCCAGAGCCAGGCAGCTCTCCATCCATGGCGGCTTCATCAGGATTAAGCAGTTCCTCCTCCACAGAGGATTCCCCGCCTGTAAGCGTTTCCCCATCCATGGGGGCTCCGCTTTCTGCAGGGGAGCCGCTTTCCAGGACATCTCCGGTCTCCGTAGGTGCATTTTCCAGGGTGGCGCTTTCTTCCATTACAATAGTTTCTTCCTTTTTTGTTTTTCTGGGCATAGTCTTGTCTCCTTTTCAAGTTTGTTCCGTCTGCCTGTAAGCTTAGGCAGGGTGTTTGGTCTGGCAGTGCAGTTCAGGACATGATGGATTTCTTGTCCGCCATGACGATTCCGCAGTTCCCGCCTGCAGGGATAGATTCCTGCGGTCCGTCTGCCCATCCAGAGGGAGAACCAGCGTGCACGGCATCTGCAGGTACAGTGTCCTTTCTGGGCGCCTTTGGCCTCTTCTGTTTTGGCTCTGGCTTCACCAGTCGTGAGAAGTCCGGTTCCGGTGACTCGGGGAGCCTGCGCCACTCCGGGATGTGATCACTGGACCGGCTTTCCTTCAGCTTCCGGCTCTCCGGGTGGAGGGTGTAGTCATATTTCCCTACTTTCAGCACCTTCTGTCCCCGGAGGATGATCAGTGCCTCGTCCAGCGGCAGCCGCAGCACCTCGTCAGGCGTCAGGAGCTTGCGCTTCCCGATGGAGTGCGTCTCCCGGTACTCTGGTGTGTAATCCGATACCCGCCAGGTGTTGAGCTGCTTCGCCTGGCTGGACACTGCCACGCTGACCTCGCCGGTGCGGTTGGAGATGAACTCCGCTGTCAGCTCGTCAGTGCAGCCCAGGAAGAGCTGGGTGTCGCAGTTGCCGATAATCTCCTGCCATTGGTTCAGCGGGTAGCGGTTCTGCATCTGGGGCAGGTTCTGGAAGATGCAGCTGATGGAGAACTGGCGGGAGCGGATGGTGCTGATTTTCTTTGTCAGGTCTGCGATGGTGCAGCCGCCGTTGGCGAGCTCGTCCGCCAGGATATGCACCGGCACCGGGAGCCTCCCGCCTTCCCCGTACCTGTCCGTGTAGCGCACCAGCTTGATGAACACAAAGGACATGAATAGGGAGGAGAGGAAGTCGAAGGTGGAGTCCTGGTCCGAGGTGATGCAGAAGTACGCGCACTTCTCATGGCCCGGCTGCGTCAGGCTGATCTCGTTGTAGCTGGTGATCTGCCGGATCAGTTTGTTCTGGAATACCTGCAGCCTTGTCCCCAGCCCGATGATGACGCCGCTGCGCACCGTGTCGGACGCCTGGCTGAAGATGTTGTAGGGCGCCTTTGCCGGGTGGGTGACCGGGAGCAGGTCGAAGAGGCTGTCCAGCTCCTTTTCGCTGCTCATGGTCAGCAGCTTGTACACCTGCCCGATGTTCCTGCCCTCCGGCGGGAACCCCTGGTCCACATACAGGACGAGGGCCTTCAAAAGGTTCATCTCCGAATTGTCCCAGAACCTGTCACCTTTCGGGGAGCCTGTGTTCCTGATGATGACATCGCAGAAGAGCTGCGCCATGATCTCCTGCCCTTCAATCTCCGCCAGGCAGTTCCAGCTGTCGGAATTCTCAGGGTTGATCAGGTTGAACACCTTTACGGTGTAGCCGTTGTCTTCAAGATAGAGGCACAGGTCTGCGTAGAGCTCGGATTTCGGGTCGGTGATGATGAGGCTCTCCCCCCCGCTTCACGCACTGGAACACCACGTTCCTTGCGTAGGCACGGCTCTTCATGCTGCCGCTGGCCCCGAACACGGCCACGTTGCGGTTCATCCGCGTCCTCTCCGGCAGGCAGACCGCCTTTCCGTCCAGCTTCCCCAGGATGACGCCCCGGTTCCCCGTGATGTCAGGGACCAGCTCCAGCACCTGGCGCATCTCCGCATCCGTCATGAAGCCGGAGGTGCCGTAGGTCCCCTGGTCCGAATAGGTCAGGTTCCGCTCCCGGTCATAGGTGCCCTTCCTCCCGAACCCCATGCGCATCACCATGAATACCAGCAGGCCGGAGACGCCTGCGCACAGGGCGATCCCGTACAGGCTGTAAGGGAAGACGGTGAGCGCTTTAAGGCAGGCGGCCGGCGAGCCCTCCGGGAATGCAGGGGAGGTTCCGTCCCCCGGTGTCCCTCCGGATGAAGCCCAGGCATGGTAGTTGATGAGGAACTGGGACACATAGCCGCCTGCATAGGCAAGGGCCAGGAGCAGGACGGGCAGCACGAGGAAGGGCGTCAGTGTCTTCCTTTTGTTCTCTGTCAGTTTCAGCGCAGGAACCTCCTTTCAAATTTGTACAGGTCAATGGTTTCAATGGCAGCTGCGTCCCCGAAGTATTGCCGCAGCACCGACTCCTGGAAGTCGAAGCATATCAGGTTCCCGCTAAACCCGTGGAAGGAAAGGGCTGTCCGGAACCGGGAGAGCCGCAGCATGTCGAAGTCGAAGGCCAGCAGCACGGGCCTCCCCTCCGATACCGCGTCATGCTCCAGCCCGTGGCCGGAACGGGGCGGCTGCAGGTCGGACAGGAGCAGATTCCTGAGTGCCGTCTGGGTCGTTGGGGAGCAGGGCAGCCGGAGCATCGCCTCCCCCTGGGCGCCTTCCGGTATGTAATGGAAGTGCGCAAAGCTGGAGTCCAGGTAGAAGTAGCTCTTCTGGAAGCCACCTGTGCTCTCCATCAGCTTCAGCGCCGTGTCCATGCCCTCCCCGATGAGCAGCGCCTTTATTGGGGTGTCCGGGTGGTAGCAGGGCTCGATGCGCCCCCTGGAGAGGATACCCAGATTATCAAAGGGAAAAAGCTCTTTGACCATCCGGTGAGCATGGATATCTGCAAGATATGCGCCAGGCTCTGCCAGGACAGGATAAAGGAGAAAGTGCGGAACCACTATTTTACGGAACTGTTTTTCTCTGAATACCACGGACGGTATTTTTCCTTTGAGATCCAGAACGTCCGTGCAGAGCGCAGGGAAAGCCGGGATCTGATGCAGGACCTGGAGGATATCCGGAACAGAATCCAGATTGTGCATGCTTCCGATATGGAAAAACGGGATTCAGAGAATAAACGGGAGAGACGGCGGCAGTCACGGGAGTCTGCAGTCAGGCGCCTGGAAAAGAAACTGTTGGAGAACGGATATGACAGCCTAGAGGAATACAGCACAGACCGGCGCCATGCAGACAAATGGCTTGGGCCAGAAAGGATAGCAGAACTGGAAAAGATGCGCCAGCTAAAAGAAAAGGAGGAAAAAGAGCAGCCAGTACAATTAAGCCTGTTTGATATGGAGGCTTTATAAGCAATAGAAAAGATTGTTGGTTGGGATCTGCAATCCTGTTTTTCTTTCCAGTATTTTGCATTCGGCCACTTATACAGAATAAACGCATGAATGAATATGACGGCATATTAGCCACAAAAATTGTGCAAATTTATAAACACACTTTTTTCAAAATCCTTCTCACTGGCTGACAGAAATAGCGTATACTATGTCTGGAATTATTACATTTACATGGGGAAGGAGTCACAGGACAGATATGCCAAAGACAGACACCAAGCTTCAGAAATTATCAGAAACCATCTATATTACGGTAGAAGAACTCAGAGGGCTCGGGGTGGAAGGGCTGGACAGGATATTTATGGAAGAATATCTGATGCAGGCAGGCCAGCTTACCGACAGCAGGCAGCAGGTTAAAGTAAGGCATTCTCTGAAAGATATTATAGGAATTGTTTTCTTCGCCGTCCTTGCCGGAAATGATGAATGGACGGAAATTGCCGATTTTGCAGTGGATGAAAGGCAGACACTGGAAAAATACCTGGAGCTGCCGAACGGGATCCCTTCCC
>CATKYJ010000078.1 GCA_949840885.1 uncultured Acetatifactor sp.
GGGCAGATTAGATAAGTATTTGCTTCTTTGCGCAGTGTCCATGTCTCTCCGTTCACCCGGGCCTGGGTGAGTTCCTGTGGCACGTAGGCTTTGATTTCTTCCACATCCATGCCCTGTGTCTCCACGGTCATGACGCCGTCCTGCAGGCGGGCTTCCATATAGCCTTCCACACCGTCGTCGAAATAAACCTGCTTCATGGCGTCCGTGAGGTTGACCGCTACCTGGAGGCGGGAGAAGTTCTCGTCCGCAATATGCATGGGCGCTTCCTTCAGCATGGGCAGCATATGGTTTTCTCTGAGGTAGAGCGGAATCCTGTCAATCTCTTTTCCCGAAACAATCCATCTGTCTCCCTGAAGCCGCTCTCCTGTATGGAGATCCACAAAGCTGCCTTTGGGCAGATAGATATGATGCACCTTCTGATCGAACACCGGAGCTACCAGCAGGGATTCTCCCAGCATGTACTGTGTGGACAGGCTTCTCACGTTCAGGTCCTCCGGGTATTCCAATACCATGGCCCGCATCATGGGAAGTCCTTCCGCGCAGGTTTCGCAGGCGGTGCTGTACAGATACGGCGTCATGCGGTATCTGAGCTTATTGATTTTCAGGAAGGCGTCCTGGGCTTCCCGGGAGTAGAACCAGGGTTCCCTGGGTGTTGACTGTCCATGGCTTCTGCTCAAAGGCGCCATCAATCCCATCTGCACGGAGCGGATGTATTCCTCATCCCCCGGGATGGCTCTCCTGCCTTCGTAGTCACAGTTGTAGAAGCCTCCGATATCAAAGCCCCAGAAGGACACGCCGCTGAGTCCCATGCTGAGTCCTCCCCTTAAGATTGCCGCCAGATTGTTCTCCGATGCGGAGGAATCTCCCGCCCAGTGAGCCGGATATTTCTGGCTCCCGGCGTAACCGCTCCTGCACCAGATCAGCGCTTTCTCTCCCGCCTCTTTCTTGATCTCCGCCGAGGCCTCGTAGATGGTTTTGGAATACAGGTATGTGTATTTATTATGCCCCTCCACACCTGTCAGTCCGTCATAGTACACGGCGGTTTCCGGCAGTTCCTCCGAGAAGTCTGTCTTAATCACGCCCACGCCCATGCGCATTAGGCGTTTTACCCGTTCCTTCACATAGGCCGCGCATTCCGGGTTGGAGAAATCCAGTGCGGCCATCATGGCGCTTCCCGTATCTCCGCCCTCTCCCAGTTGGAAGAGACATACGTCCCCGTTTCTGTCCTTTACCAGGTAACCCCGCTCCTTCATGAGTTCAAACTGCGCGGAATTCTCTTCGCCCCTTCCCCATCTGCCCTTCAGGGACACATAGGGGAACATCCACAGCGAGAGATGGAAGCCCTTGTCACGGAGTTTTCGAATCATGTCCTCCGGCTCCGGAAATCTCTTCTCGTCAAAAGCCAGGATCTCTGTACTGCCCTGGGGAGACATCATGTCAAGCCAGCCGTCGATATGTACCACGTCCGCCGACATGCCGAATTCTTCCATCCGGCTGACGATTTCCTCCACCTCCGCCCTGTTCATATAGCTCATGCGGGACATCCAGAATCCGAAGGCCCATCTGGGAATCATGGGAGATCTGCCTGTATACGCGGTATAATCCCGGAGAAGCCCCTTGTAATCCCTGTTGCAGAACATGTAATAATCCAGGTACGGGTCCTCCGTTTCCATGGTATATGCCACGCCGGAAGAGGCTCCCATATTAAAATGGGTTCTGGTGTATGTGTTCATCAAAATGAAATAGCCCGAAGAGCTCATAAAGCAGGGCATTCCCTTGTAGGAAATATCGGAATTGGTGGACTGGGCGTCCCGCTGCCATACCGTGATGCGCTGTCCCCTCTTGTTGAAATCCGTGAATTTTTCTCCGAATCCATAGAAAGACTCGTCACAGTACATATACATGGTTTCAAAGGTATCCGTAACCTGTCCGTCCGCTCCCACGGTGAATCCAAGGGGAATGGATTTGTATTTCTGGCCCACGTCGAAATCCTTAATCTGTTCTTGCGTAAGCACCTCGCCGTCCAGCAGAACCGTCATTTCCCAGGGACATTTCCGGAAACGGAGAAGCACTCTGTCCGTGGCCGCGGTGATGTACTCCGCTTCCTCCTCCACCTTCACTTTTTCGTAAGGGGCAAAGCCGAAAACCTGGTTCGGACGCACCGGCTCCCTGCCCTCCGGAAACATCTGCAGCCGAAATACCGTCTCCCCGGAGAAGGTCACCTTTACCAGGGCGGTTCTCTCATGATAAGTGTCCGCCGCCAGTAAAATGCCGTCCTGCCGGATCTCATAACCGGTAACCTTCCTGAGAAAATCTTTTTCGCCGTTTCTGGCAAAATGGGCATATCCCAACTCTACGTCCAGGGGATGCTCTTTTTTGTCTAAATTGTATCCAACCTTCCCCTGATGTTCCAATAAAACCATCTTATCGCCTCCTTTTCCTATATTTTTTCTTTATCTCCCGTCAACATAACCGCCGTCATTACTCTTTCGGTTGTATTTATAGTACAATATGCACATGCAGCTTTCTATAATTTATATACCTCTGATTATAACTTTTGTATCCTGATGTCCTTTTACAGGGATTCCGCGGCATTCACTTCCAGTTCAATTCTCTCATGGCTGAAAAGCCTGATCAGCACCGTGCCGTCAGATTCCTCATACCATCCTTCTTCAAAATACAGGCTGTGTCCGGCATGGGTTTCCTTCAGGGGGCGGCGGTTGAGTAAAATCCCGGAAGGCTTCCCGGAGAGTCCCTTCAGGATCAGATACGGTATCTCCCCCATACCGTCGCAGAACAGCTCAAACCCATCCTCCCTGTGCCGAAAATGATACCGGGATGCGTCTGCGGCAGAGCGATACCAACAATCTCCGCCGTCTTCCTCCGGCGGCGTCAGCAGCAGCGCGTTTTTCCGGCTTACCGTCATACTCTGTCCCGGCTCCAGGGAACCGTTCAGCTGCAGAGGAATCAGAGCGCCGGAACGCAGATAGACGGGGATGGAGGACAGGGGAACCTGCCGCTCCACACTCACAGGCCCTTCCACCGTCTCCCGGTTGTCCCAGAAACTGACCCATTTTCCCCGGGGAAAATAGATTCGGCGCGTATTGTCCTCATTGTGCACAGGTGCCACCAATAGATATTTCCCATAGAGGTACTGATCCTCACAGCCCATGGTTTCCCCCTGTTCCGGGAAGGCCATGGCCATGGGCAGCATCATGGGAATTCCCGTCAGATGGGCATGCACGGCCCAGTCGTAGGAATAGGGCAGCAGATTCTCCCGAAGCCACGCATAGAATCGATAGAGTTCCACCGTGCCCGGGCTGTATTCCCAGGGTTCCCGGGGCTCTGTCCCGTGATAGCGCATCAGCGGGCAGAAACAGGCATATTCCGTCCAACGGATATAGGTTTCCTCGTCCCCGAATCCTCCGTATCCTCCCGCATCCACTCCCCAGAAGGGCAGTCCGGAAGCGGCAGCGGACAATCCCCCATGGATAGAGTAGGTCATTCCCAGGAAATTGGACTGCTGATCGCCGCCGAACTGACAGGCAAAGTGCTGAGAACCTGCCGCAGCGCCTCTGGTAAACAGCACATGATCGTCCCCGTAGCGTTCTTCAAAGAGTTCCCTGTAGCTTCTGGCGTACTCATAGGCATATCCGTTGTGCATCTCCGCGCCGCGTCTGCCGTCATAAAACAGGGCTTCGTCCGGCACCACGTCGCCGAAATCCACCATGCTTCCCCGGATACCGGCGTCCAATCTCTCCGCCCACTGGGCCTTCAGCAGTTCCATTCCTCTCGGGTGCGTAAAGTCAATCACCTTAGGCAGGGGATGTTCCGGGAAAACGGCGTCGGTGAGATTTTCTGTCACCGGCAGTTCTTCCCCGGGAACTCCCGGAAGCAGCGCCGCGGCGGTCTCCGGGGACATATCCGGATACTGCCAGGAAAAGACGCGAATCCCCTTCCTGCCTGCAAAGTCCACGATTTTATACAGTTCTTCCTTTCCCCCTCTGCCGATCCACCCCGCCCCGGCGCCCTCCGCATAAAAACCGGAATGAGGAATGTCCAGTTCTTCAAATCGCTCCAGTACCGCCATCTGCTCCCTGCACAGATCTTCCAACGGCCCGTGATACCACCGGCCCGCGCCTCCTCCTGCCCAGGGTTCGAACACCCATTTGGGCGGCAGCAGCGGAGCCCCTGTAAGTCTGGCGTAATCTCCCATCACCTGTTTCGGTTCCCCCAGCCATACAAAGAAATCCAGGCAGGGGCCTATTCCCGTAATCCGCATTCTGTCGGGAACTTCCTGTCCCACATCCGCCCGGATGCGGTAATGGGTATTGAAAAACAGGGAATATCCCCGGGAATCATGCAGCAGGGGAATGTTTTTGTAGGATTGGTTGCCGATGGAAGCAAGACATCCCTCACAGGCGTCCCTCTGCCACAGTGTCAGTATCCGGCCCCGCTGATGAAGTCCGTCAAATCGTTCGCCGAATCCGTAGATTACGCTCTCCTCCGCCAGATTCATGTACAGGTCAAAGCCCTGGAGTTCCTCCTGTTCTTCTGCCTGCAGCAGCAACAGGTCTCCTGCGCCGAACAGCCGTTTTCCTCTCTGCTGCCGGGTCTTGTTCTGGATTTTGTTTTCGTACAGAGGTTCCCGGCCTGCTTCCGGGAATCCGGACACAACAGAAATTTCCCATGTCTCTCCCATGCGGATTTCCAGTCGCCCTGCCCCGGAAAATACTTCCCATATTCCTGTTTTTCCCTTTCTGCAGGTAAGTTTACCCCTTTCTCCGGCAAAGAAGCCTCTTCCTCCTGCCCGGAACCGGTAGGCCTTCCCGTCCGCTGTGCATACCAGTTCCTGTGCGCCCCCCTGTTGGGTCTCAAAACAAAGAATAATGCTGTCTTCTTCCTCTCTGCATTCCTTCAGCTTTCCCAGTGCAGTCCATTTTTCTCTCCGGCGGTTGCCCAGGGAATGGTCTGCATACCACCATTCCGTCACTCTGCGCAGAAAGTTCAGATATTCGTCCAGTATTCTGCAGGCTTCCTCCGCATCTCCTTTGGCCAGAGCCTCGTTGCACAGCCTTCTGTCCACCCATGGCTCCCTGGGTTCCCAGGGGTTGGCCCTCACCTGGTTAAAGAAAAAATCCATTCCTTCCAGCATCAGGGTATCCTGCCAGCGCTGCGCCAGACAGATTCTCCTTCCCAGATTGTCCGGTCCCGTGGGCTGCTTCGAATCCTGCAGAGCCAGTATTTCCGCCCTCTCATCCTCATCAGGCCAGCATAAAAATCCCGGTCTCTGCCAAAGCCTTCTTCCACCGGGCAGGGTAAAAAATACTTTCTTCCCCCGTCCTGTTCCGGCCCTTCCGCCCAGTCTTGTCTCCAGAAAGGTGAGGGGGTCATATTCAAAACGGTCCGAAAAGTTTACGTTTAAATCCAGGGGAAAGGGTGTCAGCACTTCTCCGGTCTGCTTTTTCTTCCGATACACCATAAGGCCGAAGCTCTCCTTTGGAAAGCCCCCCAAAAGGGTCCAGGGAAGCTCAAGATATGCCTTCCAAAAGCCCTTCTCCTGCACTGACCGGCTTACATAGCTTCCCTCCTCCACAGGTATGATGCGCGCCCGGTTGTCCAGTCTCTGCCGGCCTCCCCTGTACGCCTGCTCTCCTCCGATATAGGTCATTCCAAATTGCTGCTCCCCATGGCTCTTTCCGTCCCGGTCCACGCTGAACACCGCAAAATCCCTGGGTCCGAAGCTTCCGCTCTGCACCGCAATCTCCACCTGATCTTCTCTGTGGAGAAATACCTCCCTGCCCTCCTTTTCCGGTTCCGGAGCCTCCTTACAGCAAAACAGGATGTACAGGCAGGAAGCATCCCACAGGAAACG
>CATKYJ010000079.1 GCA_949840885.1 uncultured Acetatifactor sp.
AAAGAATACATTGTTGAAAAGAGACTTTTTCCCTACATCCCCTTTTATATAGCGAGATACGAAAAAGACATCGCATCGGAAAGCAACGTTGACCGTGCCATAGAGGACTTAAATTATTTCAGGGATGCGCTGCTTCGCCTGCGCGGGACGGCGGAGCTGTCCGATGCGGAAATGATAGATCTGATGGGTTTTGTGAATACTATCATCACACATATCGCCAATGGGAACAAGAACGAGGAAAGGCTGGTGAATGTAATGGGCGGAACGATAATTGAGACAGAATCCGAGAAATGGGTGCGCCAGGGCATACGCCAGGGCATGCAACAGGGACAGGCAAAGATGATTGTCGAGCTGGGACAGGATGACGGACAGGACGATGAGGCCATCTTAAGGAAGCTCCGGGAGAAGATAGGCCTGTCCTTGGAAGAAGCGAAAGACTGTCTGGCAAAATACGGAAGACAGCTTGTCTGACCAAAAACGAGCGCCTATGGCCAATGCCCTCCAAGGAAGGGCATCTGAAGGAAAGCGAGACCGCAGGTCTATCCGTACTGCCTGTCCCAAAATGGTGCAGAATGACTCGTTCCTCCTCCATCATCTCAAGAAGTTTTTCTGTGGTTTGATTTGTCATAATATATTCCTCTCTCTTTCTATTTCGTGCTATTGTTTCCAAACACAGCATACATCGGGAACAATATAAATAAGGTGATGGCTGCCGATGCACCTGATGCCCGAGAAAAATGGGAAAAGTTCCCTCTGCAAAGACATAAATATGGTCGCAAAATCGTTAAGCAGTATAAATAACATAAGGGCATGTGCGAGACAGATTGTGAACGAGGAAATTGTTTTTGCATAAGTACAGAAAGGCGGCAGAAAATTGCCGCCTAAAAATTTTCCGAAAAAGTCTTGCTTGTTTATCTTATGGTACAGTCCTGTCTTAGCCAGGGCACAGTCTATATTTTTTTCATTTTCCACATGGTTGAATACCAGGTTCTCCTGCAAGGTATACCCCCATTACTCATACCGGCCTGCCTGAAGACAGAATAAACGGGCATATTCACCATTCTGTTCCAATAGCTCAAAATGCGAGCCCTGTTCGATGATGTGCCCGTCGCCAATCACAAGAATCTTATCAGCCAGGGTGGTGTTGGAGAGGCGGTGGGAAATCGTGACAGAACCCTTGCCCTCGCTCAAGCGGTAGGGCTGTCCGAAGATTCTATCCTCCGAAATCGGGTCAAGAGCGGCGGAGGGCTCGTCCAGGATCATAAATTCGCTCTCCTTGAAATAGGCGCGGGCAAGGCTGATATACAGCGTGGCGTCACCGATTCCAACCTCTCCAGAGGCTGCCTTCCAGACGACAAAAGCGCTGAACAGGAAATCCGAGAAATAGGTGCGCCAGGGCATGTCAATGCAGAAAAAGGGATTTATGCGCACCTACTGGTCTTGCAGACCGAAAAATGCGCATAAATCCCTACATCAATATAGCATAAGCATTTACAGGCTCGTCATTCATCCAGAAACAGCTGCACCCTGTTCTGGATAATCGATGCCACATCCTCCGCTGTCTTGTCCCCCTTGAAATAGGCCTGGCTTTCCTCCAGGACCACGCCTTCTATCTGTTCACGCCATGTGGGCAGGGGCGCCGCATTCTCCAGAACCTCCAGGTATTCCGGCAGGAAGGAGCTTCCGTCCGGCTTGGAAGCCAATTCCCTGTAGCCGCCTGCCGTATCCATATATACTGCGCCTTCGCTGTATGTGCTGTGCTCCATTACGCCGCTGCACAGGACATCCTTCCTCACGGAAGCACCCCCGCTCATGTTCTGCTTCCTTTCACTGAGCAGATATTGCAGAAAGTCACTGACAATCTCCCTGTTCTCTGTCTTATCATTTACCCCTACCAGAAACGGATATTCCACAAACCCGCTGCTGCCGCTGTTTACAGGATATCCCACACAATGGTATTCCTCACCCAGTTCAGCCATCATCATGCTGAAGCTCACCAGATTCCCAAAACACGAATGTATCAGCTCTTCTTCCCCACTCACACTGCCGGGATCCATGCCATATTTTTTGCAGAACTCCAGCAGCCCCACAAACTCTTCCGTGTCAAAATAGCACTTTCCTGCCTTCTCGTCCACCAGGGACGATTTCCCGGCGCTAATGCTTATATTAGCCAATATATCTAACAGTTTTTCGGAAGAATGCCCGTCCATGACACTCTTAGGCCCGTCTCCTGAGGCCTCCCCTGCCTCCATGAGCGAGATGATGTCCGGATAATCCCATGTCCTGCCCTGCCACAGGCTTTCCGAGACCGCAAGCGTATTCACATAGCACTGTAATGCAATCCCATAAAGTTTCCCATCCACCGTGCCCGCTTCTAATACCGCCGGGAAGACCTGCCCTGTCACTTCCTCCGGCAAATACTGTGCCAGTTCAGCCAGCACCCCTTTTGCCTGCAGGGTCTCCAGCTGGCCCCTCCTCATGACAAACATGTCAGGCCCTTCCCCCGACATCAGCTGTGCCGCAAACCGCAGGAGGGCTGCATCATCATCTCCCTCACCGGAGCCCGGCTTCTCTATCTCGATGCTGATCCCCGGATGCCAGCGGGAATACTCATCCGCATATCCTTTCATGGACTGGTCATCGTACAGCATGTAAAGGGTGACTTTTCTTTCCTCCACTTCGGCCCCGGGCATCAGCTTCTGGGCAAATGTATATTCCCCGTCATGAGATACTACCGCCACCCCTCCGTCCTCCGTTTTACAGAGCGCCTCATAAAGCCAGGGGTTCAGGCTCGTGTCCTGATAGATGCGTTCCTGCTTCCCCGTCTCCACGTCCCACCGCACGATCCCCCTGCTTCCCGCATAAAACACCTCGCCGCCAATGACCGGAAGCCTGACAGAAGCCGCATCGCATTTTCCGTGGTAAAGTATCTTTTCCTCCAAATCCTCAAGGCAGAACAGGATCGTCTTCACCCCGTCAGGATCCCTGCATTCGAAAACAGGCCGCCCGTCCGGCAGGCAGCCGGTGGGGTAAACCGTACCGCCCCCTCCATAGGGCGCCCCTACCTGTTTCCGGCAGCTGCCTTCTTTGTCAAAAACCCCGATCCCGGATGTTCCGTCCTCCATCCCCACGTAATAATACCCGGATCCGTCATACAGGAGCCCTTCCGGCACGCTGTTGCCCTCCTGCATCCCTGCCTGCTGTATTGCCGGAAGCAGGTCCAGGGCGCTCTCCATCCTTCCCTCACCGTCCAGCCATATCACATAATAACAGGCCGGCGCCTTTTCCTCCCTGGACATCTGCAGGGCCAGCAGGCAGAGCTTCCCGTCAGCGACGGACATGCCCGTGACGATCAGCCAGTTCTCGTCCAGGTCCCTCGCCAGTTCCTCTGACAATGCCGAAATCCCGTCTCCGCTGCCCGCAGCGGCCCCCTGTAGCTTCAGTTCCTTCCGTTCCGCCTTCAATCCTTCCATGTCCAGGCAGGTCAGATAATACTTCTGGCATCCCGGCCCTACATTCCCCCCGGCCGTGTACCTTTCCAAAATATAGTAGCAGGAACCGCCGACAGTGCTGACGCGCTTTGACAGCCTCATGTCTTTTTGGGGGGATTCCAGCATATAGTCACTCCAGTAGTCCGTTACAGCCCAGGATTCCGCGCTGGTTTCCACTTCTTCATCCAGTTTCCAGGAACCGGATGTCAGGTCGTACTCCTTATTTCCCTCTTGACCTTCACTCGCTTCGGCTGTATTATCACTGTTTTCCGGATCGGATCCCCCTCTGCCGCAGCCAGACATCCCGCATATAGCCAAAAAAATGCCCACTGCCAAGGCTGCACATATCTTCCCGGGCTTTCTTTTTCTCTTCATGGTTTTCCTCCTCCCATTTTGTGATGCTATTTGTTTCCTAATATATAACCTGTTGTGTTTCATAGTTCTGTTCCCTGACAGGCGCCTACGAGCATGGCTGCTGTCCAAAAAACGATGCAGGATGGCTTGTTCCTCCTCCATCATCTCTTCCATATGGCGCAGAAGCAAAACAGCTGTCTCTTCCCTATATTTGATATAGAGCTTCAGCACCATATTCCCGATAATTAAGGCCTTCTCTGCAATCCGGGTATACTTTTCCGAAAAGCCCTCCTCCAACTCCCCGTTTCTCTCAAAATAGGCAAAGGTATGGCAGAGGCACGTCCAGAAAGCAGAGTCCCCTCCCTAAAGGCCTCCAATGCCTTATAGTTCCCGTAGGCATCGCTGATCAGCGCCATTTTTTCATGCAACTCTCCTCTGCCGACCGTAATGGCCTTTCCCGGCAGAAAAGGGACGACATCTATCGCCCCTTCTGCTCATTACGGCCATCGTCCTTTGCCGTTTCCCTATCCCATATATTTGTCAACCAGGTTATCTATAATGGGAACAGCTATCGTTCCCTGGCTCAATGCGCTCATGCCCAGGCCAAGAAAGAGCAGCTTCTGGATAATGTTGAGCACTGCTACAACGGCATTGATCAGATTAGTGACAAAGGCAATATGGAAATTGCCGCCGAACATAGAAACGATGTAATCAATGACGCTGATTGCATTCGGAACAAGATTTGCCACAGCAATCAGGATCGAAAAAAGCACCATCACAGCGATTGCCTTAACGGCGCTCTTTTTAAGCCACTCATTCTCCTCAAACAGGAGAACATACCCAGCCAGAAGCACCGCCACCATATACCCGCTGAACAAGCCCATAAAATAAATCGCCGCCCCCAGCAAGCCTACCGAAATCCCAAGTTTTGTTTTTTGCACGTCCGTTTCCCCCTCGTTATCTTTTCGTTCCCTGCATTCTTTGCAGAAAGCCGCACCACCCTCGCCCCGCAATCGGGAAACGCCGCCTGCCAATCTGAAAATACTGATTGGCGGCAGGCTTTTCCTCTTTGGAAACCATTGAGCTCAGCCTTGAAGCATCGGCCAGTTCCTCCTTGCGGTTGAAAAAAGTGCCGCACACAATAAATTATACTCTCATTGTAGCGAAAGCACAAGGTTTATTTAAGGAAACTGCTAAGACCCGCTCCGTTCTCCGCCTACCGTCATTTCCCTGTCAACCCGCTTTATGCCAATCTGGACGAACTCCTGTCTTTCTGCCGCAAATGCCGCAGACGGCAGCCCTGAAGGACTTCTGTCCCGCTCCCATAGGGCCGGGGCGCGGTTACCTCTCCCCGCGCTTTTGCAGTCTCAAGAAATGCCAGAAAGCCATAGCCGCCAGCAAAGTCCCCAATGCACAGGCGATTGCGGCAAACGGCAGCGCGCCGTCCCCGGTCTGCGGACTGCGCGGGGCATCCGCCATGGCATTATCCACCTGATTTTCGGATGCGGACAATCCGCCGGAAGCATCCGGCTTGTCGGGGCCGTCCGGTCTGTCGGGGCCGTCCGGCGGCGTGGTCTCGCCTGGGCCATCTGGCTTGTCGGGGCCGTCCGGCGGCGTGGTCTCACCCGGGCCATCCGGCCTGTCAGAGCCGTCCGGCGGCGCGGTCTCGCCTGGATTCTCCGGATTGTCAGGGCCGTCCGGCGGCGCGGTCTCGCCTGGACTGTCCGGATTGTCAGGGCCGTCCGGCGGCGTGGTCTCGCCTGGGCCACCCGGCCTGTCGGGGTCGTCCGGCGGCGCGGTCTCGCCCGGGCCATCCGGCCTGTCCGGGCCGTCCGGCGGCGCGGTCTCGCCTGGATTGTCCGGATTGTCAGGGCCGTCCTTGGCCTGGACTTCGAATTCACCGGAAACCTGG
>CATKYJ010000080.1 GCA_949840885.1 uncultured Acetatifactor sp.
GAAGACAGGACGTTTTATAGTTCCAACTACTTTGGAATGCTGGATCTTTATCTGGGAAACGGGATGGAGATTTATGCCCTGTCAATTTTAATTGCTGTGATCTGCGCTATCGTAATCTACAACATTTTCTATATCTCTGTGATGGGAAAAATGAGGGAATACGGCCGCCTGAAGGTGCTTGGGACAACACCGGGGCAGTTAAAGCGGGTGGTAAAGAGGGAACGGCGTCTGCTGACTGCCATAGCCATTCCCGTTGGCCTGCTTTTGGCGGCAGGAATTGCGCTTATCGCTGTGCCTGGTTATTGGCCCTGGCGTGACAATATCGGGTCTGGGCTGATGGTTTCCCTTCTAACCTATGGGATGGTTCTGGTGGCCACCAGGAAGCCTTTATCCATGGCGGGAAAAGTATCTGCAATGGAAGCCATCCGGACGACTGCATATTCTGAACAGCAGTACCGGGGCGCTTCCAAGCGGCGCCACCGCCGTCTTACCATGCCCTGCCTGGCCAGGATGAATTTTTCCAGGAACCGGAAAAAGGCGTTTGTGACGGCCACTTCCTTAAGCCTGACCGGGATTTTGCTGCTTTGTATCTCCGCCTATGCGAATTCGGTGGATATAGAAGAAATGGCCCAGTCCCAGTTTGGGGACAGGAGCCAGTACCTGCTGCAATATGAGGACTACGCAGGCCGGGAATTTTATGAGATGCAAAAAGAGAATCCCCTGGGGAAGGCTTTGCAGGAAGACCTTGCAGCGATTCCCGGCGTGGACTGCGTCACGGCTTACAGCACAGCCTGTGTTGAAATCCCTGCCATCAGCGAGATTCCGGGCAACCGTGAGCATGAGGCGTTCATTGTCAGAGGGATCACTCAGGAGAATATGGAGAAAATGTATACAGGCGGTACAATTCTGGAGGGAAAAGCGGATTACCGGCAATTAGTGGAACAAAGCGGTATTCTGGTCTGCCCGTCAGGCAGCTCCCTGAAAGAAATTTACAAGACTACCTATCAGGTGGGAGATACCATTACTCTTTCCTGTTACAATGGGCAGGCGAAGACATATACGGTAATGGGCATTGTCAAAGATATCCCCATCGGCAGCTCCGCACATTTCTTTATTCTGCCGGAGGAAGAACTGTCCGTCCTTTACCCGGAAATTTCGGATTTTGCCAGCTATGTGAATATCCATACCAGGGAGGATGGCAAGGAGCTTCGCAGAGCGGTGTATGACGCCGTATCCGATGAACGGGTGGCGGTTTTGGGCCTGGAGGATTCCATCGCGGTTCTTAAGAGCGGGATGCAGGGGGAACTGAAAAGGGATTACAGCCTTTTGATCTTTATCTTTATATTTTCGCTGATAAACCTTGCCAATACGCTGATCACGAACCTTTTAGCCCGCCAGCAGGAGTTCGGCGTGTTCCAGTCTGTTGGGATGAGCGGACGGCAGATGTCCAGGATGCTGTCCTATGAATGTCTATACTATATTGGGATCACGCTGTTTGTTACCCTGACGGCTGGCACAGTATGCAGCCTGGCAGTGTGCCATATCTTTGATCAGGTAGGCATGTTCGGGAAACTCACCTATCATTTCCCGGTGGTTCAGGTCCTGGTGTTTGTAGCTGCGCTGCTCCTGGTGCAGGCGTTATTCTCGGTCTGCGCGGTCCGTTATACCAGAAAACTCTCCCTTGTGGAGCGGATCAAGGCGATAGAATGACTTCGCTTGAAAAAGGGATATTGGACCAAAGGAGGAATCACCCTGCGGGTATCCCTGTATGCCCAAAAAGCAGGATAGGCTCTCGGAATTTCAGGAAGCAGAATCAGGCATTGGGTCAGGACGGCACCTGGAAAAGTGGGGGAACCGCCCCAAAGGAGTTCCGGAAAGCAGCGTGATATGTGGTCTGGAGATTCCGAGAGGATATAGCAGGGAAAAAAGGAGGAAACAAACATGACATGGCCTTTTGAAAATGATACCAGCGCTATTGTGAAAAAACTTGCAAAGCGCAGCCTGGCAAGCGAAAAGCGCCGGAACCTGATGGTGGTAATTGCCGTCGCCCTGGCGGCGTTCCTAGTCTGCTTGTCAGCGGTACTATCCGTTTCGATTGCACAAATCCAGCGTAATCAGGTGGCCGACACCTATGAGGCGGTCTTCACCGGAGTGGAGGCGAACCATGTGGCGGTGCTGAAAGATATGCCGGAGTTTGCCCGCGTGGGCGAATACTATTTACTGGGGCAGGAGCATTCGGAGCAGGGATACAATGCCTCCTATGTGTACTGCGACAGCGACATGATGTATATTGCCCGCAGCCAGATGGAGCTGGTAAAAGGAGAACTCCCGGCACAGGCAAATGAAGTCGCTGTCAGTGAATATTTTCTTTCCGCTTACGGCTCCAATGCCAAAATTGGTGAGACAGTCCGGTTGGATACCGAGAGCTTTCATGGAGACTATACCGTGACCGGAATCCTGTCTAATGTGGGAGAAAAGGAAGCGAATCTATGTGCCATTGCCGTCTCCAAAGCGGCCTTGACGCAGTGGGCCGGATATGACCCTGCAGGATACCGTGCCT
Source organism: uncultured Acetatifactor sp. (assembly GCA_949840885.1). Taxonomy (GTDB): domain Bacteria; phylum Bacillota; class Clostridia; order Lachnospirales; family Lachnospiraceae; genus Acetatifactor. Next base: position 2,561 of record CATKYJ010000080.1, read on the forward strand.
ATGTGCATTTCAAAAATGACAGGCAGCTAGACCAGGAGACCATGGCTGCCCGCTGCAGGGAGATTGCCGCACAGTTTGGCTCTGCGCATGTAGGGATGAACAGCAATTATTTTGCTTCTAACTCAAAGTCTATTGACTTTGTGACTGTTTTCGGTATAGCCGCCCTTGTGCTCGCCGGCGGATATGTGGTCATCCAGAGTATTTTCCGCATTTCTGTGAACGATAAAATACAAAACTATGGACAGCTCCGCACCATCGGCGCAACACCCAGGCAGATCCGGCGCATCGTGAAAAAGGAGAGCCGGCGGCTGGGGGGCATTGGGATCCTAATCGGCATCCTGTCAGGCGCGGGCGGCGGCCTGCTCCTGTTCCCAAAAGGTTTCCATGGGGGGTATTATGGGATAGCTGTGCTTCTGACCGTGGTGGCCTGCTGGTTCATGGTATCCGTATCAGTTCACAGACCGGTCAAAATAGCTGCGGGCATTTCCCCCCTGGAGGCAATGCGCTTTTCCACAGGTCAGGAAAAGGTACGCGACAGAAGGAAACACCGGAAACTAAGCCCCGTATCCATGGGATTCGCAAATTTTGGACGGGACCTTAAAAAGTCAGTGAGTATTGCGGTATCCCTGAGCCTGGGCGGAATCCTTCTTCTGACGGTGTCCTCCGTGATTCTGACCCGGTCACCGGAGCAGGCTGCAAGGCTGTTTTTCCCGGACGGGGATATAAAGATATATCTGTCCTCAGAGCAGCCGGAGGAAGAAATCATGGCTGCGGGCAATCCGCTGGACGAAAACTTAAGGCAGGAGATCCTTTCTGTGGACGGGGTGACGAACGTGCTGGTCACCCGCCGGTCTCTGCACGGCAAATTTAGAACTTCCGAAAGCGCGGAGGCCGGTATGTGCGACATGCTGACGGACTCGAACCGCATGGATGTAGAAGCTTCACTGGTATCCGGCGCCATGCCGGCGGATGCCCACAGCATTCTCCTGAGTACGGGCTATCAGAAGCGCCATGCCGACATGGATGTTGGAGCTGCCATGGAGCTGGTCCTGGGCCGGGAAACGGTGACAGTTGTCGTATCAGGACTGTTCGATGGGTCGAAGATGGCAAACGGACATGGTGCGCTTGCCATGGACTCGGCGGCCCTGTTCGCGCCGGAGGAGCTGTTTTGTGAGATATATCCTGAAATCGAAAGCTTTGACTACTCCTGGAGCATTGTCAGCGACCCGAAGAAGGCAGAGTCTGTGGAAAGCAGTCTGCAGGAGCTGGTATCCGGCCGCAGCAATCTTGGAATGGATACCATAGCCACACATATCGAATACGAGAAAATGCAGAGCAGCATTATTTTTGGAAGCCTGCAGGCTCTTTCCTGGCTGATCTTCCTGTTCGGCGTTGTCAATCTGATCAATACGACGCTTTCCAACCAGATGTCCCGGAAGCGGGAGAACAGCATTCTGCGCTCCGTTGGCCTGACCGGGAAGCAGCTGTGCCGGATGAGTATCACCGAGGGGATGTGTCATGTGTTTTTTGCGGCGCTTGCCGTCTTGGTCCTGGGGCTGCCGCTTTCCATGGCAGTCTGTACGGAAGTCAGTAAGAAATCCTTTGCCGGCGCGGTTGTCCCATATCAGTTCCCGTTCCTGCAAATGGGGCTGTTCCTCTTTGTATTGTTTGGCATGGAGGCGTTTCTGTCTGCCTGGACGGTGCGCAGGCAGAAGAAACAGTCCCTGGTGGAACAGATGAGGGCACAGGCTGAAATATTCTGAGTGATAGATCGGATTTTGTACAGCATCTCGCGGCAGCAGATAAACATTTCACGGCAATTAAATTGTTTTGGTATTTCTGGCAGGTTATAATAAAATATTCTTTAAGTCAGCGGCAAAAGTTTTCTTTTGCCGCTGACGAATAATGGCAGAGAGGTGGCACATTGATCCGTATTGCAATTTGTGATGATGAAAAACACATGTCCGATCATATAAGGGCTTTTGTATCCGATTTTTTCCGTAAAAAGAACAGGGAGATTCAGCTTCGGACATTTTCGAGCGGTGAGGAGCTGCTAAACTATGACGGGCAGATTGACATCCTGTTTCTGGACATCCAGATGAAGGGCATGGACGGTTTGGAAACAGCGAGAAAGCTGCGAGCAGGTAAGTTCCGCGGCTTTTTGATCTTCATTACGGTACTGAAAGAGATGGTATTCCAGTCTTTCGAGGTGCAGGCCTACGATTACCTG
>CATKYJ010000081.1 GCA_949840885.1 uncultured Acetatifactor sp.
ATTTCCGTATCTTGAAGAAGCTGGTCGAACAAACCGCCGCTATTCGGAAAAGCTACTTGCTCCAGTTCGGAAACAAACCGCTGCGCCCGTTCATCCAAGACTGTATTCAGCCTATTGGAATAGGTTTGCCGCATCAACCATGCTAATAAGCTAAATACCAATAGTGACATACATAAAAGCATCGCTGTTGTGGTGAGAAACACTTTTGCATATAAACTACTTCTAATTTTCTTTGTCAATCTTATATCCCACCCCTCTGATTGTCTGGATAAAATCAATGACCAGCTTTTTTCGCAGGTTTTTGATGTGCGTATCTACCACACGCTCGTCTCCATAAAAGTCATACCGCCACAGTTTGTCCAAAAGGTTTTGCCGGGTCAAAATACGCCCTTGATTCGTGAGCAGTTCTTTCAGCACTTCAAATTCCCGCTGCGTCAATTCATAGGCGGCTCCATCTATCATGGCTGTGTAATTGTCGCAGTCTAAAATAAGATTTTGGTAAGCGATTGTTTTATGCTTATCCTCCTCTGGCCCGCCGCTACGCCGTAAAACAGCGGCAATTTTGCGAACTAAAATCGGCATAGAAAAAGGCTTTGTAATATAGTCGTCAACTTGCAAATCCAGTCCTCGGATTTGTTCTTCTTCTCCGCTTAATGCGGTAAGTATGATGATGGGAACCTGAGATTGCCTGCGTATTAGTTCGCAGACAGCAAAGCCGTCAATTTTGGGGAGCATTACATCAAGTAATACCAAATCAAAATGCGCGGTAGGGAATATGGAGACAGCTTCAACGCCATCATTCGCTAAAATTATTTCATAGCCTACCTCTTGCAAAAAGTTTTTTAATAGCTCTTGAATATCCAAGTCATCTTCAACGACTAATATTTTTTGCATAATGACACCTCCAGAAAACAGCATAACATAGAAGTTTGTGATTAGTGTGTAGTTTTCAAATTTTTCACTTATTATACCTCTGCCCATATCATTCTGCAATCATGCAGCCTCAACGCCTTTTACAAGCTCGTCACCCTTTTTGATATTTCTGTGGATGAATTTTTCTACCCGGACAAGCTGGGCGGCGAAAGTGAGCGCCGGAAGCATATTGACCGGATGCTGAACGATATGGAAGAAAAGGAGCTAATTGTGTCCGCTCATGCCGTACAAACCTATTATCTTTCGTGAACAGTTCTAAACTTTGCCTTGCCTGGTCGGATTTGTGATAAAATGAGCCGGATTTCAGGGATTCAGAAAAGGGAAAATGCGAGAGAATGGAAGAAAAGCATTCCAATGGAAGAAGAGCATTCCAATGGAAGAAGAGCATTCCAATATAAGAATACCATTCCAATGGAAGCGGAATGAAAAGGGAGTTTGCGACGGAAAGAAAGGAGAGGAAGCTATGAGGAGAGAGGAATCCCTGAACCGGGGCTGGACATTCTATTAAGGAGGGAACGGCGGATGTCTGGAACATGTTTGACTTCGGCGCCCACGGCCGGGACGAGGGCGGCGTAAAAGGCCGCAACAACAAAGGACTGGTAACTTTTGACCGGAAGCTAAAAAAAGACGCTTTCTATTTGTACAAAGCCTACTGGTCCAAAACTCCCTTTGTATACATAGCCGGCAGACGCTATGTAAACCGGGCGGAAAAGGAAACGGAAATCACCGTGTACTCCAACAAGCCCCAGGTGGAGCTGTACCAGAAGGGCCGCCTGATAGGGAGCCAAACCGCCAGCTATGTATTTCGATTTCAAGTGACAATGGAGCCGGAAAATGTTATACTGGTTAAAGCGGGAGAAAAACGGGATTCCGTCATTTTGTACAGGGTAGAAAAACCGGATCCCTCCTATGTGCTGCCAGTGCAGGGAGAAGTGGAAAACTGGTTTGGCGATCTTACGGAAATCAAAGAGGATTATTTTTCCCTGGAGGATAAAGTGGGAGACCTGGTGGAAAGTCCAGAGGGACTGCAGATATTCAGGGACTTCATGGCAGTGTACGACTCCCGAAAGAAAGGTGCCGCTGCGGCGACCCATATGACCGAGGAGCAGCGCCTTGCGACCATGAAAAGCATGCGCCTGAAAGAACTGATGCGGCGCACCAACACCCCCGGGGAGGAAGCGGTACAGTGGCTGGAGAAGCTACAAAGTGTGAGAAGAAGTTCTATATGATATGCTGTTCGACCCAGAGGCGGACAAGGCGGAGGCTCTGAAACTGGCGGAGAAATTCCCCCAGGACATCCGGGCAAACACCTCCATAGCAGACTATGTATGGCTGCCCTTTCGGTTCGTGGAGCCCTGCAGGGAATATCCCCAGGGCATGGTGTTCATTGACTGGAAAGATGAGTGGCTGATAGAAGATTACGACTAGCGATTGCAAAGAATAGAAACAGGGCCCGGAAGCAAAGACTGTGGGCCGAAAAGAAAGGTGGACTAATGCACATGAGACAAATATACAATCCCTACATGCCTACATTCGAGTACGTGCCCGACGGCGAACCCCATGTATTCGGGGACAGAATTTACCTCTACGGAAGCCATGACCGCTTCGGCGGCGTGGAATTCTGCCTCAACGACTATATCTGCTACTCCGCCCCAGTGACAGACCTTACGGACTGGCGGTACGAGGGCGTGATTTACAGAAAAGACCAGGACCCCAGGAACCAGGATATCCCTGGGGACACCCCGCCAAACAAGCCCGGCTTCATGATGGACATGGGTGGGGAGGACTCCCTAAATCCTCCCGGCATCCACGCCATGTGGGCGCCGGATGTAGCCCAGGGGCCGGACGGCAGATTCTACCTGTACTACTGCCTGGACTATCTGAACAGAATCGGCGTGGCTGTGTGCCACACCCCTGCGGGCAAATACGAATTCCTGGGCTTTGTGCGCCATGAGGACGGCGTGCCCCTGGGAGACAGAGAGGGAGACCTGCTGCAGTTCGACCCCGGCATTTTCGTGGATGAGGACGGTGAAATTTACCTTTATTCTGGCAACGCCCCTATGCGGCCGGAGCACAGAGGGGAGGGGCAGGGATCCCAGGTCATGACCCTCCGGCAGGACATGCTAACCCTGAAGACGGATCCAAAGCCCCTGATGCCTAATATCCATGAAAGCTCAGGCACAGGCTATGAGGGCCATGAATTCTTCGAAGCCAGTTCCATCCGCAAAATAAACGGAAAATATTATTTCGTATACTCCTCTGTCCAGAGCCATGAACTGTGCTACGCTGTCAGCGACAAACCGGATGAGGGATATCAGTTCGGCGGCACGCTGGTGGATATTGGGGACGTGTTCTTAAACGGCCGGACAGCCGAAGAGGCCGTGAACTGCCTGGGCAATACCCACGGCGGCATCGAGTGCTGTGAGGGACAGTGGTACGTGTTTTACCACCGCCAGACCAACCGAACCCAATACAGCAGACAGGGCTGCGCAGAGAAAATATACTTTGACCAAACGGGACATATCGCCCAGGCGGAGGTCACCTCCTGCGGGCTGAACAGAGGTCCCCTTGCAGGCAGAGGCACCTACCCCGCCGCAATCTGCTGCCACCTGACCAGAGAGGGAAAAGCCGTATTCTCCCACCCAAAGGGAATGAAGCTTGACTACCCCTATCTCACCCAGGACAGAAAAGACGCCGAGCCCACCCCCGAACTGCTGGCAGAGGAAGAAAAACTGCCCATCCAGTATATACGCAATATCGTAAACGGAACCAGGATAGGATATAAATATTTCAACTTCCAGGGCATGAAAGCCCTGAACCTAAACTGCCGCGGAAAGGCCAAAGGAAAATTTACAGTAAAAACCGAGACAGACACCTGCGGCGAGATACCCGTGGACATAGACACCCCGGAATGGAGAGAACTGCAGGCCCCCGTGCAGATTCCAGGCGGTGTCCACACCCTGTACCTGGAATACAGCGGAGAGGGGGCGCCGGATATGGTCAGTTTTACGTTTTGGGTTTAAAAAACGGGGGAGAAGCATATGCGTTTACTGATAGTGGATGACGAATACTTTGCCAGACAGGGCATCATGGACGGTGTCAACTGGGAGGTGCTGGAATTTGAAGAAGTGCTCCAGGCCGGCAGCTACGGCCAGGCAGTGGAAGTCTTCGAGCAGCAGGCGGCTCAGAAAAAGCGGATTGACATCCTGCTGTGCGACATCGAGATGCCGGATGAGAGCGGTCTGGAGCTGATTGAGTGGGTGGGCAGTCATTCCCCGGACACGGAGTGCATTATCTTAAGCTGCCACGACGAGTTCGATTTTGCCAGACAGGCAGTGCGGCTGAAATGCCTGGACTACATCCTGAAGCCCGTGCGCTACGATTTTCTCACGGAGGTTTTGGCCAAAACCATGAAGACCGTGGAGGAGAAGCACAGGCAGTCCACTCTGGAAAACTACGGCAAGATTTATGTGGAGAATATTGCCCAGTCCAGGCGGGAGGAGACCGTGGATGTGGTGGACAAGGTGGTGGACTACATCGAAAAGCACTTGTCGGAGGAGCTCAGCGTCCGCCAGCTGGCCAACATGGCCTATGTAAGCCCGGACCACCTGACCCGCTCTTTCAAGAAACGCTTCC
>CATKYJ010000082.1 GCA_949840885.1 uncultured Acetatifactor sp.
AACTGCTTGCGCAGAAGCTCCAGAGGAATGAACTCATTGTACTTTCCGTTGATCTGAATTTTATCCGGCAGGGGCAGGCTATAGAGATCCAGATCGGAATGCAGGATATCCATGACAATATCCGCCAGCTCTTCCTTGCTTCCGTCAAAGACCACCTCCAGATAAAGGCTGGTGCTCCAGGGAATCTTTGTCTTGATCTTACGCTGCAACAGCGCATAATACAGCGTCACAAGCTGCCTGGTTCCAATCCATGGAAAAATGGCAAATTTCTGTTTGGAAAGCTCTGTCACCAGATTGTCCAAAATGCCGCTGTTGCGGGCAATGTACTGAATTTCGGTAAGGCGCTCCTGACACCTGTCGCTTAAGTAGGGATAAGGGTCATCCCGCTCCATGACGCTGCGCACTTTCCGAACCAGCACCGTGTGAAATTCCGCCTCAAAATCCCGATCCCAGTCCACCACAGAGATACCTGGCACTTTCTTTACGAAAATCACTTTAGACTTTACATTGATGTCCACGGTCTCCCAGGACATGCCTGCCAGCGCAAAGCGTGTCCCCACGGGATAAGTTTTGTCCACCGTGCCTATGGTGCGGTTTTCTTCTTTCACAAGGAAATACTCAGGCGCCAGGAATACCGTCAGAAATTTATGACTGTTTACTTCTCTCTCCCCGGCCCGGCCAATCAGCAGCCCCCCGTGTTCCGAGCGCTCCAGCTGCTCGATATAAATCAGATGCTGCAAGAGCCTCTTGTAGTCCTCCTGGGGAATTTTTTGAAAGGCGCCTAAACTGAGCACAGCCTGTGCCAGCCCTGCAGGAGACATCTCCCCATTGCTTTTCAGACAGCTCATGGTCTGGTGATAGAGCAGATTGTAAGCATGATGTCTGGGCGGAATGGGCTCTATCCAGTGCTCTCTCAGATAGAGCTCAATGATGGCGATGGTCCGGATAAATTCCCAGTTAATGGGGCCCAGAATATCCGAGGAATTAATTTTAATACTTTCCACAAAAGTAAACAGAAGCTGCGGAACCTGGCCTCTGCGCCCACAGCGGCCCAGCCTTTGGGCAAAGCTGGACACATTCAAAGGCGCGCCTATCTGCACTGCCTGGTCCAGGGAACCGATATCGATCCCAAGCTCTAAGGTCACGGTAGCCCCGGTGACGATTTTTTCATCGGCGGATTTCATCTCATCTTCCGTAGTCTCCCGCAGCAGCGCGGACACATTGCCATGATGGACCCGGTACACATCCGGCGCCTTGTTCTTCAGGGCGATTGCCCGCAGATTGGCCATGATAAACTCTATCTCTTCCCTGCTATTGGCAAAAATGATAGTCTTCTTGTCCAGAGTCTGACGGAACAGGTATTCATAATGCTCCCTGTCCCCAATGTCCCCTCCGGTGTCCACATCCACCACGTTCATGCTGCCGTCCCGCTCCACGAAATCGCGTTTATCCGCATAGTTTACAAAGCGCTCAATGTGCAGGCGCACCCGTTTCTTTCCCTCATTCGCCATAGGCGCGGCGCATTCCCTGCCGGTACCGGTATTCAGCCAGTTCTTTGCCAGGGAAACGTCTCCTAATGTGGCGGAGAGGCCGATTCTGCGCGGGTTGACTTTTGTGAGGGCTTTCAGCCGCTCCAGGACACACAGAAGCTGCAGGCCCCTTTCATCCCGCATGAAATAATGGACCTCATCGATGATGACAAATCGCAGATCCGAAAACATAGACAGGCAGGCTCCCCGCTTATTGGTAATCAGACTTTCCAGGGATTCTGGTGTGATCTGCAAGATTCCCTCCGGATGCTTGATTAGACGGTCCTTTTTATCCACAGAGGCGTCCCCATGCCACTTTGTCACCGGGATATTGGAGTCTAAAAGCATCTGCTCCAGCCGCTTAAACTGGTCGTTAATCAAAGCCTTCAGCGGTGAAATGTACATAACGCCAACGGAACGTGCCGGACGCTCATAGAGATGCGTCAGCACAGGAAGAAAAGCGGCCTCCGTCTTGCCGGAAGCCGTGCCGGAGGACAATAGCAGATTGTCGTCACTGTCGAAAATAACCTCACAGGCTGCCACCTGATTGCCCCGCAGCTCCTCCCACTTATTCTCATAGATAAAATCCTGTATAAAAGGCGCAAGCCTGTTGAAAACGTTCATTCCCTGCCTCCCCTAAATGCCAATGCAGTCCCTGTGCCAATCCCTAATGTCAATCCTTTTGGCTGTGCCTTGACAGCCGTCAGTATCTATTCCGGTTTGATCTCTTCCCAATCCATACATTTCTCCTTTGGCTGCTGCATATCAGCACCTGCACATCCCTTATGCCAGACCTGTCCTAGATTTCAAACTCCCGGAACTCATCATGGATTTCCTCCTCTGAAATGCCGCCCTTTGCCATCTCAAAGCTGTTGTCCCCCAGAATCTCAGCTACGGTCTTCTGGGGATTCTGATATAGAATATTGATCAGCTCTATAAAATCGCGGATGATCTCCCGGGGGGTAATATGGGTCTCGGCGCCCACTCTGTTGTATTCCACGGTCAGGAAATAGATCAAATCCTCCTGGGTCAATGCCGGGGTATATTTATATAATCCGGCGTGGATATTCTGAAGCTTCTCAATGAGAATGTACATCTCCTCCTGGTTCAGCATCTGGAGCCGGATAATGGGCGCCGACAAATCCTTTACGTCCGCTGTGGCGAAATGCCCCTCCGCCAGTCTGGAGCGAAGCGCCTCGTAGCTGAATACCCCCTTATACTTATCCTCAATGCACTGGGGTGTGCCGCCCATAAGGAAGCCGATATGCTGAGCCTTTCCCTGAAGCACATCATTGTACATGGTGAGAATCTTTTCGTAATTGTTGGCCCTGGTGATGGAATTGGGAATCTTAAAAATATTCACCAGCTCGTCAATGATCACCAGCATTCCCTTGTAACCTGCGCCTACCAAAAAAGCGGCAAAAATTTTCAGGAAATCATACCAGGTTTCGTCTGTGACAATGAAATTGATGCCCAAGTCCTCTTTGGCCTCTCTCCGGGTAGGATATTCCCCGCGAAACCACCGCAGCACATTGGACTTCAGGGCCGTATCATCATTTCGATAGGCTTTCCAGTAAAGGACTACAGCTTTTGCGAATTCAAAGCCGTTTACCATTCCCTCCAGGGAACCTGCCACCGCATAAATCTCCCGCTCCACTTCCCTGTCAAATGCCTCCTCGCCGGCATTCTCCTGTGGGCCCGCTCCTGTCTGTGAAAGCTGTGGGTCTGCCGCCATATCTTTTGAGGCTTCCGCCAAGGATTGGTCCCGGCTTCTGTCCATTTCGCTCATAGATGCTTCTACAGGATGACTTCCTGATATCTCTTTGTTTTCCCCTGACAGTTCCCCTGAAAGAAGCCGCATCCTGACAGAAGCCTGGATGCCGGAGATCCACTTCTCCAGGATCAGCGGCAGTGCGCCGCCGTCAGGCTTTGACTTTGTGGAAAGGTTTTTAATGAGCTCTTTATAAGTAGCCAGGCCCTGCCCTTTCGTTCCGGCAAACCGGCGCTCCGGGGAGAGATCCGCGTCCACCACCGCAAAGCCTTTGGCCGTGGCGTAATTGCGGATGGTCTGGAGCAGAAAGCTTTTGCCGCTGCCGTATTTTCCCACGATAAATCGAAAGGACGCGCCTCCCTCCTCTATCATTTCAATATCGTGCAGGATCGCCTGGATTTCCTGGGTGCGTCCCACCGTGATGTATTCCAGCCCTGCCCTGGGCACCACGCCGCCTTTCAGGGCATTGATCAATATATTGGCAATTCTTGTAGGTACCTGTTTCGTCATAGGGATTCCACCATTCCTTTTACCTGCTCTCTATAATCCTCATAAATTTCAAAGTCATCGCCCAGAATACTGTCGCCCACAAAGTCCATGCTTTTTTCATTGATGCCGTCCATGAGGACTTCCAGCATGACGCTGTGGGCATCCGCAAATTTCTTGATATCCGCGCCTCCGCTTATCGCAAGCGCCAGGGCGCCCTGCTGGATTTCCGTCAAGTTCTCCCACAGGTCAGCCCACTCGTCAGCGTGTTCCCGAACCGGGGGACTAATATGCCCGTCAGGTTCTGTTGTCTGCGGAACCGACATCTGAATGGTCTGCAGACTTGTCCGCAAGTCATCCGAACTTACCTGAGAGGTTGTATGCAAGCCGGTTTTATCAGATTCTTCCTGTAAAACGGCATACGCCCCTTTCCTTATGGACTGCGGAGGCATCTGTAAGGCGGTTCCGTTTCCCGGCGTAACTGCCTGTAGCCCATTCTGCCCTGCAGACTTCTCGGGCAAACCTTTATCAACCTGCTTTTCCGGGTCAGGCATCCTCTCTTTCGCCCCGACCTCGGAAAG
>CATKYJ010000083.1 GCA_949840885.1 uncultured Acetatifactor sp.
GGCTTTATCTCTTCCGGAATGTCCAGGCATTCAAAAAGCGTCTTCGGCCTCTTCCAATGCCTGTCATATCCAAAATACAGGACCAATGTCACTACCGGATACCTGGGTGCCGTCCTGCCAGTCTTTTCCTTCATTTCCCTGTCCGTCAAAAGCTGTGCGCGGTATGCCGCCCCATCATAAGAAAACAGCCTGAGGGGCATGTCTCCGTCTATGGCTGTCTGGTTCTCCAGCCCGTATAACGCAATGCGGACAAGCCCTTTCCTCCAATACTTGGCCACATCCCTCTCCTGGGCATGCAGCCTGCCGTCCGCTTTGTAGCTGGATGCCAGGCTTTCCTCCTCCAGTTCGTCCTCTTTCACAAACTGCCTGCCCTGGAACAGCAGCACATTTATGATGTCGGCGAACACGTCGTCATATGCTTCCAAAGTCTTTTCTGCAATGTCCTTTTCTGCCATGGCTTTATCCTTTCCCACAGTCTTCTTCCTGCTTAAGTTATTATACATCAAAAAAACATTTTCCTCAATCTATTTCGCCTTAGCCCACCATCAGGAGTTTTATAAGTGGGGCAATTTCACAAAAAATTCACATTTCCAATGTCCGATAAAGCCCATTCCATGAATTTCATTTGATTTTTCTTTGATAGTCGCATATAATATAAGTAGGGAAATCCCTACTTTCCATATTTCAGCAGGTGAAAGATATGTTAGCAAACGCTTTTGTTGGCAACGCAAAGGTCATGGCAAAAGGGCGGGTCACAATCCCAAAAGATGTCCGTGAAGTGCTTGGTGCGGCAAGGGCTAATGTCCTGCTCACCGGCGACAAGGATTTTCTGGAATCAGGTTTGAAATACTCTCCCACGTTCAGGCAGGCCGAGGCGCTTTCCTCATGGTCTACCCAGAAAAACGGAGCAATCCCTCTTTCAAACTGATCGGTCATTGTCATCACCGCTCTCCTCTCTGTCGCAAATCGTCTGCCAGCGCTCCCCAATCCTTTCTTCCTTCTTTTTGCCGAACAGTCCCATAATCCTTACTCCTCCTTATTCTCATCTTAGGAAATCACTTTCTTACGAAAGTCCGGTCAGATTTTCCAGCGCAGACAGCTACCTGACCTCTTCATAAGCCGGTCCATCTTACAGCCCGCAGAATGACCAGCGCCCCTTCCGGCAACACTGGGCGTTGTCGATCATCCATTTGCCGTCAACCAGACGCATCGAATAGCGATAGTAGAAAATGCCTTGTTCTGCATAAAGCCAAAATTTGCTTTTCGTGACCCGTTCGCCTGCAATCAGACGATAATCCGTATAAGTCCCTCCTCTTGTCCAAGAAAGATTAACGGGACGCCAGCCGGGACGGGGAGAGCAGCTCACCCTTCTGGCGAACAGCTCATCAATGTCCGCCTGATTGCCGCAGCCTTTTTGTTCTGCCATCCGTTCCCAGCGGTTCATTTCGTCAAAGAATTCCTGCAGCGCATGGACGGAAGCCTGCAGTTCGGGACTGTCCAGCAGAATCCGATTTTTCATAACTTTGTAGGTACGGGCATCTTCATAAGCCTTGCGCTCTGCATCCGTAAACAGCCCTGCCAGCCCCTCGTCATCCTGTCTGTCGGTATCGCTGACCCGCAGTTTGTCCCTCCAGAAAATAGCCAGCAGTCCCTCCGGGGTGACATGATGGCAGGCGGCTATGTAGATGTTCTCCAGTTTTCGGATCTGCGCAGCCTGAGCCAGGCCCTCGTCATCCAGGGCCGTTCGCTGCAAAAACAGATCTTTGAGGGGAAGATCCTTCAGCAGCTCCAGCCCATGCCCGGTAATCTGCCTGCCCCGCATCAAGGCCAGCATGTTCAGCTTGGGAATCTGTGCCAAAACAGGGAAGCATCGGTCATCAAAGGGGACACTATCCAACGAGACCGACTGGATCCTCGGGCATTGTCTGACCGCCTGCTCTAAGGTCTCTAAATTCAGCGGCGCTTCTACCCGTTTCGTTCCGTTGCAGAGGTAAGCGCCATTCTGGTATTCCAGCAAATAAGTATTCGGTGCAAACTCCAATATCATATTTTCTCCTCCCATTCTCTCCCTTTCCGGCACCTATATCCACGCAATCCTTCATCCAAGCCCGCTTACTCAGTCTTAAGGTCATATCGCTCATCGGTCGAACAATGAGCCTGTGCCGCTATGTGTACTGCCATCATTTTCTGTATATGTTGAAATGAGGCGGGGCTCACGCTTCGTACAATGATAAAAACGCATCAATATATCTGCCGCATCCTCCTTCCTCTCTATCCCCAAACGATTCGCTAATTCCTGCTGCGCTTCAAACAAGTTGAAGTCAATGTCCTGGGCGTTTTCAGCATGTTCCTCAAAGATTTCTTTGGCGAACTCACCAAGGCTCTCCATGTCCTGATATTCCTCCTCATCCAGATAATCCATCCAATAGGGACAATTTACCATGAATTCAAAAAAATCGTCCAGGTTATCCGCAATCCGGCCGCATTCCCCTTCGCTTCCCCAAAAGCCAACCGAGCCGTCCTCAAGCAGAATGTATTCACTGCCGGAACCGGTTCTGGCAAATGCCTTTCCCGGGATGCTATAGGTCAAGTGCCCGAATTCATCCTCCGGCGCCTTACATTCCGGGAGAATTTCGATGTCACATACATCACCGAACAAGTCTGACAAATTGTTATCCTTCCTCAGCATTTTAATAAAATCCATTCCCTGATACCTCCAAATTCCAGATATTTCAATCTTCTCCAAATCCCGTTCCAGCATATCAGCCAGCTCGTCCCGCCAGATTCTCCGGTTCACCCCTGCCGTCTGTACCACAGCACGCACCATGCCAGCAGATAAAGCAGAATGTATGCCGCCGATGTCCCTGCCGTCAGGATGTCCCTTTTCCGCAGGTTGGCCGTGTAGCTCTCCGCATCCTGCCCCGGTTCCACGGTGATATAGGTGCCTCTGTCGGGGATGCTCAGTATCCTGCGTTCCACGGGCACTGCCGCATTCACGGTTCTCTCCCCGCTCTCGCGGCTGACAGCCTTTACCTCGAAACGGTATCCTTTCGCATCCGTATCCCTGTAATAGACCATGTAGACCGTCTTCGTGGGATTCATGTGTTTCAGCCTCCCGGCTGCGGTATTCTCCACCTGAACCGGGAGCACCTGGTAAGGCCGGAAGGTATGGACGCCCTTATCTTCATAGCTGTCGGCCGGAAGGATGCCCAGATAGTCCTGAACGGAAAGGATGCCCATTGCCACGGCAAGGACAAAGAGCATCACGCCTGCCGCAAATACAATCGATTTTAACTTATGCATGGAACCTTCCCTCCTGCGCCAATCCTGCGGCAATGCACCCGGAGACGCTCCGGCACAGGCTCTCCGGGAAATATTTTCCCATCTGCGCCCCAATCTCCCTCCGGACAGAATCCGTCTCTTCCGGCCTTATCACCGCCAGCGGCAAGAACAGCAGATATAACTGGCATCCATTTTCCAGGGCGAGCAGCTGCCTGACCTCTTCATAAGGGATTTTCCGTATCTCCCAGTGGGGCCCTGTGCTTCCGATTTTTTCACCGTTTATGTAATAGAGGGTGTCGCCCGGGTGGAATTCAATCTTCGCGTATTTATCCTGGGCCATCATCACTTCCAATGTGGCCGGTTCGTCCAGATACCCGTCGTTTTCTTCCAGGATGCCGTCGTAATAGCCGGTAAACTGCTCCCACCATCTTCCGCCCTCTTCGGTCAGCATTTCCTGCATGATGTCAGAGGCGGAAACCTCTTCCTCTTCATCATAGGCATTCGGATAGCTGCATCCGAAATAATTGACCCAGAAATACAGATTGTCTATATCTTTCATAGAAACCTTTTTCATACCCAGTTCACCCCTTTCAATCCTCGGATGAAAATCCAAGCATCTTTTCCAGCCTCTCCTGCGCGGCCTCGTCCCTTGTGACAAACCAGAAGGTGCGCTCCTCGCTGTCATACAGCCCCACAGCCTGCCCCTCCATAGCCTGATAAAGCTTCCGGGTGTTGCCTGCGGCAATCTGCTCCGTAATCCCTGCAATGGGGGATAGGTAGGCTTTCAGCTTCCCGCCCTGCTGCAGCATCTCCGGTTCAAAATCCGGGAACTCCCACAAGACCAGTCCCAGCTCCTCGTCACAGGCTAGCGCCCACAGGAATTCCGCCGCCAGGAACCCGTCCAAGATGCCATATTCGCTCCACCCGGCACCCCCGTTATTGGCGCGGCGGTATAGAAAAGGGCTGTTCAGCTCCGCCGCCCAGTGGTACACTGCCTGGTTTTCCTCCAGGAAATTCAGTCTGCCGTCCTTTGTGGGCTTCAGGCCGGACAGGGGGCGCAGCACA
>CATKYJ010000084.1 GCA_949840885.1 uncultured Acetatifactor sp.
TACGGCTGCGACCCTGACGGCATATTGCTGAATTGTATATATGAAGCTTTCCGCGCGCAGGCATAAAGCAGGCAGAGAGGGCGTGGCAGATAAGAAACCGAAAGCGATGCAAAGGAAGGCGAAAATCAGAAAGCACGGAGGGAAAATCATGTTCAGAGAACTTCGCAGAAAAAGACAGGAGCTGCCGCTCCAAGAAAGCATCGATATCCTGATGAAAGGGACATCGGGGGTCCTGGCCCTGTCCGGCGATGAGGGCTATCCTTACGCTGTCCCGATCAGCTATGTGTACAGGGATTCCAAGCTATACTTCCACGGAGCGAAAAGCGGGCATAAGATAGACGCGGTCAAAAGGCAGGAGAAGGCCTCTTTCTGCGTGATTGCCCAAGATGAGGTCATTCCCGAGAAGTATACGACCGCCTACAAGAGCGTAATCGTTTTTGGCAGGATCCGCATTCTGGAAGATGAGACAGAAATCAAAGAGGCGGTAGAGGCGCTGGCCATAAAATACCATCCGGACGGCGATGAAGCAGGACGGCAGAGCGAAATCGACAGGTTCCGGGAGACCCTGTGCATGATGGAGATGTCCATTGAACATATCTGCGGAAAAGAAGGACTTGAGCTGCTGAAGGCGAGACAGTAGTGCCAGATAGGCAGATGAATTTTTTAAAATATGACATCCTGATGTCATATTTTAAAGTGTATGATAGACATACACTTAAGGAAGCAGGCGCCGCTTCCCAGAGTGAAATGCGAGACAGAGGACGTACCTCTGCCAGACCCGATAAGGGAAAGCATGCAAAACGAAAGGAGAGCGACACCATGGAAAACACAATGAAACAGGAACTGAAGATTTGCCAGAGCTGCGGGATGCCCATGCAGGAGGAGCAGTACGGAACCAACCGGGACGGCAGCAAAAACCACACCTATTGCTGCTACTGCTACAAAGACGGGGCCTTTGCCCAGGACTGCAGCCTGGAGGAGATGATAGACTTCTGCGCGGCTTTCGAGGTAGAGGGCGGCCGGGCCAAAACGGTGGAGGAGGCGAAGGCCATGCTGGGGGAATACTTCCCCACCCTGGAGCGCTGGAGGGTGTAAGGAAGTGTAATTCCTAAAGCAGGGGCAGCCGAAGCGGACATTCCGTTCCGTTTCGGCTGTTGTTCCATCCGATGTTTTTTTACAAAATGAGACCGAAGGAGACAAGGAGGCAGACTATGGCGGTGAAATTGCTGGAGATAAAGAAGGAGAGCAGCCCGGCCACGCGGCTGATCGGCAGGAAATATACAGGCGCTCCAAACTGGGGGGAATGGTGGGAGAATGAATGGTTTGCGGTATTGGAGCAGAATCCGTGTCTTCCCATCAACGGGGATGCCTATATCGGTGCCGTGCACATCGTGGAGGGGATGCCCGAGCGATGGATCGGCATGTTCTTCCCGGCAGGCACAGAGGTTCCGGATGGGTTTGAGTCCATTGACATAGAGCCACAGGAGTATGCGGTATGCTATCTGGCCGACAAGGAGGGTAGCAGGGACTTCTTTACCATGGAGACCCACGACATGTGCCTGGAGGCGCTGCGGGCAGCAGGGTTTGCCAGGAAAGAGGACGACTGGTGCTTCGAGAGGTACAACTGCCCCAGGTACACCACGCCGGACGGGGAGGGAAACGTCATCCTGGACTATGGGATTTCCGTATTGTGATGATATTTAAGGAGGAGTTCTTATGCTGGAAATACCGGAGAGCCTTACCATAGCCGCACAGCTCAACGAAACCGTGAAAGGGCTGGAGATTCGCAGGGTGGAAGCGGCCCACACCAAGCACTCCTTTGCCTGGTATACAGGCGACCCCGACTACTACGCGGAGACCATGGAGGGGAAGCCCCTGGGTGAGGCCATAGGCTGGGGCAGCTATGTGGAGATCGATGTGGGAGACTACCGCTTTGCCGTAGGGGACGGAACGAATTTAAGATATTACGCCTCCGGCGAAAAGCTTCCGCCCCGCTACCAGACCAGGATTGAGCTGGAGGATGGCAGCAACCTGGTGTGCACCGTGCAGATGTACGGCTCCATGTTCCTGGTGGATCCTAAGGAGTACGACAATTTCTATTACCATGTGGCCAAGGAGAAGCCCATGCCCGGAAGCGAAGAGTTCGACTACGCCTATTTCCGGGAGCTGAGGGAGCAGGCTTCAGGGACCCTGTCCATGAAAGCTTTCCTGGCCACGGAGCAGCGGATCCCCGGGCTGGGCAACGGCGTGCTCCAGGATATCCTGCTGCGGGCTGGTCTCCATCCGAAAAAGAAGATGGGCACTGTCCCCGAGAGCCGCTGGAGACAGGTATACCAGGCGCTCACCGATACGCTGGAGAAGATGACGGCTGCAGGGGGCCGGAACACGGAGAAAGACCTGTTCGGCCGGCCCGGCAGGTATCCCGTGATGCTCAGCAAGAACACTCTGGGCAAGGGCTGTCCCTACTGTGGGAACACAATCCAGAAGGCCAGTTACCTGGGCGGCACGGTGTATTTCTGCCCGGGCTGCCAGGAATTGTAAGGAAAGAGTTTTCCTCCCTGATTTCGGACAGTTCCACCGGCTTGTCATCAGACAGCCGTCTGGATACGGAATCTGCTCTATGAGGACGGGGCCAGGACAGTATTCCTGTATACAAAGGGGACAGAAGGGAATCCGTCAAAGGAGCTGCGGCAGCTTGCCCAGTACATGGAGGATTCCACAGCGGAGAATGCCAGATCCAGGGGGCTGACAAGGCTGCGCGAGATGGTGATGGGAGTAAAATGAGACAGGGAAGTGGGGCTGGCGTATATGAAATGGTATGAAATAGAGAAGCGGATTCGGGAGGAAGGAAAGGACGAGGGAAAAGCCGAGGGAAAGGCTGAGGCTATAATGGAACTGCTGGAGGATATCGGTGCGATACCAAAGGAGCTGGAGAAGCGGATTCAGGAACAAAAGAACCTGGATATTCTGCGGGAATGGCACAAACTGGCGGCGCATTCCAGGAGCATTGAGGAGTTTGAAAGGCTGATTTTGAAGGTTCCTCTGGGCTGAGTGCGGGGCAGGCTCCAACCATGGAAAAGGGGCCGATGGGCCTGTGGCGGCTGACATGTCACAGGCTCGGCGGCTCCAGATCGATTCTACCCCTGCCGTTTCACCACAGGGATCCACACCTCATACTGCGCATTCGCCGGGTCAGGGTTCAGGTAGACCTCCACATCGGGGGCGTTGCCGTACTCGTACCCGGAGGTGGGCAGCCATTCCGTCACGATGCGCCGCTCCAGCTCCTGGATGGACTGGTTGGTGCCCGACCCGGGGAACACGGCCCAGGTGGCTGCCGGCACGGTGTATTCCTCCAGGCCATCCGCTGCCTGGGAGGAGCTTACGGCGATGTAATACCGCCAGGGCTCTGTGTCATTACAGGTGCTGATGCCAAGCACGCCCATGGGCTGCGTGTCCATCATGCCCGTCAGCCGTTGCAATGTGCCGTTCGCGGCGATTTCTCCCCATTTGGCGGGAATCACCGCGAAGTTCTTCTCGATGTCCTTGTCCAGAGGCACGGACACGCCTACGATGCGGAAGGCCTCTTTCGTCTCGATTCGGTAGTTCATTTCTTCCACTCCTTTGACTGTGATTTTGAAGGTGATGGGCGGGAAGGATTTCACGGAAACCCCTTCCTTTTTCAGGGAGGAGGGGGCGATGCCGTGGACGGACTGGAAGGCCCTGTTGAAGGCAGTGGGAGAGCTGTACCCGTACTTGCCCGCCACATCGATGATCTTCATGCCCCTGCCCTGGAGATCCACGGCGGCCAGGGACATCTTCCTCCTGCGGATGTACTCGGACAGGGGAACCCCCGCCATATAGGTGAACATCCGCTGGAAATGGTAGGAGGAACAACAGGCGATCCGCCCCAGCTGATTCATGTCGATTTCCTCCGTCAGATGCTCCTCGATATAGCTTATTGCGTCATTCAAGCGCTCGATCCATTCCATGATTTAATCTCCAATCTTTTCGCCTGCTCTTACTATACCATAGCCGCAGGGCTTTTTTCCTCTCTGTTTCTGCACGGAAAAGAGAGATGCTTTCATTATGTCATAGCATGAAGCCATATGCAAGAAAAACGGAGCCCCGGCCGGCCAAATCGTTGGCTGCGCCGGAAGCGGCGTCTGGCCCTTCTGCC
>CATKYJ010000085.1 GCA_949840885.1 uncultured Acetatifactor sp.
AAGGCACACGAGAGGAAGTTTCACGAGAGAACTTTCGAGAGAAAATTCCTCTCATGGATTGTGTGCCGAAAGGACTTTGTTCTTTAGAGCCATCGCGCAGCGATTTTAAAAAGGAGAAATATGGATTTTACATTTGACTTTAAAATAACAAAAGAAGTACTGGAAAATTATCTGAGCCGTTCCGTGACGGCATCGGGACTGTATGACAGCCTTACTCTGGAAGACGACCTGAGGGCGCTGAAAAGGATCGGGGCGAAATTCCTGGGCAGAGCCTCCGGCATCTGGTATATGACAGAGGAGGATGAGAAGCATTTCGAGAAGTCCGCGCGTCTGGCGGATTTGGTGCATGAGATGGACCCGGAGGTTATTCTGCAGGCCTGTGTCTTTGAGATTGTGGTGGAGCGCGTGGAGGAGGTGGAGATTCCGCTCTATGTGCTGCGCGCATTCGGAGAAAAGGAGGAACGGAGGAACTTCCGGCTGGATAAGATGCTGTTTCCCGGTGAGCCCATGGGCTTTCGCAGCAAACGGGACGATCCTGCAAAGAACGGCGGGATTCCGGATCTGAGCCGCAGGGAGACGGCCATGTGGTTCTATTATAGGGCTACCCGCTATATTGACTGCGGATATGAGGCGCTTCACATGGGGCAGATCCATCTGTATACGGCCAATGATCCCGGTATGGCGCATACGGCGCAGGTTTTTGACATGATAAGAGAGTACGCCTCTGTCCACGGAAGACGCCATAAAGTCTTGCTGGATGCCCATACCCACGGAGTGAATATTCGGGGAAAGCTTTTGTTCGATTATCACGCCATGCCCTATACCCGGGTGCCACTTTTGGAGGAAGAGGGGCAAAAGCTGGTGCTGGTGCGGGAGGGCTTCAGCGAGGGCGGGGCGAATCCCGACGGCTGGAGCGCGGAGGCTATGCCCCTTTTGATGGAGTATGACAACTGGGGCGGACGCGTGGTGGAGGAGCCGGAGAAGCTGACCCGCAGGGAACTGGCCGCTAAGGACTGGTGGGGCTATGACCAGATCGCCTGGTTTGCCAATCAGCCCGGAGAGGAGCGGGACCGGTTCCTGGAGTACACCTACCGCTGGACGGAGATTATGAATGTGAACGCGTTCTTTGAGGTTCCTTTCCGGCGGATGCTGGGGGATGCGGGGGTGGAGATGGAACGTGCCGACAATGGCCAAAAGCAGGTGCAGAATTTTTATCAGTGCAACCGGAAAAGCCCCGCCTGCCCCATGGGATTTTCCCAGGAAGAGACCATTGCCAGAATCTGGGCTGCGGGCCACAGCCTCAGAGAGCGGGCGGGGAATCCGCCTTTGGTGCAGGATCACGGGGCCCGGGAGGTCTATGATGAGAAGACCGGATACAAGCTCCCGGAGCGCGTGGTGGTCTACGGCAGCTTCCAGCCCTATGCGGGAGCGGTGGAGAATGATTCCAACAGCGAGGTTACGCGGATGTACTATATCGGGAACAATACCTATGTGCTCTCAATATTAATCCCTTTTGCGGGGGAGTACAATTTTGGCGTGTCCACCTACGGCACCCTGTCTGCGGTCTATACCACGGACCAATATCCCAGGAGCGGATCCGGCCCCAGAAAATGGTTCCGCACGGAAAAAGACAATTCCGTAGTTCGATTTACCTATGAGTTTATGGGGGCAGATGGGGTGAAAGTGGAGGTGTTTGAAGATTAGGCATGTAAGCCGATGAAAAATAACAATTACAATTCATAGCCCAACCGATAAAGAAAACCTCGCAGATACTGACTGCGGGGTTTTGCATGGTTAGGAGCTTTCCCGGCAAGCCTTGGCAATCGGCAGTTATAATGTGAAGCCGACTTTCCTCTGCACAGGCCAGGGACAATCGCGCCATTGGCCGCTGTCCTGCTCGGCCTTTCTTCGGCGGTATCGGCACATGGCGGCCGGCGGGGAGCCCGGCGGATGCCGGGAGGCGGCTGGAGATGTCTGAAAGGAGAAAATGGATGAAAGCATTTGACAAAAATTATAAGCTGTTGGAGGAAATGTACCAGGACGGATACTTTCCGGATTTTCTGGTGGACAAGGTGAAAGCTGAGCTGCAAAAGGTCATCGACTTGCTGGAGAGAGGCGAGACGGACAGGGAAGCGGTTCAGGAGAAGCTGGACGAAGCGGTCTGCGCCATCAATGACCTGCAGGAGGAGTTCGATGAGAACGACAGTGAGATAGAGACGGTGGCTCGGGACTGCATCGGGGAAAGCGTGGGCTACATTTTGGAGTGGTTCGGCATTCCCATTGATGTGGAGGAAGCCATCCGGGAGCGGGACTGGTGAGGGAGGAAACGTATACAATGGAACGCACGGAAAGGGTGGAACTTACAGTGTTATGCCTATTGTACCAAAATGGACAAATAATCCAAGTGCTCCAACGTACCCCAGCGGCTGAATCCGGAAGAGGCAGAGAGGGCGAAACAAAGGTATAAGAGGACGGCAGACAAGGGAGAGGGACTGGCCGGTATGCCGGGACGGCAAGACCGCCCTTATCAGCGAGTTTTCAAAAGAGAAAGACACCATTTTCTTTACCGGTGTTGAAACCAATGCAAAGCAGAACTTAGACAACTTTTCCAGATCTATTATGGAATATGACACGGGAATCGCCGCCGGTCTGTCTTTTGCATCCTTTAAAGCAGCCCTTTGGGCTTTATGGCTGGCTGGAAATGGACATGAGTTTTTACAGCAATGCGTCTGACAATATGGCTGTCATTATGGACTGCGGCGACCTGGAAGCGCTGTATGGCGCCGCCAGCGAGGAAGGATATGAGAAGCTGATGGAGGTCATGGAGGGAATCGGGGAACCTCTATAAGGGATGAAGGAAGCGCCGGGTAAAGTCCGGATGAGGAATGGTAATGGCTTATAGGGCACCAGCCCATATCTGGGTGCCGGGCGGGGCAGATGCTGAGTTATAATAAAGGAGAGAAATGATATGGGATTATTCGGTAAGAAGAAAGAAGACAAATCGGCTCAAGGTAAATCGGTACAGAAAACCGGGCAGAAAACGGAACAAGAATTGGCAGAAAAACAGCCAACAGAAGAGCAGCCAGGAGAGAGACAAGGACAAAACGAAAGGAAAGTATACATCCGGGGAGCCGGAGGAACCATCGTCACGAAGTCCATCCTGGACGGCACATCAAAGCTGAAATGGCTGTTCCGCCAGGAGGGCGGACTGGGAAACGGCTGGGTGGCGTTCGGGGACAGGGACAGCCAGGAATATGTGAATGACGCCAATAACATGGCGATTGTGGATTTCAATACCCTGGCAGACATAGAGCCCACAGTGGTGAATGTGTTCTACATGCCTATGGGCAGCGACCTGGAATTTCGCTGCGACAAAACGGGGAAATATTTCGTGGACACAAGGACGGGAAAGGAGATTCGGGAGCCTGTGAAGCATCCGGCTCAGATCGCCTTTGAGAAGAACCTGAAATTCCTGAACCAGGATACCTACCCGCCAGCTTTTTTCCAGAGCCTGTTTACAGAAAGCCCCAAAATCAAGGTAGTCCGGGCGGGAGAAGCGGACTTCCCAACAGGGGAGGTGGTGTTGGCAGACCCCATTGCCTATCTGGGCAGCCAGTACGAAACAGTCCTGGACAGGAAGATTCCGGCCGGGAGCTATCCCGTGGAGCTGTCGGTCTGCCTTTCCCGGATTGCAGGCCTCAGGATTGCTGCCGCAAGGCTTCCGGTCAGCCCTAAGGAGGCCGTTCGCTATGTGATTGCCATGCCCAAAGGAAAGGAACCGGAAGATTTGGGAAAGCCGGGTATCTTTACCTTTTTCGGCGTGGATACGGGGCTTGCCTGTATTGCGGACGGGAAAGTCTCCCAGGAGAACCGGCTGTTCTTTGAAAAGTGGGAAAAAGAGAATCCGGGAAAGAACAAGTATACAGACTATTTCGCAGCCCTTTTCCAGGAAAGCTTCCAGGCGAATCCGGAGTTTCAGAACCAGGGTGGGAGCTTTCTGGAGTGGCGGCTGCCGGGGAGCGGCTTAAGGACAGTCCTGTTTTCCAGCGGCATGGGGGACGGCATCTACAGCGGCTATTGGGGGCTGGACGCAGAGGGGGAGATCGCCTGCCTGGTG
>CATKYJ010000086.1 GCA_949840885.1 uncultured Acetatifactor sp.
CGTTGACGCCAAGACCCCTTGCGCTCATCATGGAGATGTTCACGCTGATCTTGTTGTCGCTGGAGGAGTCGGCTCCTACGTGGAGACTGAAGTCGATGGCATCGTTTAAGTCGGCGAATGCTTCGAACTTGATCTGAAGTTTACCAGGATCGGTATCATTGTTGTAATAGGATGTCACCGATTTAAGGTTCTCTCCGTAATCACGTCTGATCGCCGCAGTTAATCCATCCATGCTGGTGAATGCTTTTACCTCAGTGTCATTCAAATCATTGATCGCCTTTACTGCAGCGCTGGCGCTCATTTTTTCTCCGTCTTTGGTGGTATCCTGCTCTGTAGACTCGATTAAAATATAAGTAGTCGCGCCTATTGTAACGGCTTTGCCGTTGATCTTAGTTGCGTCTGCGGCATCGGAGTCGAGTGCATCCTTAGTAACATCTTTTAAAACCTTACCAGTCACTTCCGTCAAATCGATTGCGGCAGTGCCGGTCTTTTCGTCAATCTCAATTGTTTCGGATGTCGTACCAATTTCACCTAGATCAATGTTCTTTTCACTCGCCGTTCCAGTTGACGCCGTCTCCACATTACCCGACACTGTGCTAAACGTTAAGCTCCCCGCAAAGCTCCCATTGGCGCCTTTCAGCAGGTAAGTCTCATTGAACTTGGTCGTCGTAGCCACGCGGTCAATCTCCGTGGTCAGCTGGTCGATCTCGTTCTGGATGGCGTTCCTGTCGCTCTCGGACATGGTTCCGTTGGCGGCCTTTACTGCCAACTCGTTCATTCTCTGCAGCATGTCATGCACTTCGGTCAGAGCACCCTCTGCGGTCTGCACTGCGCTGATGCCGTCCTGGGCGTTGGCGGATGCCTGGGTCAGGCCGCGAATCTGCTTGCGCATCTTCTCGGAGATGGCCAGCCCTGCAGCATCGTCTGCCGCACGGTTGATCTTGTAGCCGGATGACAGCTTCTCTGTGGCCTTTGCCTGGGCGCCTGTGGTGATGCCCAGCATACGGTTGGAATTCATTGCTGTTAAATTGTGTTGTACTACCATAGTATATTCCTCCTTGAATTAAACTAAAGTGCCTCTTCCCTGAGGCTATTGGAGCCAGTTTTCCTCCGGTTCGCACGTACCGGCCTCCGCTGACTGATATGGAACGTCTCCCAACCGTGCGAGCTGTTTCGACATTCCATGGTTAAGCCGAAAACATATGCCACGCTTCCCCTCCCGGGTCCTCTCGGTAGACAAAGTGACATAGCAATACCAAAGCTGTTTCCGCTTTTCTTATACAATATATCGGAGGAATCCCCCATAACTTTAGGACTTCTGACTGATTTTTTCCCGCAAGGCCTGAATCTCCTCGTCCTCAGGCAGCAATGTCCGCAGCTGTTCCACCACGCCCAGCGCCGCCTGCCAGGCTCCGGCCTCCATCAGCTCATAGACCTTTGCCTTAATCTGCCCTGCCAGAATCCGAAACTCCCCCGCCGCCTGGTCGGACGCCGCTTTTTGCCGCTTCATCTGTCCGTCCAGCCACTTCAGGCAATGCTTCATGATATTGGAAAGCCCCGGCAGCAGCTCCCTGATCTCCCTGACAGCCGCCACTGCCTCCGCATACTGGCCTGCCTCTGCCATCTCCAGCAGGGACCATATGGCATATGCCCCCCGGTATTCCTCCGGCAGAATCTCCGGCATGTCCTGAATAATCTCCTCCCGGTAAATCCGCTGGCACAGGGTCGTCCTGCACAGAGCGTACTCATTCAGGCCTGTGAATATGGCCTCCATTGCATCTGCGGACGTCTGCTGCGGCTCTCTTTCCTGCAGCGCTCCCTGCTCTTCCAACTGCCTTTCGCCAGTCCCGCAGGTTTCCCCATCTACGGCTTCACCCACTGCTTTCTCTTCCCGGTCCAGTGCCGCCGCGCCCTCAGCTTTCTCCTCCCAATCCGATACCGCCGCATCCTCTGCCTTAACCTCCCGATTCAATGCCGCCGTATCCTCTGCCATCTCCTGCCGGTCCAATACCGCCGCGCCGCTGCTGGCCCTGCTGATGCCGCAGGCCCCCTGCCATACCAGCAAATGCATGCTTTCCGGCTCCAAAATCCTGTCAAAACGCTCTGTCCACCACCCACAGTCTTTCCATGCATAATGGCCGAAATACCATGCAATCCCCCGCTCCCAACGCCGGAAAGGGACGGATTCCAGGACGCGCCTGTTGTCCCCGCCCAAGCGCTCCACTGCCTCCGGCGTGTCAAAGCGCTCCATCTGAGGCATGCTTTCCTCCATCACACTCCATATCTCTCCGGCAATCCTCTCCGCATCTGCAGGGTTATAAATCCCCCCTGCCTCCGGCCAGAAAGCGGCGGCGGAAAGCCGGAGAATCTGCAGGAACCAATGATCCGACTGCAGGTTCCGATATGCGGCGCCAGCCCTGATTCTGTCCCGGATTTCCCCATATCTGCCGCAGACTTCCATCATAGCCCCTATGGCAAACGCCCGCAGCTCCTCGTGCTCCAGGAAGATATTGCACATCTTTTCATAAAACGGCTTTTCCTCGTCCGCCGCCTCCGGCATGCGCCCCAGGATGTCCCTGATCAGTTCCTCGTCCACATACCCTTTATTCCCCTGCCATCCGATGTCCTGGAACCATTTCCAGGCTTGGGCTGCCTTGCCGAAGCGCACAGCCGCCCGCACCCCGTTCCCCAGTATCTGGGTACGCCTCCTCTCATGAAAACAGGTGTCTGTAATAGGGGATTCAAACGCCATATACTTCTCGTCATGCCTTACGTAATCCTGATACACATTCCAGTAATATTCCGTATGCTCCAGGCACTTCCCATAATCTTTCTGCTCCATGTAAGCAGTGGTGATCCGTCCGGCAATCAGCGCTTTGGACAGGGCGTCCGTCCGCTTGTTCTTCAGATGCAGCTCTCCCCTGCGCGCTGCCTCTTCGTATCTTCCCAGCTCTATGTAGCAGTTAATCTCATTGACGTAAAGGGAGGAGAGGCAGTGCACCTCCTCCACCGGCCCCTGCTCCGCTTTCTCTATGCATTCCAGGGATACGGCCAGGGAGTCCTCCCGCTGTTTGATGGCATTGTACTCCTGGGCCAGCTGCACCGCGTGCCGCATGTTCGAGGGCTGCTCCCTGCGCTCTTCCAGGAGCAGGCTTATGTTGCGTCTCGCATGCTCTTTCGCCTCTTCAGGGGTCTTATAAATATAGCCGTAATGGTGAACATACACCCGCAGCTTCTTGGCGTAGCCCGGCGCTCTGCTGAAGCATTCGTGGATCCGGTAGACGAACCTGATATCCGGCTCCAGACGAATCATGCGCCCCACCAGAAGTTCCGCGTATTCGGAGCCGTCCAGAAGCAGATAATTGCGCTGGTTGTAAAGACCTACGCCATAGGCGGCATATTCCCCGGAATTGAAAAAACGGATGATTTCCGTCACGTCCTCGAACCACTCATCGTCATCAAGGTACAGGAACCATTTTCCCTTTGCCCGCTCCAGTCCGGCATTGCGGGCTTTGGAAAAGTCCCTGCACCATTCAAAGTCGATGATCTTGTCCGTATATTCCTCAATGATTTTTCGTACTTGTTCCCCGCACCCTGTGTCCACCAGAATCAGTTCCGATGGCACATTCTCCAGCAGAGGCTTCACGGAGTCCAAACATTTCCGGACGGTATCCGGACGGTTGGAAATCAGTATGGATATGGTTAGTAGAATCTGCCTGCTCATGGTCGCTGCGCTCCTTTGTACCTGTCATGCAATTTGTGGGTTGAAATCAGCTTTCTTCCCTTTCATCATTTCACATACTTTTGGGAAGCTTCCGGGCTCAAATTATACTCCTCCTGAATCTTCTTCAGAATCGTCTGGTACGGAACACCCAGATTCTTCAATATGGAGACCGTTCCCCTAATGCCTTTC
>CATKYJ010000087.1 GCA_949840885.1 uncultured Acetatifactor sp.
ATAGATAAGGAGTTGAATCCGGATGGGATGGTTGAGGGCATTTATTCCACAGCATTTGTCCAATACAACACTTTTGCGTATTTTGGATATCTGCGCACATTTTAAGATATCCAAAAGAAAAATCAGAGCCAACCATAGTTTCAATACGGAAACTTTTGCAGAAGTTCTTTCTTCCGGAGGGAGCTTTTACAGCCGGAAAAAATACATCGAAAATCAATCCCAATGGAAGCAGGTAAGATTCGGAAGATTTACCATGGATTATTCCGGATGTGAAATCATTGCCACCTACAACGCGCTCCTGTCCCTTGGAGAGACGCTGCCGGAACAGGGGATTACGGACTTAATCGGCGCCTACGAGAAAAAGGGGGCTGTTCTATGGGGAGGCTGGGTAGTGGCCCCTAGAGCGATCTACCGCTATTTGAAAGAAAAAGGCTATGACACCGCCATGACCGTCAGCACCGAGCCCGAGGATATCAACAGAATGGGAGAGGAGTACGGCACTGCCATCATCACGGTCTACAATGACGCCAGGGATATCACAAAACAGATTCATACCATGCATGTATCAAAGACCGATAAGCATGCTTTCGTCCTCCACAACTGCTACAGGCGGGACAGGGACGGCAGCTACACCATGGGAACGCCCCATGCCTCTTTGTGGGAAGCCATAAAAAGTCTAAACGGCGGGGCAGCGATGCCCATATGCGTCATAGGAATCAATCCGGCGAAACACACCATACCCATATAGAAAGCAGAAAACAGAATCAGCGTTTTCGCTATTTTGACTTTTGATACGGACTATGTGTTGACAAAGAAAGAAAACTACCAAAAGGCATTGGACATCCTGGAAATGGCCGGATATGAAATTATCGGATGAAATAGATCTTTGACTGCACCTGCGACTCCCGGGAGCTTTTTGACGATAAGGAGGTTGCACGGTCCCAGGAGTACCTGACGCATCTGAACCAGTACCATGTAATCAATTTAGATATTACCGGCTTTATCTCCGATGCCGTAAGAATGGAATCCATGGAAGAAGAGCATTCCATAGAGGAATAGAAGAATGATATCACAAGCCCCGGAAGCGGGCAGGGAGGTATGGACATGGCAATCATAGGCATAGATCTGGGGACCACCAACAGCCTGGCGGCCTGCTGGAAAGACGGCAGGCTGGAGCTGATTCCAGGTGAGGACGGGGAGGTGTTGTTCCCCAGCGCAGTAGGGTATGTGGAAAGGGAGGGGTTCCTGGTGGGAGCAGCGGCAAAGAAGCGGCTGCTGACCCATCCCATGGACACAGTGGCTTCATTCAAGTGCTTTATGGGCACGGCAAAAGAGTACAGGCTGGGGGACAGAATGTACACTCCGATGGAGTTGTCGGCCATGGTGCTGGAGCGGCTGAAGCGGAACGCGGAGCATGTGCTGCAGGAGGAGATTGAAGAAGCCATTGTGACGGTTCCGGCCTATTTTAACGACAAACAGAGAAGCGACACGAAAAAGGCGGCTCAGGTGGCAGGGCTTAAGGTAGAGCGCCTGATCAATGAGCCGTCAGCTGCTGCCCTGGCCTACCGGATGGCCATGGGGGAGGAAGACAGAGCCTTAATCATATTCGACTTCGGAGGCGGGACACTGGATCTGTCCTATGTGGAATGCTTTGACAATGTGATAGAGATTGTGGCTGTGGCCGGAGACAATCATCTGGGAGGGGACGACATCGACAGCGCTATCCAGTCCTATTTCTGCAGAGAGAATGCCCTTGTAGAGGAGACACTGCCCCCGGAGGAGCTGGCGGCAATCAGAAATCTGGCAGAGCAGTCCAAATGTGCCCTATCTGCTTCAGGACAGGCGGACATGGAACTGACCGTGGCAGGAAAGGTCTGCAGAGCACAGCTGACAGAGGATATTCTCTTTGAGCTTTGCATGCCGCTTTTCGGGAAGATGAAGAAGCTTTTCCTGCATCTTTTGGAGGATGCGGATTCCAGAGTGTCCCAGATAGACGATCTGGTTATGGTGGGCGGCTCCTCCAGGCTGGGGGTGGTAAGGCGGTTTTTGTCGGAGCTTCTGGGGAAAGAGCCAGTGGTATTGGACGAAACAGACCGGGTAGTGGCCCTGGGAGCAGGGATTTACGCCGGAATCCGCAGGCGCGGAGAGGAGATTCGGGACATGCTGCTGACGGATGTGTGTCCTTTTACGCTGGGGATTGGGATTCGAAACAGGAGCGGCCAGGATAAGAATGTTTTAAGCCCCATGATTGAACGCAATTCCACGCTTCCTGCTTCCGTGAAAAACAGGTTCGTCACCACCAGCGATTATCAGAGGGAGATTCTGGTGAAGATTTACCAGGGGGAAGAGTATTATGTGGACGACAATGTGCATCTGGGAGAGGTGGCTATAGAGGTGGCTCTGAAACCTGCCGGCCAGGCCTGGGTGGATGTGCAGTTCACCTATGATATCAACGGCATCCTGCATGTGACAGTGGAAAACGAGATGGGGGAGCGCAGGCAGATTCTCCTGGCAAACCAGGCTCTCAGCGCGGAAGAACTGGAGCGGTATACAAAGGAGATGGAGAAGATCATGCTGCCGCCCATAGAACAGCCCCAGAACCGGGAGATGCTGGCCCGGTTCCTGGAATATTTCGAGAACAGCACCGGAGAGCGCCGGGAGCGGCTTGGGGCCATGATAGGCTATATTACCCGGGGACTTTGCAGCGGCAGGAAGAAAGCGGTGAGGAATGCCCAGGAGAACGCCAGGGCCTGGCTGTCCATGCTGGAGGAGGCCCGGGAAACAAAAGAGGAGAGGCTGTTTGACGGAAAGGACTTTGAAAGCTGGGAGGACGAGGACTGGGAGGAGGCCGACGGCTGGGAAAGCGAAGAGGAGAACCAGGACGGGAAAGACATAGGCCTGGACAGCAAGGGAGAGGGGGATGACAATGACCAGTGAGATATGGACACTTCTGGGCATAGCCCCCACTTCCGATAAAAAGACCATCCGCAGCGCCTATGCGGCCCAGTCCAGACTCCACCACCCGGAGGAGGAGCCTGAATACTTTGTGGAGCTGAACCAGGCTTACAGACAGGCGCTGAGCCTTGCGAAAACCGTGGGAGCGGAGGGAGGCACTGAAAGCAGAATCCACAGAGCCGGAGAAGAAGTCAGGCAGGGCGAGGACAGCAGGAGCAACATAAAGGACAGGAGCAGCGCGGGCAGCGGAAGAGATAGAGAAGACAGGAACGGAGCAGACAGCAGGAACAACACAAAAGACAGGCTGGTGGGGAGAAGGAGAATTTAAGTTTTACTTAGACGGTGACACGGATTATCCGACCATCTGCGGAACGGGCACGGAAGACTATTTTGGCGGTGCCTGGAATTTTGACATGGGAAACCGTT
>CATKYJ010000088.1 GCA_949840885.1 uncultured Acetatifactor sp.
AGGGAGCAATCCGACAGGTGAAAGAGCGGAATTACCCTGCCGTATTGAAGGACTATGGCGGCGAGATCGTGCTGGTGGGAATCGGCTATGATGCAAAAAAGAAAGCGCATAGCTGCGTGATTGAAAGAATCTGAAAAACGAAAAACAGCGGTCGGTTTTTGGATGAATTTGCGATTAGAGGAATGGTGAAAATGATGATTGAAATACACGATGATATAAACGTAGATGAATATAATAAATTGAGGGTAGAAGTAGGCTGGGAAATAAAAAATCCACTCATTGTTGAAAAAGCTATAAGGAATAGCACAATTATAAAAAAGGCGACATACGATAGCAAAACAGTCGGTATGGCCAGAGCCATTGGGGATGGTATGTCATATCTTTTAGTTGACGTAGTAGTCAGCTCAAAATATCAAAAACAAGGAATAGGAAAAAAACTTGTAAATTCCATAATAGATGCTATAAAAAATGAAACTATGGCTGGAGAATACAGTACTATTAATTTGATATCAATTAGAGGTATGGAGAAATTTTATGAGAGCTGTGGATTTGAGGCAGTACCATTTGGATACAATGGCAAAGGGATGAGAATAAAGATTGAAAAATAGAGATACAGATCCATAAGTCCAGCTAAGAAATACCAAGAGCTAAATGAAAACAGCCCATGTCCGGGTGCTGGGCGGGGCAGATGCGGAACCATAATAAGGAGAAAAGCAATGAGCATACAGGATGGCAGATGCAGCGGGAGCAGCCTGGCGCTGGCGGAGCGGATACAGGAGAAGCTGGAAAGGATTGTCCGGGAAAAGAAAACCACGGCGGCCTGTGCCGCAGTCTGCGGGCCGGAAGGGCTCCTGGCGGCGGCCTGTGCCGGCACAAGGGGATTCGATGACAGCCCGGCCCGGGTGGATGACCTATATAATGTAGGCTCTGTCTCCAAAATCTATGTGTCGGCGGCTGTCATGAAGCTGGTGCAAGAGGGAAGGATATCCCTGGACGAACCGGTGCGCAGATACCTGCCGGACTGGAGGATGGCGGACGAAAGGTGCGGGGAGATCACCGTCCGGATGCTCCTGAACCACTCTTCCGGAATCCCGGGGACGAACCTCCACGACCATCTTGACCTGGAGGAAGAAGAGGAGCTTTATACGGGAAAATACCGGAACACACCGGCATACTGGCAGACAGTGAAGCTGCAGGCCAGGCCGGGCAGCTTTTCCAGCTACGGCAATGACGGCTTCGACCTGGTGGCGGAAGTAGTGGAGGCAGTGACAGGCAAGCCCTATATCCGGTGGCTGCGGGAGCAGATAACGGGACTGGTGGGCCCTGCCCGCGGGCTGTCACTGGCGATTTCAGCCACCAATGACGGCGATGCCCCATGGCTTGAGGTGCTGGAGGACATTGGCGGGGAAGCCCTGAAGCTTATTGAAAAGAACGGAGAGGATGGTGTTGAAAATCAAAGCTCTCAGACACCGGAACCTGGCAGCAGCGGAAAGCAGAGTTCCCAGAAACCGGAATCTGACAGCATCGAAAAGCAGAGCACTCTGGGATTAGAACCCAGTAGTGGCGAAAATCAAAGCTCCCAGGCATCAGAACCTGGCAATATAGAAAAACAAAGCGCCCAGGCATCGGAACCCGCCGGCATCAAACAAAGCGCGCTCCTGGAAGTCCCCGGCAGATACAGCGGACTGGCATACGGAAGCACCAGCGTTAACCGCTTTTCCGTACAAGAAGAAACGCTGTACACGGAGACCCTGCAAAAGGGAGGGGCCTGGCAAAGGGAAGAGGGGCTAAGCGGCTTCCAGTGGGACGGGAAAGCCTTCGTAAAAGGGGAGCATGACCGGATTACAGCGGAGGAATATGATGGAAAGGTCTACTACATAAGGTGGGGAGTGGCCTTCTGCCAGAAGAACGCCGGATACCCGTCCCCCGGAGCCTTATGGCCCAATCTGGCGGGAGCCTGCTTCACGGCAGAGGGAGGGGAGGATATTTTCGGCAGAATCTGTCTGGAGAGCATCAATGAGGAAAACGTGCTGATTTTCACTACGGAGCATGAGGAATACCCGGTGGTGCCCCTTGTATGCGATTCCCGGAACGAAAAGGAGACCTGCCTGATTTCGGAAACTACCCGGGATGGGATTGTCTTCCGCCTGGAACAGGAGGGAGACCGGACATGGCTGTGCACAGGGACGGACAGATATGTCAGGGAAGTGTGAACCATGTTTGAGCCTAAACTGGAAACAGCCGCCGCGCTGTTAGGGTTCTCCTGTTCCGGCCGCCTGCTGTTCCTGTTCACAGTGCCGTTAGGACTGGGGCGGGAGCCATCGACATTCCGGATAGGGAAGCAACCGGGGGACCAGGTCCTGGTGACGGTCAGGGAACGGGAATGAGACTAGGAGGGATAAAGATGTGGACGTGTCCAAAGTGCGGGCGTGCCTTTAAGAGGCAGGAGCAGAGCCATTACTGCGGGAAAGCGCCGGAAACAGTAGATGAATACATTGCGGCACAGCCGGAAGCGGTGCAGGGATATCTGAAGGAAATAAGGGAAGCGCTCTGCGCGGCGCTGCCGGAGGCGGAGGAGCGGATTTCATGGAGCATGCCGACTTATTGGAAGGGGCATAATATCATCCAGTTTGCCGGTTTCAAAAATCATGTGGGCCTGTATCCGGGGCCGGAGGCTGTCAGGGAGTTTTCCGAGCGTCTGAAAGGATACAAGACCAGCAAGGGAACCATACAGCTCCCTTACAGCGGGACGGTTCCGGCGGGACTGATTTCCGATATCGCCAGGTGGTGTTATGAGACGGGGAACCATCCGTAAGATCGGAAAGTGTCTGAAAGGTGCAGAGAATGGTATTGACGGATGTGAAGCTGGAGCTGGATAACGGCGTCTACGGGCTGTTGGCGCCCAACGGGGCCGGGAAGACCACGCTGATGAAAATGATTACCACGCTGCTCTTCCCCACAGAGGGACAGATCTAATACGATGGGGAGGACATCCGCAGGCTGGACGGTGCGTACCGGGAGAAAATAGGGTATCTTCCCCAGGACTTGGGCTATTATGGAGACTATACGCCGGAGAAATATCTTCGCTATATCGGTATTC
>CATKYJ010000089.1 GCA_949840885.1 uncultured Acetatifactor sp.
AACCTCCAGGAGTTTAACGTAATGTCCACCGAATGGGGGATCAGCCTTTCCTCCACCCGGATTGATGAGAAGAGCAATGAAATCCCCCAAATGCAGAAAGTGATGAAGCAGATCGACTGCAGGGGCGTAAGCGCTTGGTAATCCTACGAATGGACAAAAATAAAGCAGCCCCTTGTAATAGAATGTAGGAACTGCAAGTATTTTACTCTATACAGCCTTGCAAGACGCAAGCATTTTACTCTACATGGCACCAGAGCACCTGCTGATGATTTCCGGAGCCCACGGGGCCAGCCTGGATAATTCGCTCTCCCTCATCCTTGTTTCCGGCAGATGTTCCAGCAGATGGTTCAGATATTTATAGATGTTCAGGCCATGAGCTTTGGCCATTTCCACCATGGTATAGACAATGGCGCTGGCCTCCGCTCCTTTCGGTGTATCGCTGAACAGCCAGTTTCGCCGGCCCACCGTGAACGGGCGGATGGCATTCTCGCTTAAGTTATTGGAAAAACTGCATCTGCCGTCCTCAAGGTATGTCATAAACTGCTCTTTGTGGTTTTGGGCATAGCTCACCGCCTTCTCAAAGCGCGTCCCCTTTTTGGGTGACTGCCCTGATACCCATTCCCAGAAAGCTTCCAGCACCGGCACCTCCTTTTTCAGCCGGTATTCCTTCCTCTGTTCATGGGTATGCCCTTTTTCATGGGACCGCCTCTCATATTCAAACAGCTTATTGCAGTACTGTACGCCCTGGGCGGCAGGATTGCCGTAATCCAGTTCTTTCCCTTTGGGTACCGCCTCCACGAAGTATCTGCGCAGGTGCGCCCAGCAGCAGCACCGCTTTACGTCCGCCAGGGAATTGTAGCCCTGGTAGCAGTCCGTTTCCAGATAGCCCTTGAAGCCTTTCAGGAAATCCGCCGCGTTAAATCCGGCCCTGGTCTGCGTATATTTATATAGGATGATGGGGGCAAGGCCGTCCTCCCCTGTGCGGAACAGCCACATGAACGAATCCGTTTCCGCCTTCCGTTCCGGCTCCTTCAGTACCTGGACCCTTGTCTCATCCGCCATTAAGAACCGCCTCTTTATCAGTTCCCGGTGGAAGTAATCATACAGCGGGGAAAAATAATTCCCGGCACAGTACAGGACCCAGTTTGCGAGTGTTGCCCTGCTTAAGGTGACGCCCGTCTGCTTCCAGTCCTGCTCCTGTCTGTACAGGGGCAAAGAATTGGCGTACTTCTGGTACATCGTCCATGCCACGGCGGATGCCGATGCATAGCTGTGGGGGATCAGCGCCTCCGGCACATGGGCTTTGACGAACGAAACCGCCCTTTCCATGGCAGGGGCCTGGCTGCACGCCGGGCACTTCGCCGTCTCACGGTAGATGTTGACGACCTCGCCCTTTGCAGGGGTGAACCGGAATTCCTGGCGGACAAACTCCCTGCCGATGACCTCCATTTCCGCGCCGCAGTCCCCGCAGTGCTTCTGCTCTTCAGAAAGTGGGATGACCTCATCCTTTACGGGCACGCCTTTGAAAAGTTCCGCATGCGTGCCTTTTGCCTTGCGGGTATGCTCTTTGACAACAGTTCCTTCTGCCTCCGGTTCTTCGTAAGCCCCTGCCTCCTGCTCCGCTTCATCAAAAAGGCTGAGCTGCCCCTCCACATTTTTGGATTTTTCGCTGGATGTGCCGAAAAGCTTTTTTGTAAGGTAATCAATCTTCTCATTCATCACGGCCATCGCCTCATTGTTTGAGTCAATGGTCTTTTGCAGGGAGACGATAAGTTCATTCTGGCTTTTGATTGTCATATTCAGTTGGCTGATCGTATCCTTATACTCCATGATCCTGGAGTCTTTCGGGTCTTTTGCCATTTCTTTGCGCTTCCTTCCCAGATGCCCTTATTTTACCACAAAAAGCGTCTTTGGAGAAGCGGGAAACAGCCAGTTTTACAGTGTTTTTGGATGTTTTTGGCACCTGTCAGCAGGCTCCCGGTTCCTGAACCTTACCGATATTTTCCGGCGGCCGGAATGCCTTTGGCTGTTCGATCTCCAGCCCAGACATGAGCCAGTCGAACTGCTGCCAGGAGATGGCCTTTGCCTCTTCGGAATTCCTCGGCCATCGGAAACGCCCCTGGACCTCCATCCTCTTATAAAGGAGCAGGAAACCGTCACGCTCCCATAAAAGAGCCTTGATCCTGTCACAGCGCCTGCCGCAGAAGAGGTAGAGGGCGCTGCGGCGGGGATCCATGCGGAGTCTCTCCTGCACGATCCCACACAGGCCGTCGATGGAGCGCCTCATGTCCGTGTAGCCGCAGACGATGTAGATCTCATCCGCGACTGAAATATCCCC